>NZ_PISD01000096.1 GCF_002835735.1 Cytobacillus horneckiae | reverse complement strand
AGATCAATCTCATTCGCTTCAGAAGCGACTTTATTAATATAACATTTTCAGCAACTTAATGTCAACAACTTTTTTAAAAAACATTTTATCGTTGTCGTCATTAACGACTGCTTTAATATAATACCACCATACATTTAAAAACGTCAATAACTTTTTTAAAGTTTTTTTATATATTTTAATTAACCCTTCTTTTGATGCTTCAGCATATATTTTACACACTCATCTGGAGTAGCGATCCTTTTAAATAAAGAATACAAAATACTATACTTTTCTTTCATAGATTGTTTGACAACATGGGCTATCCGCTCGTCCTCCAAATCAAATAAAATCTCGTCCATTTCTCTTTTAATTAAGTATTCCATTTCCTGCAGCTCTTTATCATTCAATATAAATCCTATCACAGGCTACATCCTTTCAATATTCGTAATTTCTATGTTATCCCAGCTTTCGAAATTTTATTAGCATTTTTTTAATCATTATTATGGAACACGCCGCATAGTTATGAGACAAGGATATATTGGACGAGGTGATGACATTGAAATTTTTTTATGTATTTCATGCTAAAACAATTAAACAGCTGACACTAATATTGATTGCAGCCTTTTTCACAGCAATGTTTTTGTTTATGGAAACGACGATTCATATGCCTGTTTTTTCTTCTAAAGATGATCCAAAGGCAATATATAAAGGGGAGAACGATATCGCTCTCACGTTCAATATTGGTTGGGGGGACGAAAAAGCTGAGCCTATTTTGGATGTTCTAAAAAAAGAAAATGTTAAAGCGGCTACCTTCTTTTTATCTGGATCGTGGGCGGAGCGACATCCTGATTTGGTTTCTCGCATCGTTAAGGAAGGGTATGAAATTGGAATATTAGGATATGAATACAAAGATTATACGGAATTGGAAGCAGACAAGATAAGACAAGATATAGCCAAGGCACAAACCGCATTTGCAAAGCTAAATATAAAAGATATTAATTATGTACGTCCGCCTACAGGCCATTTTGACAAAAAAACGCTTGAGTCAGCAAAAAGATTGGGTTATACCGTTGTCCATTGGAGTATTGATTCTAAAGATTGGACCAATCCAGGTGCCAACGCCATCGTTGAACGTGTTGGAAAAGCAAAAAAAGGAGATATCGTTCTCATGCATGCTTCTGACTCCGCAAAACAAACAGCAAAAGCGCTGCCTTCTATTATAGAGAATATTAAAGAAAATAATTTGAAGCTTGTAACGGTTTCCGAAATGATTGCCAATGCTAGTACTTCTACAGAGGAAATAAAATAAAATTAAAAAAAGCCGTCCATTATGTGGACGACTTTTTTGCTGCAAGGCGTTGTCTTTGTATTGCAGATTCTTGATTATATTTTGGTAAAATAAGCAGCTGATACGCATTGCATATTAGCAACGGGAAAACCATAAGCCAAATCCAGCTTTCTTCGTTTACCCTTAACACCGGAACCCATTCTATTGTCGTAACAACAACCATGAAAAATAATGCAGGGATAAAGGCTCCTTTATTTGTTGTTTTCACTTTCAGTGCAGCAACTAACAGACCAGCGATTAGTATGACTGCCACCAAACCGAAGTAAGGGATAACACCTTCCCCTGGTTCAGCAAAAGCTTTGTAACGGAAATAAACAAGATCAAATAACACAAAAAGAACTAAAATAATTTGAACACCATTCCATAAAGATTTAAATATCCCTAAACCAAAGCGATGAACAGTTAAATATGCGAAAAATCCCATTTGACTAATAATACTAAAAATTAAACCTACACCGAACAACCAAAATAATACTGATAGAATTTCGAGCCATTCAAAATTTGCAAAAAGATGGTCGAATTCATTCCAACGGACAATAAATCCAACAATACCTGTCGTGATTCCGCCGACAAGCAGCGTTGTTAAAAAAAACTTTACCCACACACGGCTAGTCAATTTATTTTTCCCCCATAACGTATAATCTCACTTAATGATTGTACCAACCTCCACTTGAAAAATCTAGGTATTCTGCATTTCGCGCATAATATTGACTCATTTTCTTCATTCTAATGGTAAGGGATATTTCAATTAGGGGGCTTATAAAGATGAAAAAATGCCTTTTTATCCTGTCTTTCATTGCAGTTCTTGTATTATCAGGATGCGGACAAAATGAAGCAGGATACATGGACTACGATCAGACAAAGAAAATGCTTGTTGATATATTAAAAACAGATGATGGAAAAAAAGCAGTGGAGGAGCTGCTTGCTGATGAGAAAATAAAGCAGCAGCTCGTCATGGATCAGGGAATGGTAAGAGATACGATAGAAACAACGCTAACCTCTGAAAAAGGGAGCGAATTTTGGAAAAAATCGTTTGATGATCCAAAGTTTGCAGAATCAATGGCTAAAAGTATGAAAAATGAAAATGAGCAGCTGCTAAAAGATCTTATGAAAGACCCTGAATATCAGAAGATGATGATGGAAGTTATGAAAGATCCTGAAATGGAGAAAGAAATTACGAACTTAATGAAAAGTCAGGAATATCGCGAACATTTGAAGACAGTCATTACTGAGACTTTTGAAAGTCCGCTTTTTAAAGCAAAGCTTCAAGATATACTTCTAAAAGCAGCCGAAGAAGCAGGGAAAGGTTCCGGCGGTGGCGGTGGCGGTGAAGGTGGCGGACAAGAAAGCGGATCTGGTGAAGAAGAAGCTACCGGTGGAGGTCAATAATAGGAAAAAGCGAGCAACCTTGGTTACTCGCTTTTTTATGTTTTATACCGTTTCAATTACTTTTTTCGCAATATCTGTATATATTTTACCTAGGCGGTGATCTGCATCATAGATAGATGGGGCAAAATCATCATCATTCCAATCAGGCTGTTGAAGCGGAAGCTGGCCTAGCACTTCTGTTCTTAATTCGTCAGCAAGCTTCTCTCCTCCCCCGCGGCCAAATACATATTCTTTTTCACCAGTTACTTTACTTTCGAAGAATGCCATATTTTCAATCACACCAACGATTTCATGCTCGGTTCTTAATGCCATTGCCCCGGCACGGGCTGCTACAAATGCGGCTGTAGGGTGTGGAGTTGTTACAATGATTTCTTTACATGATGGAAGCATTGTGTGAACATCCAGCGCTACATCTCCAGTTCCAGGAGGCAAGTCTAATAGTAGATAATCAAGGTCTCCCCATTCTACTTCATTGAAGAAGCTATTAAGCATTTTTCCAAGCATAGGTCCTCTCCAGATGATCGGTGCATTATCTTCAACAAAGAAGCCCATTGAAATAACTTTTACGTCGAATCTTTCAACAGGGATAATCCTTTCCCCGCGAACAACAGGACGCTTAGTGATGCCCATCATATCCGGCACACTGAATCCATAAATATCTGCATCAATTAAGCCTACTTTTTTCCCTTGTCTTGCTAATGATACTGCTAAATTTACTGATACAGTTGATTTCCCAACGCCGCCTTTACCGCTCGCAATCGCAATAAATTTTGTTTTGCTATTTGGAGAAAGAAGACCTTTATCTTCTTCTGGCGCAGCCTGTCTGTACTGTGAAAGCACTTCTTCAGGAAGCTCGCTAAAGCGGATACCTACTGAATCAGCGCCTGCACTTTTAATGCGATTGACCACTTCTGTTTGAAGCTGCAATTGTTCTGCAGTACCTGTTTTTGCAACCAATACCTTCACACTTACATGATTTTTCTCTTCTTTAATTTTAATCTCTGTGATGGCATTTAACTCACCAAGTGTTTTATGTAAAAATGGCTCTTTTAAATCTCCTAATGCTTCAATCACTTTTTGTTCTGTTATCATTACCTGCGCACCGCCTTTTGTATTCGTTTCCATATTAGAATAACTATAAAATATATTTTAACATAGTTAGGATTGTTTCACTATTGCACTGCCTGATAATTTCGCCAATATCATAAATGGTAACTAAAGGATGGTAATGGATAAAAAAATGATGCTAATATTAGCATCATTCATCCTCTATCTTTAGTTCTTTCTCATCTGAATAATAACGCAATATCCCATTATAAATGGAAGCAGCTAATTTATTCTGATAATCATCCTGCTGCAGAAGCGCCCGTTCGTTGTGATTGGATAGAAAACCTATTTCTACTAAAGCACCCGGCTTTTTGGAATGTTCCAAAATATATACATGCCTTAGTTCTTTCGCACGCCTCGTTGTATTTTCTAAATTGGTGATCAATTCATCCTGTATAAACTTGGCGGCTCTTGGGTTTTCTGCAATATGCGGTGCGTAGAACGTTTGTGCTCCGCTCCATTTTGGGGACGGAATTGAATTCAAATGAATACTGACATAAAATTCAGCATCGCTATTATTTATCATATCAAGCCGCTTCTTTAAATCTTCGACTTTGCGACGACTATACCCCTTTGTTTCTTCCGGCGCAAGATCGCGGTCATCCTCACGAGTCATCATGACAAGGGCACCCTGCTCCTGCAAATAGTCCCTTAGCTTTAAAGAAACATCCAAGGCAATATCCTTCTCTAATACATCCTGACTCCCTGCCCCGCCGTCTGGTCCACCATGACCGGGATCTAATAAAATAATTTTCCCTGAAAGCGGCAGGTTCCAGGAATTCCATGAATCATTCTCAGTGAAATCATATTGCAATATAAAAAATAAAACCGCTAATCCAAAAATAAACGCGCCTGCTTTAATTTTTTTCCTCACAAGAATATCACTCCCCGCTCGTCCTCATTTAAATATATGGGACAAGGCGGAGTAATAGAACGGAAGAAGCGTTAATTAATGAAGACGGAGCTTATGCCTGCGCTGGCCATTGATAAAGCCTTCCATCCACCAGCTGTTTACGTACTCCTCGCAAATATAATATAACGATTCACTAAGCACGCCTTCTTCTCCTTGACTCCAGTATAGAAGGAAATTATATAAGGTGTCGGTAAAATGGGTTTTTTCCTTTGCACACCGTTCTTGAACCTTTTCGATAGGCTCCCCATTCCTTCCAAAGTGGCTATAATGAGCACCAAGTAAATAAGCTTCAATGGCAACATCGTAGCATGCTTCCTCTATACCTGAATTCATTAATAGCCCTGAGACTAAACGTGAAGAACCGAAGTAATGTTTTACTTTCTCCTTTAAATTCTTCACTGAAATTTCTTTTAGTACTGACTTTTCATATTTAAGCTGCTTTTCTCTTCTTTTATCTTCAAATGTTGTAATGACTGTCAATGTGGTCTCACCTCTAATTATAGTCTTTAACGACGAAAGGTGAGGCATACAAAAAGCAACGGTGATTTCCGTTGCCAATTTTTCGGGTTATTCTCTATTTTAATGAAGAACATGCGCGCTTTCTAATTCTTCTCTAATTTCCTTCGAACGTGCTGTTGCGTGGTAAACTGCCTGTGAAATCGCCTTGCCTCCATTGTTCTCTTTTAGTGCTTCTACACCTGAAGCCGTTGTTCCATTAGGTGAAGTAACCTTTTCCCGTAAAATAACAGGCGCTTCATCTTTTTCGAGAACCATTTTAGCTGCTCCATAAATGGTTTGCGCAACAATCTTCCTTGCTGCCTTCGCTTCTAAGCCTTTTTCTACTCCGACCTTTTCCATTTGTTCCATTAAATAATAGAAGTATGCTGGACCGCTGCCTGCCAATCCAGTAAATACATCCATCTGCTCCTCATCAATAATGAAGACCTCTCCCATACATCCCAACAAGTCATTTACATCCTTTTCATGCTGTTTCTCTGTATAGGCTCCTAAAGATAAAGCGGTAGCTGACTCCTGTATCATGCTTGATGTATTTGGCATCACACGAATAACCTGCTGTCCCTCATTTAGATGCGACTCCATATAATCAGTTGAAATGCCCGCTAACACGGAAATAACCACTTGATCCGCTCGGATTTTACTTTTTAAATTTTCAAGTGCTTCTTCTGCACCATGCGGTTTCATCGCCATAATAAAATAATCGATTTCTTCGTAAGGAAGCTCCTTTTGCAGCATCGTATGAATATCATATCTTTCTCTTAGCTCTGTTAATCGGTCACCATTGTACTTATTCGTCACATAGATGCGATTTGCTGGAACTTTATTCGCTTTAATCATTCCGGAAATCATCGATTCTGCCATTGAACCTGCACCGATAAATGCAACTGTTTTGTTTTCCAACATTTTAACACTCCTTAAAAGTTGTGTTTTTCATCCGCTCATTCTTCAACGATATCTATCTTAACATGGTTAATTCTTTATTCAAGGGGATAAAAGGAAGTCGTGTGCATGGAGCCGAGATAGTGAAGAAAAACGTTTACATTTAAATTGTGGCTTCAGAAACAGCGCCTGATCATGCCTCATCGTCTCTAAGGCTTCTATATCATCTTCGTTCATTGTATATAGCAAAGACCCTCTACATAATGTGAGGGTCTTTAACCTATTAATCGACCATTCGACTTGATCTTGATTTTTCAGCTGTTTTACTTAACCAAGGAGTTAATGGCTTTTTCAATACAAGCCCTAAGATTAAGGCTGCTAGGAAGAATAGGAATAAGTAGAAAAAGCTTAGCCAAACGACACTTGGCACAATGCCACCTACAGCTTCCCGTAAAATATTTATCGCATGAGTGAATGGCAGGAATGGATTGATTGCCTGGAAAAATGGCGGCGCCACTTGAATTGGGAATGTACCTCCCGCACCAGATAGCTGCAGCACCATTAATATGATGGCAATCGCTTTTCCGATATTGCCGAACACTGATACAATCGTGTACACAATTGTCATAAAGATAAGGGCAATGGCTATGGTAAATACAACAAACCAAACTGGATTGGCTGCGTAAGTGCCTAATATAAACAAATCACCCAAGCTTACAATCAGGCCTTGTAAAAAGGCTATAATCAAAAATAAGACAAGCCTGCCTAGGTAAATATGATGCGTTTTATATTCTTCTCTCATATCTTTCGGGTGAACATCGGTTTTCAGCAAATTGGCTAAAAGCAATGCGCCCACCCATAAACATAAGGCAGTATAGAATGGTGTGTTCGCAGAACCGTAATTTGGAATATGATAAAGGTTTTCTTCAACGAGCTTAACCGGCTCTGAAAAGAATTCACTTTCTTCTTTTATATCATTTTTTAACAGAGCAATCAGTTCATTCAAATCATTATTCTGTTCAAATTGACGGATGCCTTCTGCTGTTTTTCCAACCGTATCTTCCAGACCAGGTAAACTCGTTTTAATAAAATTGGATACCTCTGCTAAACCTTTCTCCACTTCTGGCAAGTTTTCTTCAACTAATCCAGCAATTCTGGAAAACTCAGATTCGATACCCGGAAGGTCATTGCGGATAAACTTGGCTGCTTCATGAATCTTTTCCTCTACTCCAGGTAAATCAGAACGGATAAAATCACTCACTTCATGAACAGCACGAATGGCCACTGGCAATTCAGTTTGAATCGTTTCTACTAATTCATTAACTTTTGCCTCGATTGCAGGCAGATCCTGTATAATTTTCTCCAGCTGCCCCTCACCGATATTGGCAATCGATTCTGCATTGGCAAGCACTTCTTCTATATTTGGCAATTCCGCTTGCAAATGCTCTAAATCAGTTCCGGCTTTTTGCGCAGCTGCCCTTAAATCGGCCATCGCCTGGTTAATTGACTCTCTGCCTCCACCGTTTAAATAATTGATTAATTCTCCCGCCTGCCTGCTCGCTTGTTGAGCTTGCTGACGAATTGAATTCATCTTATCGGATGACATGTTTCCGGCTCCAATATTAGATAGTGATGAATTCAAGTTCTCCAAACTATTTTTAACTGCTGTTAATTGGTTAATGATTGGCGTGAATTGCCCATTATCATTTAACTTTGAAAACATGCTGATTGCATCATTTAATAATTGAATATTTGTCTCTATTTGATTTTGCAAGGCGGTGATCGATTTCTTGACTGATTCATTCATTTGGTCATTTTCAAGCTGCTTAAGAATCGAATCAATAGAATCTGCACCATTTTGAATCATAACTGCATTTTGAACAATGACATCCAATATTGGATTGATTGCTCCTTCATTCTCAGATAAAAATTTATTTAACTGGTTGACATACTCTGTAGCATCCGTTGCTATTTTATTGGCAGTCGGCACCGCTTGCTGCACATTTGCTATAATTCCCTGTGCCTTATGAACACCATCAAGAGCGGTATTTAATTGCCCGGCAATGTCGGAAAACTTCGCACTGGCATCAGTTAAACCTTCAGCAGCTTTTTCAATCTCAGGAATCATTCCTTCAAGTTCAAGCACTTTTTCACCAATACTGTTCACTTGAGGTAATTTTTCCTCTAAAGTTAAGATTTGCTGAGCACCTTGATTTAATTCAGGAAAATGCTTTTCTAGCTCAATGACCTTGTTAATAGTTCCTTTCAATTCAGGCCATTCTTCATTTAAATCAACAATCTTTTCGCCTAATTCATTTATTTCTGGGAACCGCTTCTCCAGTTCAAAAATATTATTTTCAACTTTCCGAATCGTAGGCAACTCTTCTTCCAGCTTAATGCCAATATCATTAAAGCCTGCGAAAAGTGCTTCTGAAGCCTCTGCCAAGAAGTTTTGGCTAATTTCCTCCACAATCGCCGATGCACCTGCAGACGTCATTTTCGGAGCAATCGCATTCAGCTTTTCATTCACTTCATAACGAACCTCTGGCGCATTTGGATTTCCATTAAGAACATCTGTTAACTGCTTTGAGAAAGTATCGTCAATATAGACACTTGCATAAAAGTCACCATCTCGAACACCTTTCTCCGCTGTTTTGCGATCAACAAATGTCCAGCCCATCTTGTCATTATCCTTTAAATTATCAACAAGCTCGTCACCAATATTAATTTCTTTACCTTCGAGTTCTGCACCCTCATCTTCATTCACAACTGCTACTTTAATTTGTCCTGTTTCACTATATGGATCCCATGTCGCTGCAATATTAAACCAGGCATACAGTGAAGGTAAAAAGGCCAAACCTATCAGCAGCAAAGCAACAAGGGGAACTCTCTTCAAATTCCGAAAATCCTGTTTCACAATGCTGAGTATTTGTTTCAATGTTCCACCCTTCCTTATTCAGTTATCAATTATTCCAATGGGAAAATTAAATAAAAGTTGCCACTTCATCAGCAGCCACTTTTTTGCTACATATAAGAATACAACATAAGAAAGCGGGATGCCATTTATAAGTGATGATATTCACAAAGAATTTTTGAAGTTAAATAATACATATAGTTAATATTTGTTTTTTTTGTTGTAACGATACATGGTTTATTTATTGAAGATTGTAGTGGCCGATTTTAAAATTTCTCAGATTGTCTTCATGCATGGGAAAATCTCTTCATTAGAAGACGTTTTATTCGGGGGAGGTTCTGCTTTTCTCTTGCTTTAGGGGAATAAATGCGATTTATTCACCGGAAGCTCCGGTTTTCC
>NZ_PISD01000095.1 GCF_002835735.1 Cytobacillus horneckiae | reverse complement strand
CGCATTTGCACTTGTCTTTCCAGCAATCCTCGCATTTGCACTTGTTTTTCCCGCAATCCTCGCATTTGCACTTGTTTTTCCCGCAATCCTCGCATTTGCACTTGTGTTTTTCACAGTCAACGCATTTACACTTGTGTTTTTCACAGTCATCGCATTTGCACTTGTCTTTTTCACAGTCATCCGATCTGCAATGATGCTTTCCATGATGCTCAAAATAATGTTTTCCCTTTTCACTGTGTTTAAGTTTAAACACGGATTTTGACTTTCCAGTACATATACTTTCGTTAATGTATATTTTTGGGCCCCCAACGCTTCTATGACATTGATTGCATCGTTGGAAGCCCCTACACCCACAGGATCTATTTATAAAAAACATACAAAAGCTTCCTCCCCATATTCTTGAAAGATACTATCAATATATGTATATTGGGTTTCTTGGCATGGGCTGATTAACCAATATAAACACCCATTTTTGGGTGTTTATATTGGTTAATTCACCTACAATACAAATTTAGTTCAAAATTAGCTATGCTTTTTTTCAGAAATTCCTCATAAATAATAAACAGGGATTCTTCTTTAAAAATATTAAAGAAAAATACATTGGAGGGGATTAACTAAATTCTTGTGGGATCATTTCTTAGTTAATTATGAACATTAAGAGGGATTCTTCACACTGATGAATTATTTTGTCAAAGTTCATTACTTATAGACAAAGTCTTGTCGCACAGTATTCAAGGTCAAAGATGACTTCGCCACTGCAAGTTGCTGGTACAGGAAGCTCTGGTTCATTTGGAAGACAAGCAATATCAAGCGAAGTTAACCCTTCAACAAAGATTGGAACTGATGCTCCAGCGCTAACTGTTGCAACAATTGCAGTGCCTGCTCTATCTGTAACACGGATCTGCATAGAACAGCCGCTAGTTGGATTCCCTGTATTTTTAATCACAACTAACCCGCTAAATTCAAAATTAGTCCTGCTGGTAAAATAGTTATAGAATAATGCATCACATGGCTGGGAAATTGGCTCGCAATGTTTAAAGCACCTTAATTCATTTCTTTGTTTGCACAAATTGAATCCTTTTACACGGTCTGGGCAAGGCTCTTTCTCTTCGTACCAATTTTTTTTAGGCATTTCACATTTTTCATATCCATGATGATCATATCCATGATGATTCATCTTCGGATGATTTCCCATTCTTCTTTTGCAAGTGCACTCTTCCTGTTCTTTACAGCCGCAATGTTTACCTTCTGAATGATATATCATCAAATTACTTCCTCCTTGAGATTAAGTTTCTAAATTCAATAATAATATATGCTTCTAGGTTTTTTGCGTATAGGTTAATCAACTAATACAAACATCCATTTTTGGAGGGAAAGAAAAAGGCTGATTAGGTGTTAGTAGTAATATTCGTGCCTTAAAATCTTCTGATAGATAATTGATTTTTAATGCAGCATGTTAGTGCATAAATTCTAGGCACTATCTATTGTGCCCAATGTTTGACTAACAACGGTAAATCCACTTATGGCACATAGTGAGAAGACACAAATCGAGTCTAGATCAGTAATATCGTTTACAAAGTAAGCAAGGCAGTCTTTTACCGTAAGCACATAAAGAGGAAGTGCTGTGGTCTGCCCCTTGAGATAAACATCAAGGAGAAGTCCGAAGTTGGCTGTACACCTTAACTCTTCTCCAATACCTGAAGCACAGCAAGGACAATTACATGGTTTCTTCCTTTTTTGGTAGGAACAATCTTCAGTGTCTTCATAAGCCTGTTGGAGGAGAAATTCATAAACATTGGAAATTTCAGGAGTAGCATCTGTATCTGTCGCGCATATACCTGCAACATCACATAATTGTACGGCTGTATTCGGAACAATCGTAATCTGGTCAGCAGGTCTAAACCTAAGGACTGAACAATCCACTATATCTGAAATGACTTGTCCTTCAGATGGATTCGGCAATCCGTTCACTGTGCTGAAATATATGTCGATTGCTCGATTTGCTGGATTTGTTAAAGTAGTTTGGAAATTTTGTACTTTTCTTAATAGGTCTGCAAGATTTTGGACACAGCAATCACAATCTTTTGGACATTTATTTTCCTTACATTTGCAATTTTCCATGTCGTCCCCCCTTTGATTGTGATCCTTTTTCTTCTTATTTTTCTCAAAGAAGTCATCTGGAAAAATTATAGTAGGCTTACAGTCTCCACACTGAACATTCACATTGACTCCATCCACGTCCACCGGGGTTGAAATGGTCTGGTTATTTTCCATAGTTTGATCGCCATGTCTTTGGGCTTGTAACTGAGGTCCTTGAGTTTGGTCCTGGTCTTCGGTTTGGTCCTGGATTTGCGTTTGCTCTTGTATCTCATTTTGGCTTTGTGTTTGAGGCCCTTGAGTTTGATTTCCTTGGGTTTGGTCGCCTTGTTGTTGTTCTTGCGTTTGAGGCCCTTGACTTTGCCCTTCTTGGATTTGTTCTTGATTCTGAGGCCCTTGTGCCTGTTCAAGCCCACCCTGTTGTTGTAGTTGTTGCTGTTCTTGTTCCCCAATGGATTGGCATTGTGGATTATGCTCAGAGAATGTTTGGTCACAATGTTCGGTTACTTCTTGGTTAACTGTGTCCGAATGGTAGGAGTCTTTACATGTGCAAAACCTTTGTTGTTTAAAGCACCCCTTACATAATCCATAGCTATCGCTATTGGTAAAACTCATAAGTAACACCACCTTTCAGTAGTATCATATGGTAATAGGAAATGATATGAATGGACAAATAGTCCACATTCAAAAAAAGGGCGAATATTTTGATAGTCAGCTTTATTAAATAATTATTCTTTTCGCAATAGGGGGAAACTTATAAATGATTTGTCATATAAATGAGTTGGTTTTGTTACTTTCTGTTCTCCTTGTGGGAAAAATGCACAAGGTAAGGAAGCAGTTAGAAGGTATTCAAACTCTGAGCCAGTAACTATAGGATGTAGCTAGGGCTGTGGCTATATGAAGACAGTCGAAGACCAGTTTTTGAGGACGTTTCACTTAATATGCAGGTACACGTAAATTCTAAGGCAATACCTTTGATTTTGCTTTGGGTTAGGCTGGGACGGTGTCATCTAGGACGAACGGAAAAGTACAAAAAATAGAAATTTTATGATAAAGAGAAGCTCAGTCCTTTATTGGATATGGACTTCATTATTGTGAATTATAATACTTAAAGAAAACCAGCTATTAGTTTATGAATTTTTTAAAATAAAAACATTCATTACTAAATATGTTCATACCAAATAACCTTTCTCTATCTTGTAAATATGGAAAATATCGAGAAATTATAAAATTGATTATTGTGGAAAAGGCCAATGAATGTGGCATTTTCCCTGATCAGATAGCTGTAAAGTCTAGTGATATTTGATGGTATTGAAGGAATCGACTTACTTTCTAGGGGGTGTTCAATTCGATTATTTTATAACAAAACAGGCTCTCCAAGAGGGGGGGATTGCCCGTTTGCCTACGTTCTTACTGTGCTCACGAACTCATCCGCAAGAACTGCGATGACGCAACTTATCGGTAGTCACCGAAAGGGGGATGCTGCTTACTTTAAACTAGAAGAGCGACCTTTATCGGAAGTGTTTAAAGATATACTTGAGGGAGCTACGTGCCTTTTACATTACTTAGGTGTTAATCTTCTGTTCGTCAAAGTCTCTTCGGAACAATAGAATGTTCAACGTCAGCTTTCTAATATTTAATTCATTGGATAGTGGAAGGGCTTTTTCTGTCCTCGAGCTTGTCCTCGACTTGATAATGTCCCATTTAAAATTATTGTTTTGGATCCTTGCAAAATATTGATATATAGTCTTTTTTTATCCTATTTTTTTAATATTTTATTTAAACATGAATGGGCGGCATGATGTAATAATATGCGTAAATGGATGCCCCATTTTATTTGAGGCACCCTGTTTCTTTGACCACAATCTGACCACTAAACATATAGAATTGTATATTATTCTGTTTTCCTTTTAGAGAATAAAAGTGGACAAACCTTGATGTGACAGGAACTGTTTGGTTTTGTGTTTCTTTATATTATCTGCACATATGAAAGAACGTTTTTTGTTCAAATTAATGAAAGAGGGTATAAATATATGAATCAAGTAACATGGCAGCTCTATTATGAAGAGAGACCACAAACCACTACAATGACCGCTGAAAGTGTTGAAAAAGCGTATTATAATGCGAGGAATATTAAACAAAAACTCCTTTGGGAAGTGAATAATAAGCAGACGAAAATCTACCCTAAAGAGGATGGCTGGGAGTTGCGGATCATCAATTTCTAATCATCGGAACCTTGCTCAACCAAGCAAGGTTTTTTTAATTTCATTGCAAGTAACCTCAGTAGGTTATATGCTAAAAGTATTAGGAAATTAAGATGTAAGAACATAGTATATACATATTTATTAGGGGTGTTCAACATGAAATTTTGTCCTGAATGTGGAACAGAAAGACTACCACAGGCCAAGTTCTGTCATAACTGCAGCTATAACTATAATAACTTTCAGTCAGATAATACAAAGAGCTATACAACGGAAGAAGTACTTCAAGATCCGCGATTTAGATATATGGCTGAGAAGTTTAATATGTGGGAAGGATTACAGGGTGGGAAAGCCTTTTTATTAATGCCTTACACCATTTATAAGACATTTAAAGATCCCACTTATACATTGGAGAACGAGCGGAGAAAATGGATAACAAAATATATAGATGAACTATCCTATCCAGTTGGTAATCCCTTAAATTCAAATTTGAGTGCATTTAAAGAGAAACTTCGAGACCTTAATGAGAACGATAATGAATTTCTAGTAGAGATGCTCTTACAAGCTATTTCCAACAAAGAATTCGCCAAAACAATAGCCATAGAAGGAACGAAATTTGCGTTAAATCCGAAAAAGGGTGCTGTAGACATATTAGATAAATTGAAGAAATAAGCCACGTTATATAACGTGGTTTTCTTTTTTTCTTTCCTTTGCAATGGGCATAATCCGATTGCACAAGCTCTTATGAAGCTTTACGCTAGAGGTATAAGAGCAAAAAGGTACTAAAAATAAAGGAGGACAACAATGGATTGGACTGAAGTTAAAAGCGTTTTCCCTAACCAGATTGTTTTAATAGAAGTTCTAAAAATAGAAGTAATAGGTACAATTCGTAAAATATTGAATATGTCCGTCATTTCCACTCATGAAGATTCTTCTTTAGCGTGGAAAGCTTACAAATCGCTCCATACTCAATATCCTCAACGAGAATTTTACATCTTCCATACCGATAGGGAGAATATCGATGTTATTGATGAAAATGAAGTAAGAAAAAATAGAAAGGCAATAAAATTAACAAAAGAAATTCCTTCTTATGCACGAGCAATCGACATTTCGGAGACTCACCAACAGGTAGAAGATCAGAAGGAAATGAAAGAAAAGTTACTTGAATATTATCGCTCAGGTACAATGGAAGAATTACATAGCATTCTACCTTTTCCTAAAAACTTTTACTGGAAATTTGCAGAAGTAGTTGAAATGTTTGAATTCGGAAGGATTAGCAATGAGTTGTTAAGTCGAGGGTATTCCAGTGATGAATTATATAATCTTTTTCCGGTCCAAGATACAGATAACATGATTAAGTATTATCAAAAGTACGGTAGTATTGAAATTGAGCAGATTTTCGAAGCCTTGACAGAAATATATAAAGAAAAAGATAGAATCGGCACCATAAAGAGGTTAGGCAATTCACCAGCTTTGTTAAAAGAAATGAGTTCTATCATTAAATCGATTTTTCCTGAAGATCAAAATGAGCTAGAGAAAATAAACATAAGTGAACTTACAGATACAGAAATAAAAAATAATAATACTTTAGGGGGTTATACGGATGAAGTGTTATCTATCATTAAATTTGCTTTGTCTGGGGAAAATAGCCAAGATATAGCCGCCAAGTTGAATTTATCAAATAAATATGTAGAGAAAACTATAGCAGCATTGGTAAAAGGAACCACATTAGAAGAACTAAAAGAGCAATATGCGAATTATAGAAAAAAAGAAACTGAATTGTAGATTTAAAATAAAGTTT
>NZ_PISD01000094.1 GCF_002835735.1 Cytobacillus horneckiae | reverse complement strand
AAACCAGCTAATAGTTTGTCAATATTTTTCTCTAAAAAAATAAAATCATTGGTGATATACTAAAAAAGTGTATGCCAAATAACCTTCCGTTAGGCTTTTACTGGAAGGTTTTGTTTTATTTAGTTAGATATAGTCATTAAGCTATATCTTGGAAAGTTGTTCTGTTTTTTAATAAGGCAAAAATCCAATGTAAGAGCTTGTTTACACAAGCGATGACAGCGACCTTAAAGGGCTTTCCTTCTTCGCGTTTCTTATCGTAAAACTCCCGCATTCTTTTGTTTCTAGGGAGTATCTCATCTGTGGTTTTCTTCTTACGACAATCACGAATGGCACAACGAACTGCCATATATAAGGCATGGCGAAGTCTACTTGATCCTCTTTTAGTAATACGGTTCTGGGTAGCTCTAAATTTACCAGATTCAAATACACTAGGATCAACACCAGCGAAAGCTACTAGCTTTTTAGGATGGTTAAATCGATCTATCTCACCGATTTCAGAAATAATCGTGGCGGCGATTTTTTCTCCAATACCGGGGATGGATTTGATAATATTATATTCTTCAATTTCTTTAGCGAGAGCGTCTATCTCTGACTCTAATCTTGATAGATGCTCTTTGTATTGAAGAATAATGTTAATGTACATACCTAAGCTTAATATATGACTCTGGTAGACTGTTTTTTCAAAAGGATTACGAGCTGCCGCGTCTTTTAGTTTTAAAGCTTTTTCATTCGCCCATCTGATTGAGCGACTTTTACATAATTCCTTTATCTTATTTGAGATTGTTTCGTCACTAGCTTTTAATATGTCTTCAGATGACGGAAACTCTTGTAACATTAAGAGTGATACCACAGAATACAGATCACCAAAAACCCCTCGATATTCAGGGAATACCTGATCAAGTACAGCCTGAAATTGAAGTTTAGTTTGAATCATAACGCCTGTAATATTTTCATGTTGTCTCGTAAGATTACGAAGGTTTAATAACTGAATTCCTCGCTTTTTATATGGCTCTAATTCCTCTTTATAATACAATTCACAGAGTAGGTATGCATCAACCGCATCTGTCTTTACTTTTCTTAGACTTGAACTCTTCGCCTTATACGAAATTAAAGGATTAATAATAATTAATAAATATCCATGTTCATCTAGATATTGGACTACTGGTGTTTGATAGTGTCCAGTTGCTTCTAGAATCACAGGAGGTTTCTGACCTGTTTCTTTCTGTACTTGATCTAAAAACTCTACCAGTAAACCAAGCCCCTCCAGAGTATGAGATACTTTAAAGCTCTTACGAAAAGGTTTGCCTTTATCTACAAAACCTTGAACCTGACTTTCCCCCTTTGAAATATCCAGGCCAACGACTGGATTCATCCTCTATCATCTCCTAATCTTTTATTTGCCGGTACCCCTTATCCTTCTTGTAGTATCACAGCTTCGCTTGTTATACGAGATCTATGTCCCAACCAGCCTCAATCATGTTTCTACAAGTAGGGGGCAAACTGTTTAGCTAACGGGATCTTAGTCCCACGGGCAGTTACGTTTTACCCCGGCTACCGTTATAATAAGACCATATAAAAAATGGTCAACCAGAAATATTTTCATATCTGATTGACCTTATAATACGAA
>NZ_PISD01000093.1 GCF_002835735.1 Cytobacillus horneckiae | reverse complement strand
TTTCCTTTACAGCTTTTTTATATGGGCAGTCCCTTTTTTAAAGAAAACAATTATGTATTTCCTTCACATTTTCTATGATTCAATATCTCTCAGATTCATTTTTTTAATAGATACAAATGAAAACAGCAGACTAACAAATATATAATATATCCCAAGTATGCCAAATACATCGATTATGACAGCAAAAAAGTTTTTGCCTACTATAAAGAATCGCCAAGAGATGGAGCTTATGATGAAAATAATGGGTAACAAGACAAATAAAATAACAAATGAAAATTTCGTTTTCTCGTTCAAATAATCCCTCCTTAACAACAATAAATTCGGCTGTATATTTAGTTTAACATAAACAAATTCTGTTAAAAAAGGAAATAATTTAATAGATTGAGGAATAAAATAATAATGATAACATGATAGTAGTTAAATAAAATAAGGTCAAAGGTAGAGAAAAGAAGTAGCTTGCACAATTATCATTTAGATAAAGGGGAATTCTTTCGTAGTTCAAAAGTGTATGAACCAATGGGTGAAAAGTTAATGAATCACCCTCATCTCGTTCGGAGGCGGTATAATCAAAATAATTTTTTAAAAATAGAGAGTTTGAAAACAGAAATTCCTAAATCACGCGGAATCATCAAAAAGAAAATGGTAGGAGGTCTTATAAGAAGTCCATAATTAATTAAATGATTCATCTGATGGTTAGAAAGGAAAGTCCTTTAAGATGAAAAAAGCCTCTTATTTGAGTACTTTTAATTTCCACTTTGAAGGTGTAATCTTATGGTTAGATTTTTCTACCTTCAAAAGTTGTGATAAATATGCATCCAATTCAAAAACATTATCTTTAATAAAATCTGCTAAACTAATTTTAGAAACCATATGTCCACATCCCATTTAAGAATTATGTCCTATTTAAGACCTTACACCATTTAATAAACAACAGTATTGGCCCCGCCTTCGCCAAATACCATGATAGCCACACTTGCTATCCGCCTGATTTCATTATAAATGAAAACGCTTACATTCTCAAATGAAAATATTCATCAAATTTCGACATGGGGGATAGAACTGAGTTTTGTATTCCAGGTAAAGATTATGGGTTAATAACAGAAGGAGATGTAGGAAACACGATTTATTGAGTTTTCTAGAAATATCGGGTAGCAATCAACAGATTAAAATACAAAAAAGGGTGATTGTAGATGGGGGTTTATGGAAGCTTATAGGTGGTTAATTGTAGAGAATATTTAACCAAATACATATAGGATAATGATATGGACGGATTTGATCTAAATAGAGATCAACCTGCCCCGAATTTACTATTTCTTCGTTTCTAGTTAAGCAAAGTAATTTAATAAAGAGCCACCCAGCAGCTACCATCCTATCTAATATATGATGTCGAAGATAAGGCTTAGCAAATTAGGATGGCTCAGTATAAAATCTAACTGTTTTTGTATTCTGTTAATAAATCAATAAAATTTTGAGCGGTTTTTGAAAGATAATGATTCTTCATCCATATTAAGCCTGCTGATGCAGCTAGCTCAGTATCATTTATTTTGAAACAATGGATATTGTCGTTTTTGCATTGTTTAATTACAGTTTCCGGTACGATAGCAGCTCCAAAGCCAGAGGTAACTAAATCTAATAAAAGGGAGATATCAGAGCACTCGGCAACGATGCGGGGACGAAGTTGCGCCTTCGAAAAAGCTTCCAAAATCATATAATGCACCCCTAGTCCCTCCGTACTCGGTAAAATCAGAGGGTCGTTTTGAATATCAGCGAGGGTAATCTCACGATTAAAAGTTTGTTTTATATTTGAAGTCATATAATAGAAAGGTTCTGAATGAAGATGAATCACTGAAAAATCTTGTAATTCCAGCGGTAATCGTATGATCGCCAGTTCGACTATGCGGTCTCTCACTAATTGACAAAGATGTGATGACTCATTTTGATGAATTTTATAGGTAACTTTAGGATACTTATTTTGAAATTCATGAAGCAATTCACGCAATCCGAATGCTGAGAACGTATTGATGCCAAGCGTCAGTTGTCCACTTACCCCGTTTCCGACTTCACGTACTTCGATTTTCGCCTCCTCCAGTAACTGAGTCATTTGCAGTGCATACTTATATAAAGCTTTTCCTGCTTCCGTTACTTCTAAAAGTTTACCATTTCTTTCAATCAATTGCGTACCAAGCTCATCTTCCATTGCTTTCAGGTGCTGGCTTAGCGGAGGCTGAGAAATATGAAGTTTTTCAGCGGCAGCAGAAATTTTTCTTTCTTCAACAATAGCAATAAAGTATCGCAATTTTCTTATATCCAGCATTAATAAAACACCTTCTTATATTAAAAACTTAAGTAAAATTAATTTTTTTTATATTTTTCATATACTACATTCTAGGATATCATAAATTTAGATGAATAGAAATTTGCTGTAACGCTTTTAAACACTAGCTACAAATTGCAGTGATGCAAAACCGTTCATTTCTATCATCATGGGTGTAAATGATTATTTCACTTTTCAAGGAGTGGTTTTAAATGAGTCACAAAGAATTCATGCAACAAGCAATCGAATTAGCGTACGGTAATACGAAGAACAAAAAAGGAAAGCCATTTGGCGCACTAATCGTTAAAGATGGGAAAGTTGTGGCAAAGGGAGTAAACGATGTTCTTGCAACACATGACCCTACTGCGCATGCTGAACTTCTTGCAATCCGTGAAGCTTGTCGTACTCTTGGCTCATCCGACCTCTCAGATTGCGTATTATACGCAAGCGGGGAGCCATGCCCGATGTGTCTAAGTGCTATTTATTGGGCAAATCTTAGACAAGTGTATTATGCCTATACTGCACAAGAGGAAGAAGGGATTGGGTTAGGAACAAAATATGTTTATGAGCAAATAGCCCTTCCAAAGGAACAGAGAGACATAAAATTATTAAAGCTGGATAAAAGTGGTCCTGATAAAAATCCTTTTGCACTTTGGAAAGAAATGAATGAATAGATTAAATTTTCTACGACTTTGTTACGAAATGAAAAACAGAAAAATCCTATAATACGCTCATTTTTTACAAAATTTTAGAATAGAGGCGAATACATTATGTGGAAGTGGATGATAGCATTTATAGGATGTATTCTCCTGCTCCAGGGTTGTGTCTCTAACTTTAGTGGAGAACCGAATAATCAGGAAAAGGAGAGAGAAATGATGAACGAAGGATTAAATGAACAGCTACTACTAGCAGCAGAGCGCGGTGAGTCAGACAAAATCAATAATCTCATTAAGGAAGGTGCAAATATCAATGCACAAGACGAAAAGGGACGGACCGCTACGTTAATTGCTACCTATAATAATCATGTAGAAACGGCAAACGTACTCATCAAGGCAGGTGCAGATGTGAACTTGCAGGATGAAATGAAAAACAATCCCTTCCTATATGCTGGTGCAGAAGGGTATATAGATATCCTAAAACTTACGATTGAAGCAGGCGCCGATCCGGCAATGACAAACCGTTATGGTGGGACTGCTTTAATTCCTGCCGCAGAGCATGGATACGTGGACGTAATCAAAGAACTTCTCACGCAAACGGATATTGATGTAAATCATGTCAATAATCTTGGATGGACGGCGCTATTAGAAGCGATTATTTTAAATGATGGTAACGAAACGCAACAGCAAACGGTCCAATTATTGATAGATTATGGTGCTGATGTGAATATACCAGACAACGATAATGTAACTCCTTTACAACACGCACGAGCGAAAGGCTTTAAGGAGATTGAAAAAATATTATTAAATGCAGGAGCAAAATAGCCTATGTTGTAGCTGTTATATTTTGATATAACAGCTTTTTTTATTGGACTAAAAGAACGGTTAAATTGAATAAAAAATTTTTGACTGCGGGGTTCATTAAGAAGGTATTCCTACCTTTGCAGTGGAATATTTATTCTAAATGATAATTAGTTCCTAAAAGGAGCTGATTTATTATTGCAATCAATTTTAAATTGCAAAGTCGTGTTTTGGGAGCAGGTGAAAAATAAGATTTTATCAATTTGAATATATATAATAGCTGCTTATCACTGAAATAAATCCTTTTGAGAATTAAGCCCTTTGAGGCTAATTCATTTGATTAGCTGCATTTACATGAGTGAAGATTAAATAGGAGCGGATGACTTATGGCACCGGACACAAAAGTTAAAGAACAAACCATTTTCAATCACAAGGGGAATCAAATTAAGACAGAGGATAGAGATGTTAATATACTAGCCAGGTTTGAGGAACCGCTAATAGTTATTTTAGATAACGTATTAAGCGACGAAGAATGCAATGAGCTAATAAAGATGTCAAAAGATAAAATGGAACGTTCAAAAATTGGAGTTATACGTGAAGTTAATCAAATAAGAACAAGTGATGGGATGTTTTTCCAAGAAAATGAAAATGACACTATTATCAAAATTGAAAAAAGAATATCATCTATAATGAATATTCCAGTTGAACATGGCGATGGTATCCAAATACTCAAATATACCCCGGGGCAAGAGTATAAAGCTCACTTTGATTTTTTTTCATCAACAAATAGAGCAAGTATTAATAATAGAATTAGCACAATCGTAATCTACTTAAATGATGTGGAGCATGGTGGGGAAACTTTTTTTCCAAAACTAAATTTTTCAGTGTCCCCGAAAAAAGGGATGGCTGTTTATTTCGAATACTTCTATAACGACAAAGAATTGAAAGAGCAGACTCTACACGGTGGAGCACCAGTAATAGCAGGAGAAAAATGGGTTGCCACACAATGGATGAGAAGGCAAAGATTAAGATGAAAACCAATGAATATCTCTGTTAATAATTTTAAATATTATTTCTTTTATTAAGGGAAGCATTTCTGAGAATACAAGCTGTCAATAGGGTAGTTATTATGCATCAAACGACGCAATTGAATGAAGAGAGGTATCGTATAGAAGTAGGAGTATATATCTGAATTATCTGTGTAATATAGAATATTTAATTATTGACTTTCTTGTAAATGTCGCGCTATGTTTTCTATCATTAGCCATTCATTTAAAGGTGGACAGGCGTTACTTCATTGCAGAAAATTGCTTTTCTTATGTGACAGATCAGTTTAAAAGAAAAAGGGTGACCTAGTGTAGGTAACCCTTCTTCATATGCTATTCTATTGATATTTATTCTCTTGCAGTTCCATTATATTATTAGAATGAAACGGGGAGTTAATATCTTCATCTACAACACTAAAAGCATTGCCATCCAAGTCAGAAAAGTCAAAGCCTTTCATTCCGTCAAAGTCCTCTATAGCAGTAGTTACAACACCATGATTGTTTAGATATTGGTGTGCTTCTTCAATATTTTGCACAATAAAGTTATAATAGACATTTTTCTTTCTCCCTTTAATCACAAACTCTGAAGGCTGAGGATTTTCTACTTGAACTAATCCCAGTTGAGTTGTACTGCCAGGAAAATAAAATCCTGCACCATCCTCCCAGTGATCAATTATCTTCACACCTAAATTTTTTTGGTACCACTCAGTAGACTTCTCGATATTTGTCACAGGGATAAAAATACTGCCAACCTTAAACATATCTTTCACTCCTTATGATGGATTTTCTGTTTATAACGGATAAAAAGGGATAAAGGTTACAATTTTCAAAAAATGGTATTTGCTGATTCACAAATAACAATTAATAAGCTTAAAGTTAACTGCGTCAAAATGGATTGCAGAAGAGCTTTTTCAAGAACGATTTTAAAAGTATATAAAATTAGAAATAGAGAGCCTGAAAGAGAATTTACATTTTCATTTCTATGTACTATAGCTAAAAACCTTTTTATTGATAAGAAAAGGAAAAATAGGAAGGTAATTGGCGCATCTTTGGAGTGAGGAAACTTGGAAGAACTATTACTTTCATCATTCCCACTGAAACAATCTATCCTAATTCTATTAGACGAAAAAGCCAGTATATTGAGGGTTAGA
This sequence comes from Cytobacillus horneckiae, assembly GCF_002835735.1. GTDB lineage: Bacteria > Bacillota > Bacilli > Bacillales > Cytobacillaceae > Cytobacillus > Cytobacillus horneckiae. Next base: position 15,481 of record NZ_PISD01000093.1, on the reverse strand, counting down.
AGTAGAATATGTTGAAATAAATAATGACGAATTGATAAAAGTACTTACCATAGCAATTAAGGAGTTTAATCCAATAAAATTATTATTCTATTATTGACTATTAATCAATAAAGATTTCCAAGTGAGGGAGACGTCCCAATCAATCTAAATGTTATGTTATTGGTCCTCATACAAATAGATGAGAAAGACTTTCACCATATGGATTGACTGTAAACAAACTGGAAGAGTGGCATGTAGGGACTATTTCGCCCTTTTATCGCGGCTCTTATCGTTCGAATTTCGGCAAATGAAAAAATAATATAGAGCATTCTATTATAGAATGCCCTACCTATTTTGACAAAACAAATTGTTAGAAGTTAAATTATAAAGTCAGTCCACCATCTACTACGACTGTAGTGCCAGTCATATAGCTAGAGGCATCTGATGCAAGAAAGGATAACACATTGGCGATTTCGTCTGGCTCGGAGAATCTGCCCATTCTCATCACACCAACTTCTGCAGGTACATAGCCTGTTGTTTGCATTTCCTTTGTAACACTATCAGTTAGTGGAGTGCGTACACCACCTGGGCAAATGGCATTAACACGGATGCCTTTAGAAACATATTCTAGAGCTGCTCCTTTTGTCAGCCCAACTACTGCGTGCTTGCTGGCAGAATAAACAGCAGCGCTGTGCTCTGAGCGAATGCCAGCAGTGGAAGCAGTATTGATAATATGGCCGTGGCCTTGCTCTTCCATGACTTTGAGCACATACTTCATACCAAGGAAAACACCCTTCGTATTAATATTCATCACACGGTCGTACTCTGCTTCTTCAATATCAGTGAACATTGAGAATTTTTGTACGACACCGGCATTGTTGAAAAATACATCGATCGATCCGAAAGTGTCTACTGCTTTTTGGACATAATTTTCTACATCAGATGCATTCGTCACATTTGCTTTGACAAAAATCGCTTCTGCTCCATTTTCTTTAACTAGTTCTAATGTTTCTAGAGCAATTTGTTCGTTGAAGTCTACAATGACTAAATTGAAATCATCCTTTGCTAATTGAAGTGCCGCTGCACGTCCAATTCCTCCGCCGGCTCCAGTTATAATTGCAGTTTTTTTCTTCATCGACATATCCCCTTTTATTTGATTATTCACAAGGTTCTATTAGACACCTTGTCTAATTAGATGATAATATACAAGAAAAAAAGTAGGTAATAAGAAGCTCTTATTTTTGAGATGATAGACATATATATCGTTTATGTTGAGGATGGAGATTGAATGAATAAGAAAGACCCGAGAGTACAACAAACTTTTGAAATGCTTCAAGGTGGATTTACAAGCTTAATTCAAGCAATGCCACTTGAACAAATCACAATAAAAAAACTCACTGAAGCTTCGCTAATTAATCGGACGACCTTTTATTTGCATTTTTCTGATTTACAAGATTTTATTTTGCAATATTGTGAAACTATATTTACTAAATGGACTGAGATTTCCAATCATGCCGTACCCACCCCATTGCATCGCTCCTTAGATGAAACTTATCCCGGGCTAGTAAATTTATTAGAACATATTAAACAGGAAAAAATCATGTATTCCTGTTTATTGGTGGAACATCGTTTACCGCAGTTTACAATCCAGCTCAATGAATGGATGAAAAAGTATACGAATCAAGGATTTGGAGTGATTCAACCAGCCCCTCATTTTGATGACTATGAACGGGAAGTTCGCGAAGTTCATATTTTGAGCGGAACAATTGGGGCCATCATATGGTGGGTAAAGCACAGCTTTCCAATTACTTCACAAAGACTTGCGAGGAATTAACAAAAATTGCTGCTAAAGGTCCTTTCTATGTTAGTGATAAAAGCAGCGGATCAACTAAATAAGAAACACAATTGCAATAAGTATGAAAGAAAGAGTCTATTATTTAATGCAGTTTTAGGATTCAATAAATGTGGAAGCATTCCTGTAAGAAATGAAAACAAAAATGTAGTTTAAAAATAGCGTTTATTAGCCGCTCTTTATAGGACTTATATTGAGCTTAGTTTATGGTGATTTTTAATTATCACGTAAATAACTTGATTTTTAGGGGATAATATCCTTGAGGTGGTTTGAGTGATTAAGAAGATATTATTAGGCATGTTTATCATCACTTTACTTTCAAAGACCGTTGCTGCTGAAACGAATCAATATGTGGAAGTTTTTGATATTAAAAATGACAAAGTAATTATGCAAGTGAATGCAGATATTGTATTGCAGCAAGAAGCAAAGAAATTTCTTGAAGGAATTACCGGGGTTTATGTGAAATTTAACCCTATTCCGAAAGAAGGGTATATGATAAAAGTTCCTCTAGAACCTAGTATAATGGTGGAAAATCAATGGTTCAACGACCTTGTAAACGAAGTAATCATAATTTTTACAAGTGAAGAGGAGCCATATATTATGATTTTTGATGATGAAAACAGAGCGCATTTCCTGACATCTGAAGGTGATTTAGTCCAATTATTGCTATTAGTAAACTTCAATAGGTAGAAAAGTTATCAGTATATCCATGTTTTTTGGTTTGACTGTAGCGCAGGTTCAATTATTTATACTTTAGTTATTTGACCTCCTCATTTGTCCGTGTGTAAAACTTACATTGAAAATTACAGCAATTAAAAACAAAAAGCATAAATTGATGAGTCGGTTCATCCAGTGTACTCCATCGAATAGATCAAGAAACCCATGTATGACAACAGCAATAATAAAAAAGTGCAAAAGTATGTTTTTCATAACTGCCCCTTTCTAATATTTAATTGAAAATATTATTAACAGAATTATCAATTTAATCATACAACAAATTGCAAATTACAGCAATTTCATATTCTTGATATGTAAAAATAGGGTATTGAAAAATTGGTTACAACTTAAAGTTGATACACCTACATGTGAACTTTATTTGCCCCGACATGGTTTATGTGAATGACACTATCATACGAATGGCTGTATAGTGTAAGAAGGCTAGAATTAGTTTAAGGAGGTGGGAGCAATATGACCAAACCAATGGTTAAACTAAGTGAATATGATTCGAAATGGGAGATACAATTTCAATATGAGAAAAAGAGAATCACCGATGTATTAGCAGCAAAAGTTGTTGGCATTGAACATATTGGCAGCACTTCCATAGGTGGGTTAGTATCAAAACCTATCATCGATATCATAATAGGTGTGGAAGATTTAAATGATGCACCTACTTTAGTGAGTCCATTAAGAAAAATTGAATATGAATATGTCCCTAAACCTGAACTTGTTAGTAGAAGGTTTTTCAGAAAAGGATTTTGGGGACAAGGCACTTGTCATTTGCATGTCTGTGAATATCAAAGCAATGAGTGAAAAGAGAAATTATTATTTCGTGATTATCTAAGATCACACCGTGAAGCAGCTGAAGTATATAGCCTATTAAAACAAAAACTTGCTTCAAAATATCAGTTTGATAGACAAACCTACACAAAGAAAAAAGAACCGTTTATAAAGTATATTATCGAAAAAGCAAGCAGGGAAATCTATACTACATAAACATTGATAATTCAACTGCGATTCTTATTGAAGGATCGTTTTTTTTATCGAAATGGTGGAAGATTAGAAAAAAATGAAGGTGTTATTTGGAAAGTTATTGAAATAGTAACTAATTGCAATGAATATCGTTTTTTATCGTTATGAAAACGAATAATCGATATTGATGATTTTAGCTACACATGAACGTAGGAGTGAACTTAAAAGATGAGATGTTTTTTTGCGATAACATTTATTATAGTAGGGGCTTTTTTGTTTTCTTTAACTATTGATCAGATGGGGGAAACAGTTCATTTAATGATGAAAAGCATAGGGTTTATATGTTTTTTCATTGCTGTTTTCATTATAAAGGGCAAGTCTGAAAAATAATAGATTTTCGCAACTATCTGGGTATGAGAAGGGATGTTTATCTTTTACATGATGAAAACTTTCATATATATGGTGAGACACGCTGACGCACTTAAAGATGGAAATGAAAGAACGAGAGGGTTAACAGAAAAAGGAAAACTAGATGTAGAGTGTATAACCGAAATATTGCAAGGAGAGGGGATTGACACAGTTATTTCAAGTCCGTATGACCGTTCAATTCTGAGTGTACAGCCACTAGCAAGACAAATAAATCAAAAAATTTTAGTATTTGAAGATCTTAAAGAGAGAATGTTTACTTCAGATGACAAACGTATATCTGATAATGAATTATATCCCTTACTAACAAAGTCGTTCGCTGATCCAAACTTTGCGCTAACGGGAGGGGAGTCTAATGCTGACTGCCAAGAACGTGCGATAAATGTGTTAAAAGAATGCTTAAACACCTATCGAGGCCGGAAGGTAGTAATAGGCACACACGGAGCTGTTATGACTTTGATGATGGGGTACTATGACAATAAATATGATTTGGACTTTTTACTTACTACATCCAAACCTGACATATACAGAATGGAATTCAGTGGACATGAATTGGTGGATGTAAAAGGATTATGGAAATTTTCATAGAGTAACTTTTTCACTTAGAGCTTTTTAAAAAAAGTTTAAGTAGAACGATGACTTCTATGAAATTATTTTTGATTGTAGGTCAATATTAAATTAAGTGACTAAAGGAGATGATTTTAATGGGAAAAGTAACACCTTTCTTAATGTTTCAAGATGGTATAGCAGAAGAAGCGATGAATCATTACATATCAATTATTGACGGTTCAGAAATTACAAGTATTGTCCGTTATGGAGCAAATGAATCCGGGGATGAAGGAACTGTTATGCAGGCGACTTTTACTTTAAAAGGGCAAGAATTTATGTGCATTGATAGTAATGTAAAGCATCAGTTTACTTTTACGCCTTCATTCTCAATTTTTATTACTTGTGACACTGAAGAAGAACTTAACAATCTTTATCAGAAACTTATCGAGGATGGACAAGCGCTTATGCCAATCGGTGATTATGGTTTCAGTCAGAGGTTTGGTTGGGTAAATGATCGCTTTGGCGTATCGTGGCAACTAAATCTTCCTTTTTAAAAAGTTAAAACAGCCTATTACGTCAACCAATTTTTATGTTAATTAGAATAGATAATGTGCTGGTAATGTACAGAAAAAGCGATTTCTCAAATTGAAGAATCGCTTTTTCTTATGTCTCAAATAGGTGGTGTTAGTAGAATAAGTAAACTAAAAGAGGCTTTATCTATGGCGTCTTTTTACAAAATGATGAGTCGACACAACTATCAAACTATTACGGTTTAACAGGCACACATATCTCACAAAAAGGAGCATTAATCACATTGCACTTTTATTTCTAATTTGGGCAATTGTAATAGCAGTAGTTTTATTAAAAACAAGAAGATGATTAGTATTTTCTCATTTGTTTTTGCTGTTATTGGTTTCACGTTTAGTTTATATTTTCAAACAATGGCATATTGGGGATTAAGCGTATCATTATTAATGGAATGGTATTGGTTAGGAGCTTTTCTAGCTTACTTCTTTTCTTTATTGTCCCTTTTCTTGAATTACATAAAAGCCAAGAGAGCAAATAAGAAAAAATTAGATATTGCATTAATAATATTGAGTTCATTCTTAATTTGTGCAACAGTTATTTGGACATCATTTATCATCATTGCTTGGCAGTCAGGTATGTGAGGTGTATAGAAGTAAAATCGATTGCTGTGAACACCTTATTAAGGATGAAATAATCCCCTTATTTTATTTCATCTATTTAGTCGTGGTGTTAGATCATAAAATGAACAAAAAACATCCACCTAATCAAAAAGTGGATGCTTTTTCGCTGTTTTCTTCTACTGAAAAACTAACCATGACGTGCCCAAGACTCTATTAAATCCCATTTATTATGAATGGTCTATAGCATTCTCGCAACTACTCATTTTGTAACATTATTTTTTTCTAGCTCTTTAAGCAGCAAGTCAACCGCTTCTGGGCTTAAGATTAATTTTCCATCAGCTAATACGAGATTATCATCCCGAATTTCGCCAGTTATCATACAAGCTTCTCTGTGATCAAATTTTTTCAAAATAATTTTATCTTGTTCAACAAAGATTTCTAATGGATCACGTTCTTTAATATCGTTAACCCTTCTAATTTCTCTAGGAATGACTATCCGTCCTAATTCGTCTACTTTTCTAACAATACCTGTACTTTTCATGAATGAATCCTCCTTTGATACTTAATTAAACCATACGAAAATTAAAAAGTTTAGAATTGACTATTCTAAATGAACTGCTTACTTGTTTAATCACCATTAGCAAAGAGGCGCTATATAGATTTTTTGGTTTGTTATTATGAGCTGAATGCCCTTATTTCATTACACTGACGAAGCTTAAGGGGAAAATTTGAAGCCTAATAATAGTAAGATGATGTACCATTAGTCTGGCAGGAATTATTTATTTGCATAAAGAATATTTCTTAAACAATTAGTATGATTAACTTCAAAGGATGTGAAAAAATGTATTTATATAAGGGCATTACTGGGACAGTCTTACATAATGAAAAGATGCCAGCTGAAATTGATTACAAGCAATTTAAGAGCATTATTTATGCGGTTATTATCAGCGATGGGGGCAGAGTAAAACAAATACAAAAAGCAAGCTATCCAAGGAATTTTCATTGCGCATTAGTGGAATGGGAAGGCAGCGATTTTTATATTTTTTTAAATAAATTCTGTCCACTTTTGGCATGTGCAACGTCATATAGTATGCAAGGGATACATTTTATCGATTGCCCAGTTCTACAGTTATTCAGGCCATATTATACTGTCCTTGCACTTGAATTTTTAAATCGGCCAGTCATTATCAATCACAAAAGAGGCGGGAAGATCGTTATCAATGCTGACCACAATTTGAGTGAGATTGAACTGGAAAATATTAATTATTGGCAACCCGGCAGGATAGGAGAAATTATTTATAATGAATGGGATTAAGCTGTTTGTTAAACAATTCCCTTTATAAGGAATAAAGACGGAGGAATATAATGAGGAAGTTTGTCATAACTCTGCTTATATTATCAGTATGCTTAATTGCTGCATGTTCACCGGAAACAACTGATGAAGAAAAACGAAAGGTTGGCAACGTTCTATTAACAGTTTTCCCTGATCCTAATCTTGCAGCAGGCAAACCTTATGGCTATCTTTTTCATTTCACGGAAGCTTTTACAAAATATAAAGGAAAAAGGTTAGCAATTAACGCATATCATCATGAAACGGGTGAGCAAATTAAGCCGGTTGCATCAGAAATAATAATAGAACCACCACCAGGGTACTCAAGTTTAGAGCGTTACACGACAACTTTTGAAGTACCATATAGTGGTTTTTGGCGGTATGAAGTCACTCTGGATGGTGAGTTTTATGCAGAGGTAGCCGTATTTGTTGGGGAGAAAAAAATGGATAAGTCTATTATTGAAATGGTGAGAATAGATTAACTTTTAAATGAAATTTTCAATTAGACAATTTCCGGCTCCACCCTAATCATATCGATGATGAACTTTCGGAAGATGCCCGCTGATTCACGTCATAAGCTGCTCTTATTCCCGATTCTACGGCACCTTCGATCCAGCCTGGAAAGGAGGATGTGTGCTCGCCTGCAAAGTAAAGTCTTCCTTCAGCCTGATGAATATAACGGCCAAAATCGGACTGCTGGCCTGGTGTAAACAATGTAAAACAGCCTGCAGAATAAGGGTTTTTACTTGCCATATATTTTCGCTAAAGTTTTAAGCGTGTAACATCTCACCATTATTCAAGCTGCTCTATAACAAAGAACCGTGTCCCCAGCAATAGCATGCCAAAATAACGCCTGAACCATTACTTCCGATATTGTGGCTAAGGATGTAACTAAAACGTGTCGGATAATCAGTTATTGCGTTTCCTAGTTTGAAATTCTTGTTTGAATTCTATCCCAATTTTCACAGAAGGAATATTTTGCAGTTTACGAATAACTTGCATTTTACGAAAAGAAATAGATTCATAAGGCTCAATATCGATGAATTGCAAGGCTGGTTGAAAGGAATCGAAACCACTGCATGGTCTCCGTCAAAATTTTTTAATTGGAATTATTTGACGATTTTCTTTCAATTGCATATAATTATATTACGAATAAATTTATATTTTTATTCGTAATATAATTATACAAGGAGTTTATTATCATGCCAAAAGGTCCAAAGGGATTTTCCGAACTTGAAAAGTCGGTAATTAAAGAAAAATTACGCAAAGAGTGTGAAAAAAGTTGGGCAGTACATGGGTACAAGAAAACAAACGTGGGAGAATTATGTGAAAAAGTAGGTATATCAATTGGTACATTTTACATGTGCTTTTCATCAAAAGAGGCGCTTTTCTTGGAAACACTTGAGACCTTACAAAATAACTTAATGGCATTTATGGAAGAGACGATTGCAAAGGAGCCAACTAAGGATGGTTTTGCAAAAGCAATAAAGCTCCTATATCAAGAGTATGCAAGAAACATTTTTCTATATAACGCAACAAGTCCAGACTTTTTAGCGTTTTTGAATAAGCTCCCGCAGGAAAATGTGTTGAAGCTTAAGTTTGATAATGAGGAATTTTTCCGCAAAAATATTGAAAGTGCTGGATTAAAATTATTAGTATCGGATGCACAGGCCTTTTCAGTTATTAGCGCATTGCTGTCAATTCTTAATGTGCAGGATGTAATGAGGCACAACCATATCGAAGTTTTCAACTTTATGCTAGACAACCTGATTGATCAACTTTTTGAATAGCGATAAAAGCGGTCTAGAAATGGGGAGAGGTTTTGAAGAGAAAACTTTTAATGATAGGGGTAATTATTTTGGTTATTGGTATTTCTGTTAATATAGTTAATAATGGTAATAAAGTATATGAGAACGATCTGGAAAATGTAGATAAACTAATGGTTGACGCTGATATTACTAATATACTTTTTGTAGAAGGTGACGATTCGCTCAATTTGAAATACACGAGCGCAAAATATTCTTTTTGGAATCCGAAGATTCATATTGCTTACAACGATAATCAAGCAGTCATCGAGGTGAAATCTGTTCCAAACAAATGGATGTATTTAGTACCTGGTTCAAATAGGAGAGGGGACCTGATTGTGAGTATCCCTCCTAATTTAGTTAATCAGATAGTGCTGACAACAAAAAATGGCAATATAAATGTTAAAAATATACGCAAAGGCAAATCTTTATCTCTCCATTCTAATGCTGGAAATATATATGTAGATTCTTATCAAGGAGAGAAATTGGAGATTAAAGGAAAAGTCGGATCAATTAATTTAGGAAGTATTGATGCGGCAGTTGATATTAGCAATCAAGCTGGAAATTTAAACAGCTTGATTTTAACGAATATAAAAGGCAAGAACAATATTAAATTGTCAAATGGCAAAGTTGCCCTAACCTTACCGGCTTCAATCGACATGAGTAAATTAGGACTCAACATTTATACAAAAAACGGTAAAATAAATGCAGTGAGCAACAGATTTTTACAAGAGAAAATAATGAAAAATGGGCCAGGTGAAAAAATGACGAACAATTCAGCGGCAGAAAATGAACTGAATATATCAGTTTCTGTCGGCAGCATAAATATTAAGTGAGGTTAGATGTTTTATAAAATAATCGCATAGTTAATAGGAAACGTATCATCTTTCTGTTAAAATAAATAATTAAAATGGATAAATTTTGTGGAGTGAAAAGGTTGAATAAAGGTAGACTTGGTTATAACGATGAAAATCGTTTTGGTGAATCATTGCCGGAACAAATTGCAAAGCATATATTTGAGAAAATTATGAAGGGAGATTTATTGCCGGGGGATAAGATTGTAGAGGAACATGTTTCTTCAGAACTTAATACAAGTCGAGCGCCGGTAAGAGAGGCACTCTATTTACTGCAAGTAGATAATATTGTAGAGAGGATTCCGCGAAAGGGAACAATCGTCAAGTCATTTACAAATGTAGAAATTAGAGAATATACAGAGGTAATGGTCGGTCTTATTCAAATGGCACTGGATCTGTCTAAAGGGAAATGGACGTTGGACAATCAGGAAAGCTTAGATGTTAAATTAGAAAAAATGAGAGAAGTATTTGAAGCGGATGAACTGCTCATTTATCAGCAAAAATCTACAGACCTAACAAGTTTTTTATTCGAGGTCGCTGAAAATAAGGCATTGTCAAAATTCTATTATGAAGCACTTTATATTCTGACTGTTTTTGCTGAGGTTAAATGGACAATAGATACGATGCGTTTTTTTCATCCAAGAATGCAAGCGTTAGTAAAATGCATTAAAGAAAATAAATTGGAGCAAGCAAAGAAAATTGTACCAGATTTATTATATAATACATTGGATTGAGTAGAAAGGAGCGGTCCTTTCTACTCAATCTATATTGTCGACAATCTACAATTATATGCTATAATATATTTGCATTATATGAAACAAAGGGAGGAAATAACGATGAGTTTTTCAGGTAAAGTAGTTTTAATTACGGGTGCTGCGGGCGGAATTGGAATTGCGGCAGCAAAAGCATTTGCAAAAGAGGGGGCTAAACTAGCACTTGTTGATTTATCGAAAGATGCGTTAGAACAAGCTGCACGTTCAATAAATGCAGAGGATATTTTATTATTGTCTGCAGATGTTTCAAAAGAACAGGGTGTCAAAAATTATGTCGAAGATACGAAAAATGCATTTGGACAAATTGATGTCTTTATTAATAATGCTGGTATAAATGGCGATTTTGCTAATTTAGACGAACAAACGGAAAAGAACTTTAATGCAGTATTCGGTGTAAATGTATTAGGTGCATTCTTCGGTTTAAAATATGTATTGCCAATTATGAAAGAGCAAAGAAGCGGGGCCGTTGTTAATACTGCTTCAAATGGCGGATTACTAGGTGCACCGGGTATGGGGCTGTATGTCGCGTCAAAACATGCCGTTCTAGGACTTAATAAGACTGCTGCATTAGAGGTAGCAGATTTTGGTGTGCGTGTAAATGCAGTCGCTCCATCTGGAGTTGATACTCAAATGATGAGATCAATTGAAACAAATGCGATGCCTGCAAAAGAAGTAGAAGCAAGAACGGCATTTGAAAGCAGCGTACCAATGAAAAGATATGCGACTGCAGAAGAGATTGCTGATCTAATGGTCTTTTTATCTTCTGATAAAGCATCATTTATTTCCGGCTCTTATTACAGAATTGATGGCGGTCAAGGAGCTACTTCGGTCTAATAAATAAATAGGAAGCATAATACAGCTTAGGGGGAAAACTGATGATTAATTTAGATGGGAAAACGGTTGTCGTAACAGGCGGAGCTTCAGGTATCGGCTTAGCGACAGTGAATGCATTCATCGACAAAGGTTCGAAAGTGGTACTAGCCGATTTCAATGAACAAGCTGGCAAAACGATAGAACAGCAGTTTAAAAACGAAGGAAAAGAAGTTAAATTTGTTAAAGTTGATGTTTCCGATGAACAATCTATTAAAAATATGGTCGCTGAAACAGTCAATGCATTTGGACAAATAGATATTTTAGTAAACAATGCTGGATTTGGCTCAATGAGCCCTACTCATGAACGTTCTTATGAAGACTATCTTAAAATTGTTAATGTAAATCAGGGCGGAGTATTTTTAGGCTCAAAATACGCAATAACTGAAATGCTTAAAACAGGCGGAGGTTCAATCATCAACACTGCTTCTATTTTAGGTTATGTCGCTCAAGCCGGCGCTTTACCTTATAATGCAGCAAAAGGTGCCGTAGTCACTATGACTAAATCGCTTGCTGTTGAATACGCTGACAAAAACATCAGAGTAAATGCAGTGGCACCAGGATTTATTGAATCAGGAGCCGTTAACAAAGAAGCACTAGGCGATTTCTATGATGGATTAGTCGATAAGCATCCAATCGGCAGACTCGGCCGTCCAGAAGAGATCGCACATGCTATTATTTTCTTAGCTGAAAATGAATTTATTACAGGAACTACGGTTACTGTAGATGGCGGTTATACAGCAATCTAATAAGATAGAGAATACGAAGTACATCACTTGGATAAGTGGTGTACTTTTTTTCTTGTGTTAAAATTAGCCAAAATTATAGAGAGATTATTTGATAAGTCTTATACCTCAAAGAGTAATTGCCTTGCAAGATTTTTACTTGCTTGATGAGTAGTATGTAATTATATGTAAATAATGAAAGGGGTCAACCATGACACTTTAAACTCTATAGAGGGTTTGAATATTTTTTTTTGCGGTGACCGGACTTACCTGAAGCCTAGGATAACAAAAAGTGGTATCAAAATGTGAAATGAAACCAAAAATCCGAGCGAAGCCACTATTTTAAGCCATGCACTAAACTTTCTTTACTTTTTTCGAATTAAATCCCCTTTATGTGATCACACACTTAATTTTCGCTGGTGAATTCGATAATTTTTTATTGTTTTTCGATAAAAAATTATTGAAATTTCAATCTGGATGATTTAATATATACTTAATCATCTTGAATCCGGATTATCGATGTTTGTGCAGTTATTTTTCGCTTTTATTATTTGTATTTATTTTAATGCTATCTTAATTAGTAAGAAGCCTGCATAGATTATTAAAGGAGTATCAATTATGTTAAAAAAATATTTATTAAGTGTGTTCCCTATCGTTTTAGGAATAGCTTGCCTTACAATTCATGCAACAAACAGCTCTATCTCACAAGATGAGTTTTTAGTGGAACCATTTTTCTTTTTAGTGCCGATCAGTTATTTGTTATTCACTATCGGGATTGTTTCGATATTGCTGGTGACAGTTAGAAGGAGGAAACAACGGTAATATAAATAATAAAGGACCATACCTCACTAGGGAATGGTCCTTTATTTTGTTATTTTTCATGTGCTAATAATATTTTATTAACTTCAGCAATATACTTATTGGCCTCACTAGATAATTTTAAGTCATTTTTCTTAATCCAGCCAAATCTAAAAGTTGTGTCCATAAAGTCTGGCGTTTGTATTGATTTCATTTTTTTAGAAGGAAAACTAGGATCAAAGAAGGAAGACACATCATGCCCTATAGTCACTGCCCCAAGCTCAGCTACGGCTCTAATGATGACCTCTATATTTGATGTTTTTAAGAAGACATCTATAGGACCATAAATTTTTTGAAAGTTAGAAATGTATTCCTCAACATACTCATCTTTATATAAAACAAAAATTTGATCTTTTAATAATTCTATGGAAATTGGCTCGGAGTGTTTTAAGCTGTATAATTTTAGCTCACCTTCAATTATTGGCGAGAAATCAAGGCCGTTCACCAAATCAATATTTGCTTTATTGAGAGCAATAAAGCCGATATCAATTAAATCATTTTTTACATCCTCAATAATTTCAATGCTTCCTTTTTCATTCACTTCAATTCTTAAGTTTGAATGCTTATTTTTAAATGACAAATAAGTATTTAATATCGGACTCGTTAATCCAGGAATTGTAGATATTGAAAGGAAATCATTTAATTTTATTTGGTTGTGTGCTTCTTCTTTAACTTGATAAATGGCACATAAGGCATTTTGAGCTTTTTCAATGATTTTATCTCCTTCTTTTGTAGTAACAGCTCCTGTTTTAGTACGATCAAAAATTTTTATATTAAGTTCCGATTCTAATTTGGTTATAGCTTGACTGATTGCAGACTGTGAAATATTTAATGTTTTTGAGGCTTTTGCAAGTGACTTAACTTTCGCCACTTCAACGATATACATCAATTGTTCTATGTTCATGAAAAATCATCCTTAAGTAAAAGTTAATACAACATTAATTATATTAACTTTTATTAAAATAGTCAAAATGATATATTAATACTATAGTAATAGAAAAAGGGGATGAAGATATGAAGGCAGCAGTTTGGCATGGGATAAAAGACTTGCGTGTAGAAGAAGTAAACGAACCAAAAGTAGCTTCAAATCAAATAAAAGTCAAAGTAGAATGGGCAGGAATTTGTGGTAGTGATTTACATGCTTACTTACACGGATTATCTATGAATGCGCATCCGATTACAGGAGAAAAGCCGCCATTCGCACTTGGTCATGAATTTTCAGGCACCATTGTTGAGGTTGGTGAAGGGATAACTCGTCATCAAATTGGTGAGAGAGTTGCCATTGAACCACTCATTTATTGTGGAGATTGTTATGCTTGTAAAAGAGGGTTTTATAATCAATGCAGCCAAGTAGGTTTTGTTGGACTAAATCGCAATGGTGGTTTTGCCGAATATGCGATTGTAGATGAAAATATGGTTCACGTTCTTCCTGATAATGTATCATTTGAAGAGGGAGCTTTAGTAGAACCGACTGCAGTTTCTTTTTATGCAGTAAGAGAAAGTAAATTAAAAGCAGGAGACTCAGTTGCTATATTCGGAGCAGGACCAATTGGGCTTTTAACATTATTATCTGCAAAAGCAGCTGGGGCCACACAAATTATCGTAGTTGACTTGTCTGAAGAACGATTAAAAAAGGCAAAAGAATTAGGAGCTACAACGATTATCGAAGGTAATCGAGATGATATTGTAGATACGATACTCAACCTAACAAACGGTGGAGTAAGTGTTGCATATGAGTGTGCAGGAGTCCAGCCTACGATGACAAATGCAGTTGCTTCTGTAAAACAAGGCGGACAAGTAATGGCGATTGCAGTATTCACAAAGCCAGTAAGTATCGATATGGGTCAGGTTATGTTTAAGGCAGCTAATGTAACATCAACATTAGCTTACCGTCACGTTTTTCCTGAAGTTATTGACATGATCTCAACTGGTAGACTTGACGTTACAAAAGTAATTACGAAAAATATTGAACTGACTGATATAGTCGAAGAAGGATTTAATCAACTAACAAACGATGTTAAGCAAGCAAAAATATTGGTTAGACCATAATTTATTTTTCTTTCTATCGAGCAGCACAAGGAAAGACCCATTTAGCATAATAATGCGATGGGTCTTGTTATTTTTACAGAGTATGTATTAAATTGTCTAATTGCTCTTTTAATTTTCCTATACGCACAAAGCGGTTTTCTCTAATCAGTTCCTTTTCGCCCTTTATAAAAAGTAAGGAGGGGACAGTAAATACTAAAAATCTTCCGGCCACTTCCTCAACGATTTCTGCGTCAACATGCCCTAAGTGAATGAACGGGTATTGTTCCAACAATTGTTGAATTTTTGGCTTGAGGGCATGGCAAACAGTGCAGTCTTGCCTAGAAATATAGATGAATTTCAATTCATGATTGTTTAAAAAATCATCAACCATTTGTATAGTAGTTAATTCAGTAAATTCTCTCATTATTTTCTCCTTTTTTTAATGAGTTTAAAGCTACTATACAATAATTAAACTTAATTCTAAATTATTAACTCCCTTGTATTTAATATTAACAGAAAGTGAAATGATAACCCCTTAGACGATTATAAAGTGCTTTTCGATTTTCGCTTCATTTCCAAAAAGTATAGAAAGAGC
>NZ_PISD01000092.1 GCF_002835735.1 Cytobacillus horneckiae | reverse complement strand
TGCCGGGCAAATAGAAGAGAGTACCTGTAAGGGTGCTTTCTTTTTGTTTGTTGATAATGAGGTATACAAGCAGCTCAGGGTAGGGAATAAACCGTAAAACATAAAGGAACAGTCGCCATTTCTTTTAAGAAAGCAATCTTTTTCATTTTAGACCATTCCTACCCATAAGTTAATTCTTATAAATCTATATTTCCTCGGTAATTAAATCTATACGTAATCTGTTGCTTCATTCTATTCTATTCAGAATTCATTCCGAAAGATTCGAAAAGTGAACATTTATGTCTGTTTCCTTGACATTAAATAATCAAATATTAAAAACGGACCTTTTGAAGAGGTAATATCGAGAAACGTCTGAATAAATGGGAAATCGTTATTTGACATCATTTTAATGCATTCACTCCACCACTCTGTTTCGTATCTGGCAATCATACTAAGGTTATAAAGTAATAAATAATGTGCTAATAATTCCGGGTAATGGCTAAAGTCATTTCTCTCCATTGGAAAATAATATTCTTTGTCTGTATGATGGTATTTTAACAGCCTTAATTTAGATAACATCGTTTTTTCGATTGTAATATCAAAGCTATTTTCTCCAAGAGAATGATTGGATACATCTACATTTATTTTTCCTAAAAAGTAATCTACAAATCGGCCTTCAGTCATATGATATCGGTCAAGTATAGAAAGGGGAATGGAAAAAGATTGATCATGATGTTTAACCGGCATAAAAATTTGCTGTTTTTCTGCGAGCTGAAATAACGTATTTAGCTCAGGAATTTGTTGCAATAAATCAACCATATATGCTTTTTCTCCTTCCAAGTGTTTCATGTGGAACATCTTATCGGCCATATATGGGAATAATCCACTCTTTTGGAATTTCACTTCATCGTTAAAAAAAGTATATTGCTGTTTCTTCCTTTTTCTTGTTGATACACCGTGGGCAAGTACAGATGTGGTTTCAGGATAGTTTGGATCAGTAGTTAATATACTTGCCTTGATTAAATGAACGAGTCCGTAAAAGTAAAGAATCGGTTTAATCATAATAGGTGCCTGCTCCGCTTGCTCGTAATAGATTTGGCCATGTTCGAGATAATAAATAAATGGGTAGGTATTCTCAAAGCTTTTTTGTTCTGCTTGTTCGATTTTTTCCATTTGGTAAGAATGCTTTAAAAAGTCCTTTGTTGTATTTGCTGAAAAAAAGTATAAATACGATTGCCAGTGTTGGTTTGTATGCTTCAAAATGATACCTCCAAATAATCTGAAAAATCCAACTTATATCAGTGTCCTTGACAGTATTTTGTCCAATTGATAACCTACTAATAATATTTTCATGTCCAGGAGGTCAAAAAAATGTGGGAAACTAAATTTGTTAAAGAGGGTTTAACTTTTGATGATGTGCTACTTATCCCTGCTAAATCAGAGGTTTTACCTAAAGATGTGAGTATGAAAGTTACATTAACTGACAAGGTTAAACTTAATATTCCAATTATCAGTGCAGGGATGGATACTGTAACTGAAGCAGAAATGGCAATCGCAATGGCTCGCCAAGGTGGATTAGGTATTATTCACAAAAATATGTCAATCGAGCAACAAGCAGATTTAGTTGATAAGGTAAAGCGTTCTGAGAGCGGCGTTATTTCTGACCCATTTTTTCTCACACCAGAACAGCAAGTATATGATGCAGAACATTTGATGGGGAAATACAGAATCTCTGGTGTTCCAATTGTTAATAACAATGACGAGCGAAAACTTGTTGGTATTCTTACAAACCGTGACCTTCGTTTTATTCAGGACTTCTCTATAAAAATTTCTGATGTGATGACGAAAGAGAATTTAGTTACTGCTCCTGTGGGTACGACTCTTGCTGAAGCAGAAAAAATTCTTCAAAAATATAAAATCGAAAAATTACCGTTAGTTGATGATGAAGGCGTACTACAAGGACTTATTACAATCAAAGATATTGAAAAAGTAATTGAATTCCCTAATTCAGCTAAGGATGAGCAAGGCCGTCTTTTAGCTGGAGCAGCTGTCGGTGTAACAAAGGATACAATGAAGAGGCTGGAAATGCTGGTAAAGGCGCAAGTTGATGTTGTCGTTGTAGACACAGCTCATGGGCATTCAGCAGGTGTAGTAAATGTTGTAAGAGAGATTAAAGAAACATATCCAGAATTGGCTGTTGTAGCTGGTAACGTTGCAACTGCTGAAGGAACAAGAGTTTTAATTGAGGCAGGAGCAGATGTGGTAAAAGTAGGTATCGGACCTGGATCCATTTGTACGACTCGTGTAGTTGCAGGTGTTGGAGTACCACAAATTACAGCTGTGTATGATTGCGCTACAGAAGCTCGTAAGCATGGCAAAGCGATCATTGCTGACGGAGGCATTAAATACTCTGGTGATATTGTAAAAGCTCTTGCAGCTGGTGGACACGCAGTAATGCTGGGCAGCATGTTGGCTGGCGTATCTGAAAGCCCTGGTGAAACTGAAATCTTCCAAGGCCGTCAATTTAAAGTTTACCGAGGAATGGGATCTGTCGCATCAATGGAAAAAGGTTCAAAAGACCGTTATTTCCAAGAAGATAATAAAAAGTTTGTACCAGAGGGAATTGAAGGACGCATTCCATTCAAAGGACCTCTTGCAGATACCATTTATCAGCTTGTTGGTGGCATTCGTTCAGGCATGGGCTACTGCGGATCAAAAGATTTAGAAGAATTAAGAGAAAATGCTCAATTTATTAGAATGACAGGTGCCGGATTAAAAGAAAGCCACCCACATGACATTCAAATTACTAAAGAAGCACCGAACTATTCTCTATAAGTTTGAATTGGAAGAGGGGATTTGAAATCCTCTCTTTTTTTATGCGTAAAGTTCATTTTAACAATCAAAATTATGCATATATGTTCTTTATTTCGAAGTCGTGATATTTGAACCAAGACTAATTAAGCTTTTTTTTATATGTTCATGGAATAGGCAAGATTAGGAAAAGGATGTTTCTATCTATTACGAGCGAGTTGTGATAAAATAACAAAAGCTGCATAAAATTGTTGGAGGGCTTTAGAATTGAAGAGTAGAGGATATCGAAAAATTATTGCTTGTTTCTTATCGCTGATTATGATTTTAGGAATTTTACCAAATGTACATAGTGCAAGTGCTGCAGAAGAGGATGTTCTGAGTATTAATGCAGATGCTGCTATTTTAGTAGAAGCAGAGACAGGAAGAATACTATACGGTAAAAATATAGACAAAGTACTTGGCATTGCCAGCATGACTAAAATGATGACTGAATACTTGCTTTTAGAAGCAATTAAAGAAGGCAAAGTGTCGTGGGATCAAGAGTATGCTGTAAGTGAATATGCTTGGAAGGTGTCTCAAGACACTAATTTATCCAATGTCCATTTAAGAAGAGATGGTACATACAATATTAAAGAACTTTACGAAGCAATGACCATTTATTCAGCAAATGCTGCAACGATTGGAATCGCTGAAACGATTGCCGGTTCAGAAACAAACTTCGTAAAAATGATGAACGAAAAGGCCGAGGAGCTTGGATTGGAAGACTTCAAATTTGTTAACTCCTCAGGCTTAAATAATAAAGATTTAAAAGGGCATCATCCTGCAGGAAATGAAGATGAAGAAAATGTGATGTCAGCTAGAGCGACAGCTAAGTTAGCATCCTCGCTCATTAATGATTTCCCAGAGGTGCTGGAAACAGCAAGTACACCAAGAAAGACATTTAGAGAAGGTACTGAAGATGCAATCAAAATGGAAAACTGGAACTGGATGCTTCCTGAGCTAGTATACGGCTATGAAGGTGTCGATGGTTTAAAAACCGGTACAACTGATTTTGCCGGCTATTGTTTTACAGGAACAGCTGAGCGTAAAGGTACACGCTATGTGACAGTTGTAATGAATGCCAGGGATAATGATACAAGCGGATCATATAAATCTAGATTTGATGAAACAAAAAAAATGTTAGATTATGGATTTGCTAACTTTGGTGCAGAGGAAATCATTCCTGCCAACTATCAAGTGAAGGACAAAGATTCATTAGCAGTTGTAAAAGGAAAAGAAGGCTCAGTTAAGATTGAATCAACTGATGCAATTTCAATGGTTGTAAAAAACGGAGAAAAAGATAAATTTAAGCCAAAGCTTGTGATTGATGAAAAACTTTTAAATGGTGAGGGTCAATTAACCGCTCCTGTTAAAAAAGGAGATAAAATTGGATATTTAACAATTGAAAGTGAAGACGGTTCTCCAATTGAATTCTTATCAAAAGACACGAAGCAGGTACAAGTAGATGTTGTTGCTGCTGAAACAGTAGAAAAGGCAAATTGGTTTATTCTTTCTATGCGTGGTATTGGTGGATTCTTTGGTGATGTATGGGGCAGCGTTTCATCGACTGTAAAAGGCTGGTTCTAATAAGGATGAAGCCCTCTGCTTAATTAAAGCAGAGGGCTTTTTTTATGCTAAACAAATAAGAAAAAGCATAATGAGGTTGCAAACTGTTAATAATTATAGTAAATTATGAATTACTAACTTATTATAGTGAAAGCAATGAGAGGAACTAGTAGCAGGACTTCTGCCAAAAGAGAGCCGATGGTTGGTGAGAATCGGTGGTTGAAGCTTGTGAATCCATCCTTGAGCAGAGTTTCGAACGCAATCGTTTGCCAGTAAAAACTCTCGGGTAAAAACCCGTTATCGATTTAAGGTGGAGAGCTTATGCTTTCAACTAGGGTGGCAACGCGGGTAACTCTCGTCCCTTTTTATAGGGACGGGAGTTTTTTGTGTTTTTGCCACCAATACCATATTAACAAAATTAAATGGAGGAACTAAACATGCTGGATATTAAATTTTTGAGGGCAAATTTTGGAGAAGTAAAAAATAGGCTTCAGCACCGCGGAGAGGATTTATCTGATCTGGGGAAATTTGAAGACCTTGATGTAAAAAGACGCGAGCTTCTTGTAGAAACAGAACAGTTGAAGAGCAAGAGAAACGAAGTGTCTGCTCAAGTGGCGACTTTAAAGCGTGAGAAAAAAGATGCTGATCATTTAATCACTGAAATGCGTGAGGTTGGCGATCAAATTAAAGCACTGGATGAGAAATTACGAGTGGTTGAAGAAGAACTTGATCAATTAATGCTAAGCATTCCCAATATTCCACATGAGAGTGTTCCGGTTGGTGAGACAGAAGATGATAACGTTCTGGCCTGGAAATGGGGGGCGGTTCGTGAATTTGATTTTGAATCAAAACCGCATTGGGATATCGCCACTGATTTAGGCATACTAGATTTTGAAAGAGCCAGTAAAGTGACAGGCAGCCGTTTTGTTTTTTATAAAGGGCTAGGTGCACGTTTAGAAAGAGCATTGTTTAACTTTATGCTTGACCTTCATACAGAAGAACATGGCTATGAGGAAGTATTACCACCATATATGGTGAACCGCGCAAGCATGACAGGGACAGGTCAGCTTCCGAAATTTGAAGAGGATGCATTCTTAATTGACAGCGAGGATTACTTTCTCATTCCGACAGCAGAAGTACCGGTGACAAATATGCACCGTGATGAAATTTTAACAGCAGAAGAATTGCCAATTAAATATGCAGCCTTTAGTGCATGCTTCCGTTCAGAAGCCGGGTCTGCAGGCCGTGATACACGCGGGCTGATTCGCCAGCACCAATTTAATAAAGTAGAGCTTGTGAAATTTGTAAAACCAGAGGATTCTTATGAGGAATTAGAGCAGCTGACTAAAAATGCTGAAAAGGTATTGCAATTATTAGGTTTGCCTTATCGTGTCATGAGCATGTGTACAGGTGATTTAGGTTTTACAGCTGCGAAAAAATACGATATCGAAGTGTGGATTCCAAGCTATAATAATTACCGTGAAATCTCTTCTTGCAGTAATTTTGAAGGATTCCAAGCAAGGCGTGCGAATATTCGTTTCCGTCGTGATGCAAAAGCAAAGCCAGAGCCGATTCACACATTAAATGGTTCAGGGCTTGCGGTTGGCCGTACGGTCGCAGCCATTTTAGAAAATTACCAGCAAGAGGACGGCAGTGTTGTGATTCCAGAAGTGCTTCGTCCATATATGGGCAATAAAGAAGTGATAAGGCCACAAGAAAAATAAGAAAAAAACAATTGAGCCTCCGCAAAATGAAATATTTTTAAAGGAGGCTCAAAATTCCTTGACTTTATATTTTGTAGATGTTATATTATTTCTTGTCGATACGGAGGAATACCCAAGTCCGGCTGAAGGGATCGGTCTTGAAAACCGACAGGGGTGTTAAAGCCCGCGGGGGTTCGAATCCCTCTTCCTCCGCCATTTATATTGACATTTAACACGCGCATAAATTTTTGGAGATATGAAGCTGTTACTTTATAGTAACGGTTTTTTTTTATCTCTAAAATTTCGAAAATAAAAAGAAGCTGCTCCTAATGAAAATTGGTGCAGCTTCTTTTTAAGAGACAAGAAAGTATGACCTTGAAAAAGGCTCGTCTTGCGCTTTTCTTAAATGGTTTGCTTTAATGTATGCGATATTTTTTCAAGAATAAGATCTATTCCTTTTTCATTATTAATTAGATCATAATCGTTTATATTCAGCCTAAGCACAGGGCAGGCATTAAAGCTGTTAATCCATCTTTCATACCGGCCATGCATTTCCTCCCAGTATTCAATGGATGTTTGCTGCTCCATCGGACGTCCGCGTTCTTGGATGCGTGCGAGGATATCGTCTAAAGATCCTTCTAAATAAATGAGAAGATTGGGATGTGGAAAGTATGGTGTCATAACCATTGCATCAAATAAGCTTTTATAGGTGTGATAGTCCACTTCCGACATCGTTCCTTTTTCATAATGCATTTTTGCAAAGATACCTGTATCTTCATATATAGAACGATCCTGGATAAATCCACCTCCATATTCAAACATGCGCTTTTGCTCTTTAAAGCGTTCAGCTAGAAAATAGATTTGTAAATGAAAGCTCCAGCGTTCGAAGTCAGCATAGAATTTATCCAAATATGGATTGGTATCAACTTTTTCAAATGAGGTTCTGAAATTTAGCGCTTCGGCTAAGCTTTTTGTCATTGTAGATTTTCCAACTCCGACTGTTCCTGCGATTGTAATAACTGCATTCTCTGGTATGCCATATTTGTTTATATTCATTGCTGTAGACTCCTCTTTACTAAGCTATCAGTTAGCAATTGTATGATGTGCTTCATGTCATTTTCATTATTTACAAAGTCTAACTCATCTCCGTTAAAACGAAGAATAGGCAGGTTAGGGTTTTGCTCTTCAAGTTTTTTCATTTTATTATCATAATCTATAGCGAGTTGTTCAAGGTATAATGGGCTGATGTTCTTTTCGATTTCACGGCCTCTTTTCTTAATCCTTGTAAGCAGTGTATCAAGACTCGCATGTAAGTATATGATGAGATTTGGCTGCGCCATATTGTTTGTTAAAATATGATAGATCTTTTCATACTTCTCATATTCTGCATCATTTAAAGATCTTTGAGCGAAAATAAGGTTTTTAAAAATATGATAATCTGCGACTACTGGCTTTCCATTCTTTATATAATCCGTTTCGATATCTCCAAGCTGTTTATAACGATTGCAGAGAAAGAACATCTCTGTTTGAAAACTCCATTCTTCAATATTTTCATAAAACTTTCCTAAGAATGGATTCTCATCGACAATTTCTTTTAATAATTCATATTGGAAATGTTCTGAGATGGCTTTGGCAAGAGATGTTTTTCCCACACCAATGGGTCCTTCAACTGCTATAAAAGGTATAGTCTTCATTCATGCTTTTCCCCCTAAGCTAACATAAGTTCCATTTTAACACAGGTCAGACCTTTTTTTAGTGGAAAATGAAGTTAGGAGGCTGGAGGAAGATTAACGTTTGACTACTTCAAAGTTATCGGTAATTAATAGCCAGTTTTGCGGGAAGGAAAGCCCGAGTTTCCAATAGCTCATTCCCCTTAGGCCAAGTTCTTTAATTAAATTGAATTTTGCTTGAATGGAGCGGGCATCTTCGAACCAAACTTCATGACGATTGCCTTCATCATCGGTGTAATGGAAAAATGGTGCCTGTGCATCTTCATCATATTGAATGGCTACGTTATTATCAGCAGCAATTTGAATCGCTTGCTGAGGGCTGATTGCTCGTGCAATAGAACCTTGAACAAATGGGAGTGTCCAATCATAACCATATAAATTTTGTCCCATTAAGATTTTTTCTGGAGGAATTTCTGTGATGGCGTATTCAAGTACATCGCGAACCGGTCCAATAGGAGACACTGCCATTGCCGGACCGCCGCTGTATCCCCACTCATATGTCATAATAACAACAAAATCAGCTATTTCCCCATGAGCTCTATAGTCATGGCCTTCATACCAATTTCCTTGCTGTTCTGCACTTGTTTTCGGCGCCAATGCAGTAGAAAGCAGCCATCCTTCTTGATGGAATCGATCTCTTGCTTTTCTTAAAAATTGATTATATGCTTCCCGGTCTTCAGGTCGTATGAACTCAAAGTCAAAATGAATATCCCGAAAACCATACTTATTAGCAGTATTGACGATATTGTTTAAGAATTGATCTTGAATGGCTTGATCATTTAATAATATTTCAGCAAGTTCGTCACTAAATTGATCGTTTTCCTGGTTTGAAATGACCATCATAAGTACATTTTGGTTATCAGCAGCAATAGCTGGCAATTCTCCAAGTGGAGGTTCTTTAAGGGTACCATCTCTCAATGCTTGGAAGTTAAAAGGGGCTAAATAAGTAAGATATGGGGCTGCATCTCTTGAGGCTTCAGTAAGTTCTGGAGAAACAGTGTCACCTCTCGGTTCAACATATGCGTTAAATTCAGCTTCTGGTTTCGGTCCTTCTGGAATGTATAATCGCAAGCCCACTTGAAGTGGTCGGTTTGGAGATAGTTGATTAATATTTGCAAGTTCCCCAGCAGATAATCCAAATCTCTGTGCAATGGAATAGATTGTGTCTCCAGGCTGAACCCAATAGAAGCGGCTGATAATCGGAATGACAAGAGTTTGACCAATTACGAGCTGGTTAGGATTAGGTAGTTCGTTCGCTTCGATAATATCGTCAGCCGTTGTGCCGTATGCTTGGGCTATCCCATAAACTGTTTGATTTGGCTGCACTACATGTATTTGCAAAATAAAACCCTCCTTAAATGAAATGCCTCAGCGGCTTTTAGTAGCAACGGAAGCTGTTATTTGAATTCACTATAGACATTCTATGAAGGGAATAAAGCAGAAATGTTATAATTTTTGCTAGAAAGAGAATGAATATCGGCTTTTAATACTTCTTCCATCATCTTCAATGCATTATTGTTATCATGGTCATTATTGGAAGCAGTGCAATTACCTGGTATATGCAATTTATAGTCACGCATATAAGCATCATTAGCTGAGAAGAGAACACATATATTCCCTGCGATGCCGGAAATAACAAGTGTTTGAACTTGAAGCTGGTGCAGAAGAGTATTTAAAGCTGTACCATAAAAAGCTGAATGTTTTGGTTTAATTAAGAAATAATCATCTGGAGATGGCCGGATGGCATCTATCACCGGTTGACTGATTGGGTTATGACAATAATCGATAATTTTATTTAGATTTGCTTGCCATAGCTGATAATGATCATTAACGTATATAATAGGCAAATGGTGTTTTTTAAACTGCTCTTTAATTTGATTAATCGGTCCGGTGATTTGCAGTGCCTTTTGCGCTAAAACTTCACCATGTTTAAATTGAAAGTCATTAATCATGTCAATAATAATAAAAGCAATACCAGATGTGGTTGGTTCTTTCATGTAAAGTCAGCCCCTTTTGCCTTTATTCTTCTATAATTATTTGTTTTTTACACAGGGCAGGCAGAAATTTTTAAAAGGGAATGAACAAGGAATGAGCGCAGAAGATGAAAAATATATGCTAGAAGCAATTAAGGAAGCAGAAAAGGCAAAGGAACTGGCTGAAGTTCCGATAGGAGCGGTGATTGTTTATCAGGGTGAAATTATTGCCCGTGCTCATAATTTGCGTGAAACAAACCAGAGAGCTACCGCTCATGCTGAGCTGCTCGCTATCGAGACAGCATGCGATTATTTAGGGACATGGAGATTAGAGGACGCGATTCTTTATGTAACCCTTGAGCCGTGTCCAATGTGCTCAGGCTCAATCATACTATCGCGAATAAAAAGAGTTGTGTATGGAGCGACAGATCCTAAAGGTGGATGTGCCGGTACATTGATGAATCTGTTGAATGATTCACGGTTTAATCATCAGAGTGAAGTCGTCTCGGGTGTTTTAGAAAAGGAATGCGGCGCTTTATTATCCACATTCTTTAGTGATCTTAGAAGAAGGAAAAAGGCAGAAAAACAAAGGCGAAAGCAATTGGAAGAAACCGGTGAGGGATAAGCATTGCTTTTTAAATAAAAAACCAGTATACTTATAAATGCGTCGATAAAGACGCAATTAAATATGGTATCAATTTTGCCGTGCTAAGTGGGGAGGTAGCGGTGCCCTGTACTCGCAATCCGCTCTAGCGAGACTGAATCCCTTCTCTGAGGCTGATGTCCTGTAGGGTCTGCCTTAAGTAAGTGGTGTTGACGCCTGGGTCCCGCGCAATGGGAACCCATGAACCATGTCAGGTCCGGAAGGAAGCAGCATTAAGTGGACACTCTCATGTGCCGCGGGGTTGCCTGGGCTGAGCTAACTGCTTAAGTAACGCTTATGGGCGTCAGTCGAAGGAAGGTGCACGGCAGTTAAATACATACATTCAACTCATTCTGCATAAAAGGATGAGTTTTTGTTTTATATTGAGATTTTTTCTCCATTCATTTTGTAAAAAGGAATTTAGATAAGTTATAATAAGTAGGACAATAAAAAGGAGGGCGTTTAGTTTGAGTTACCAAGCTTTATATCGTGTATGGCGTCCGCAGACATTCATAGATGTTGTCGGGCAAGAGCATGTAACGAAGACATTGCAAAACGCCTTGCTTCAGCAAAAAATCTCACATGCCTTTCTCTTTTCTGGACCAAGGGGAACAGGAAAAACAAGTGCAGCAAAAATACTTGCTAAGGCTGTCAACTGCGAGAGAGCACCTGTGAATGAGCCATGTAATGAATGTCCTTCATGTAAAGGAATTACTGATGGTTCTATATCGGATGTCATTGAAATTGATGCTGCTTCAAATAACGGAGTGGAGGAAATTAGGGATATCCGAGACAAGGTAAAGTATGCGCCAAGTGCGGTGAAGTATAAGGTCTACATCGTAGACGAGGTGCATATGCTTTCAATCGGCGCGTTTAATGCCTTATTAAAAACTTTAGAAGAACCTCCTAAGCATGTAATATTTATCTTAGCCACAACCGAGCCGCATAAAATTCCTCTAACGATTATTTCCAGATGTCAACGTTTCGACTTTAAGCGGATCTCCTCAAAGTCTATCGTGGGCAGAATGAAAATGATTGTGGAAGAAACAGGCCTACAATGTGAAGAGCAGGCGCTTCAAGTTGTTGCACGTGCAGCTGAAGGTGGAATGCGTGATGCTTTAAGCTTGCTAGATCAGGCTATATCATTTAGTGATGAACAGGTGAAGGTAGAAGATGCGCTTGCTGTAACAGGCGCAGTATCACAAGGGTTTCTGAATAGGCTGGCAAAGGCAATTAAAGATCGTAATGCTGCAGAAGGCTTGGAAATATTGGGTGAACTCTTATTTCAAGGAAAGGATCCTTCTAGATTTATTGAGGATTTCATACTTTATTATAGAGATATGCTGTTGTATAAGGCTGCTCCTAATCTTGAAGAGTCGCTTGAGAGAGTGCTGCTGGATGATGAATTTGTCAGGCTAGCCAACGAAACGAATCAAGATGAAATTTATGAGCTTATTGAATTATTGAATAAGACACAGCAGGAAATGAGATGGACGAACCATCCGCGGATATTCTTAGAAGTGGCAATAGTGAAACTGTGCCAGCTTGACCGCATGCACTCAGCGGAAGCTAATACAGATATTCAGCCATTATTAACAAGAATTGAATTGCTTGAGAAAGAGCTGACTGATATTAAAGCTTCTGGAGTAAGGGTAGAAGATTCAGCGGCTGCTCCTATGCAGAAGAAACCGCAGCGAAGCTCTCGCAAAGGTTTCCAAACTCCGGTTGGAAGAATAAATGAAGTGCTCAAACAAGCAACGAAGAAGGACTTAATGGCAATTAAAAGCTGCTGGGGCGAAATGCTCGACCGTCTCATCCATAATCAGATGCGGTCACAGGCTGCTCTACTTAATGAAGCAGAGCCAGTTGCTGCTTCGGAACAAGCTTTTGTTATAAAATTCAAATATGAAATTCATTGTCAAATGGCAATGGAAAATCATAAATTTATTGAAATACTTTCGCAATCTATACAAGAGCTAACAGGTAAAAACCTGCAAATGTTAGGTGTGCCTGATGATCAGTGGCACAAGATACGAGAGGATTTTCTGCAATATCAGCAAATGAATGGCAATGAATCTGGTGAAGAACTGGAAAGCCAGGAGGAAGAACCAATCATTGCAGAAGCCAAAAAGTTATTTGGTGATGATTTAATAGAAATTAAAGATTAAATAATATTTGGAGGTTTTGATCAATGCGTGGAATGGGAAATATGCAAAACATGATGAAGCAAATGCAAAAAATGCAAAAGAAAATGGCACAGGCACAAGAAGAATTAGGTGAAAAGAAAATCGAAGGCACTGCTGGTGGCGGTATGGTAACAGTTGTTGTATCTGGACATAAAGAAATCCTTGAAGTAAATATTAAAGAAGAAGTTGTTGATCCGGAAGATATTGAAATGCTTCAAGATTTAGTATTAGCAGCAACAAATGATGCATTAAAACAAGCTGATGAATTAACAAACAGCACAATGGGACAATTCACAAAAGGAATGAACCTTCCTGGAATGTTTTAAGTACCAATCGTTTTAACGGGCTTTGCCTGAGAGGATGAAAGAACGCCGCGGGCTTGATGGATGTAGGTTACTTCCAGAGCCATATAGCGGCGTTTTTTTGGAAGCAGGAGAAATAGGAGGAAGAACATCATGCATTATCCTGAACCAATATCAAAGCTGATTGATAGCTTTATGAAGCTACCAGGTATTGGACCAAAAACGGCAGCGCGCTTGGCCTTTTTTGTGTTAAGTATGAAGGAAGATACCGTACTAGACTTTGCAAAGGCATTAGTCAATGCAAAAAGGAATTTGTCTTATTGCTCTGTATGCGGACATATTACTGACCAAGATCCATGCTATATTTGTGAAGACGCTCGGAGAGATCGTACAGTTATTTGCGTTGTTCAAGACCCAAAAGATGTAATCGCTATGGAAAAAATGAAAGAGTTTAATGGGCTGTATCATGTTCTGCATGGTTCAATATCACCTATGGATGGAGTTGGTCCGGAAGATATCAATATTCCAGACTTATTAAAAAGGCTTCAAGATGAAACGGTCGAAGAAGTCATTTTAGCTACAAATCCAAATATTGAAGGTGAAGCAACAGCGATGTATATCTCTAGATTAATTAAACCTTCAGGCATTAAGGCAACTCGAATCGCCCATGGCTTGCCAGTAGGCGGGGATTTGGAATATGCAGACGAAGTTACGCTTTCTAAAGCGCTAGAAGGAAGAAGAGAAGTTTAACACCGCAGGGGGTAAGAGAATAAGCATGTTTTTTCGCAGAAAAGGGTGGCTTCGAAAAGAATATGATAAGAAGCTTTTAAACCAGTTGGACAGCTTAAAAGTTGAATGGAAAAATCAAAGATCACTAATTGAAAAAAGTTTTGATCCTTCCGCAGAATCAATTAGTGAGGCTAAATTAGCAGAAGCAAAGTATTTTTATCTCTTTAAAGAAGCAAAAAAAAGAAATGTAAGTATTCATTCGTAACTTAATATGAATAACAGAACAGCTCCCTGGTCTTTTTTCGAAACGACTATCATAAATTGATAGTACAAGTTTCCTGAAATAGGGGGTCTTTTTTTGGAGCCAATATGGATGATTTCTGCATTTGCTGTATTAATCGTGCTGCTTTTAGTGCTAGGAGCGCCACTTAAGCCGGTTAAGTTTGTTGGACAAGGTATAGTTAAACTACTGATCGGTGCACTTTTGCTTTTCTTTTTAAATGCACTAGGCAATCAATACGGAATACATGTGCCAATCAATCTGGCTACAGTAACAGTTAGTGGATTTTTAGGAGTTCCGGGCATGTGTGCATTGGTTGCGATTCAAAGCTATGTAATATAGAAAGAAATAGATAGTTTCTGCAAAATGTAGAGACTGTCTTTTTTTTGATATTCCTGTTGACAAGTTAATACCTTGCTGGTAATATAGTAAAAGTCGTCACTAAATGACGCAAAACAGTCAAATAAACTTTTTAAAAAAACTTGTTGACTTTGATTGAAAGAAATGATATATTAATAGAGTCGCTTCTGAGCGATTGAGATTGATCTTTGAAAACT
>NZ_PISD01000091.1 GCF_002835735.1 Cytobacillus horneckiae | reverse complement strand
CTAAGACCAAAATGACAAGGGTGTAAGCGGAAAACTGTACACAAGAGTGTTAATCGAGACTAAACTAATGTGCTGGCGAATGGAAACCTTGCTGTATAGCTTTTTTTTATCATTGAAATTAAAATATGACCATCATCTGTTTCTCTAAGAAATACAAATGTTCTCACTCGGAGGAAAAAATTCTTGATTATTTTCCAAACAGTAGTAGAATAAATGTATAAATTGTGATTAGATTGGGAGATGTCTTGATGAAAGTCGTAAAGTTTGGCGGTTCTTCACTGGCTACAGGAAAACAGCTGGAAAAGGTATTCAATATCGTTACATCAGATCCAAGTAGACGAATTATTGTTGTTTCGGCACCGGGGAAACGAAATGCGGAAGATGAGAAGGTTACAGATTTATTAATAGCAAGTGGGCTTCATGCTATGAATGGAGAAAGCCCGCAGCCATTTATCGATCAGGTTATTGGACGCTATAGGGATATAGCTGAAGATCTTGCATTACCGCCAACCATCATCGAGACAATTAAAGATGATTTGCTCTCCAGAGTGAATGGCAGTCAAAGTGATCCAGAACAGTATATAGATACACTGAAAGCAAGCGGCGAAGATAATCATGCCAAACTTGTTGCATGCTATTTTCAAATGAAAGGCGTACATGCGAAGTATATGAATCCAGGTGATGCGGGCTTAATTGTAACGAATGAGCATGGAAATGCACAGGTGCTGCCTTCAGCTTACAACAAGCTTGTTGAACTGCGCGACTGTGAGGAAATCATTATTTTCCCTGGATTTTTTGGCTATAGTGAGGAAGGAGACATCTTCACTTTTTCAAGAAGTGGTTCAGATGTGACAGGGTCGATATTAGCTCATGCGGTTAAAGCTGAGCTGTACGAAAATTATACGGATGTTGATGCTGTATTTTCGGTAAATCCAACCTTTGTTGAGCATCCAAAAGAGATTAAGGAACTCACATACAGGGAGATGCGCGAACTGTCCTATGCCGGATTTACGGTTTTGCATGATGAAGCGCTCATTCCAGCTATTCAGGCCGGCATTCCTGTGCAAATTAAGAATACAAATAATCCCGCAGCAAAAGGAACGAAGATTGTTAACTCAAGGGATAATACAAACGGGCCTGTTGTTGGCATAGCGAGTGGCGGAGGATTTTGCAGCATTTATGTCAGCAAGTACTTATTAAACAGGGAGATTGGTTTTGGCCGCAGACTTTATTCCATTTTAGAACAATACGGAATTAGCTATGAACATACTCCTTCTGGCATTGACGATGTGACTGTGATTATCCGTGAAAATCAGTTAGACGCAGAAGAAGAAAATCATATTATTGAACAAATTGTTTCAGAACTGCAGGCAGATGAAGTGAATATTCAGCACAGTCTTGCACTTATTATGGTGGTAGGTGAAGGAATGCGCCATAATATCGGCACGATGGCAAGGGCGGCAAATGCATTGGCCCAAGCCGAAGTGAATATTGAGATGATAAACCAGGGCTCTTCTGAGGTGAGCATGATGTTTGCAGTGAAGGAAGTAGATGAAAAAAGGGCGGTTCAAGCATTATATAATGAATTCTTTCAACCAGCTTCAGTATTGACTGTGTGATTGAATGCTCAAAGGTGCACGATATAGCGTGCACCTTTTATTTTTCTATTAAGAAGGAAAAATTTTTCCAGGATTCATAATGTGATTGGGGTCGATTAGGTTTTTAATATTTTGCATCAGTTCCAGCGACTCGCCATGTTCCTCCTGCTGAAACTTCATTTTGCCAAGGCCGACTCCGTGCTCTCCAGTGCAAGTTCCTCAATATGATAGCGCAAGCTGCACAATGTGTTGATCTATTTCATTTATTGTCCTTACCTCTTCGGCATTGGCGGGGTCATACATGCAAATCGTATGAAAATTTCCATCGCCAATATGCCCGAGAACTCCGCCTTCGATGTTATATTGATTAATCTTGTCTCTAGCAAACTTTACGACTTCCCCAAGTTTAGATATAGGCACGCATACATCGGTGCCGCCGGCTTTAAGTTTCGGGTTTTCATGCCGAAATGCATAAGCCAGTTCATGTCTCGCTTTCCACAAGAGTGCCCTAGCTTTAGAATCCGCCTCAGCTACCCAATCCTCGCTGCCAAGATCAGCTGCAATCATTTCAACTAATGAAGCCTCCTCGTTAATGCCGGCTTTACTCCCGTGGAATTCAAAGAATAAGGACGGTTTTTCGGGATAGCTGGTGTCGCTGTAATCATTCACTTTCTTCATGCTTACTTCGTCAACCAGCTCCATTCTCCCTACTGGTATACCAGCTTGAAGCACTGCTTGAGCTGCTTTTACTGAAGATTCGATTGATGGGAAAGAACAGCGAGCAGCCAAGATTGCTTCAGGTATGCCCTGTAATTTTAATGTGATTTCTGTAAATATCCCGAGTGTACCTTCAGAACCAATAAATAGGCCGTTCAAGTGATAACCTGATGAAGATTTTTTCGCTAGGCTCCCGACCTTAACTAATTGGCCGTTAGGAAGGACTATTTCTAATTGTAAAACTTGATCACGCATCGTACCGTAACGAACTGCTGATGTGCCGCTTGCATTTGTAGCAGTCATTCCGCCAATTGTCGCATCTGCACCAGGATCAACAGGAAAAAAAAGTCCGTGTTTATTTATGGCTTCGTTGAGCTCCAGACGTGTCATACCAGGCTGGACAGTAATCAGCATATCCTCTGGATTAAATGAAACGATTTTATTCATCTTCTGAAAGCTGATGGATATTCCTTTTTTTATCGGAGTGGCCTGTCCTTCCAAACCAGAGCCTGCTCCAAAGGGTACAATCGGAACTTGCTGGCGATTGGCAAATTGAACGATTTCAATGATGTCCTCCTTACTTGCTGGGAAAACGACAATATCAGGCTCAACGGGTGGATGATAGGATTCATCTTTACTATGTTGAAAGAGAATCGTTTCGTTCTGGCTTACTTTTTCATTTCCTAATATTTGTATAAGTTGGCTGTACATATTTATGCACCTCAATAATAATATTATAAATTTTTTAAAAATTCATTTACTTCTATTTTATCAGACATTATTATTATTTGTATACTGTATACAGATAAAGGGTGGTAGATATGGTTTGAAAAAAGTTGCAAGAGTTCAGTCTTTGGGGGAGCAGGCTTATAACATTATTAAGCAGGCGATTATTTCTGGTGATGTAAGTGCAGGCGATTTTTTGCCTGAAGAAAGAATGGCAGCAGATTTAGGCATTAGCCGCACACCGATACGGGAAGCATTGCAGCTTTTATCTGCTGAAGGGCTTGTTGAGCTTGCGAAAGGCAAACCCGCAGTAGTGGCATCATTTACATATCAAGAAGCGATGGAGCTGTTGGAAGTAAGGAAAATCTTAGAGACTAGCAACTTAGAGATGATTGCTAATAAATCGATTCATACAAAGTTTATTGAGCAATTGGAGGACCATATTATCAAACAGGAGAGAGCATTTGAAAATCAGGACTACCAAGAATTCAATGATTTGGATCATGATTTTCATTTACTTCTTGCAAGCAAAAGCAGAAATAAGGCATTGGTTGAATTGGTTAAGCAGCTAAACAGTCAAGTAAGCAGAGCATTTATTATATTATCCAAAACGCTTCCAGTTAGTATTCCGGAAGCGATTGAAGAACATAAATCCATTGTCAATGCTTTAAAACATAAAGATATTCAATCAGCAAAACTGCAAATGGAGTATCACTTAAACAATGTTGGCAAACGCATATAACTAGAGGAGGAGATTAGATGAAAAAGAGATTAGCAGTTGTTGTGTTAGTGATTGCCATGTTCATAATAAGTGCTTGTGGCAGGCCTTCTGGTGCGAATAATGAAGAGGGCGGTAGCGATGACGGTGATTCCCAATATACATTGAGGGTCGCTTATCTTGTACCTGAGGAGCAATCGACACATATTGCAGCATTAAATTTTAAGAAAAAAATAGAGGAAGACACTGAAGGGAAAATTAAGGTTCAATTATATCCAAATGGTTCACTTTACGCTTCTGACCGCGAAGCAATTGAAGCTGTACAGCTTGGGAATATTGAAATGACCATCCCTGCTGTTGCGCCGCTGGCATCTTTTAATAAAAAATTTATGGTTTTCGATCTGCCATTTCTTTTTAGTACAAATGAAGCTGCCTATAAAGCGCTTGACGGAGAATTAGGGCAATCTTTATTAGACGACCTGTCAAACAACGATTTAAAAGGATTGGTATTTGCTGAAAATGGGTTCAGAAATATTTCTAATAATAATGGTCCTGTTGAAAGTCCGGGTGATTTACAAGGGATTAAGTTCCGTACATTAGAAAATCCTGTTCACACAGATACGTTTAAAGCTTTTGGAGCAAATGCATCTCCATTTGCCTTTGGTGAATTGTATACTGCACTGCAGCAAAAAACTTATGATGCGATGGAAAATCCAATCTCACTTTTCTATACGAATAAGTTTTACGAAGTACAAGACTATTTAACGCTTAGCGGACATGTGTATGCAGCTACAATCTTAGTAATGAATAATGATTTCTACAATAATTTGCCGGAGAATCTTCAGAAAGTGGTGGATGAAGCATCTGTAGAATATCGGGAACAGCAGCGCGAGCTTGCTCATCAGCAGGATGAGGAATTTTTGCAAAAAATCAAAGACAATGGCACGAAAGTAAACGAACTAACTGCCGAGCAAAAACAAGCGTTCCGAGATGCAGCGCAACCAGTATATGACAAATATGTTCCTGAGATAGGTGAGGATTTAGTGAAGCAGGCATTGGAGGCAAACAAATAAAATAGAAAAGGTCTCCCCAGCTATTGTCTAATGGGGCGGCTTTTCTTTTAACTATAAAAAATTTATTAAACCTAAAATGCTTAAAAGGAGCATGCATGCCATGAAGATGAAAGATCGTTATATTGAAGAGATTTTCCTTGTGCTGACAATGATAGTCATGGTGCTGCTCATATTCGCACAAGTAATAGGAAGATATGTGTTTTCTGCTGCACCGAGCTGGACTGAGGAACTTGCGAGATATATACATATCTGGCAAGTATGGATTGGTGCCAGCTATGCCATTAGGCTGAGAGAGCACATTAAAATCGAGGCGTTTACTAAATTGTTTACTAAATCTGTACAAAAGGTATTTGAAACATTGGCAATCCTCGTTTGGTTTGCGCTTGCTTTATCATTGGCCATTTTAGGCACGCAATTGGTTATAAGCAGCTTGAGAAACGGCCAGCTTACACCTGCGATGCAAATTCCGATGTGGATTCCTTTTTTGGCTATTCCAATCGGGGGAGCAGGAATGTCGCTCCGTTTGATACAGCAGCTATGGATGATATGGCGGTCTGATTCCTCAGATTATAAAGAAGGGGGAAATCCGGTATGACAGTAGCGGTCTTATTCATTTCGCTATTTGTATTTTTAATCATTGGCGTCCCTATTGCCATTGCTCTCGGAGCCTCCGCCTTAGTAACGATTTACTTTACTACGACACTTCCTTTAACCATTATGACACAAAAGGCGTTTACGGCCCTTGACTCATTCCCATTATTGGCTATTCCATTTTTTATGCTGGCAGGCGTATTAATGGGGAAAGCAGGTGTTTCAAGAAGGCTTCTGACACTGGCAACGATGCTAGTCGGCTGGATGGTCGGCGGATTGGCGATGGTTACTGTTGTGACATGCATGTTTTTTGCTGCCATTTCTGGATCTGGACCGGCAACAGTAGCAGCAATCGGTTCTTTTATGATTCCTTCTATGAAAGCAAAGCAATATGATGAAGGCTTCGCTGCCGCTTTAACGGCCGCATCAGGGTCAATCGGCGTAATTATCCCTCCAAGTATACCATTCGTCATGTACGGTGTTATCGGCGGTGTCTCAATCGGCAGTATGTTTTTAGCGGGAATTATTCCCGGTATGATTATTGGGCTTGGATTAATGGTTGTCTCATTTTTAATTGCGAAGAAGAAAGACTATAAACCGGATACATCGATTGACTATTCCTTTAAGGCCGTTTTAAAAGCGATTTATGATGCAAAATGGGCGCTTTTAATTCCTGTGATCATATTGGGCGGAATTTATGGAGGTATATTTTCTCCAACAGAAGCAGCTGTTGTTGCTGTAGTGTATGCCACTCTCATCGGTATCTTTGTTCATAAAGAATTATCGATGAAGGATATATACGAATGTATTCGTGAATCGATTGTGATCAATGCGACGACTATGATTATCGTTGGTTTATCAATATCGTTTGCCTATATTATGACGCTTGAACAAATCCCAAATAACATTGCGGGATTCATCACAGATTTATCAAGTAATCCTTTAGTCATTTTATTAGTCATTAACTTAATTTTGTTGGTTGTAGGAATGTTTATTGATACGATTTCGGCTTTGGTAGTATTAACACCTATACTGCTACCGATTGTGACAGCTGTAGGGATTGACCCGATTCATTTTGGCGTTATTCTAGTAGCTAATTTAGCGATAGGCTTTATCACGCCGCCATTGGGCGTTAATTTATTTGTAGCTTCAAGTATCGGCAATGTGAAAATTGAAAGAATCGTTTCAGCGATTTTACCATTCTTATTATCTATGTTAATCACATTATTCTTAATTACTTATATACCGGTATTATCCACTTGGCTTCCAGGTTTATTGAAATAGGAAGTAACAGAAAGGTAGAGAAAAATGACACGTTCATTAAATTCGCGCGTATTGCAGCTTGAGGTGCCTGGCATCAGGAAAATTTCGAATCAGCTGACTGATTATCCGGATGCAATCAACCTAACAATTGGTCAGCCAGATTTCCCAACACCTAGTCATATTAAGGAAGCGGCAATCACTTCAATCTTGGAAGATTATTCAACCTATACACATAATGCGGGACTTCTTCAGCTCCGTGAAGAGGTTCAAGCGTTTTATGATGATCAATACGGCGTACATTATGATGCAAATGATGAAGTGATTATTACGATAGGGGCAAGTGAAGCCATTGATACAGCTTTTAGAACGATATTGGAGGAAGGGGATGAGGTTATCCTATTCGCTCCTGCGTATACTGGCTATATTCCGTTAATTGAGTTATGCGGTGCGAAACCGGTGATCATTGACACAACGGATAGCGGCTTTAAACCGACATTGAAGCAATTGGAATTAGCTGTTACCAAAAATACGAAAGCCATATTGTTTAATTACCCTTCTAATCCAACCGGCGTCGTCTTATCAGCAGATGATTTGCTGCCTATAGCCCAATGGTTAAAGTCACAGGAAGTTTATATTATTTCGGACGAAATCTATAGTGAAATTACTTATGAAAAGGACCATGCTTGTATCGCTGCTTTCGAAGGAATGCGGGAGAGGACATTAGTGATAAACGGGCTCTCCAAGTCCCATTCAATGACAGGATGGCGCTTAGGCTATATACTCGCACCAAAATATATTAGTGACCAAATGGTAAAAGTGCATCTTTATAATTCTGTTTGTGCTTCGATCACGAGCCAATATGCAGCGATTGCAGCATTAAAACATGGCAGGGATGACCCTAAGCGAATGAAGTTGGAATATCAAAAAAGGCGTGACTTTGTCTATGCAAAATTAAAGCAGATGGGACTGGAAGTTGATAAGCCAGAAGGAAGCTTTTATATCTTTCCTAAAATTCCGGCCACATTTAAAGATGCTCAACATTTTGCTTCTCTGCTTTTAAAGCAAGGAGGAGTAGCGGTTGTTCCAGGCAGTGCGTTTACACCTTTTGGAGAGGGCTACATAAGGATAACCTATGCCTATTCTATGGAGATGCTAATAGAGGCGATGAACCGACTGGAAAGGTTTTTGCAAGGACAACATCCAATCTTCACTGATTATTATTTAAGGGAGGCTTCCACCAATGAGTGAAAAAATGTTTATGCAGTCTGCTGATCAAATGTTAACTACATTATTGGAACTAGTTGCGATTGATAGTGTAACTTTGTCTGCGGGGGAGAAATATTTTCCCTTAAGAGTGGAGCAGGTGTTAAAGCGAATTCCATATTTTCATCGAAATCAGTCATTAGTGAAAAATCATCCAACCTCAGATGGGCGGTCGATTTTAACGGCGCTGTACAGGCATGAAGAAGCGACGAAAACAGTAGTAATGATTAGTCACTTTGATGTAGTGGATATTGAGGATTATGGCGAATTACAGCATCTTGCATTTAATCCGGTTGAATTGACGAAGGCGCTTCATGAGCGTGTTGACGAACTGCCTGATGATGCAAAGGATGATTTGCTATCGGGAAACTGGCTATTTGGACGAGGGATGATGGACATGAAATGCGGACTTGTACAGCATATGTCCCTTTTGGAAAAAGCCGCTTTTGAGGAGTGGAAAATAAATTTAGTTTTAGTAACTGTTCCTGATGAAGAGGTCAACTCGGTAGGAATGCGCGAGATTGTACCAAAGCTTGTGGAAATGGCTTCTGAGCACGGTCTGAAGTATACACTCTATTTAAATTCTGAACCGATGTTTTCCCAAGTGCCTCAGGATGAACAGCGCTATTTTTACACTGGTACAATTGGAAAAATCATGCCTGGTGCACTTTGTTTTGGAAAAGAGTCTCACGTAGGTGAGCCATTCTCTGGTATGAATGCCTGCTGGATGTCCTCTGTACTTACAGGAGAGGTTGAGTGGAATGAAGCACTATCAGAAACAGTAAATGGGGTCATGTCGCCGCCGCCAACATTATTATTGCAAAGGGATTTGAAAAAGGGATATACGACACAAATTCCGCATCGGTCTGTAAGTTTGTTCAATTTGCTGTTAATGAAGCGCACGCCAGTGGATGTCATGGCAGAAATGAAAGAGATTGCAAATCGTGCGGCTGAAAAAATGGAAGAATTTATAAAAGGGAAATATAAATTAAACCAATTAGATGATTCGCAGCTATCTACCATTCAAGTTTACTATTATGATGAATTGCGTAATTACGCAATGAAGAAGACAAGTGAAGAATATATTGAAAAAATGGAGCAATCGATCGCAAATGAAACAGATGGGGATATACGGGAGCAAACGATGCAAATTGTTGATCAGATGGCAATGCTGTGCCAGGAGCTCGGCCCGATGATTATTCTCTTCTATGCGCCTCCATATTATCCTGCGGTCAATTCAGTAAAGGACCCAATCATTGAGCAAATAGCCTCTTCACTAATTGATTACTCCCGCCATTCACATGATGAGGAATTAAAAGCAGTGGATTATTTTAACGGTATATCTGATTTAAGCTATGCAGGTCTGCATGCCGATTTATCAGATATGGACAAATATAATCGAAATCTGCCTGGCGGAGAAAAGCTCTATTCGATACCGTTTGAAGATATGGAGAAAGTGACTGCACCAGTGATAAATGTCGGTCCATTTGGAAAGGATGCCCATCAAAAAACGGAAAGATTGCACGTGCCATTTTCATTTGAAAAATTACCTAAAATGCTCCAGCATTTAATGAAAGTACATGAGAGCCAATAACAGTTGAAAATTTCACCTTGACAATTAGTAATATTTAGAATAAGATTGTTGTATCAAATGAATAGTGTCTCCTAAAGGGGAGTAGCTTTTACAGCAAAGTCGTCAGTTCGGAGCAAATGCTCTCGGCTTTGTTGGCAACCATTAACTGTTGTTAGCAAGACCTTTACCAATCGGTGAAGGTCTTTATTTGTTTTTTGGGCCTTTACCGGAATCGGTAAAGGTTTTTTGTTTTTAAGTGAAATAAAAAGGGAATGTTAAGCAAAAGATAATGGCACTCACTAAATTTCACTATAAACAATGCTTGTCTGGAGTACTGTTACATAAAAAATAGGAGGTTTTATCTTTGGAATTATCATTATTATTTGAGTACGGCTGGGTATTATTAGTATTGATTGTCCTTGAAGGATTATTAGCGGCTGATAATGCACTAGTTTTGGCCATCATGGTCAAACACTTGCCTGAAAAAGAAAGAAAGAAAGCACTATTTTATGGATTAGCAGGTGCATTTGTATTTAGATTTGCTTCATTATTCGTTATTTCATTCCTTGTTGACGTATGGCAGATTCAAGCGCTAGGTGCCGTATATTTAATCTTCATCGCATTTAATCACATCTATCGGAAACTGGTCGTCAGCAAACATGATCCGAAGAATCAGACTGGTAAGAAAACAAAAAACGCCGGTTTCTGGTTGACAGTTCTTAAGGTTGAAATAGCGGATATCGCATTTGCAATTGACTCTATTCTGGCTGCGATCGCCTTAGCTATGGCGCTTCCTGCCACAGGCTGGGGAACAGTTGGAAGCATGGATACAGGACAGTTCCTTGTTGTCTTTGCCGGAGGTATGATCGGTTTAATTATCATGCGTTTTGCAGCTAATATCTTTGTTGATTTGCTTCATAAGAGACCAGGGCTTGAAATCGCCGCTTTCTTAATTGTCGGTTGGGTAGGTGTTAAGCTCTTAGTAACTACGCTAGCGCATCCTGCATTGGCAATTTTGCCAGAAGGATTTTCACATTCAACTGGCTGGAAGGTAACCTTCTATGTCGTTCTTATCCTGATTGCTGTAGGTGGATGATTCCTATCTAAAGAGAAGAAGGTTGAAGATGGCGCAGGTGACGATGACAGGCTGGATCAAGCATTAGAAGAAGAGAAAGCGAAGGAATAATAAAAAAGCTGGTGCAGCGATTGCACCAGCTTTTCAAGCAAATTAGAAGGTTTGACTTGCCTTCGTTTTGCCAGTAATTAATCTATAGAAGTTCACACGTTTATTTAATAAATAAATGAGCGGCATTCCAACAAGCAGAACAATGAATTCACCTATGGCTGTTGTAGCCCATGTAAACATGAAAGGCAAGCCGACTGCCAATTTCAGTTCAAGTGCGATAATCCACATCATGAAAGTAAATACAATCGTGTTGGCAATCATTCGTCCCCAAATATTCTTTATAAATTTGCAAATGAAGATGGTAATTAGCAAACAAATAATAGAATGGCCGACACCAAAGATGAGATCATATGCTTTCATAGGTGAAAATAACAGGTTGGTCAGGAAAACGCCGAGCACAATCCCGTAAATATATTTCTTATCAAAGATGATCAGGTGATTAAACATTTCTGCTATGCGAAACTGAACAGCAGAGAATGCAATCGGTTGAACAAGCATGGAAACAGCAATATATAAAGCTGCTAAAATCCCGTTCGCAACAAGTGTTTTTGTATTCATTTATGTTAACGCTCCTTAGTTTTTTATCGTGGGATGGTTTCGAACCACGTCATTCAACACAAAGACTGATTTTATACTAGAATCATATAGATGTCAATATGATTCTAATATATGGTAAGGGTAAAGGCGGTGTGAAAATCGACCTATATGAGAACAGATTGAGAATGTTGGTATATGTTGTATTACAGAAGGTAGTAAATAGAATGCCTTTGTAAACGTTTTGTTAAGATATTGTGTCTAAATTATTTAAAAATAATATTATGAGCCAAAAGTCTTGACATTTTCATTGTTTCATATTAATCTGAATTTAACGAAAATTTATTTGCGGATGAGGTTTGTCTGATGAAATGTGTAAGATTTTCTTACAAAGACAAAAGGACGCATCGTTAAAAATATTTTCATCCTTTACTTGAGGCACAAGAGAGTGTTTCAAAAAAATAAATAGTCTGAAAATATAGTTATCAACAGATAGGAGAGTTCACAAATGAGAAAGAAGAAAGTATCGTATATTGAATTAGTCAGAAAGAATAAAGAGGAATTATTAAAAGATCGCGATCAAATCGAAATGATTGAAAAGCGCATCGATGCAAAGCATGAAAAAGTAAATGCGAAGTAATGCTTTCAAATAAAAGAGGGAGGACCTTTAAGAGGTCGCTCCCTTTTATTTGTGGTTTCGAAAACCCCTGGCTATGCCGGGGGTTCTAAAGAGCTTCAAGCGTGGTATTAAAAAAACCTCACTTCACATGGTAGGATAAAGTTGGTTTCCCGACCACTTTATCTCGCCATAGAAGGAGGTATGCCCCTTGAAGGACATGAATAGTTTAGCACACACAACATGGAATTGTAAGTACCACAT
>NZ_PISD01000090.1 GCF_002835735.1 Cytobacillus horneckiae | reverse complement strand
AGTTTTCAAAGATCAATCTCGTTCGCTCGGAAGCGACCTCTTAAATATAACATTTATCATATCTTGTGTCAACAACTTTTTTTACTTTCTTTTTGAAAGTAAATAACTTTCGTTGCTGACTTGAATTATTATAGCAAGCTATAGCCCACTTTGCAAGCGCTTTTTTAAAAAATATTATTTATATATAATAATCCATTACTTCTTCTATATATAGATGACGATTATTTTTTAAAGATAGTATTTCATCTGTAGAAATCATTTTAATTAGTGGTCTTGTAGGTGCAGATTCATCGATAAAAATAATTTTAGCAAGCTGGCCATTAGATAGTTTTACTGTACTGTCGATTGAATAATGTAATATTCCATTTGCTAATGTTTTTATTGAAAGAAGATCATACTGTCCGAAATAGTCTTCCAGCATCAATTCAAGCACTTGATAAGGAGAATATTTTCGACGATAAGATCGATTTGAATTCATCGCATGAAATGCATCAGCAACAGCAAAAATCTTTCCATATGAGCTAATGAGTTTACCAGACTTTCCTTTAGGATAGCCACTGCCATCTAATCTTTCATGATGCTCATATATTGCCGATTTTACCTCATCTTTTAAAATAGGCAGGTGTTGAACCATTTGAAGACTATATTCTGGATGTCTTTTAATCTCCTCTTTTTCGTGATAATTCAAATGGCTGGCTTTTTCTAATAGTGAAGGCTCTACCTTTGCCATTCCGGCATCACACAATGCCCCTCCGACTGCAAGCTGTACAATATCACTTTTACTATAATTTAATTTCCTCCCGATAAATGCGCTTAACATCCCTACTGCTACTGCATGCTTTGAAATATAATCTTTATCTGTCGATAAATGATTGATTTGGAAAATCTCTGAGGATGGAAAAAAATTGATTTCTTCTATTAACGGAATCATGATAGAAAAAATTTTATTTATATCAATAGAGCTCCCAGTTTGCCATAATGAAAATTCCTTCTTGAAATTTTCCGCTGCACTTATGTAGGAAGCTATAAGGGGAATTTCATTTTTCGCTTCACTGTTTTGCAATTGCACAGGATTGAATGGCTCTCCATTCTCTAACATACCTGCAACTTCAACTTCCTCCACTAAATAAACTTTTAAAATATATAATAGTTCATCAGTAATGACTGTATTTTTTTTAATAATCGGCTGATTAGATAATCCTAATACATCTTCTGTTAGAATACACCCTTCTTGAACCTGATTAATTAATACACGCATTTATTATTCACCCCATCATCAGTACCCTTTTACTTATATATCGTAAAAAAGAGGAACACTTTTAATAGTGTCCCTCTTTTTGTTACTCTTCGTCATTTAATTGTTCTTCTTCAGGCAGCTCTTCAGCATTCTCTATTGGTTTTGTTAACTCTTCCTCAGACTTTTCATCATCCTTTTCAACTTTTGCTACCGTCGATACGAATTCATCTAAACTTTCGTCTAAACGTATCAATTTCACACCTTGAGTATTACGACCCATTGTTGAAATATCATTAACCGCCATACGAATGATGACACCACCTGTAGTAATTAGCATCAGGTCTTCTTCCCCTGTTACAGCCTTCATTGAGACAAGCGTTCCATTCTTATCTGTTACATTACATGTCTTAATTCCCTTACCACCGCGGCCTTGCACACGGTAATCTTCGGCAGGTGTTCGTTTTCCATAGCCTTTCTTAGTTACAATCAGAATTTCAGAGTTCTCCTCAAGCACTTCCATACCGACTACTTCATCATCTTCACTTAAGGAAATACCTTTCACTCCAGTAGCTGTTCTTCCCATGGATCGAACATCTTCTTCAGGGAAACGAATTAGCATGCCGGCTTTTGTGCCAATAATAATCTCTTTTTTGCCATCAGTAAGACGAACAGAGATTAATTCATCATCTTCTCTTAAACCGAGTGCAATGAGCCCATTATTACGGATATGGGCAAATGAAGACAATGGTGAACGTTTGGATATACCCTTTTTCGTTGTGAAGAATAAGAACCAATCGTCTACAAAATCTTCAACAGGTATAATCGCGTTTACCCATTCATCCTTCTCCACACCTAAAAGGTTAATAATAGGAATCCCTTTAGCTGTTCGGCTAAATTCAGGAATCTCATAACCTTTTGCACGATAGACTTTCCCTTTATTTGTAAAGAAAAGAACTGTATCATGCGTGGAAGTGGTAATTAGATGTTCTACGAAATCATCTTCGTTCGTTCCCATGCCTTGAATTCCTCTGCCTCCACGCTTTTGTGAGCGATACGTTGATACAGGCAAACGTTTAATATAGCCCTTATGTGTAAGAGTTAAAACAATATTTTCTTGAGGAATCAAATCTTCATCCTCGAGATGTTCTAAACCGCCTGAAACAATTTCAGTGCGACGCTCATCATTAAAACGTTCTTTAATCTCAAGCAGTTCCTCACGGATTATTTCTAATACTTTTTCCTCGTTAGCAAGAATTTCTTTTAATTCTGCAATAAGCTTAACGAGATTTGCGTACTCTTCTTCAATCTTTTCACGCTCTAATCCTGTTAAACGTTGTAAACGCATATCAAGAATAGCTTGTGCTTGCTTTTCAGATAGATTGAATTTGGACATTAATCCTTCACGGGCAATATCAGTTGTTTGTGAACTTCTAATTAAGCTAATAACCTCATCCAAATGATCGAGAGCAATTCGTAATCCCTCTAAAATATGAGCACGAGCTTCTGCTTTTCTTAATTCAAATTCTGTTCTACGGCGAATAACCACTTGCTGATGT
Source organism: Cytobacillus horneckiae (assembly GCF_002835735.1). Taxonomy (GTDB): domain Bacteria; phylum Bacillota; class Bacilli; order Bacillales; family Cytobacillaceae; genus Cytobacillus; species Cytobacillus horneckiae. The sequence continues at coordinate 16,545 of NZ_PISD01000090.1, read as the reverse complement.
TCTAAATAATATTCCAGACATTGTTTTAGGTTTAACACTTTAGGCTGGCCATTCACAAGAGCTAAAAGATTAATCCCAAAGCTCGTTTGTAGAGCTGTATGTTTATAGAGGTTATTAAGAAGCACATTCGCATTCGCGTCTTTTCTTACTTCTATGACAATCCTCATACCATTACGGTCAGATTCATCCCGAAGGTCGGTAATCCCATCAATTTTTTTATCGCGGACGAGCTCTGCAATTTTTTCAATCAGCTTCGCTTTGTTTACTTGATAAGGAATTTCGTTAACAATAATAACTTCCTTGCCATTGGACTTCTGTTCAATTTCCACTTTTGCACGCAAAGTAATCGAACCGCGGCCTGTTTCATAAGCCTTGCGGATACCGCTGCGCCCTAAAATTAAACCTGCTGTCGGGAAGTCTGGTCCAGGGATAATTTCCATTAGCTCAGGAATTGAAATTTCCGGATCCTTGCTAATTGCTAGCACACCATCAATAATTTCCCCAAGCTGATGCGGGGGAATATTTGTAGCCATACCTACAGCGATGCCTGATGTGCCGTTCACAAGAAGATTAGGGAAACGGGCAGGTAATACGACAGGCTCTCTTTCTTCACCATCATAGTTATCTTGATAATCAATCGTATCTTTATTAATATCTCTCAATAATTCCATTGAGATTTTTGACATACGTGCCTCTGTATAACGCATCGCAGCTGCAGAATCACCATCTACTGAACCAAAATTACCATGGCCATCTACAAGCATATAGCGATAGTTAAAATTCTGCGCCATCCGCACCATTGTTTCATAAACAGCTGAATCACCATGTGGGTGATATTTACCGATTACGTCTCCAACAATACGTGCTGATTTTTTAAACGGTTTATCTGAATGCATCCCTAAATCATGCATTGCATATAAAATTCGGCGATGCACTGGCTTCAGGCCATCACGTACATCCGGTAGTGCGCGCGAGACAATAACACTCATTGCATAATCAAGAAATGATGTCCTCATTTCCTCGCTTATATTAATTTCCTTTATTTGGGACTTCGGCGTTTCAGCCATATAAAGAACCTCCCTGTAAAGAGCCAGCGTATGCTCACCCTATGTTAGTTATCACTTATACTCAATGCACTCTATGTAAAAGCAGGATAGAAGCTTTTCTATCCTGACTTTTTTAAATATCCAAGTTCTTTACATATTGTGCATTTTCTTCTATGAAATTTCTGCGTGGTTCCACTTTATCACCCATTAAGATTTCAAAAGTTTCATCCGCTTCAATGGCATCCTCAAGACTTACTTGCAAAAGCGTTCTTGTTTCAGGATTCATTGTTGTTTCCCAAAGTTGGTCAGGATTCATTTCACCTAGACCTTTGTAACGCTGTACATTCGGTTTCGGAGTAGCCGGAAGTGATTTCATAACCTCATCCAACTGACGATCATTATAAGCATAGGAAATCTTCTTACCTTGTTGGACTTTATAAAGAGGCGGCTGTGCAATATATACATAACCTGCTTCTAAAATTTGTCTCATATAACGATAGAAGAATGTTAATAATAATGTTCGAATATGTGCTCCATCGACGTCAGCATCCGTCATGATAACAATTTTATGATATCTCGCCTTCGTGATATCAAAGTCTTCACCAATACCTGTACCGGAGGCTGTGATCATTGCACGGACTTCATTATTTGAAAGAATTCGATCTAATCTTGCCTTCTCAACATTCAAGATTTTCCCTCTTAGCGGAAGGATAGCCTGGAAGTGACGGTCTCTTCCTTGCTTTGCTGAACCACCGGCTGAGTCACCCTCAACAATATATAGTTCTGAAATGGATGCATCTTTAGATGAACAATCAGCTAGTTTCCCAGGAAGGCTTGATACTTCAAGTGCACTTTTTCTTCTTGTTAATTCACGTGCTTTTTTTGCAGCCATTCGAGCTCTGGCTGCCATAACACCTTTATCAACAATTTTTCTTGCAACTGAAGGATTTTCTAATAAAAATTTCTCAAGAGCCTCAGAAAAACTTGTATCCACTGCTGCACGAGCTTCGGAATTCCCAAGCTTTGTTTTTGTTTGGCCTTCAAATTGAGGATCAGGATGCTTAATTGAAATAATAGCTGTTAATCCTTCTCTCACATCTTCTCCGGATAGATTTGTATCATTTTCTTTAAAGATACCGTTTTTCCTCGCATAGTCGTTTATGACTCTAGTGAGGGCAGTTTTGAAGCCTGATTCATGCGTACCGCCTTCATACGTATGAATATTATTTGCAAAGGAATAAATATTGCTTGTATAGCTATCGTTATACTGCATGGAAACTTCAACTGCGATTCCATCACGTTCGCCTTCGATGAAAATTGGTTCTTCATGAAGGACTTCTTTTGATTTATTTAAATGTTCTACGTAAGACTTAATGCCGCCTTCGTAAACAAATTCTTTTTTCTTCGCTTCTTCACGCGTGTCCTCAATTGTGATTTTTAATCCTCGATTAAGGAATGCTAACTCTCGTATTCTCGTGGCGAGCGTATCAAAGTCATATTCCAAAGTCTCTGTAAAAATTTCTCCATCGGGTTTGAAATGAATCGTTGTACCTGTGTGATCAGTCTCTCCCACTACCTTTAAATCTTCACCAGGAACGCCTCGCTCATATTTCTGGTAATGGATTTGACCATCACGATGTACATACACCTCTAATTCTGTAGAAAGAGCATTTACAACAGAAGCACCAACACCATGAAGACCTCCAGAAACCTTATAACCTCCGCCACCGAATTTACCTCCGGCATGCAGAACTGTTAAAATGACCTCTACGGCTGGACGCCCCATCTTCTCTTGTATCCCTACTGGAATACCACGCCCATTATCGATGACTTTAATGCTATTATCCTTCTCGATGACTACGTTGATTTCCGTACAGTAGCCCGCTAAGGCTTCGTCAATACTGTTATCAACAATCTCCCAAACAAGATGATGAAGTCCTTTTGCGCTTGTCGACCCGATATACATACCTGGACGTTTTCTAACTGCTTCAAGACCTTCTAGTACCTGTATCTGGTTCTCATCATAGGATTGCTGTTCCATTGCTTCCTGATCCATTGACACATCGATCACCTACACTTTCCATTTGCATTACAATTTTTAACTCTTATTTAGAAAAACTTGGCGTTCGCCAAGTCCTTCTGGCGTTTGCTTTAGTTTTACTTATGCGATATTTTAACTTATTAATTAAGTTAAACTTTCTTACTAGCTTAGCAAAGCACATGCGCCCTTGCTCACCACCGACCAGCATAGGATGGAAAGACGCTTGAGCTAGACATATTTTCTAACTTAAGCAATAGAATTTAAAATTCATGCACACTTAGCTTAGCTGTGCGTTTTTTTAAAGTAGCTGAGGCAAGAGGAGAATAATATATTTGATCAGTTGTAATAACAACTGACTTATAATGACCTTTTGCTAAATTAATAATGAGTCCCTCTTCACGTTGTAAAAACTCTTCTGTATTCATAGAAGAGCTGGCACTTTCCTTATCTATTATTGCAACAAGATCTTTTGCTCGAATTAATACATCTTCACCTATATGAATGTACAAGGTCTCACCTCATTGGATCTTTTTCAGCGTGCCTGCTTCTACTTGAAAAGCGGCAGCTTCCTTCAATGTTTGATGATCAATGCCATCTACACTGGTTGTCGTAACAAAGGTTTGAACCTTCCCTTGTATGGTGTTCAGTAAATGGGATTGGCGATAATCATCCAATTCTGAAAGAACATCATCTAATAATAGTATCGGATATTCTCCAATTTCTGAATGAATCAACTCAATTTCCGCCAGTTTAACAGATAGCGCCGTCGTCCTTTGCTGTCCTTGTGAACCAAAGGTTTGTACATCTCTTTCGTTTACGTGAAACAGCAGGTCATCTCTGTGAGGACCAAACAATGTGACTCCGCGATCAATCTCCCTATCCTTCACTTTATCAAACTTTTCTTTATATACACTAATCATTTTCGACAAATCTTGATCTTCTGATACCTCAACTGAGGGTTTATACATAATTTTTAATGTTTCCAGTCCTCTAGAGATCCCTTCATGTATCGGAATTGCCCATTTTTCAAGCAGATGAATGAACTCAAATCGCTTTGCAACAATTTTTACAGCCATTTCAATAAATTGCTCTGTTAATATTTCAAGCATTGTTTGATCATTTTGCTTTTTTGTTTGCAGCAATTTTAAATAATGATTACGCTGTTGGAGAATCTTCTGGTATTGATTAATGTCATGTAAGTAAACGGGAGAAACTTGTCCAATTTCCATATCAATAAAACGACGCCTAACTTGAGGGCTCCCTTTTACAAGGTGGAGATCTTCAGGCGCGAACATCACAACATTCATATTTCCTACATATTGACTTAATTTTTGCTGTTCAATATGATTGCACTTTGCTTTTTTCCCTTTTTTAGATATAACTAGCTGCATCGGTAAGCTGCCATGCTGTTTTTGGACTCTACCTTCTATTTTAGCATATTCCTGGTCCCAACGAATAAGATCTTTGTCATTAGAGGTTCGATGTGACTTTGCCATTGCGAGAACATAGATGGATTCCATCACATTTGTTTTACCTTGTGCATTTTGCCCCAAGATAACATTCACCTTATTTTCAAAGCTTATTTCTAAATCATCATAATTCCGATAGTCTTTTAATCGCAATTGCTCTATATGCATAGGCGTAACATCCCTTATTCCGTTACGATATAAGTTCCGTGATCGGGAATCTCTATCTGATCACCAGCTCGAAGCTTTCTACCACGTCTCTGATCTTGTTCACCGTTCACAAACACATCATATTCACTTAAAAACCATTTAGCCATTCCTCCAGTTGAAATAATGTCTGCTGCTTTGAGAAATTGACCTAATGTGATATATTCCGTATCAATTTTTACTTTATTCATATTTGCACTCTTTCTTAGATTTGACTTGTCCCTTAACAAAATTGTCTATAGTATCTAATAGTTTATTTTACTAAATAATTGGCATATACACAAAATAATTTATTTACAACGCTATTTTGGCTTATATTTATCTATTCTTGTCAATAGGTTAACCAAAAGAATGAAAAAAGCCGCAAACTTTGATTTGCGGCTTTCCTATTCAACTAATCCAAATATTAATATGTTCTTACAGGCAAGATTAATTGCAGGATGGAATCATCATTAAGCGGTCTGATGATAAATGGTCGCATCGCTCCTGTAAAACTGATTTTAATCTCAGTACCTTCCAATGTCTTTAATGCATCCATCATAAACTTAGCACTAAAAGAAATCTTCAAATCTTCTCCTTCTTTTAGCTGGCTAGGGATTTCTTCGACTACTTTCCCTATTTCAGGAGAATTAGATGATACCTCTATAAATTGATCTTCCAGCGTTGCAAATTTAACGACATTATTTTTCCCTTCACGTGCCAGCAAAGATGCACGATCAATCGCTTGAAGAAATTCCTTTGTATTTACCACTACTTCCGTTTTGCTTTCGGAAGGTATTAATCTCGATGTATCAGGATAATTACCTTCCAATAATCTTGAGAAGAATAATAAGTTTTTCGCTTTGAATAATACTTGGTTTTCAGTAATAACAATATCTATTAAATCATTTTGGTCATCAAGAATTTTACTTAATTCATTTAAGCTTTTTCCTGGGATAACGACATTATAAGTTTCATCGGAATCAGTTTCCAAAACTGCTTTTCGTAAAGCTAGGCGATGACTATCTGTTGCAATACAGGTTAATGCGTTTTTTTCGACCTGCCAGTTGACACCTGTCAAGATTGGGCGTGTTTCTGAGGTGGACACTGCAAATACTGTTTGTCTTACCATTGCCTTCAGCAAGTCTGTTGGCATTTTAAAAGCATTTTCTTCTTCGATTTGCGGCAAATGTGGATATTCATCCGCGTCAATGCCATTCAAATTAAATTCCGATTTTCCGGAACGAATCACTGTTTGCAAATGATTTTCTACATGGATTTCCACTAAGTCTGTAGGAAGTTTTTTAACGATTTCACTAAAAAATTTAGCTTGCAGAACAATTGCACCAGGTTGATGAATGTCTACAACGACCTCATCTTCTTCATTTTTTGGAATAAAGGATTCAATTGAGATATCAGAGTCACTTCCAGTTAAAGCGACTCCTTCTTCTGAGGCAACAATTTTTATTCCCGTCAAAATAGGGATTGTTGTTCTGCTTGTTACAGCTTTCATCACATCTTGCACACTTTGAACTAAACGATCTCGTTGGATTGTAAATCGCATTATATTTTATCCTCCGATTCAGCATATTTTTATTTATATATACATATATTTTTTATTTAAAAAGATATAGAAGTACTAGTAGGGCTTGTTAACATGTGGATAACCATAATTTTTAATGGAAACACAGCCTATCCACATGTGGACAGACTGTGCATAAATTAAACGTAGTTATTCACATTATACTTTCAATAATTCATGGATTTCTTTCACCTGTTTTTGAAATTGAGTATCTGATTGCAGCATTTTAGAAATTTTTTCATGAGCATGAATGACTGTTGTATGGTCGCGCCCTCCGAATTCCTCACCAATTTTCGGAAGGGAAAAATCTGTGAGTTCCCTGGACAAATACATGGCAATCTGTCGTGGAAAGGCAACGGATTTCGTCCGTTTTTTCGCTGTAAAATCTTCAAGTTTCACATTGAAATATTCCCCTACAACCCTTTGAATTTCATGGATCGTAATCACTTTTGGTTTTGAGCTCGGAATGATATCTTTCAATGCTTCAGCAGCTAAATCTGCATTAATATCTTTATTTATTAAAGAAGAATACGCAACGACTTGAATTAGCGCACCTTCCAATTCGCGAATATTGGAATCAATTTGATTGGCTATATATAACATCACTTCATTAGGGATATCTAATCCTTCAGCTTTCGCCTTTTTTCGCAAAATGGCTATTCTTGTTTCAAGATCAGGCGGAGTTATATCAGTAATTAACCCCCACCCAAATCTTGAACGGAGCCTGTCTTCAAGAGTCGGTATCTCCTTAGGCGGCCGATCACTGGAGATAACAATTTGTTTACTTTCTTCATGTAATGTATTAAAAGTATGGAAAAATTCTTCTTGAGTTGATTCTTTTCCAGCTAAGAACTGAATATCATCTATTAATAGAACATCAACTTTTCGATATTTATTGCGAAAATCAATGGCTTTATTGTCACGAATTGAATTGATAAACTCATTTGTGAACTTTTCTGATGATAAATAAACAACCTTTGCAGATGGGTTGTGATCCAATACATAATGTCCGATTGCATGCATTAGATGCGTCTTTCCTAATCCAACGCCACCATAAATAAACAAAGGATTATAAGCCTTTGCAGGTGCTTCAGCTACTGCAAGTGAAGCAGCATGGGCAAAACGATTCCCGGAACCAATAACAAAAGTATCAAAAGTATTTTTTGTATTGAGCATATTTAATGGGATATCAGGTTGCTCTTCCTCTGGCGGTTTCTTTTTGGAAGGGATTAGTGCTTCCAGTTCCTCTTCTTTCTGGTTTTGAGGAATAATAAATTTCACTTCTAATTTTTCGCCGGTCAGTTCCTCTAGAATCCCAGAAATTAAAGGGGAATAACGTTCTTCAAGCCAATCGCGAGCAAACTCGTTCGGAGCTTTAATAACTAAAGTATCTCCTTGGAGGCTATGAGCTTTTGTCGATTTAAGCCATGTATCAAAACTTGGTTTACTTATTTTTTTCTCGATATTGGCCAAAGTTTTTTGCCAAAGATCATCGATATTCTCCAATGATTGTCCCTCCTTTACGTTCGTTTCGTGTGCATGATACAGGTTATATAACGAAAGCAACCTATAATTTTATAATTATACGAAACTGTGAATGTGGAAAAATATATTATAAGGAAGTAAAGTGGAATTTCGACAGTATCCACTGTCTGTGGACAAAGTTCTACATAGGGTCTGAATAACCTGTCCACAAGATATCCACAATCTGTGGATAATGAAGAAATGATTTATGATTTATTAAGTGTGAAAACACAAATATGATAACAGATATTACTAGAGCATGCAACGTTTTTTCGAGCTTTATCCACAAGGAGAACAAGCTGTTTATAATATTTGTCCACAGGTAGTGTTTTTGTGAAAAACCTGTCTATATATGGTGTGGATAAAATAAAATATGTCGAAAAATTATCCACAAACTTTTTTTGTGGAGATAGAGGAAAAAAATAGTTTATTCGTTTGCGAGGAAAAAAGAGCTTAGACGATCCCAACTTTATTTTTCTTTGGCACAAAATACGTATCCAAAAACTGTTATCTTTTAAAGGGTGACAAATGGCTGAAAAGCAGTTAAACTTTTTGAGTGATCAAAATTTATATATATTAAGCTCGGATGAGATTGAATTGTCTCCTTGTAAATCATAGAGGAGTAGTTGACAATCTTTAGGTAGCATCTATATAATTAATAAGACTGTCTTTAACAGCTATTCCTCAGGGAGGTGTCATATAATGAAAAGAACTTTTCAACCAAATAAACGTAAAAGAAGTAAAGTTCATGGATTCCGCAGCCGTATGAGCAGTGCAACCGGACGTAACGTTCTAGCACGCCGCCGTCGTAAAGGAAGAAAAGTATTATCTGCTTAGGCCACTGAAACATCAGTGGTCTTTTTTCCACTTTAGGAAAGTGATGAGATGTGTAGTTAGTGGAGCTGAATTCAAAATAATATGATATTCGAAAGTGTTTTATTAAAGAAGGTGTAAATGACATGAAGAAAGAATTTAGAGTAAAAAAGAATAAAGAATTTCAAGAGGCCTTTAAAAGGGGTAAGTCATTTGCTAACCGACAGTTTGTCGTCTATTCTTTGCAAAAGGACGAGCAGTCACATTTTCGGATTGGGTTGTCAGTCAGTAAAAAGATCGGTAACGCAGTGATGCGTAATCAAATTAAAAGATATATTCGTCAAGCGTTCCATGAGTTGGATGCGGATTTAAAGCAAAACTACGATTTTATAATCATTGCCAGGAAGCCAACCGCAGATATGGACTTCTTTGAAATTAAAAAAAGCTTGATTCATGTATTAAAGCTTTCAAAGGTTTTGAATAAACCTAAATATGGAAATAATAAACCAAGATTAGACTCAGAAAGCAGCTGAATTATAGCTGTCATCTAGCATTTTGGCCAACTTTAAATTTAACATCTTTTATTAATAGGACTTATACATAAAAGATGATAAAATACATAGCATGAAGAAATTCTCAGTGTTCAGACATCTTTATTAGGACAAGTTTGGATGAAACGAAGACTGTATTAATATTTTCTAGGCATTAAGGAGGAAAAAACGGTTGAAGAAACGAATACCATTATTAATTGGCCTTATTCTTGTCACAGTATTACTTGCTGGCTGTACGGAATTTAATGAGCCAATTACATCTGAAAGTGAAGGCTTTTGGAACTCATATATCGTGTATCCGCTTTCTTGGTTAATTATTAAAATTGCGGAATTATTAGGTGGTAGCTACGGTCTATCTATTATTGTTGTAACGATTTTAATACGTTTACTTATTTTACCATTAATGATTAAGCAAACGAAAAGTTCAAAAGCGATGCAAGCGATTCAGCCTGAAATGCAAAAGTTAAGAGAAAAGTACAGCTCAAAGGATCAAAAAACGCAGCAAAAGCTTCAGCAAGAAACAATGGAAATGTTCCAAAAGCATGGCGTAAACCCGATGGCTGGCTGTTTACCATTATTCGTACAAATGCCAATTTTAATCGGTTTTTACCATGCGATTTCTCGTACAAGAGAGATTGCCAACCATAATTTCTTATGGTTTGACCTAGGTTCTCCAGATCCAATTTATTTATTGCCGGTAGTTGCTGGGATCACAACATTTATCCAGCAAAAAATGATGATGGCCGGTCAAGATATGAGTGCCAATCCGACAATGGCGACTCAAATGACGATGATGCTGTGGTTAATGCCGATTATGATCGTCATTTTTGCAATCAACTTCCCTGCAGCCCTTTCCTTATACTGGGTAGTAGGTAACTTATTTATGATTGTTCAAACATACTTCATTAAAGGTCCAGATTTGAAGAAAACGAAAGAAGCACAACCTGCGGGAGGAGCGAAAAAGTGAAAGAAATAACTGCTACAGGACAAACCGTCAGGGAAGCAGTAGATTCGGCTTTAGCTCAGTTAAAGACAACAGAGGAACGTACAGAAATTACCATTGTTGATGAAGGAAAAAGAGGGATTCTAGGCATTTTTGGATCCAGACCTGCAGTGATTAAAGCAGTAATAAAAATTAATCCTATTGAAGAAGCGGAGAAGTTTTTATTACAAGTCAGCGATAAAATGGGCGCGCCGGTTGAAATCGAAACTGTGAAAGACGGTAAAAATGTTCAATTTATTTTATCAGGTGAAAAGATTGCCTTGTTAATTGGAAAAAGAGGACAAACTTTAAATTCTTTACAGTATTTAACCCAGCTCGTCATCAATCGATATTCAGATCAATACATTAATGTAATGCTGGATGCTGAGAATTATCGGCAACGTAGAGTTGACACACTTTTTCAACTGGCAGAACGGTTGGCTGATCAGGCGATCAGAACAGGAAAAAATGTTGCCTTAGAGCCGATGCCGTCGTATGAAAGAAAGATTATTCATACTGCTCTGGTCAATAATCGAAAAATCGAAACTTTTTCTGACGGTAATGATCCTCATCGCCACATTGTTATATCACCCGTGAAGAAATAATTAAAGCCCGATCACTTAAAATAGGTGATCGGGTTTTTTTAGTTGGATTAGCAAATGCCAATTTCTTCATTATTTTAAAAACACAATTGTATCGAAAGCGTTCCTAAACTGCGTTGTATGCATCTATTCGTAACCTCCGAAGCCCTCCAAGTTTATGAAGTAAATATGAATAATTGTTACGTTTTATTGTTATTCACATGTGGATAAGTTAAAATAGAGCTTATTATACTCGGGTAATTGTGGATATTTTTTTGGAAGTTCATTGTTTTGGCTAGACTGTTAATAACTATTTAGAAATTAGCTTACGTTTATTATGTGAAAAAGGTCAGCCACTTTTATAAATTATTTTGATGTGATATTCTATTTTTTTGGGAAATAAATTAATCGATCTTATTTTTATAGATGATGTTATAGAAAAGAGGTGAAGCCGCTTGGAACTAGATACGATAGCAGCGATTTCCACACCGATGGGGGAAGGAGCCATTGCGATTGTCAGACTGAGCGGAAGCCAGGCATTTGAAATTGCAGATGTATTATTCAAAAGTGTAGGGAACAAACGTCTAATGGATGTCCCATCACATACGATACATTATGGACATATGATTGATCCAAAAACTGAACAAGTGGCAGAGGAAGTAATGGTTTCGGTTATGAGAGGTCCGAAAACATTTACGAAAGAGGATGTTATCGAAATCAACTGTCACGGCGGATTAGTTTCTGTTAATCGCGTATTGCAGCTTGTATTAGCGAACGGAGCGAGATTAGCAGAACCTGGAGAGTTTACGAAAAGAGCATTTTTGAACGGGCGAATTGATTTATCGCAAGCCGAGGCGGTAATGGATTTAATACGCGCAAAAACAGACCGGGCAATGAATGTGGCGCTAGGACAAATGGAGGGCCGGCTTTCGAAACTCATTCAAAGGCTGCGACAAGAGATATTGGAAGTGCTTGCCCATGTGGAAGTGAATATAGATTACCCTGAGTACGATGATGTTGAGGAAATGACACATAAGATCCTGCTCGAAAAAGCTACATTTGTAAAAAAAGAAATAGAGCAGCTTCTCCGAACATCTCAGCAAGGGAAAATTTTACGTGAGGGACTATCAACCGTCATTGTCGGCAGACCAAATGTCGGCAAGTCTTCATTATTAAATAGTCTCGTTCATGAAAATAAGGCAATTGTTACAGATATACCGGGGACAACAAGAGATGTAATTGAAGAATATGTTAATGTTCGCGGCGTTCCTTTAAAATTGGTTGACACAGCTGGAATAAGGGAAACAGAAGATATAGTTGAACGAATCGGTGTGGAACGATCCAGACAAGTATTGAAGGATGCTGACTTAATCTTGCTCGTCGTCAATTATGGAGATGAATTGACTGATGAGGATATTAATCTATTCAAGGCAGTCGAAGGAATGGATGTAATTGTCATTGTCAATAAGACGGATTTAGATCAAGCAATTGACATGGAGAAGGTACGCGCTCTAGCGGAAAATCATAAGCTTGTCACCACTTCATTACTTGAGGATCAAGGGATTGACGAACTAGAAGAAGCCATTGCCTCGCTATTTTTTGCTGGCTCTATTGAAGCAGGTGATATGACATATGTATCAAACACAAGACATATCGCCCTATTGAATCAGGCATTAACTACGATTGAGGACAGTATTCATGGAGTCGAGATGGGTACGCCAATCGATATTGTTCAAATCGACCTAACAAGAACATGGGAGCTTCTAGGGGAAATTATTGGTGAAAGCGTCCAAGACAGCCTAATCAATCAGCTATTCTCTCAATTCTGTTTAGGGAAATAAGAAAAGCGGAGGCGGCTTGCTCAGGAGCGACACCTCGAGCTCCTAGTCGCCAGAGCTAGACAGAGAAAGCGAAATAGCCTTGGAGCTAAATAATAAAAGATACTAATTAAATCAATTAATCTGATTTTAAATATAGAATGATAGAACAAGGGAGGTTAGTAAGATGTCATATGAAGCTGGTAATTATGATGTAATTGTCATTGGTGCAGGCCATGCGGGCGTTGAGGCAGGCCTTGCATCTGCCAGAGTAGGAGCAAAAACACTAATGGTTACAATTAACCTTGATATGGTTGCTTTTATGCCATGTAACCCTTCAGTAGGCGGTCCTGCTAAAGGGATTGTTGTAAGGGAAATTGATGCGCTTGGCGGAGAAATGGGTAAAAATATTGATAAAACTCATATTCAAATGCGTATGCTGAATACAGGTAAAGGCCCAGCAGTGCGTGCGTTAAGAGCTCAGGCTGATAAATTTACTTATCAGCACGAAATGAAAAAGACGCTTGAAAATGAGCCAAACCTTACATTGATTCAAGGGATGGTTGAGCGACTAATTGTAGAGGATGATATTTGTACAGGTGTGATTACTCAAACAGGTGCAGTCTATCATGCTAAAACAGTGGTCATTACAACGGGAACCTTCCTGCGTGGAGAAATTATTCTTGGAGAATTAAAATATTCGAGCGGACCGAATAACCAGCAGCCTTCCATTAAGCTTTCAGAGCATCTAGAAGAGCTTGGGTTTGATTTAGTTCGATTTAAAACAGGAACACCGCCGCGAGTGAATAGCCATACAATTGATTACAGTAAAACAGAAATACAGCCTGGTGACGATGTACCAAGGGCCTTCTCATATGAGACGACAAAGTTTATTACAGATCAATTGCCGTGCTGGTTAACTTATACGAACGAAAAAACGCATACAATTATCGATCAAAACCTGCATCGCTCACCAATGTATTCAGGTATGATTAAAGGGACTGGACCTCGCTATTGCCCATCCATTGAAGATAAGGTTGTTCGCTTTAATGATAAGCCACGTCACCAAATCTTCTTGGAGCCTGAAGGCCGAAACACACAAGAAGTATATGTTCAAGGTCTTTCCACAAGCTTGCCTGAAGATGTTCAACAGGAAATCTTAAGAACGATTCCTGGACTTGAAAATGTGAAGATGATGCGTGCAGGATATGCCATTGAATATGATGCGATTGTACCTACGCAATTATGGCCAACGCTGGAAACAAAAAAAGTGAAGAACCTTTATACAGCTGGCCAAATCAATGGGACATCTGGTTATGAAGAAGCGGCTGGCCAAGGTTTGATGGCAGGGATGAATGCCGGTTTAAACGCTTTAGGCAAAGAAGAAGTCATCCTCAGTCGTTCAGATGCTTATATGGGGGTATTAATTGATGACCTTGTAACAAAAGGCACAAGTGAACCTTACCGTCTATTAACTTCACGAGCTGAATACCGTTTATTGCTTCGCCATGATAATGCGGACCTTCGATTAACAGAATTAGGCTATCAAGTAGGCATGATCAGTGAAGAACGTTATCAAAGATTTTTACAGAAAAAACAAGCGATTGAAGAGGAAAAAGCAAGACTGCAGCAACTGATATTAAAACCAAATGCTGAAGTGCAAAGCTTAATTCAATCAATGGGAGGAAGCGAGCTGAAAGATGGCATTCGCGCTGCTGATTTATTAAAACGGCCAGAAATGAATTATAGCCATATTGCACAGCTTGCCCCTGCAGGACAAGAGCTCGATAGTGATGTAACAGAGCAGGTAGAAATTCAAGTGAAGTATGAAGGCTATATTGAAAAATCGTTGCAGCAGGTAGAACGCTTAAGAAAAATGGAAAGCAAAAAAATTCCTGACAATATCGATTATGCTGATATTAACGGACTCGCTTCAGAAGCGAGACAAAAATTAAAGTCTGTAAGACCGCTATCATTGGCGCAAGCTTCACGTATTTCAGGTGTAAACCCAGCTGATATATCCATTCTGCTTGTTTATCTTGAGCAAGGCAGAATTGCGAAAGTAGCCAATGAATGATCTGTTTGTTGATTATAGAAAGGATTTGAAGCATGGATACTGAACAATTTGTCCAATTGCTTGCGGCGAAAGGGATTAGCCTTTCGCCTGAGCAAATCCAAGCATACGAAACATACTATTCTACGCTTGTTGAGTGGAATGAAAAAATGAATTTAACGGCAATTACCGAGAAAAATGAAGTTTATTTGAAGCATTTTTACGATTCCATTTCAGCAGCCTTCCATTATGACTTTTCAAAACCATTGAAAATATGTGATGTCGGAGCAGGAGCTGGCTTTCCGAGTATACCGTTAAAAATCGCTTTCCCGAATTTGCATGTAACCATAGTGGATTCATTGAATAAACGAATAGGGTTTTTAACTCACTTGGCTGAAGCCTTGAAGCTAGATCATGTTCAATTTATCCATGACAGAGCCGAAACGTTCGGGCAAAATAAGGCACATCGTGAAACATATGATGTTGTTACTGCCAGAGCTGTTGCGCGCCTTTCTGTTTTAAGTGAATTATGTCTGCCGCTTGTCAAAGTAGGAGGAACATTTGTAGCAATGAAAGGCAGCAGTGCGGAAGAAGAATTACATGCAGGCAAGAAGGCTGTGTCCGTAATGGGTGGAAAACTAAAGCATTCACATACTTTTACTTTACCTGAAGAGGAAAGTGAACGAAATATTTTAATTATTGAAAAGGAAAAACCGACCCCTAAAAAATATCCTAGAAAGCCTGGTACACCAAATAAATCTCCAATAGAGTAACATTTTGGTGTCAAAGTTTGTCTTTGTTCATATTGTTACAAATATGTTGACAAGGGTACGCAGGATTTGTCATTTTTATAGAGAATAAGTTATAGGGAGTTTCGTAAAGGTGGTGCAGGGTGATGAAGCATTCTTTCTCACGCTTTTTTGGCCTAGGCGAAAAGGAAGAACAGGATGAGATTGAAAAATCAAAAGAGCAAGTAGATGAAGTGGAAGAATTAGCAGCGCATGAAGAAATAAAGAAAATCCCGATAGATCATATTGTTCCTAATCGTTTTCAGCCTAGGACAATATTTGACGATGAAAAAATAGAAGAACTCTCGCGGACAATTCATATACACGGGATTATCCAGCCTATTGTCGTGCGAGAATTTGAAGATGGTCAATTTGAAATCATTGCTGGTGAACGACGCTGGCGGGCGATGAATAAATTAGGCTGGGATGAGGTTCCGGCTATTGTAAAAAATATGAGTGATACAGAAACAGCCTCTATCGCTTTAATAGAGAATTTACAGCGTGAGGAGCTATCACCAATTGAAGAAGCAGTTGCTTACGGAAAGCTTCTAGAGCTACATAATCTTACACAAGAGGCGCTTGCCCAGCGATTAGGAAAAGGCCAATCGACTGTTGCTAATAAGCTTAGGCTATTAAAATTGCCGCAAGAAGTGCAGGATGCATTGCTGAGAAAAGATATTACAGAGCGTCATGCACGATCCTTGATTCCTCTTAAAAACCCGGAAAAACAAGTGGCGCTTCTGCAGGAAATCATTGAAAAACATTTAAATGTAAAGCAAACTGAGGAACGTGTAGTCAAACTGTTAGAAAATAATCAAGCAAAGCCAAAGCCGAAAAGGAAGGCATTCAGCAAAGATATGCGGATTGCCGTTAATACGATTCGCCAATCATTATCGATGGTATCTGACAGCGGGATTAATCTTGATTCGGAAGAAGAAGAATTTGATGAATTTTATCAAATAACAATCAAAATACCAAAGAAAAAATAATAAAAAAGCTGGCTGTTGTTAATGTCCCCTTTAAGTAGACATTCAAAAAAACCTTCATGTTACCATGAAGGAAAGAATGCTACTTGGAGGGGATTTTTTCTATGACAAAGAAAGGGCAAACTTTTA
>NZ_PISD01000089.1 GCF_002835735.1 Cytobacillus horneckiae | reverse complement strand
AAACTTTATTTTAAATCTACATCACTTTACCTCAAACCCAAACCCATTACTCAACTGTTACCGACTTCGCCAAGTTTCTCGGCTTATCTACATCACAATCGCGATGCAATGCCGCATAGTAAGAGATTAATTGCAACGGAATGACTGATACAAGTGGAGTTAATAGTTCATGTACTTCTGGCGTAGTGAACGTATCTTCTTCTTGTTGGAGTCCTTTCATTGAGATGATGCATGGGTTGGCGCCGCGTGCTACGACTTCTTTGACGTTTCCGCGGATGCTTAGGTTGACGCTTTCTTGTGTTGCTAGGGCGATGATCGGTGTGCCTTCTTCAATCAAAGCGATTGTACCGTGCTTTAATTCTCCGCCGGCAAAGCCTTCCGCTTGAATGTAAGAGATTTCCTTTAACTTTAAGGCACCTTCGAGACCGACATAGTAGTCCATACCGCGTCCGATAAAGAATGCGTTCCTTGTAGTTGATAGGAAGCTGCGTGAGATTTCCTCGTATTCTTCTTTAGAACCGCAAAGAACCTCCATTGCATTGGCTACAATACCGAGCTCTTGTACTAAGTTGAAATCTAGATTCATGCCTTTAGCTTTAGCTGTTACTTCCGCCAGAATGGCAAGCACAGCGATTTGTGCAGTGTATGCCTTTGTAGAGGCAACTGCAATTTCTGGACCTGCATGTAATAATAGTGTGTAATCTGCTTCACGGGATAAGGTTGAGCCAGGCACATTTGTGATTGTTAGTGCTTCATAGCCCATTTCTTTAATACTTACAAGGACAGCTCGGCTGTCTGCTGTTTCTCCGCTTTGGGAAATAAAAATGAATAATGGCTTGCTGGACAACAGTGGTGTATTATAAACGAATTCGCTTGAAATATGCACCTCTACTGGCACGTTTGCCATTTTCTCAATATATTGTTTTCCGACAAGGCCTGCGTGATAGGATGTTCCTGCAGCAATTATATAGATACGATCCGCTTCATCCATTGCAGTCAGGATGTTTTCATCAATTGTTAAAGCACCGTTCTCATCCTGATATTTTTGAATGATTTTACGAAGCACGAGCGGCTGCTCATCAATTTCCTTCAGCATATAATGAGGATATGTGCCTTTTTCAATATCACTTGCATCAAGTTCTGCTGTATATGGCTTACGTTCAACCACCATACCTTCAAGATTCTTAATGATGACTTGATCCTTTGTCACCATGACCATCTCTTTGTCTACAAGCTCTACATATTGATCAGTGATTTGAATCATTGCCATTGCATCAGATGCCACAACATTGAATGCATCACCTAAGCCGACAAGTAGCGGGCTTTTATTCTTTGCCACATAGATCGTTTCCTTGTCCTCTTCATCTAAAAGCGCAAGCGCATATGACCCTTTTAATAGCTTCAAGGTTTTGCGGAATGCTTCTTCAGTGCTCAAGTTTTTAGAGAATAATTCAATGAGCTGTACAATGATTTCCGTATCAGTATCACTGTTAAGTTTTACATCTTGCAAGTATTCACGCTTCAGTTGATCATAGTTTTCGATAACACCGTTATGGACCAATGTGTAGCGGCCAGTATTGCTTTGATGCGGATGGGCATTTTCCTGGCTTGGTACGCCATGAGTAGCCCAGCGCGTATGACCAATCCCTGTATTAGCAAGCACATTGTGATCCACAATGCCGCGAAGATCAGCAATTCTTCCTTTTTCTTTAAACACTTGAACGCCTTTGCCATTAACAACTGCAATACCTGCAGAATCATACCCTCTATATTCAAGCTTTTCCAAGCCTTTTAATAATACTTCCTTAGAATCATGATTTCCTATATATCCTACAATACCGCACATACTTCTTTCCTCCTAGTAATAGAAGGGGCAAGAAGCCTTTAAGGGCATACTTGCCCCTTATCTCCGTAATTTTGTTCATTTTTAAATGAGACTACTGAAATAGTCCTCATCCTTGCTTATTCCTAAAAAAAATAAGCTTGCTATTTTGCACATTCATTTCTCTTTGTGCGTCAGGTTGCCCCAACGTTTTAAAGAAATGATTTCGGTTGTGCTGCAACCGGGAGGTACCCGCCGATGCTTCGATAAACCTCCTCCTCGTCAACTAATCCATGTGTCGTCCTCAGATTAGCCCGGGCGCTTTAATTATTAAGCTTCTCCTATCCACCTTTCCTTTTATGAATATAGCTTTCGCATTATACAAAAACATGATAAGCATACCTTATCAATCCCCTTTCGTCAACTAAAAGCATATCAATCATAGTATTTTTCCACCATAAAAAAAGTGAATTTTCAGCCATAAAATAAAATATGCATGAAGGAGCTTGTCTGTTCCTTCATGCATATCACATTTTTACTTAAGATTCTTTTAATCCCATCTCTTGTTCTACAACCGCTGCGATTCTATTTACATATTCATCGCATTCTTCTGTTGTTGGCGCCTCTGCCATTACACGAACGAGCGGCTCTGTACCAGATGGGCGGACAAGGATGCGGCCATTCCCATTCATCTCATCCTCAACTTGCTTTATGACAGCACTGACCTTTTCATTATCTGTTACATGATGCTTATCAGTTACTTTTATGTTTACAAGCTTTTGAGGGAATTTTTTCATTTCCTTTGCAAGCTCAGATAAAGGCTTATTTGTCATTTTCATAATATTTACAAGCTGAAGCCCAGATAACAATCCGTCTCCTGTAGTAATGTAGTCAAGAAAAATAATATGGCCCGATTGCTCTCCGCCAAGGTTATATCCGTTCTTCTTCATTTCCTCCACAACATACCGGTCACCGACAGCGGTCTGTACACTTGCGATTCCATTGCTCTCTAATCCTTTATAGAATCCTAAATTACTCATTACTGTTGAAACAACAGTGCCTTGCTTAAGACGGCCCTGCTCTTTTAAAAACTTTGCACATATATACATGATTTGATCGCCATTAACGACCTCTCCATTCTCATCAATCGCAATGAGTCGATCGCCATCTCCATCAAACGCCAGTCCAATATCTGCTCCCTTTTCTTTAACAAAAGCCGCCAACGTTTCTGGATGCGTAGAGCCGACTCCTTCATTGATGTTTAAGCCGTTTGGTGATGCGCCCATCATCGAAAGGTCAGCATCTAAGTCTGCAAATAAATGATTCGCTAAAAACGAAGTAGCGCCATGGGCACAATCTAAAGCAATATGTAATCCCGAGAACTCTTCATCAACCGTTTGCTTTAAATATTGCAGATACTTTTGTCCGCCTTCAAAATAATCATTCACCTGTCCAAGAGCTCCGCCGATTGGACGAGGCAAAGCATCTTCTGAAAGGTCCATTAATTCCTCAATTTCCTGTTCCTGTTCATCTGACAACTTGAATCCATCCGGTCCGAAAAACTTTATTCCATTATCTTGGACAGGATTGTGCGAAGCAGAAATCATCACTCCAGCTTCCGCTCCAAGCGCTTTTGTTAAGTAGGCAACACCTGGTGTGGATATAACGCCTAAACGCATGACTTCAGCACCAATAGATAGAAGACCAGATACTAATGCATTTTCCAGCATATGACCTGAAATTCGAGTATCGCGTCCGATAAGCACCTTTGGACGTTCTTGATTCTTTGTCAGAACATAACCGCCAAAACGTCCGAGCTTAAAAGCAAGCTCGGGCGTTAATTCACTGTTTGCCACACCGCGTACGCCATCCGTACCGAAATATTTTCCCATAATGAATCGCTCCTTCTAACATATACATAAAAAAACACTGTATGAGGCTCTCTCTTTTATAACGTTACAATGCTAATTAAATGATTATACTTCCTTTGGTTTTATTGAAATCGTCGCTGTTTCGTTTGCAGGCACAAGCTCTACGCCAGATGGGCCGTTCACATTCACTTTTACTTCATGCTCTCCTTCTTCAAGGTTAGCTAAATTTAGGAATAGTTCAAAATCGCCCTTTTTTAATGTATTAACTTCTTCACTGTCACCAGATACAGTCAGGCTCGTCCGCCCACCTGACGGACTTTTAAACTCGGCTTCAAATTCATCGCTCAGTCCTGATAAGCTTATTGGCATATCTGAATAGGTCCGATTCGCCTGTTCATTCTGTTGCTCTTGTTCTTCATCAGCATTATTATCATTGTCATTATCATTATTGCTTTCATTTGCCGGTTCGCTTTTCGTCACATCGGCTTTTACCTTTACCTGCTTTGGGTTCACCTCTGAAATGCCTTCTGAGATGATAACAGGCAGCGTTAGCTCAGTATCCTCACTCAGCTTGCTCACATCTACCTCAACGCGAACGCTTTCGGTTCCATTCAGCGCTTCCTCAGTACCATAGATCGTTGCCTCATCGGTATCTAATGTTAGTGATTTAATATCAATGTCACTTTGCGGGTTGCCCTTTTGCACAATATCAATTGGTACCGTTTTGCTTAATCTCTTAACTTCAACAGTCACTTCTACTCTGCCAGGGTTGACATCCACATTCAGCTTATTCATATCGCGATCAAGCACATTAATGACTGCATCTTCTTTTATATTCTCCGTAATCGGCCCTTTTATATTTAATGTTGCTTTGACAAAACCAATTCTCTCAATATCTTCCTTTGCACCGGTAACTTTTACAGTATTTGGCTCGGCAATTGCAATCGCAGCTTCATAACCGTCCTCTAAAATGCCACGGTTAAACTCGGCCTCCACTTGAAATTCCTTCGTTACCTTCTCCTGTACAGTTACATCTGCTACCCCTGGGTCTATAATCACATCTAGCTTATCAGAAATATCCTTTATTTCAATAGGTACTGTTTCCTCACCTATTTCTACATCTGATAAATCTACAAACACTTCAAAGTTCCGCTGAGCTTTTGCCGGCTGCAGATGGCTTTTAGGTCCTTGAAGCGTTACAGTCACAGTCTCCGGTACTCCGGACACGACCAGATTATCAGTATCATAATAAGCTTTAACCGGCACATCCTCCAGCACCGCTGTATCTTCCTCGCCTGGAACATTCACATTGCTTTGCTGTCTATCAGGGTCATAGACCGAATCGAACAACAGCAAGGCGAGAAGGAGTGCGACAACCTTCATAAACCAACTTGTATCAATCAGCTTATCAATATACTTATCCATTTTTCTTGCCCCTCCAGTTCCATAGAGTGGAAGAAGTCTGTTTTGACTTATTTTGAGCCATTAGCTCATTTGATAGTAATTCCTTAAATCTTTCTAGCTTTAAATCACGATGAAGTTCTCCATTTTTAGTAAGAGAAATGCCACCTGTCTCTTCAGATACGATAATGGTTAAACTATCCGTTACTTCGCTAATACCAAGCGCTGCCCTATGCCTCGTTCCTAATTCTTTAGAAATAAATGGGCTTTCCGATAAAGGCAAATAGCAGGCAGCTGCTGCAATCTGGTTTTTCTGTATGATTACCGCACCATCATGCAGTGGTGTGTTTGGTATAAATATATTTATCAGCAGTTCTGACGATATCTTTGATTGAAGAGGGATTCCGGTTTCAATATAATCACCCATCCCTGTTTCACGTTCTAAAGAAATCAGTGCCCCAATCCTCCGCTTCGCCATATAGTCAACAGACTTAACGATGGATTCCAATAGCTGACTTTGGTCCATTTCCTCCTGGTTACCGCTGCGGGCAAAGAACTTCCCTCGTCCGAGCTGTTCCAATGCTCTGCGCAATTCTGGCTGAAAAATTATGATGATGGCTAGGAATCCCCACAGAAGGACTTGCTCCATCATCCATCCTAATGTTTGTAGATGAAACTGATCACTGATTACTTTAACAAGAAGGATGACAAAGATGCCCTTCACTAATTGAACAGCTTTTGTTCCTCTGACAACCATGATAAGTTTATATATAACGAACCAAACAAGGAGAATGTCAATAGTATTAGCCAAAAATTTCAATAATGGTAAATCTGTAAAAGAGAAATCTATAAGCGACATTATCCTTCCTCCAAGTATTTATTCTAAGATTATTTGTTTCCATTTTATATGTAACCTACATATTATATCACATTTCATGCCAATTCCAATTTTCAGACAAGCCCGTTTTCGTATTTTTCCTTATTAAACAACATCCTACAGTTTTATTACCACATATGCAAAGAATTGCGAACAGGATTAATATGATATTTTATAAATAAAAGCTTTTGCCAATAATAGGCAAAAGCTTCGCTATTTACTATCGGTGTCGTCTTTATCAAAGACAGAAACAACATTTTTCGCTGTGCTTTTTATATGGTACCAAAGCCAATCAAAAATCGCATTGACCTCTTCAATATCCCCTGATACATGACCAGCAGAAGCAAGATATTTCTCTCCATTAATAACCGTCACATTGCCTTCTACTTCCCCATCTATTTGCAGATTGCCGTTCTTAACCATGACATCTCCCTTGACAACTTCTCCTTCAGGTACGATGACTGTATCGTTATCAACCACTAAATTCGGCTGCTTTGATACAGACAGCTGCTGATCCTCGTTCCAGGTAGAAAGAAGACTTCCTGCCATCAATATGATGAAAAGAGATGCAGCTGTCAGCATGGGGTGATGTCTGAACCACCTTTGCATGCCAACCTTCTTCTTCTCTTTAGGCAGCTTCGCCATTACATTTTCTGTAAAGTTGCTTGGTGCCTGAAAGTGAGAAGTACTTTGAACAAGAGCAATCGTTCTTTTCAATTCATGAAAATGCTCGGCACAATCTTTGCATTCATGCAAATGTGCACGTAACTCCTGCTTATGCTCATCTGAGATTTCTTCATCTAAATATTCATGCATATAGTGAATGATTTCTTCATTACATTTCAAAGTTCTCACCTTCTTATACGTAGCGTAATTGCTTTCTTAATGCTTCCCTGCCCCTATGTATCCTCGTTTTCACTGTTCCTAGTGGCAGGTTTAATGTTTCGCTAATTTCATTTAACGATAATTCCTCTATATACTTCAAGACGATAACTGAACGATATTTCTCCGGTAGCTTCGATATTTCCTTTTGAATCGTTTCTTGCAGCTCCAAGCTTTGGACATCATCCTCAGGCAATCTCGAGTTTGATGGAATTTGCGAGTACATCGTTAATCCATCTGTTCCTGCGACTTCTGCATCCAAATAATAATCCGGTTTCTTTTTCCTAATACGATCAATGCAAAGATTCGTTGCAATACGATACAGCCATGTAGAAAACTTTAAATCAATATTAAAGCTTTGAATATTGACGTACGCCCTTAAAAACGCCTCTTGAGCAATATCCTCCGCTTCGTGCTGGTTGGCTAGCATGCGATAGCATATATGAAATACTTTATCTTTATATATCTCTACAATCTCAGCATAGGCATCCTGGTCGCCCTTTAATACTTGTTTAATTCTCTTCTTTACTAAAATCTCCATCTTCTTACCCCCGCTCTATGCGGCTTATCGATAAAGTTTACGAATCGATAGCGGAAAAGGTTTCACTTTTTTTATTTATGTGTTATCAATTAAAATCATTTGCATTATATTTTATTCATCATAGTTATTTTCATAGTTCTTTCGTTACGTTAAAAATTACATCCTTTTATATTTTAACAAATTTTTACTTAGGATGGTTTATTAAATTATTGGTATGGGTATAAAGAAGTTAAATCTTAACAAGGAAAGGATTTGTTTCGATGCATGTAAACGAACTATTAAGAGATATTGAAATTCATCGCAGCCGAATGATTGAGTTAGCATCAACGAACTCTTTTTCCCATCATCAAGTAATTGAAGCAAGTATAAAATTGGACAGCCTAATAATTAGATACCATACACTTACATTAAAAAATGAAGCCTGAGACTGTATGATGTCCCAGGCCTTTAATTTAATTATAGTAATTTTTCACCAAATAATGAACCCATTAATGCAACAGCAGCAGTCGCTGTTTTATTTTTTTCATCTAAAATAGGGTTTACCTCAACGAATTCCGCAGATGTAATGATATTGGATTCCGCTAACATTTCCATTGCCAAATGGCTTTCTCGATAACTGATGCCTCCCATAACAGGTGTACCAACGCCTGGGGCATCATTGGGGTCTAATCCGTCTAAATCGAGTGATAAATGAACCCCATCCGTCTTTCCCTTTAAATAGTTAATGGTTTCTTCCATAACAGTGGTCATCCCTAATCGATCAATTTCATGCATTGTATAAACCTTTATACCTTTTTCTTTAATGAGCTCTCTTTCCCCCTCATCAAGCGATCTCGCACCAATAATGACGATATTTTCTGATTTTAATATTGCGGTTTCTCCTCCTACCTCGGTTAACATAGGGTGGCCTAGCCCAAGGCTCACAGCAAGTGACATTCCATGTATATTCCCCGATGGAGAGGTTTCCGGTGTATTGAGGTCACCATGTGCATCATACCAAATAACACCTAAGTTTTGATAGTGCTGCAGCAAGCCTGCAATCGTTCCAATGGCAATGCTATGGTCTCCGCCAAGTATTAATGGAAATGAATCTTTTGCTACCACTTGGTCGACTTTTTCTGCTAGAATCTTCGTTTTATCCGCTATTAACTCTAAGTTTCTCAAGCCTGTATCACTGTCGACCTTCACTGCCGGTCTGCCAACTTCAATATCGCCTAAGTCCTCTATTTCATTGAATAATTTATTTAAACGTTCATTAATTCCTGCGTAACGAATTGCACTTGGCCCCATATCCACACCTCTGCGCAATTGGCCTAAATCCATCGGCATTCCTAAAATTGATAGCTTTTTCATATTATCCCCCCGCTGTTGTAATCTTTTTAATTGTAACCGCTTTCAGATAAATGGTTCAACTCTGCAAATTTATGAATAACTATACAGGAGTGATTTTACATAATGATGTTCGATAGGATGGATCATATTTTTTGCTTTCAACAAATCATTTCTCCATAAGAAAAATCCCGCAGATATTCATCTACGGGATTTTTCTTATGGAGCCTAGCGGGATCGAACCGCTGACCTCCTGCGTGCAAAGCAGGCGCTCTCCCAGCTGAGCTAAGGCCCCATACAAGATATTGGAGCGGAAGACGGGATTCGAACCCGCGACCCTCACCTTGGCAAGGTGATGTTCTACCACTGAACTACTTCCGCATTTTCTAGAAAGGATTATATAACAAATTCCTTAAACATTGAATGTTTAAGGAATTACTTAGTGAGCCATGAAGGACTCGAACCTTCGACCCTCTGATTAAAAGTCAGATGCTCTACCAACTGAGCTAATGGCTCAAAAAATGGCTGGGCTAGCAGGATTTGAACCTACGCATGACGGAGTCAAAGTCCGTTGCCTTACCGCTTGGCTATAGCCCAATAATATTCATATATGTAAAAATCAGCAAAATAAAAAGGACTAATTATATCTTGTCCATTTTTAAAGTTTTCATTCAAAATAAATGGTGGAGGGGGGCAGATTCGAACTGCCGAACCCGAAGGAGCGGATTTACAGTCCGCCGCGTTTAGCCACTTCGCTACCCCTCCGCATATATATAAACAGTGGTGCCGGCCAGAGGACTTGAACCCCCAACCTACTGATTACAAGTCAGTTGCTCTACCAATTGAGCTAGACCGGCTTACATAATCAAGGTTAAAAATGGTGGAGGATGACGGGA
>NZ_PISD01000088.1 GCF_002835735.1 Cytobacillus horneckiae | reverse complement strand
TTCTTCCATTACTTCAACGAACTTCGCTGCAACGATTGGCGTTGTAGAAGCTGGCTTTAATAGAACTGTATTACCTGCAACGATTGCTGCTACAGTTGTACCAGCCATGATTGCAAGCGGGAAGTTCCAAGGAGAGATGATGATTCCAACGCCTAATGGAATATAGTCATAACGGTTATATTCATTTGGACGGCTGTTTACTTTTACACCGTCTTTGATTTCTAGGATTTGACGAGCATAGTATTCTAGGAAGTCAATTGCTTCTGCTGTATCAGCATCTGCTTCATTCCAAGGTTTACCCGCTTCTTTCGTTAGCAATGCAGAGAATTCAAACTTGCGGCGACGGATAATAGCAGCCGCTTTGAAAAGCACATCCGCACGTGTTTCAGGCTTTACTTTTCTCCAAGTTTTGAACGCTTCAACAGCTGCTTGCATCGCTTGTTCAGCGTGGTCACGAGTTGCTTTAGACACTCGGCCAATAACTTCTTCTTTATTAGCAGGGTTAACGGAAACAATTTTTTCTTCTGTCGAAATGCGTTCTCCGCCAATCAATAAGTCATAATCCTGCCCTAGGTAGCCCTTAACAGTTTCTAGCTCTTTTAAATACGCATTTTTATTTTCCTCGATTGAAAAGTCTGTAAATGGTTCGTGCTTATACGGTTGTACCATGATTTCGTTCCTCCCTATATAGAAATAATTATATTTTCCCAAGTGAACCAACAATCTGAAACTTCTAATCATTCTTTTTTATGCCTACAGCATCTATTATTGCAAATACCGTGCCAATTATCAAAAATATGAATTTGCAGTATTTTTCTTATTTTGTGCGCAAATATTTTTTTCTAAAAGAAAAATAATTTTGCATCACAATGCAAAAAAATATTGCATTCGATTATAATATAGACATGTATTTCTTGATTAGGAGCTAATGATGATGACCGAAAAGAAACATGATACAGAATTAATGAATATCTTTTTCCAAAGGATATTGGATGAAATAGACGCAGGCGTTCATGTTGTAGATGGTGACGGCAAGACAGTGATATACAATCGAAAAATGGCAGAGATCGAAGACATGAAGGTTGAAGAGGTGTTGGATAAAAGTTTGCGTGAGGTTTTCTCCTTTGAACATAATGAAGACAGCCGATTGCTAGAAGCTGTTCAAAAGGGAATTAAAATCGAGAATGCCAAACAAACATACTATAATAATCAAGGACAGGAAATTACGACAATCAACCATACCATTCCAATTGTCCATAATCGAGCTCGGATCGGAGCAATGGAAATTGCCAGAGATGTGACCCGGCTGGAAAAGCTGATTAGGGAAAATCGCCATCATCGCGAAGACGCGCGTTATACATTTGATAGCATTATCGGCAGGAGCCGGCAAATAGCTGATGTGATTGAGGCAAGCAAGAGAGCAACAAGGACAAGCTCTTCCGTTTTAATTATTGGCGATACGGGAACCGGAAAGGAATTGTTTGCGCAAAGTATTCATAATGGCAGCGATCGCGCCATCCGCCCTTTCATTTCGCAAAACTGTGCAGCGATTCCGGATAGTTTAATTGAAGGGATTTTATTCGGAACAAAGAAGGGTGCATTCACAGGCGCCATTGAGCGGCCTGGTTTATTTGAACAAGCGGAGGGCGGCACAATTCTGCTTGATGAGATTAACTCTTTGGATATTTCCCTGCAAGCAAAGCTGCTGCGTGTGTTACAGGAAAAAACGGTGCGCAGGGTGGGCGATACGAAAGATCAAAATATAGATGTACGTATTATCGCGACCATTAATGAAGATCCAATTGATGCGATTGCAAGCGGACGGCTGCGAAAGGATTTATATTATCGGCTAGGTGTCGTTTCCCTGTTTATTCCTCCTTTACGAGAAAGGCAGAGCGATATCCCCGACCTGATTCATTTCTTTATTGAGAAGTATAATGATCGCTTTGGCATGAATGTGAAAAATGTAGATGAACTTGTCCTGCAAAAATTATTGCAGCATGAGTGGCCCGGCAATGTCCGCGAGCTTGAGCATATCATCGAAGGGGCGATGAATTTAATTGAATACGAGGATACGATTACCTTCCACCACCTCCCTATCCACTATCGCCACAAGCTTCATATGATTGAAAATATTGAGGGGCAAAAGAAAGCGGCGACAGAGGAGGACAGCAGTTTAAATAGCAACCTGTATAATGGACATGATGTCAACAGGACCAAGCAGGATGATGGTCCTTCTTCAGCTTTAGTTAATAAAACGTTAAATCAATACCTTGAAGAAGCCGAATACAACTTCATCAAAGCAGCACTAACCCAAAACCAGCACAACATCACCAAAACCGCACTAACCCTCGGCATGAGCCGCCAAAATCTGCAATATCGCATTAAAAAGCACAACCTTTAAAAAAATGTTGTGCTTTAGATTGTGAATTGCTGATTGTACATGTCATGGTAGATGCCATGCTGCTGCAGGAGTTGGCGGTGGTTGCCTTTTTCGATAATGCTGCCATCTTTTATGACGAGGATGGTGTCCGCTTGTTCGATTGTCTTGAGGCGGTGGGCGATGATAAACGTCGTTTTGCCTTCTGTTAGCTTCGCCAGCCCCTTTTGTATTTCAATCTCGGTCCGTGTATCAATACTGGATGTCGCTTCATCCAAAATCAATATATCCGATTCCGCAAGCATTGCACGTGCAATCGCAATCAACTGCTTTTGTCCCTGGCTTAAATTCACTCCGCCAGAATCAATCTTTGTATTATACTTCTCTGGAAGATGCTTAATAAATCCATCCGCTGAGGCAAGCTTCGCTGCTTCAACCACTTCATCATCTGTCGCATCAAGTCTGCCATAGCGTATATTATCCATGACTGTTCCGGAAAATAAGTAAGTTTCCTGCAGGACAATCCCAACTTTTGAACGAAGTGATTGAATGCTGTAATCTTGAACCCTTCTTCCATCAATCTGAACCTCACCTGCCGTCACATCATAAAACCTGGCCAATAAATTAATAATCGTTGTTTTTCCAGAACCTGTTGCACCGACTAACGCAACTGTTTCACCTGGTTTCACAGAAAAATGAATATCCGATAGTACAAGCTTATCTTCATAAGCAAACGATACATGTGAAAAGTTGACAGTTCCTGTAAACGCAGCCACTTCGATAGCATGAGGATGATCTTCCATATCAGGCTTTTCATCCATTATCTCAAACACACGCTCCGCTCCTGCAATCGCCGATTGAAAAGTATTAATTAAATTCGACATCTGATTAATCGGACGGTAAAAACTGCGAGCATATGTAACAAATGCTGCTATGATACCAATCGTCGCCATTTCATTAATCGTCAAAACCGCTCCTGCAAAAATCACCAGTGCAAGCCCTAAGTTATTAATAAAGTTGTTGACTGGGCCAAGAAAGCCGGATGAGATTTCAGCCATCATTGCCGAGCTACGCAGGCGCTCATTTTCAGCTGAAAACCTCTCATAAACCGCCTCTTCCTTGCCATATAGCGTAATAATCTCCAGCCCGGAAATGGACTCTTCAACCGTTCCATTCATCGCACCTAAATCCCGCTGTCTCTTAATAAAATTACTGCTGCTGTATTTAATTATTTTATTGGTCGCATAAAACATAAATGGAATCACAAACAAAGTAACAATAGCCAGCATCCAATTCAACATCAGCATCGCAATGGCCACACCTGCAATCGTTAAGACAGAGGAAAAAATTTGAACGACGCTTTGGCTTAGTGCTGCATTTAAATTTTCAATATCATTCGTTACTCGGCTCATAAGCTCACCATGCTTACGCTTATCAAAAAAGCTTAAAGATAATCGCTGAAAATGATTAAATAAATCCTGACGCATCTGCTGAATCGTTTTCAATGAAACCCTGACCATCACGTATGATTGCAGCCAAGTAATAATTGCCGCCCCTGCATATACAGCCGCAAGCACCCCTGCCAATCTCATCGTTCCGTTTATATCCCTTGGAATAATATAATCATCCATTATTCTCCCAATTAAGTACGGACCTAATAAGCTAAGAGCTGTCGAAATCATTACTAGCAAAATCGCAAGCACCATACCGCCCTTTTGCCTTTTCATATAGTGCCATATTCGCTTTATCGTACCTACTCGATCCTTCGGCTTCACAACAGGTCCGCCAAATCGGCTCGGACCACGGCCAAAATTCAATGTCTTTTGCTGTTGTCCTGTTTGACTTTTTTGAGTACTCACTTGACCGTACCCCCTTGTGCGATAAAAGTATCTCTATATACAGCATTCAACTTTATCAATTCTTCATGTGTGCCTTTTCCTGCAATCTCTCCATCCTCAAGAACTAAAATTTGATCTGCTTGTTTAATCGAAGAAATTTTTGAGGAAATAATGATTTTAGTAGACTCCTCATAATTTTTGCTTAATGCTTGATTAATCGCCGATTCTGATAAAGCATCTACAGCTGATGTGGAATCATCAAGAACAAGAATTGCCGGTTTGCGCACAAATGCTCTGCCAATGGATATCCGTTGTTTTTGCCCGCCTGACAAATTATTTCCCCCTTGTGCAACTGGATGGGACAATCCTTCGTCCAGCTTGAGGCTAAACTCACTCACTCGCGAGGAATCAGCAGCTTCCATAAGCTCTTGCTCCAAGGCATCAGCTTTGCCATCAAGCATATTCGACCGAATCGTGCCAGAGAAAAGAAGAGCACGCTGAGTCACTACACCTATCGCTGCTCGCAAAACCTGTAATCGATAGTCTTGAATATCTATCCCATCAATTAGTATTCTGCCTTGGTCTGCATCATAAAGTCTTGGAATGAGCTTTGTCAGCGTTGATTTCCCGCTTCCTGTTGAACCGATAATGCCTAATGTCTCTCCCTGCTTCACTGAGAAAGTAAGATTCTTCAACACGTATTCACCATTTTTGCTATAACTATATGAAACATCTTGAAATGTTACATCACCATTGATTTTTGGGGTTATCCCACCCGCTCCATCTTTTATATCAATTTCTGCGGATAAAACCTCCTGTATGCGATCTGCAGACGGAAATGCGCGCGTTATCATCATTAATACATGGCTGCTCGACATGAGACCATTCATAATAATCGTCATATAGTTTATGAATGCTAGAATGACACCGACGCTAATTGACCCTTCATCTACCTTAACTACACCTAGCCATAAGGCTGCAACCATCCCTAGATTGACAACAAATAATAGAATCGGCATCATTAAGGCAAGCAATTGTTCGGCAGAAATATTCACTTTTGTTAATTCATTATTGGCCCCGGCAAATTTTCCCTTTTCAAAGCTTTGTCTGCCAAAAGCTTTCACAACCCTCATCCCTGCCAAGTTTTCTTGCAGTCTCGTATTTACTCTATCAATCGCTTCCTGCACCTTTTTAAATAGCACGCCAGATTTTCTCGTAAAATAAACAATAATAACAAAGAGAATCGGCACCGCGACTGCTAATATCGGAAAAAGCTCTCTTGCTGTAAAAAAGACAATCACTATACTTCCTATAAAAAGAAAGGGACCACGCACGAAAATCTTCAAGGTCATCATCACTGCTCTTTGCAGCAAGGTAATATCATTGGTCACAATCGTAATGAGCTTGCCTGTACCAAAGGCATCCACATTTTTACTGGAGAAACCCTCAATTTTCCGAAAAACATCTTTGCGCAAATCAGTTGAAAAATGCACAGCTGCCCGAGTGCTGTATATAGAGCAGCCGATTCCGCCAATCAATCCGATAATCGCCGTTCCCAGCATTAATAAACCTAAATTAATCGTCAAGTTTGTATCGCCATTTGCAATCCCATCGTCAATCATATGCTGCATAATTGTTGGTTGAAGCAAATCCATGCCTACCTCAACAAACATGAGCAGCGGCCCAATGATGGCAAATAACCAATAAGGCTTTAAATAGCTTAATAACATTTTAAAAGATTGCATCTATCAATCCCGCTTTCCATTCTTTCTTGATGTCCGATTTATTTATTTTATACCTTTTAAAGGGTAAAAACAGCACTTTTTTGTCATTGCCTGAACTGTTCTACAAGATAAAATGCTCTGTTCATTTCGTTTAACAGAGCGAAAAAAATCAAAACCACCAGTGTG
>NZ_PISD01000009.1 GCF_002835735.1 Cytobacillus horneckiae | reverse complement strand
TTTTATACTTTCTTATCTTTTGAAAAAAACGAAGGCATTCGCCAAGTCCTTTTTGACGAATGCCCTCGTTTTTCTATTTTTACTTCTGCCTTTATTCATACTTATTTTTTTTGCAAGAATTTATTTACCTGCTTATGGTGTGCTTCTTCTCCCCAAAGTATTGAGCATTGCTCTACTTCTGCCTGAATCCTCTCTTCAATCCGATTTTGTTCGAGCTTCCGCAGGAACATTTGCTTATAAGAGGAAAGCACCTCCGTCTCAATGCCCATAAATTTATGTAAAAACAACTTTCCAGCAGTTATCGAATCACCTTCATATGTAGATTGAATAAAGCCTATTTGCAGTAATTCATCCGTCTTGTAAGGAACGGCCTCCATCAACATTTTCATCGCATGAGCGTGTGCGAGCTTTTCAGAAACAATCGTGCCTCCGCCCCACCCGGTCGTTATTGCTAATGTTCCTTGAATAAAGCCCGCCTTAATACCTTTCCTTGCAATCCTAAAATCACATGCAGAGGCAAGTTCACATCCCCCGCCAACAGCTGTTCCATTTAATACGGCAATTGTCGGCTTTGGAAACAATAAAATTTTCACTAAAATATTTGACATGCGCTTGAGCATCTTATAGGCTTCTTTAGCTGTTTTTAATTCATGAAAAGAAGATAAATCTCCGCCAGAACAAAACGCCTTCTCCCCAGCACCAGTAATCATCATCGCCTTGATCTTCTTTTCACCTGCGAGCGTAATGGCTTCCTCCAGCCCATCCATCACCTCATAGCTTATCGCATTCCTTTTATCTTCTCTATTGATTGTAAAAACTAGCAGCCCCTCATGTTCCTCAATAATGTACGGATTCATTGCCATCCCCCTTTAACATCTAAACAATATTATAGCTTAAATCATATGGCACATAAAACGACAAAAAGCACAGGAGGAATAACTCCTGTGCTTTTAAAGATTGAAAATTAGTTGTTTACAACTTCTTTTCCTTTGTAAGTTCCACAAGCTTTGCAAACGCGGTGTGCAAGTTTCATTTCACCACAGTTTGGGCATTCTACCATACCAGGAACCTGTAATTTAAAATGGGTACGACGTTTTCTTTTTGCAGTTTTAGAAGTTCTTCTAAAAGGTACAGCCATTATTCCCACCTCCTTAAAGAGATTTAGAGTCGTTCAAACTTGAGGAATTGCATCTATCACTTATGAAGAGCATTGCTCCTCTATATTTTGAACATACACTATTAAGAAAGTTATGAAGACCAGATTCTTCCGGTATCTTCAAATGTTTCTTGTGCTTCTTACTTCCTCTTATGTATCGGAAGAAGAATCTTTTTGATTAAAAAACTGAGCAAGTCCGGCAAGACGAGGATCGACTTTATCCTTATTATCCTGCTCTCTGATGACCTCCCAATCCTTTCCGGATTGCGGAGCTCCTTCTTCACTGCTTTCATCGCAGAAAACTTGCATTGGGACTTCAAGTATCAAGATTTCATGAATCACCGGCATAAGGTCAATCACATCACCTTTTACTTGATGAACTTCCTCTTCAGTTTCATAATCGATACTTTTCAAGAGGAAAGTTTCAATTGTCTCAACATTAATTGGAAATTTTACGTCAACTAAAGTACGAGAACAAGGCAGAATTAAATGACCTTCTATTTTCAAATGAAAAGTCACTTTAGCCGAATCAATATCTGCACGGCCACGGATTCTCATTGGTGAAGCGTCTCTAATGTCCGATTCTAGCTTGATAACTTCATCAACATTGACAATTTCATCAAAAGGAAAGTCCTTGCTTCGATATTTTTGTAACTGACTTAAAGTCCATTTCATACGAATCACCCCAAGGCAACAAAGGTAATTATAGCTTTCATATAATTATTTGTCAATATTTTTTCTTTACAGCATGATTCACAAAACTTAGTTTGCTTTAAAAGCATACTCTTTGTATTTTAACCATTTTTTCACTAAATGCAAACATTACTTTTAGCAATAATAAATTATCTTATGCAA
The DNA here is from genome assembly GCF_002835735.1 of Cytobacillus horneckiae. Taxonomy (GTDB): domain Bacteria; phylum Bacillota; class Bacilli; order Bacillales; family Cytobacillaceae; genus Cytobacillus; species Cytobacillus horneckiae. The sequence continues at coordinate 60,440 of NZ_PISD01000009.1, read as the reverse complement.
ACACCAAGTGAATCTGATACCGTTCCTTTTAACTTGCAATATAGAGAAATTCATTACATTAATTTATAATAAAGTGAAACTTCAATCAGTGGAGAATTTCCTTCATACTGATTGTTAGTTGAACCAATCGGGCTTTTACAGGCTGTTAACCCCCAAATTCCTCTAAACATTGAGGTGGGGCTTACTGCCCGTTAATCTGCGATAAAGTGAAACTTCAATCAGTGGAGGTTTTCCCCACTGATTGTTAGTTGAACTAATCGGGCTTTTACGGGCAGTTAACCTCTAAATTCCTCTAAACATTGAGGTGGGGCTTACTGCCCGTTAATCTGCGATAAACAGAGTGTGTAAAGGAGTGAACAATGGATGAATGCAGTAGGCGTTGTAGTTGAGTATAACCCTTTTCATAATGGACATGCCTATCATATTGAAAAAGCCCGCAAAGAAACCGGTGCGGATGTTGTAATCGCTGCTATGAGCGGAAACTTTCTTCAAAGAGGAGAACCGGCGCTCCTATCTAAATGGGCAAGGACGCGCATGGCTTTGCACGGAGGCTGTGACATTGTCATTGAACTTCCATACAACTTTGCTACACAGCAGGCTAACAGCTTTGCAAGCGGGGCTGTGGCGCTTCTGGAAGCATGCGGCTGCCGTTATTTATCATTTGGGAGCGAATCAGGCGAAATTGATGATTTTCTATCAACGATACATTTTCTTAAGGAGAGCAATGACAAATATCAGCATCTGATCAAGCAGTTTGTTCAGGACGGGAACAGTTATCCAAAAGCGACTTCACTTGCTTTCAAAGCGTTATCTCCTCATCATGATCAAACAGTTGATCTGTCAAAGCCTAATAATATACTTGGGTTTCAGTATATAACAGCTATTCAGAATCAAGGTGCACAAATGGCACCAACTACTGTCACAAGAAAAAATGCCGATTATCATGATGAGAGTTTTAACACTTCGACGATCGCAAGTGCAACAAGTTTGCGCAAAGCCTTATTTGCAAATGACGGTCATATCGAAAACATTCAGCGATATGTACCTGCTGCGACCTATAATGGTCTGATGGATTATTATAATGAATTTGGTTTATTTCACAATTGGGAACATTATTGGCCGTTTCTGCAATTTAGATTAATACAATCATCTCCTGAAGAATTACGAAATATTTATGAAGTTGAGGAAGGAATTGAATATAGACTCATCAGCGCTGCACAAGAAGCCGGCTCCTTTAGTGAATTTATGGAAAATGTAAAGACGAAGCGTTATACATGGACAAGAATCCAAAGAATTTGCGTACATATTTTAACAAATGCATCAAAAGAAATGATGCTAAAAAATAATATGCCGCAATATTTAAGACTGCTTGGCATGACTGATAATGGACGGAAATATTTGCATCACAAAAAAAATGCACTACAATTGCCGATGATTTCTAGAGTGTCCTCAAAAAATGAAGCGGAACTCTCTCTGGATATTAAAGCAAGCAAGGTGTATGGACTTGCTGCAACAAGTCTTCAAAGCAAAAAATTATTGAAACAGGACTTCCTGCAACCTCCTGTTTTGTTGAAAACGGCTAACGGCTTGCAATAAAGGTATATTAGTTACAAGCATAAAGGCTGTCCTGAAAGTAAATTATGCTTCACTTTCAGGACAGCCCTGTTTTCTATTATTTATCTTCCAGCGACATTAAATAATCAATCGCCTCATCAAATGTATCTACAGGAACAATTTTCATTTCCGTGCCAATATCTTCTGCGGTCTCGACAGCTCCACGATAATTAGAGTCGTCTGCCCCATTTTCATTTGGAGCAAAGAATATGTCTGCTCCTGCCTTATCTGCAGCAACAATTTTTTGCTCAATGCCGCCAATTCTTCCAATCGTGCCGTCTGCAGCTATTGTGCCAGTTCCGGCAACTTCATATCCTCTTGTCAAATCTTCATCGATTAATTGATTATAGATTTCAAGCGAAAACATAAAACCTGCAGAAGGTCCGCCTATCTCACTGCTATCAATGTCCACTTTCGGATTTACCTTTATTTCTTTATCATCTACCAATGTAATGCCGACACCCGCTTTTCCTGTTTGCGGCAGGACCTTAAGCACCAGCTCAGTTTCTTTTATTTTCTCATCGCGTTCAAAAGTCAGCCTGACAGCTTCTCCTTCTCTCTTTTTGGAAACTAGCTCAATAAATTGTTTGGATGATTCAAAAGCCTCACCATCCACTTTCGTTATTCTGTCACCAGGATTAATTTTCCCTTCCGCCGGCATTCCCTCCATTATACTCAGTACGTAAACACCTTTATAATGATAATCAATCGGTATATCTGCGTGAGAATACGCCACTTCAATGGCAGTTATTTTGGAAGAATCCATTAAATGAAGCTGGCGTAGATTATATTCTTTGTCAGACTCATCTTCCCTGCGAATGTCCTCAACTGGATGGATTGTCTGATATTTGCTTAGCTTTGCAGCTAAGTATGAATATATATTCGCCTTTCCCATTCTCACAGTAGTGAGCATGAAGCTTCCTTCTCCTTCGGTGCCATTCTCCACTTCAATAATCGGCTCCAGCTCCTTGGCCATTCCTGGTTTAGACACATAATAAGGTAAATAAATGAACGAACTAGCCAGGACAATGATTGCTACGACAAAGAAGGAGCGTACCAAAATTTTGTTTTTCACTCTATTTGCCCCTTCCAATTATGAATTGTTTCTTTTATTCTCTGAGTATGCTTCCTTGCTTCCTCTTCACCTATCATAATGATTTCTTCGATATTTGTAAAAGCCTTTGAACTGTACATTTCAACCCGCGGCCTGATCATAAAGTCTGAAGCAATTTCCCTATGCTTCACATTCTCCATTTGTAATATATCCAGGCTCTGCATAATCACATCATATATGGAGGTAATTTCAGTATTCACCTTTACATGGGAAACATCCACTGCAATGACTATGTCAGCACCCATCTCTTTTACGACCGAAACCGGGACTCGGTCAACGACCCCGCCATCCACTAATAATCTTCCATTCACTTTTTCCGGTACAAAAATACCTGGTATCGATATACTTGCTCTTACCGCATCTGAAATAGGCCCATCTTTAAAAATCACTTTTTCACCTGTGACTATATCTGTCGCAACCACATTTACAGGAATAGATAACTCTTCAATTCTCTTTCCGTGAGTAAATACCCGGATCAACTCTTTTACTCTTTTCCCTGCAATAAATCCCATTTTCGGAACAGTAAAATCCAAGTAATATTTTCTTTTAAAAGCAGTTGAGAATTTATATAATCGCTCAATCTCCAATCCAGCTCCATAAAAGCAGCCTACCATTGCTCCCATACTGCTGCCGGCAATTAAGTCGATGGGGATTCCTTCTTCTTTAAGTACTTTAATTACGCCTAAATGAGCGAAACCGCGTGCTCCTCCTGAACCGAGTGCTAAGCCTATTTTAGGGTGACTCAGGTAGGATCCCTCCTTTAACTTAACAGCTAAATAACCCTCTCTTTATAAAGAGTATGTATTGGCTACAGCTTTAGTTATTAAACTTCTTTATCATTAGGTTTTAAGATTATGGTCTATTTCAAACTTGTATGAGTATATTGATTAATATGAGGACAGGCTGATAGGTTTAAAGGCAGCAAATCGCATTTTCATGATATTAGATATATAAATATGAATTCCATGTACCTACATATTATTTTACCATATTTTTCTTCAATATACATTAGGTAAGCAAGACCTGAGGGAGGCTCTGCTAAGTGTTGCAATCAAAAATTAAAACTGTTGTGCTCGCCATTGCAATATCTGTAATGGCTATCTCACTCATTGCCTTTCCACAAGAATCCATTGATGCCTCAACGCGCGGGCTTAATATGTGGTGGGAAATTGTCTTTCCTTCTCTTCTCCCCTTTTTTATCGTTTCAGAAATACTTATTGGTTTTGGGGTAGTGAGGTTTATCGGTGTCCTGCTAGAACCGCTCATGCGGCCATTGTTCAAGGTACCAGGTGTAGGCGGCTTTGTTTTGGCAATGGGAATGGCCTCTGGTTATCCAGCAGGTGCAAAATTTACTACGAGATTGAGACAAGAAAAGCAAATATCAAGAATTGAAGCGGAGCGTCTCGTTTCTTTTACAAATTGCTCTAACCCTCTATTTATATTTGGAGCTGTTTCGGTTGGTTTTTTTCATAACGCCAAAATTGGCATCATTCTAGCTTTGGCACATTACTTAGGAAATATAACTGTCGGATTAATCATGCGTTTTTATGGAAGAAATGAAGAGCCTATTGAGAATTTAAAAAGCAAGCGGAAGCCATCATTAAAAGCAGCATTTTCAGTTCTTCATCAAACAAGGATTAACGAAAAACGGCCGATTGGAAAATTAGTTGGCGATGCAGTCATGTCCTCCATTCAAACCCTTCTAATGATTGGTGGATTTATTATCCTTTTTTCTGTCATTAATAAACTATTATTTCATATCGGCATTACTGAGTTCATTGCGAAAGGATTAGAAATCGTGTTAGTCCTTTTCCATATTTCGCCCGAATTAAGTATTCCACTATTTTCAGGTGCTTTTGAGCTTACATTAGGTAATCAAATGACAAGTCAAGTTGATACAGTCACTCTAATGGAAAAAGTCATCGTAGCCAGCGCCATCCTCGCCTTTTGCGGCTTCAGTGTCCAGGCTCAGGTCGCCAGCATTCTGGCCCAAAGCGATATCCGTTTCAAACCGTTTTTCTTCGCTCGTATTATGCATGCATTTATAGCTGCACTCTATGCCTTCATTTTATGGAAATTATTATATGAGCGAATTTCGCAATATGAGCAGCCTTCAAACGCAATACCTGTCTTCCATTTAGGTGAAGGCTCATTCTACCAGCAGCTGCTGGAATTCGGTCCATTGATTACGATAGGTGCGCTCATTCTTTACATTTATCTCTACGTTAAGGAAAACTTTACAAGGTCTCTATAGTCGTTTTTTTAATATTTAAAAAACTGACTTGTGAAAAGGATGGATTCATCATTTTTCACAAGTCAGTTTTTTTATTTTGTAAACTTATCCTTTAAGGCTTTTTGAACAATTGGCGGGACTAGATCAGAAATATTGCCACCGTACTTAGCTACTTCTTTCACGATACTTGAACTGAGGAAAGAGTATTGGTTATTCGTCATGACGAAAAACGTTTCAATTTCATCGTTAAGTACACGGTTCATCGAAGTAATTTGCATTTCATATTCAAAGTCTGATACTGCACGGAGCCCTCTAATGATCGCACTGGCATCAACACTTTTGGCATAATCCATTAATAACCCCTGATATGAATCGACAACGACATTTGGGATATCCTTTGTTACTTCCTTAATTAATTCAGTTCTTTCTTCTACAGTAAAAAGCGGTGTTTTAGATGTATTATTCAAAAGTACAACATGAATTTTATTAAATACTTTCGCACCCCTTTTAATAATGTCCAAATGACCATATGTAATTGGATCAAAACTGCCTGGACATACAGCAATCCCTTTCATCAATAGCCCCCCTTGATATTTTCTAATTGCATTTCTATTTTATTAAATATGGAAATCGAAATGATTCCATAATCTTCATGTTTTACTTGTTCAAAGCTCCCTACTTGTTGGGGCAAAGTGACATCTGAACCATGTTCACAAACAATGATTCCTTTAGGTGACAAAAGATTCTCACTATCAATGACTTCTAATAATTTTACAAGCTGCTGCTTCTTATAAGGCGGATCTAAAAAAATATAATCTAATACTAGCTCTCTTTTTAATAACGCCTTGAGCGCTCTTGAAGCATCATTGCGGTATACTTCTGCCTGATCTTCACAGCCGCATGTACGAATATTTTCATGTATCGTTTGAATCGCTTTTCCTTCTCGGTCAACAAAAATAGCTTTATCGACGCCTCTGCTTAAAGCTTCAATGCCTAATCCACCGCTTCCTGCGAATAAATCAAGGGCAAGTCCACCATCAAAGTATGGACCAATCATATTAAAAATTGCTTCTTTTACTTTATCTGTTGTCGGTCTTGTTGATTGACCAGGGACAGCCTTCAAATGCTTTCCCTTATAGGTACCTGATACGACCCGCATTTTTATCACCACTGCTACTATAATCAATTTTCTTCCCTATCCTACCACAAATAAAACAGACTCGCCACCATCTATTTGTAAGCGTCATCAACACCAATCACACGCGACAGCTTTTTTGCAAAGTGAGATGTATAACCAAGTTTTTTATGGAAATAATGATTGTAACAGCATCTATTCGAGGATGTTGTTGCCAACCGCGGAGAAGACTTACGTTTCCCCATAAGTTCTTCCTCCGGTTTCTCCTCTCCCTTTGCCTTCTAACCTAATGGGTGTAGAAGGACCCTGCAGACTTGTTCTGCAGGGCTTTTTTTAATAGGATAAAAAAACTTCAGAAGAGGTCTCTTCAATTTTAAGATTAAAGATATTTTGAAGCCATTTTTTCTCAATAAATATTCGGTTGTTTAATACTGTCAGTGGATTTTGCAGGACGCCATATTTCTCATCATTTTTTATGAAAATCAATTCATTTAAGTAGAATCGATAGGTTTCATCGTCTTTCTTTAAAAATATTTCTTCCTCTGATATTTGCTTTACGTTGTATCCAAATTTCTCCATTGTTTCTTTAAAAGGAAACAGCTTTTTACCGTCCTGATTTATCATCTTAATATCCTCATAATGATTTCCTAAAATTAATACATCTCTTTCATCAAAGAAAAATAATTCAATTGGTTCCTGCTTTTCTACGCTTTTAACAAAGAAATTTGTTTCTTCTCTTTTTATATTACTGAGGGCTTTATCCAAATTTACAGGCGAAAATATCCCTTCCATTTCCAATACAGCTTCAATAAATGCCTCCATTTCTTTTTCCGTTAATTTTTTCTGAAATTCGTCATGCACTCGCTGTGCATTTCCAGATGAAGGAACAACTTCTATTACTAATGCGCTTAAAAAGTCAACTAGCCAATATTGAGATGTTTCAGTAAACTTCAAACTAAAATACCGATCGATTGTTTTTTTCAGCAAATTATCAGGAGTTGTTTTCTGTGAAAGTATCATCAACCCATTTGCAGTAGTGGCCTCTATCCTATCAGTAAGAATAATGGATGTATACGGATAGCCTTTAAGCTCTTCAATATTCGGAGACAACTGCTGGAAAAACTCAGTTTCACCTTTCGTATACAAATCTATATTTCCGCTTACATGTGAATTTTTCTGCAATGGCTCTGCCTGCCAATAAATTGCTGGGCTCGTATGTTGTCCTTCAAAATAATAAAAATCAATTAGATCCTTTTCCACTGCCCCTTTTAACGGAAGGCCTGTTACCCACATCCCTTGTCTGCGGAGAGAATCAACAATTTCAACTTCTGTACCCGTCATCTCAACTTCAGGAAAAGCAGTAACCCAGTCATCTATTAAAAAGGCATCGCCACTCGGGAGTGGAATGCTATATTGTAATATTAGTTTACTATCTTCTGCAATTACAACATCAGGGTGATTCCATTTCGTTTCACAAGCTTCACCATAACCATTTATGCATTTCCAATCTTTTGCTTGATCTGGAATCAATACTTTATACCTTTGTTTTTTTGTCAGCTCAGTAATCGTTTGTTTTACTTTCAGATTTCCCTTTTCTGAGGTGATTGATATATGCTGACTCGCATACTCACCTTGATTAGCACTCTTATCAAGTTTGGAAAAGGAATCCCACTGCATAAAAAGTACACAGCCTATAATAATCGCAAATAGACAAAGGACGCCCACTTTTTTCATTGTCTTTCCCCTTTAATCATTTCTTATAGTTTTACCATAACAAATTCAACAAAATGAGTCACATCATTTTTCGACATAATTCATTCATTCCATCGTTCTTCTATTTTTTCGGAAAAAATGTTAAAGTAATGAAGGATATTTAGTCATTTACAGGAGGAGTTTTTTACTATGATTCAAAGATTTATTGAACTTGGAGAAGGATATTCAGATATATATGAATTAATCGAAATTGCAAAATCTAATAAAAATAGGATTTCACATTTGATGGCGCTGCATACAACTATTAATCATAAGGATGTTACTTCATTAGTCGTCGTCCTCCACCCTGCAGAAGAGGGAAAATTCCAGCCGCTTTATATTTGCCGCGAAGGAATCCCCAACCCTATAATAACACCTAATAAACGCTATAGCCTGTTTGCAGATGCGGCCGAAGAGTTAGGACATACAATCATCAAGCTAAGTGTGAAGCCATCTACTATTTTTGCAGAGAAAGAATTATACTATCAGCAGCTTATCGGGATACTTAGATTAAATCATTATATACCTGTTTTAAATTAAGATTTAAAAAGGCACAGCGGCTATTTGCCACTGTGCCTTTTTTAAGATAAGCGCCGTTAAACTTGGCTGTTGATTTTGTCTATAGGCGCTCGCTTACAGCCTCTTAGGTAATTTTTGAATTTACCTCCTGCTGGAGCCTCGCTTCTTTAAATCCCCATTTTATAATCGTACTCTTTTGCTTTATCAGGCTTTGCATTCTCAAACTCAGTTTTAAGAAACGGCTTATAGGACGGTTCAACCTTTTTTACAAATGAATAGGAGCTTATTTTTTCAATTATGCTGTCGGTGTCTTCAAGATTACAATACAAAACAACATATTTCAGACGTTTTGACACATAATGTACATTACCAAACCTTCTCAGCATTTTAGCCTGCTTTAACGAATAAAGCCAGACGATTATACCCTGTCTTTGTCCGAGCATATGATTTCCCCTTTTGTTCACCTATTTTTATTAGTCTAGCATATAAAAAACTATAATATCAATGACTTATAATAAAACAGCGTGGCATCGATTGCCACGCTGTTGTTTATCTATTATGCTGAACAGCTGCAGCTTCCGCCTGTCCCACAACCGCCGGCACAGCTTGAAGAACTGTCAAAGAAAGGATTCCCGGTAGGCACTTTGATTTGCTCAGATACTGAATGTCCGATAATCACACTAATTTCGTCTAGAAGACTTTGCAGCTCATTTTCAGCTTTTCTAAACTCAGCTACATTTTCGTCCATATCCATCTCCCTTTTTAAAGTTCGAATGGACATCATGACTCTTTTATATTCCGGATGATATTTGCCAAACCTCTGTACCTCTTCATACAGTTCCTTCATCTTTACAAATTGAGAAATTTTCTCTTGAGTAACCTGATTAGTCCTTATATTATTTGCACATTGCCGATAATATACTGCTTCTTCCGATTCAAGCACCATTGCAGCAATCTCATCGGCTACATCCAAAATTTCAATTCTTTCTAAAGTAGCAAGCACTGGAAGCTCACCTCCATTTATATCTTACCACGAAATAATCGAAAGCTAAAGCAGCTGTCCAGTTTATCCCGAATTAACTTCCATTAAGACCTTTACTTCAAGACTTTCAAGCTGGAAGTAAAGAAAAACGCCCAACGATGAAGTTTCATTTTATTGAATTTGTACCGCAAATTCTTTCGTTAAAAAATACGATGAATGATCATCTTTGACAACTTCCAATTTGATATGATGGATACCTGCCGGCAAATTTCGCACTTTAAACGCAGCAGCAGAGACTTCTTCAGTTTTCTTTCCATCCACATAAACGACAAATTTCGCCTTCGTTTCACTTGAACTTCTAAAGGAAACGCCGTCAACAATACATTCAATTAATACATCATTGCCTTGAACGATATGCTTTACAAAAAAATCACGAGGACCCTCGGCCATTACTGTAGTAACCGGAATCGGTTCAACAATATACAAACCGTTTACTGGAGAAAGCCTGCTATTCGTTTCTGGCTCAGGAATATCTTTATTGCACCCCATTAAGATAACTGTAAAGGAAACAGAAAATAAAAATACTTGAGATAGTCTTTTTAACATGATTTCATCCCTTTTTATTTTTATTGTTTGTAGAAAAGAAGGGATTTACTCGGAAAAGCATATTTCCAATGCAAAAAAAATAAAAACTTTCTCAGCAATTTGAGAAAGTCTATTAAGACTGCGAATTCATTGCTTGAAACATACTGATCATCATGGAAGCCATTTGAACTCCATTGGAAAATTTCTCAACACGATGAGGAATGGTTTTTTTGTGATACTGCAGCGATGCCACTTCTAACTGACTAATTTCGGTAGGATTTCGTGATAACGTCCGATACCACCTTGGCTGTTCACGGACATATTGCTGCAAATCCTTGCTTTGCTGAAGATACTCCCTTATTTCTTTTCTCATACAATCTTCCTCCATTAATCTTTTTTAAATGTAAAAGGATTTGGTTTTTGCTGTGAGGCACCCGTTGATGAGCCGCTTTTAGAGGTGCCTCCTCCACCTGAAAATTGTGAGATCACACCTTGAATGGCAGCTAATGCCTGACTCATGTTCGCAATATAGCCTTGCATTTGATCAACATCCATATTTTTCAATGATCCGACAACATTGGTCATCCAATCATTCGATTTATCTGTATTCTCTTCATTTTTTGAATGGTTATCAGCAGCTGGATTAGATGTTTCAGCTTCATCTTCAAGTAGGTACCATTCTTCATATAATTCCTGCCACTTCTTTTTGCCAGACCTTACTTGTTTAATGATTTCTGGATGTGCCTTAACATACTGCTTAAATTGTTCTATAGAGGGATGCAGCTTTTCCTTTGCCATATTACTCACCTCATTCCGTTACAAATGCCTATAATACAATATGTACGTTTTTTTAAAAAGTGAATCTTTTTAACAATAATTTAGCACGCAATTCATGATAGGATGGATAAATAGAATTCTTTTTACAAAGACGGAGGCTAACATGAAAACAAAAGAAAAGCTTAGTGAAGATTTATTAGAATTATTTGCTGAAGCAAATGAAGAGGAATTAATCGTATTGAAACAGCTATTAGCCGGAATCAGCCAAAAAAAACACGGGGAAAAAACCACTTATTTGGATGGTTTATACAATATGGATATTCAATTAAAAGATCAGGAGTGTATACTAGAAATCCCGCTCTCCCCCCTGCTGAATAATCCGCTTAATATTGTACATGGAGGTGTGATAGCCACCATTATAGATACTGCTATGGGGACATTATCAAACAGTTTTCTTCAAGAGTTTGAAGGTGCAGTTACAACGCAGCTTAATGTTCATTATTTGGCACAAAGTAAAGGTGACTACTTAATTTGCAAAGCGAAATGCGACCATAAAGGGGCGAAGACAATGGTACTTTCCGCTGAAGTGTATAGAGAAGACGGCAAAAAAGTTGCCCAAGCTTCCGGCAGCTTCTTTATCGTCAGGAAACAGGAATATTAAAAAAGCCTCCTGCAGAGTGTATATGCCCTGCAGGAGGTCTTTTACTCGCCCCATTTTTCGATGAAATTTTGCGTATATTGCTTTTCATATACACCGACACCAATATGGGTAAATTGTTCATTTAATAAGCTGTCTCGATGGCCTTTACTATTTAACCAGCCTTCAACCACTGCAGGCGCATCAACATAGTTAGCTGCGATATTTTCACCAGCAGATAAATAAGCCACCTCTTCAGCCTTTAGTCTATCTGATAATTCGCCGTATTTTTCCGACGTATGTGAAAAGGCCTCACTCTCAAACATATCTATACTATGACCTAAAGCAACTTCAGCAGTTTTATCATCCCACTCTAGCGGATTCAGATCAAAACGCTTACGGATTACATTTGAGATGTCCTTGATTTGCTGTTCCATTCCATTATTTATGGCTTCTTTCTCATCTTCAGTAAAATCGTCAAATACTAGTAATTCTCCACGGTAGACCATTTCATAAGGCCTCAATAAAATAAGTGAGACTGAATCCAATAATCTTACACTGGATAAAGTGCCGGTAAATTTATCAAGATATAAAAGTGCAAAATAATCTCCAATTCGAACAATTGGCCTCATATTTAAGTCTGCTTCCGATAGTTCAAAACGATAAACACTTCCATCATGTTCTATTTCAATATTCGTCTCTGCAAAAAGGGAGGAATAAATTTCACCCGAAGGCTGTCCAATTTGAAAAGGTTCAATATCCACCTTATCACCTGTAGCAAATACAGTAACTACTTTATTCTCCAATATCCCCACCTGAATATATTCATCTTTGCTAACGTTATATATCCACCAATCATAGCCTTCGAATGATGGATCAATCCGGTCAGGTTCACCAAGCTCTGCTTCAACAGCCTTGGATGATTGACCCATTAAAGTCATTAATCCTTCATCAGGCAATTCAACAGTTAAGTCATCATTTGCATTCTCTTCTTCACCTATTGTAAAATCAACTTCTGGCTGTCCCCCTTCTTCACCTATTAATATCGGTTCATTTCCAGAAAAGTCCAAATACAACCAAATGATTAAAAAAGCAAATATCAACACAAAAATTCGAACCAAACTCTTCAGAATATGCACCTCCCTAATAAGAATGCGGAGGTGGCTTGTTCATGGGCTTTAAACATCAAGCCCTTTAGCCACCGCGGCTTGAATAGCCAAAAATTTCAGTCCTATGAAAAAAGCTTACAAAGCAAGTTGAAAAATTTGTACGCCTTACATGTCATTTAATAGCACTAGAATGAAATGGAGAATAAATACTAATGGGCAAGGTGTTTTACTATACTATACCTATGCGCCTATCACTAATTATAGTATATCATCACTATCTTTCTTTTTAATAGTGAGAATGATTATTATTAAAAAAACATTTACATTATGGATTGTAGTTTAGATCACTTTAGGGAACAATTTATAAATAGAATTCTTATTCATCTACGCAGCAACTAGGAATTGCTGTTCATAAACCTATTAACCATTGCAAACTCAGCATTTTTCAACTATTATTAAATTTGAGACCATTTCTGATTGGTGTAGTTTACCAAATTGTAAAGTGTTTTAGGAGGGACTAAAATTGAAACTTGAAAATACTGGACTTGAGAGCAAACAAGTAGATTTAAACAGACTTGATGATTTAATGTCATCATATAGCCTTGTTCGTGCAGGACAATGGGATTATGAAAGAGTTACATATGATCGTAAATTTGAACTTAAAGAAGGAATTTACTATTTACGCGTATTTGGATATGCAGTAGAAGGGGATGTTGGCGCTCATAAAGCAAGCATCCAGCTACTTACTCCTTTATTAGGGAAGCATTATTATCCACATGGTGTCGAATACGGTGATGGTGAGCACTTCCCTGCTTCACTTGTAAAGCAATCTGAAAAGATTCTTACAGACATTAACAGTGATTTAGAAAAAATCGTTAAATAATATGTCAATTCACTAAAAAAAGACGCTTTATGCGTCTTTTTTTAGTGTGGTAAAAGTGAAAATAAGAAAAGTCAATTGGATTTGGAGAGGCGTCCACTCGACTCCTGCGGGAGAGTAGCGAGACAGTCGAGACACTTAAGGGGCGCAGTGCTGATGCGGCTCGACACTCGAACCGCTAAAAAAAGAGCGGTAAGCCTCTGGAAATCCCAAACCTTTCATTCTATTTTTGAATGAGTTTATCTACAGCCAGAAAAGACGCATTACGCGTCTTTTTTCTTTTCACCGGCCATCAGCATACATTTTTCAATTTGAAGATTTACCCCTTCGCAAATTAATCCGGTAAATAATCGGATCTCCTCCATGACTTGTTTTTGAATGATTAATAAGTCAGTAATTAACCCTTTATATGCATATACTGAAAGCTTAGCCGTAATATAAATGTAGTCTTCGAAAAAAAAGATTGAAACATCATCAGAGCTTTTTTTCAATAATGTGATTCTCTCCTGCTCATCCTCGCTATTCGCCACATATTTAATATTGGATTCTACAATAGAAGAAATAATATACTTCGTCACCTTTTTTGTTTCAGGATTTGAATAATCCAATAATCTCATCCATTCCACTTCTTTCTCAAAATACAGTATTCAAAGTGATACTATATTTAATGCTGAAATGCCGTGGATTGTTCCTTAGAAAAAGTCATAAAACGCTGTCTTTTGATAAGGCACATCTTGGTCAAATGCTTCAATATCTTTTTCAAAACCATTGATTTCACCTAATTCATAAAGTTCTAACGGACGCTTATAGCCGATTAATGTAGCAGAAAGCGCATTAATTGATAATTCAATACAGTTTTCAGTTTGCTGCACACTTTCGCCATTAAGATAAAATTCACCATTATTCCATTGTGCGAATTCATCTTTAATCTTTAGAACGATGTCATTGGTCCGATTTAAAAATTTGTAAGATTGCAAGCATCGTTGTACATCGACAATTCTCCCCATAAAGTATGGATACACCTCAACCTTTTGCTTCGGCTGCTTTAAAAAATATGGAAACGGATCATTATTTGCTGTAGTAAGTTCAACTGTATTTAACATAGAATCATGCTGACAAATAAAATTCCAAAGCTGCACTCGAGCCTCCTGGGTTAATGCGATATATTCAGAAACTTTCATTAATCGATTTTTTATTTCGTATGCTATATAACCTTGAGGATTACCTTCTTCATCTTCGAATATTGCATACTGCTCTTCATCTTCATAAATTGACCTTTCCCACCAGCTTTTATCTCTAACCAATCCGCCAGAATACCGCTGTATATACTTTGCATATATTTTTTCCGCCGCATCATTTTCCTGAGGTTTGATTCGATTAATCTTGCCGCTAATCGATCCGATCATTGATAAATCTTTATTCACAATTGTCAATTTCTTATTTTCTGAAAAAATCTCCCAGCCAAACTTGCGATAAAATCCGATATCAAAAGGATGAAGAAACGAGAATAGCTGGCCCTTTTCCTTCATCTCAATTAACGATTGACTAATCAGCGCCTTCACATGACCTAACCTGCGATACTCAGGATAAGTTGCTACCCCTGCGATACCGCCCATACTCCATTCTTCGCCATTAATGAATACTGTAAAATTAAGCATATGTAATTTTGAAGCAAGTTTATCATTTTCCCATATACCTAAAATATGATGGTCATCCAGCAGCTTCTTACGTTCATCTATATCATGTTCAGACACTTTATATTGGAATGCATACATTGACAGAGCGATTGACTCAGAATAATGTTCCTTAGTTAAAGTTTTCACAGACTTCTCCACCTTTCCACTGTATATTTTCTTCATTTTGCTTGATTTTTCCTTTTACGGTTGAAACAATTTATTAATTTGTCTATGTTTAAGTTAATTGCTGGTTTATTCTCGATATATCGGGTTCGGGGAATACTACCGAGGAAGAAGCCACTTATGTGCAAAACGCTCCTATACTTGCCTATTGAAAAGCGAGTGCCTGGTGAGGAAACCAACTCCCATAAATATAAATTAATCATTTAATTGGAGGTTAAAATTCTGGGATTATTAACTTTTGGTATCATAAGCATTCTTCTATCAGGAGTTTTTATTGGAGCTTGGACAGAGCCTGTGCGATTGAGAAGCAAACAAGCTGAATCTGAGGAGCACCAAAGGTTTAGAACAAGGCTAGCTATCGTCTTTGCAGTCATTGGCATCTTCTTACTTTTATTAGGCGGGCTAACCTTGAAATAAAAAAAAGAATCATTAGTGCATGCCACTAATGATTCTTCAGTTACAAACTAAAAACCGAAAATCGCTTTAATAAGTGAGGTTGTTTCTCCTCCATGATAGAACACATATAATAGTAAATAAACAGCCACACCTGTGATTGCAGTTAAGAACCAAATGACGCTCGTAATCGGACCGAGTTTACGGTGAAGCTTCAATTTGTTCTTATACCCGGTATACAAATTGATAATACCCATTACCGCACCAGTAGTAGCGAGTGTGATATGGAAAATTAAAAAGAGCGTATAATATATTTTAATATTATCAGGTCCGCCGAATGATGTATTTCCGATGAATATCGTTCTGCTCGCATAAATAACAAAGAATATAATCGCAAATATCCCCGCAAACGTCATTGACTTTTTATGCGCATCTATCTTTCTCTTACTGATTTGTACCCAGCCGATTGCAACCATAATTGCACTCAATACAATAAATGTTGTACTAATTGTCGGTAAAACTGGCAATGAATGCTCCATATTGACTCCCTCTCTATTCTGACTAACTTAAATATGTACTTTATAGCATGTAAGCTATCTTACTTTGAAGAGCTATGCTTATTCTATTAAAGTATCTCTTATTTTTCAATAAACAAACAAGCGATTTTGCAAAAGTTCTTTAATTGTTCAAAAACAGCGGACACAATATGAAAGCCTGCCCATGGTTAACTTCTAGGGCAGGCAGTAATGGAAATTATTCAGCAGGTCGTGGGTTCATTAAGTTGTTTTCTACTGCCTTGCTATCAGACTGCTCATTCCGATACCAGCTAAAGAAAACTAAAGCAAGGATATAGCCATATACTATTTCCTGAATCACTTTCATGATGACTCCGCCTAATTGCTGATCATGAAGGAGTGACATGGAATTAAACATTTCCGGACCGCTTAAATTTAAGTTAGCTAATGTTGCACTTGGCACGCATAATGCAAGCGCTTGTCCCCATGCATGAGGATCTGAATAAGTAGCGTACATCGGTACATCCGCAAAGATAATTAATGCACATGCAGGCGTTAATAAAATCCCATCGGCAAATATATAGCCAATTTTTTTTAAGCCGCTTAATGTTTGGTGTTCAGGCAGTTTATTCACTAACGGCCACCACATAAAGAGAGAAAAAACAAAAAGAACGGCTGTATAAATCGTATGCAATGTCATATCTGTTTTGACAAAATCAAAAATGAGCGGAATATGGTAAAACGAAAACAAGCCATTGAAAAAAATAAGTGCGATCAGTGGTTTTGTGAAAAATTTAAATAATGGCTGCACTTTTGGGTGATTAATCACACCACGCCATATCCATGTAGGGATGCCATGTATAAACAAAATAGGCACAACTAGATAAAGAACGGCCATTTGAATCATATGGGCATAGAACATTAAATGCCCCATTAAGTCAATTGGTGAACCTTTAATAATATAAAGTACAACGATTGCAGATGTAAAGAAAGCGCCTTCTTTAAATGTCAGCGGCTCGCTTGTTTTAAATCGATGTCGAAACTTAATCGTTAATAAGAAAAATAATACTAAAACAACAGCTAATGATACAAAGAAGTATGGGCTCCATAAAGCGCGGAAGCCAAAAATACTTAATGGCATTACAAAATCACCTCATTATATTTACGTCCTCTAAAGAGAGCATATTCTAACCCATGGCAAATCGCAGAAAACTGATGTTATCCTATGTAAGTTCCCATTAATTATACTCTCCCAGTTAACGGACATGCAACCTTCTATTCGGATTCATGAAAGAGTGTGTGCCAATATTGTTAACATTTTAAAAATCTTTGCCATAAACAAAAAAACCGACTAAAAGATTAGCCGGTTTTTCCGATTTGATTACCACCAAATAATTGTCATGAACGCCAGCAGTGTAATGAAAGCTACAAAGACACCTGAGTACAGGAACAATGCAGGAGCTTCATGTCCTTTATGGCTCATATGCATGAAATAATATAGTTGGAAAGCTACTTGCACTCCAGCAAGCACAAGGATAAACGGAATGATAAACCAAGCTGAAAATCCGTCATATCCTACTGCAACGAAGGCAACTAATGTTAAAAAAATCATCAATGCAAATGAGACAACCTGATATCTCATTTCTTCTGCGCTTTTTTTGCGGCGATATTCAATGTCAACTTTTGGGTTTCCTGAGTTTAATTCTTCATTTGCCATCAGTTATCCCACCATTCCCATTAAATATACAACAGTGAAGATGAACACCCATACAACGTCGATAAAGTGCCAATATAGACTGGCAACATAAAACTTCGGTGCATTATATAGGTTCAATCCACGTTTTGCGTTTCTGAACATTAATGTGATGATCCAAGCTAGACCGAATGCTACGTGGCCTCCATGGAATCCAACAAGCGTATAGAATGCAGTTCCGAACGCGCTGCTAGTAAATGTATGCCCATACTCATGTACATAATGATTAAATTCGTAAATTTCAAACCCTAAAAATGCTAAGCCTAGAAGTACAGTGATCCCAAGCCATAATTGCATTTTCTTAAAGTTGAAGTTTTTCATATGGTACATCGCATAAACGCTTGTTAATGAGCTTGTTAAAAGCAGCATTGTCATCATAAATACGAGCGGTATTTCAAATAAATCCTTCGCTAAGTTATGCTCACCGCTTACAGGTACACTATCCTTCAGCGCTAAATAAGTAGCAAATAGCGTGGCAAATAGAACAGTCTCTCCGCCTAGAAATAGCCAAAATCCTAGGAATTTATTTTTTCCATCGAGGGTTTGTTTCTCAGGCGCTGCAGGCCATGTTTCATATGTGAATTTTTCATCTGCCTTCATTATGCCTTACCCCCTTTATCATCATCCATTAAATCCTCCTTATGAATATGATAACCGTGGTCATCTTTAACTGATCTTACAAACATTGATCCAAATGTAATAAGCATACCGATTATCAATACAGGGATACCCCATGAATATTTCTCATGGTACATTGCACCAAATGCTGCAATGAATAAACCAAGTGAAATCATAACCGGGATGAATGAATTGTTTGGCATATGAATGTCGCCAATTGGTTCAGCTGGCGTCATTTCTGTTTTGCCATCCATTTTTTCAATCCAGTAAGCATCTAGTCCGCGTACGAGCGGCAATTGCTTAAAGTTATAAAATGGCGGTGGTGAAGGAAGCGCCCATTCAAGCGTACGTCCATCTCCCCAAGGATCATTGCCAATTCTTTCGTTTTTAGCAATTGTCATAATGATGTTAATCAGCAAGACAACCGTTGCGATTGCCATCAAGAACGCACCGACGGTACTGATCATATTGGCTGCTTCGAATCCTTGCCCTTCAATAAATGTAAAGATACGACGCGGCATTCCCATTAAGCCAAGGAAATGCTGAATAAAGAATGTTAAATGGAAGCCGATGACGAATAGCCAGAAGGTTATTTTTCCTAGCATTTCATTCAACATCGTACCAAACATTTTCGGCCAATAAAGATGCAGGCCTGCTAGCAAGGCAAATACGACACCACCGACAATTACGTAGTGGAAGTGAGCGACAACAAAGTAGCTGTCATGGTATTGATAATCCTGTGCTGCAGATGCAAGCATGACCCCTGTTACCCCACCCATTGTAAAGGTTGGAATAAAGGCAATCGCATAAAGCATTGGCGTAGTAAAGGTAATGCTTCCGCCCCACATTGTAAAGAGCCAGTTGAATATTTTAATCCCTGTTGGAACGGCAATCGCCATTGTTGCTACAGAGAAGATTGCGTTGGCAATCGGACCTAAACCAGTTGTAAACATATGGTGAGCCCAAACCATGAATCCTAAGAAGCCGATTAATACGGTTGCGAATACCATTGAAGAGTATCCGAAAAGACGTTTTCTTGAGAAGATAGCAAAAATCTCAGAGAAAATACCGAAAGCCGGCAAAACAAGGATATATACTTCAGGATGACCAAAAATCCAGAATAAATGCTCCCAAATTACTGTATTACCACCCATTGAAGGATCAAAGAAGTTTCCTCCAAATAAGCGGTCAAACAGCATAAAGAATAACGCTACTGTTAATGGAGGGAATGCGAATAAAATTAGTGCAGATGTTACGAATGTTGCCCATGTAAACATTGGCATACGCATATACGTCATTCCTGGCGCACGCATATTAATAATCGTAACAAGGAAGTTAATCCCCCCGATCAGCGTCCCTGCCCCGGAAATTTGCAGACCCAATACGTAAAAGTCAATTCCATGACCTTCAGATGCGAGTGAGAGCGAGGCATACGATGTCCAGCCTGCATCTGGCGCTCCGCCAAGGAACCAAGATAAGTTAAGGAATACTCCCCCGAAGAAGAATAGCCAGAAACCTAAAGAGTTTAAAAATGGAAATGCAACGTCACGCGCACCAATTTGAAGTGGCATAACAGCATTCATAAATGCAAATATAAGCGGCATCGCTGCCAAGAAAATCATTGTTGTACCGTGCATGGTTAAAATTTCATTATATAAACCGGCACTTACAAAATCATTGCCTGGTACGGCAAGCTGAATGCGGATAAACATCGCTTCTAAACCACCAATGATGAAGAAGAATCCGCCAGCTATTAGATAAAGGACGGCAATTTTCTTATGGTCAACTGTTGTTAAGTAATCCCATAAAGTTGCGCCGAAGCCTTTTTTCTGAGCATAGGTACTCACAATTTTACCTCCTTCTATAAACAAATCACCTATTCGTCCTTATTCCTCGACTACTTTCAGACCCATTAAGTATTCCGTAAGAGCATCGATTTCGTCATCTGAAAGATCACCATATTTGCCAGTCATCTTGTTACCTGGTTTAATGGATTCCGGATCTTTCAGCCAGTTCTTAAGATTTTCTTCAGTGTGGTCTAAATATCCAACGATATGTGTGCGATCACCAAAGCTTGTCAAGTTCGGCCCCATTGCTCCAGCTCCCGTAGGAGTGACAGCATGACAACCAATACAGCTTTCATTGAAGATTTCTTGTCCTTCTTGAGCAGTTGTTGTTTCAGCCTGAACAGGCTCTTCAATAGCAGTCATTGCATCTGCCCATGCGTCAAACTCGTCTTTTGGCAATGCTTTCACTTTGAAATCCATTAGCGCATGTGATGGACCGCAAAGCTCCGCACATTTACCATAAAATAAGTTGCCGACTTCATCCGCTTTTTCATTGTTAAATTCCAGCCAGAATTTATTTACGTTTTCAGTATTAGTATCTAGTTTTCCACCAACTGCTGGAATCCAGAATGAGTGCTTTACATCTGTTGAAAGTAGATTGAAATATACTTTCTCATCTGTAGGAACGACGAGCTCCTGACTAGTTACAATCTCTTGGTTAGGATATTCAAACTCCCACCAATAAAGATTTGCCTTAACATTAATTACAGTTACATCTGTTTTTCCTTCTTCATTCTTTTTTTCCATAGGAGAAACATCAGCAAGCTTGAACGTAGCTGATACTGTAGGTACAGCTAAAACTAAAAGTAATAAAATTGGTATAACAGTCCAGATAATCTCCAACTTGTGACTTCCTTCTACCTGTTTAGGGATTTTGTCGTCTTTACGACGGAATTTAAACAGTACGATAAGGAAGATGACTGTAACAACAATTATGACACCAACCATAATTGCAGTGCTTAACAGCATTAAGTCATATTGTGTTTGCGCAACTTGACCAGCTGGCTGTAATGTTGAAATAAATGGTTCACCACAGCCGGCTAGAAATAGCGTCAATAATGCAAACATAAACAATAGACGCCCTTTTGCAAGCCTTTTCATAGCTTATTCATACCCCTCTTTCGTGAAAAATTTCTTTAAGTGCTAAAGCAAAAAAATATGGATAAATCTCTCTTAAAGGAAAGAGAGAATTTCCTAACATCATTAAATTAAAGTGACAATGACCATTCCTACGCATAGAATCGTTAAATATTGAATGGAATATACAAACATTAGTGTTGCCCATTTCCTATCATTTCTAAATTTTTTTGCATAAATTCCTGTAAGAAGCCAACCTATTGTTAATAGTGTTGCAAAGATAGTAAATGGTATTCCTAACGAGCTAAACAGGAATGGAAGCGGCAACAATGCAGCAATCCAAATATATATGTGAACCTTTGTCACTTTAAACCCTTTAACTACCGGCAGCATTGGAACGCCAGCCGCCCGATATTCCTCCACTCTTCGCATGGCAAGCGCATAAAAATGTGGAGGCTGCCATAGAAACAGAAGTAAAAATAATCCCCATGCCATTGGATGAAGATTTGCATCAACCGCTGCCCAGCCAATTAATGGAGGTACAGCACCGGAAATACTTCCAACGATTGTATTGGAAACATATCGTCTTTTTGACCATATTGTGTATAAAACTATGTAACTGAATACACCTACTAATCCTATCAATACTGCAGTCCATGTTGTCAGCATCAAAAATGCCGTGCCGGCAGCGATTAAAATGAAGCTTACTACCGCAACTTTCGTTGGGTTCATTTTACCTGTAACTGTCGGTCTCCCCTTTGTTCTATCCATTAGATGATCAATGTCACGATCTATGTAATTATTCAAACTGCAAGAACCTGCAATAATGAGAGATGACCCTAGTAATGTGTATATCACAATATCCAGATTATTAAAAAAACCTTGGCCGGAAAAATGCAATGCTAGCCATAGCCCTGTAAAGGTTGTTATCGCATTTGAATTAACGATGCCAACTTTTATAAGTGCCATGATATCCTTCCACACTGTAGTAGCCGGGACTCCTCCGTTTTTTAAACCGGCTTGACCAAGAGCCCTTGGTTCTGACATATCTTTGCCCCCTTTACCTACATATAGTTGGCAAACACTACACCTACTATATAGTAAATTTGCTTACATTACCATATTTGTAATAAAAAACGCGAAAACATCCCTATAAAAAGCTGCAAATTCTAGCAACTTCACATATGTTTCCCTAATAAAACAAAAACATCCTTCTGACAATGCGGGCATTCTCTGTATATTAAATCACATTTTTTAGTTATTTTGTGAAATTTTCTAGAATTAATTATGACTAATTTGTGTCAAAAACCTCTTTTTCATTAAGATATGGTTGTTTTTCTGAGATAATAAAACGGAAAGATTTTCATGTTATTATATTATTCGGAAAAATCATGAATTGATTTCTTTAATAAGGAGGACTTAGCAATCAATTACCCCATTAATATTTCTAGCAAACAACTTTAAAAGTTTCAACCCTTTTTCAAGTTCTTACAGAAGAAATTTTATAAGTATTGTAATATTTCAACGAATCCTGTACTATCAAAAAAGTGAGTAAAAAAAGTGAAAGCTTTTTAAATGTAAAATTGCCACTTTAGATTATCTGTTAGCATTATGCAATCATAGTAGTAAATAGTGAATAATTACATAGTTAGTGCTTTGACAAATTAAAGAAGGTGAAATACGTTGCAACGATCATTAAAATGGTTTGCTGTGCTTACTACTATCGGGATGCTACTCATTCTTCTCGGTGGAGCATTGGTTACAAAAACCGAATCAGGCGAAGGCTGTGGTGCATCCTGGCCACTATGCCACGGTGAACTGATTCCTAGCAATATTACCCCTGAGCTTATTATCGAGCTTGCCCACAGGCTTGTATCAGGTTCAGTCGGAATTATGGTACTCATACTATCCGTTTGGACATGGAAAACAATTGGACATATTCGAGAGACTAAGTTTCTGGCAGCCTCCTCCTTCATTTTTCTTTTATTACAAGCGTTAATCGGAGCAGCTGCGGTCATGTGGGGCCAATCAGACTTTGTGATGGCGCTCCATTTTGGTATCTCGCTTATTTCGTTTGCAGCTGTCCTGCTCTTAACATTATTAATATTTGAGGTTGACAAGAAATTTGAAGCAGAAAAGCTCGTTCTTGATCAAAGAATGAAAAAACATATTATCGGTGTTACTTTGTATAGTTATATAGTCGTCTATACAGGCGCGCTCGTTAGGCATGTAAATGCCAGCCTTGCATGTATAGACTGGCCGTTATGCCGCAATGATGGCTTTGCACTGCCAGCTACCATGTACGAGTGGGTGCAAATGGGCCACCGTGCAGCAGCAGGGCTTATATTTATCTGGATTGGCTATATCACCTACCTCGCCATTAAAAATTATAAGCATCAAAAAGTAGTTTATTGGGGTTGGATTATCTCCTTCATCCTTGTTAGCTTACAAGTAGCAGCAGGTGCACTTGTTGTCATTACTAGATTAAATCTCTATATCGCATTAGCCCATGCATTCTTTATCTCCTGCCTGTTCGGTGTTCTGAGCTATTTTATTCTGCTTACAACTAGAAGCAAAGCAAATGAAATCGCGCTTAGTCAGAAAAAAAATCAAAAGAATGATAAAAATCTTCCGATGCAATAGAAAAAAGCAGCTGGTTAACCAGCTGCTTTTTTCATTAATAAAGTTGCTTTACGAGAATTTGCTTTACCGTAGCCCATGATTTTTTTGTCTATTGTTTACCACTTTTGGCTTCATTTCTTTCCATGTTTTAAATTTTTCATCAGTGCTGTTTTTAGTCTTTTTCCGCTCAAATCCGTGAACACTGATCTGGTACTAAATATGCCAGCTACACAAAAACAGAGCTGCATGAAGCAGCTCTGGATTATTATTATGATTTAGTCAGTTCTATTAGTAAGTCGCCTGTCTGAATGGATTCTCCATCACTTACATAAATTTCTTTTACAGTGCCTGAGAACGGCGCTTGCACCGTTGTTTCCATCTTCATTGCTTCCGTAATCATTAAGTGATCTCCTCTGGTTACCTTGTCACCTTTGTTGACTACCGATTTAATGACTGTGCCAGGCATGGTTGCACCAATATGTGATTCGTTATGGGCATCAGCTTTTACTTTTGCAGCCACAGAAGATTTAATGCTTTCATCTTTAATCACTACTTCACGAGGCTGTCCATTTAATTCAAAATAAATAACTCTTGTACCGTCTGCTCTTGCCTCACCGATAGAAACAAGCTTAACAATTAATGTTTTTCCTCTTTCAATCTCAACCTCAATCTCTTCTCCTAACGTCATGCCATATAGGAATGTTGGTGTATCAAGTACTGAAATATCGCCGAATTGTGCATATGTTTTTGTATAATCCATGAACACTTTCGGATATAGAGCGTATGCAATCACATCAAAGCTTGTTACTTGTCGGCCTAGTTCTTTGAAGAGCTTCTCTTTAATTTCTTCAAAATCTACCTCTTCTAGCAATTCTCCAGGTCTAACTGTAATTGGCTGACGGTTTTTCAAAATCACTTTCTGTAATTCTTTCGGAAATCCGCCATATGGCTGCCCTAAATATCCTTCAAATAGTTCTACAACTGAATCAGGGAAATCCAGTGTATCGCCTTTTGCCAATACACTTTCTTCATTTAGTTGATTTTGCACCATATATAATGCCATATCACCGACGACTTTAGAAGATGGCGTTACCTTCACAATGTCTCCGAACATTTGATTCACACGTGAATACATGTCTTTCACATCATCCCATTTTTCGCCGAGACCTACCGCTTTCGCCTGCTGCTGAAGGTTGCTGTACTGCCCGCCAGGCATTTCATGCTGATAGATTTCTGTATGAGGAGCTTTCATGCCGCTTTCAAAGTCTTGATAATATTTTCTTACGTCTTCCCAATAATACGAAAGTTGTTCTAATGCATCAATATTTACGTTCGGCTTACGATCTGTTCCTTCCAATGCATAATACAACGTATTTGCACTTGGCTGAGATGTTAATCCAGCCATCGTGCTTAATGCTACATCCACAATGTCCACTCCTGCTTCAATTGCTTTAGCATATGTGAAAATTCCGTTGCCGCTCGTATCATGTGTGTGAAGATGGATTGGAATATTAATCGTTTCTTTTAATTCAGAGATTAATTCATAAGCTGACTGTGGTTTAAGGAGACCCGCCATATCTTTTATTCCTAAAATATGTGCACCTTGGCTCTCCAATTCTTTTGCCATTGATTTATAGTAATTTAAATCATATTTCGATTTGAGCGGATCTGATATATCTCCGGTATAACATATAGCTGCTTCGGCAATTTTTCCAGTTTGACGTACCGCATCAATTGCTACTTCCATGCCTTTAACCCAGTTAAGACTGTCAAAGATTCTAAATACATCAATACCTGCATGTGCAGATTTCTCCACAAATTCACGAATGACATTATCAGAATAGTTTTTGTAGCCAACTGCATTGGAAGCTCTTAACAGCATTTGCAATAAAACATTCGGCATTTGCTTTCTTAATGTAAGCAGTCTTTCCCAAGGATCCTCTTTCAGGAATCGGTAAGCGACATCAAATGTTGCACCGCCCCACATTTCAGATGAGAACATATTTGGCACCAACTTAGCAGTCGGCTCAGCAATGTTTTGCAGATCCTTCGTTCTCACTCTTGTTGCTAAAAGTGATTGATGAGCGTCACGGAAAGTCGTATCGGTTAATAATACTTCTTGTTGATCCTTTACCCATTGAACTAAACCATCTGCGCCTTGGCTATCAAGAATTTGTTTCGTGCCCGGCTGATACTCTGATGGCAAATGCAGCTTCGGCATTCTCGGCTTATCAAATGCTGGCTTGCTCTGCTTTTCAATTCCAGGAAAGCCATTGACTGTAACATTCCCGATATAAGACAGCATTTTTGTTCCACGGTCTTTCCTTTTTGGGAAAATAAATAATTCAGGTGTTTGATCAATAAATGATGTATCATATTCCCCTTTAATAAAATTATCATGCTTTACTACATTCTCTAGGAACGGAATATTGGTTTTAATTCCGCGAATACGGAATTCTTGCAAATTGCGGATCATTTTTGATGCAGCCTGCTCAAATGTCATCGCATGTGTCGATAATTTTACTAATAATGAATCATAATGAGGAGTAATTACGGCACCTTGATAAGCATTGCCGGCATCTTGCCGTACACCAAATCCGCCGCCTGAGCGATAGGCCATTAAACGACCTGTATCAGGCATAAAATTATTTAATGGATCTTCAGTTGTGACGCGAGACTGAATCGCGTAACCCACCACATGAATATCTTCCTGCTGAGGAATACCTACCTTATGGCTGTGTAAATCATGCCCTTCAGCAACAAGAAGCTGTGTTTGAACAATATCAATGCCTGTTATCATTTCTGTAATTGTGTGTTCTACTTGCACGCGCGGATTTACTTCAATAAAGTAGAATTTATCCCCGGATACTAAGAATTCAACTGTACCTGCATTAATATAATCAACGTTTTTCATCAGCTTCACAGCAGCTTCACAAATATCGCTTCTTAACTGGCTATCAAGTGAGACGCATGGTGCAACCTCGACAACCTTTTGGTGGCGGCGCTGCACTGAGCAGTCGCGCTCATATAGGTGAACAATGTTGCCATGCTTGTCTCCAATGATTTGTACTTCAATATGCTTCGGATTTTCTACAAACTTTTCAACATATACTTCATCATTACCAAATGCCGCTTTTGCTTCAGATTTGGCACGGTCATATGATTCCTTTACCTCTTCTAGCGCTCTAACAATACGCATGCCGCGTCCGCCTCCGCCAAGAGAGGCTTTAATAATAATCGGAAACCCATGATCCTCGCCGAACTGTTCCACTTCTTCAACACTTGATACAGGACCGTCAGTTCCAGGTATGACGGGGATTTTTGCAATTTGTGCCTGTGTCCTTGCTTTTACTTTATCGCCAAACATATTTAAATGTTTTGATTCAGGACCAACAAAGGTGATTCCTTCTTCTTCACAGCGCTTAGCAAAGTGAATATTTTCTGACAAAAATCCATAGCCAGGATGGATGGCATCAACCCCGCTGTTTTTGGCAATTGCGATAATACCCTCGATATCTAAATAAGCATCAATCGGTTTTTTACCTTCGCCTACAAGATAGGCTTCATCTGCTTTATAACGATGATAGGAGCCTGAATCCTCTTTGGAATAAATAGCTACTGTACGAATGTTCAACTCTGTGCATGCACGGAAAACACGAATAGCTATTTCTCCTCTGTTTGCAACTAAAACCTTGCTTATTTTTTGATCCATGATTTACACCCCGACTTTGAATGATTATTGTAATGATTAATTTTGTTCAATGTTATTTGCGATTGTAAGTAAATCGATCCGTATAACTTTGCGTAACAGGATCGACTGCGGGCACTTCCTCTTTATGTTTGTATTTTTTTTCATAGTTAACAAACATTGAAACATTCACTAGTATGCCTGTTGAAATTAGCAACATTAATAGTGATGAGCCCCCAAAGCTGACAAACGGCAGAGGCACTCCTGTAAGAGGAATGACGCCGGAAATTCCGCCAAGATTGACAAATGCCTGTATGCCAATCATGCTGGATACGCCAATCGCTAGTAAACTTCCAAATGCATTCTTGCATTTTAAGGCGACGAATATGCCTTTTAGGACGATAAAGCCTAGTGCAAGAATGACAAAACCAACACCGATAAAGCCCAATTCCTCGGCAATAACCGCCATAATAAAATCTGTATGCGCTTCTGGCAAATACCCCATTTTTTGAATACTCTGCCCTAGACCTAGACCTTGTAAACCGCCATTGCCAAGGGCAATAAATGCATTGGATAATTGATATCCATGTTCTGAATTAAATGGATCTAAGAAGGAATCTATCCTTCCCAACCTAACGTCAGAGAATATCTTCTCCCGAAAAATCAATGCAATCGGAACGATGAAGGCTGCAGCAATGCCGGCAAGCTTCATAATATTTTTTAGATTCATGCCTGATGAAAGGATGATCGTTCCTCCTATTGCAAATATGATTCCGGCAGTTCCGTAATCCGGCTCTGCAGCAATCAGACCACAGGCAAATATTAAATAAACTAACGGAGGCACAACCCCTCTATTAAATTCATTAATATAAGACTGCTTTTTCGCGTAAACTGCCGATAAATAAATAATGACGCTCAGCTTAACAAATTCTGATGGCTGGAATGTCCTGAATCCAATACTAATCCAGCTTTGCGCATTATTTACGGCGTTTCCAATGATGGAAACGAGGAGTAGACCGCCAATTGATAAAACAACCATTGGAACAAGCACCTTATTGCTTTGGTAAGCCTTATAGGGAAAAAGCGCCGCTATAATAAAGGCCACCGTTCCAATCAATAAACTTCCTTTTTGCTTGTCATAAAAATAGTCACTTTCCAGGCCATAATACTGAACTGCCATCACCATGCTTGAACTGTATACCATGACCAAGCCAAAGATACATAATAGGGCAATAACTATTATTAGCGAATAATCATACGATTTAAGTATTTTTTTGAACATATGCCTCTTCCTTTATCTTATTGCGTAGTATTATTTATTCTACTATAGCATTAAATTTCCTGCCAAAAATAAGAGAAAAGGATATGTAATCGGAAAGTAAACTTTGAAGTTTATGTGTCTGCTGCCCTATTATTTATAGTAACCTATTACATGATGAAAAGCTATAATGTGACATACTATTAATTATTTATACCTCATAATTATCAATTTGTCTATCTATTAAGCTACACTCAAAAAATTATGAATTCATATTTCATTCAATTTCTTCAAAATAAAAAGCTCAAACGTTTTTTTGAACGCTTGAGCTTTAAATCTTTATTTTTTGACAGATGCTTCATGCAGGATGGATAATTCTCTTTCCAGCTTGTCGAGTATTGCTTTGCCATCCTTATCTTCAATTAATCCAAGGCGGACAGCAAAGTCTATCTCTCGAGATAGTCCAAACATTTGCGTATCCAGCACTTCTTCGTATAATGGACATTGCGGCATTGTAAGATTATCCATTTGCACTTTAATTAACTTTAATATTTTATCAGCATCAGCTTTTAATAGAGCATTTGCTTTCTCTTTATGGTCAACAATGATTTCAGAAGCCAATCTTCAATCCCCCCGTTTCCGAGCGATTATCCTATCTATAAATTTTAAACTTAGAATGGAAAAATTGCAAGGATAATAAGGGATAAGTACAAATTAAAAAATACTGAAATGATGTCTATTAGCCATTATTTTCAAGATTTCTAAACCAGCTATACTATTTCCCTTCTCATCCAATGCCGGTGAAAAGATGCCTATTCCATATTTCCCAGGAACGACACCAAGTATACCGCCAGATACCCCGCTTTTAGCAGGGATGCCCACTTTAATCGCAAACTCACCTGAAGCATTATACATTCCACAAGTTACCATGAAGGTTTTACATACGCGTGCTATCTCATTATCTATCATTTGTTCTCCTGTAACAGGATCCTTGCCGTTAAGGGCGAATACTGCACCGATCCTAGCCAAATCCAGACAATTCATCTCGATTGCACATTGTTTCGTATAAACATCTATTAATTCATTCACGTCAGATTCAATGACTCCATGCTGCTTCATAAAATAGCAAAGTGCTCGGTTTAAATTTGTTGTTTCATACTCAGACTGTGCGACTTCTTTATCATAAGTAATTGTTTTTCCGTCTAATAGACATTCAACAAACGCTTTTATCCGATGCCATCTTTCTTCTGCATTGTTCCCTTTCACCATGCTTGTTACTGCAAGGGCTCCGGCGTTAATCATTGGATTAAGCGGTTTAGAGTGCGTGCTTGTTTCAAGTTTAATAATAGAATTATAAGGATCACCGGTAGGCTCCATCCCTACTTTATTGAATACATATTGATAGCCGCGGTCCTGCAAGGCAAGTGCTAAAATCAGTACTTTCGAAATGCTTTGTAATGTGAATTTTTGTTCAAAGTTTCCAGCATATGTACAAGGGTTACTTACTTTATCAATATGATAAATAGCCGCAGCAACACTCGAAGAATCAACATTGGAAAGCGCTGGAATATAATCAGCCACCTTTCCGTCTTTTGTCAGTATTTTTGCCTGCTCGATTATTTCCTCTAATTCGGCGTTTGTCTTACATCCCATTGGCTGCCCCCTTAAAACTTTTGCTCTTAGTTTGGTTCATAGTTAGACAATCCATGCGAACACTTAAATGACATTTTTCAAGAAAAGCGTTATACTTTATTTTAGGGATGAAAAGTTTTTTACGAGCAGGGGGATGTACATTGGAAAAAATTATACATATTTCCGGTAAAGTTAAATTCACAATCACTTTAGATCCTGGTGTTTGGATTTTTGATGATCGAAGAATCGACTTAAATACATATTTTGATAATGAAGAAGCAAATACAGACGAGTTAGAAGAGTATACGAAAGCGGCTTCCAAGCATTGGGACCGGGAAATAATGGAGGGCGCTACCCTTCCTCCAACTTTGAAATCTGAAAAAAGATTTGAAAAGGTAAAGGTGCTGACCGGAACATTTGGCGTTCCATTTCTTCCTTTTCTAAAAAATGCTGAGCCCGAAGATGATGCTGCCGAGATTCTCATTCAATGCCAGGATGAGGAGGTTGTCCTGCCAATATGTGAAGCTGAAAATATCATACTCGGCTTTTCAAAAAACGGAAAACCGCTAAATGAAGATGGACCTGTATATATTTATTATAAAGACGGAAGCAATAAAGATAATCCCATAAAATACGTTAAAGAATTTAAGATCTTATAAAAAATAAGGTGTTACGAAAAGACCGTGCAATTACATGCACGGTCTTTTTCTTATAATATATCTGCGGCTAATTGCGCAAGCCCTGACCGTTCGCCTTTGATTAATTTCGTATGTCCTGATATCATTTGATCTTTAAACTTTTCAACTACATAGGTGAGCCCGTTATTATAAGCATCCAAATACGGGTGGTCAATTTGCTCCGGATCTCCCATGAGCACAATTTTGCTCCCTTCTCCTACCCTTGTTAAAATCGTTTTTACTTCATGCTTCGTTAAATTTTGGGCTTCATCTATAATAATATACTGATCAGGGATGCTTCTGCCGCGGATATAGGTTAATGCCTCAACTTCAATAGAGCCCATTCCAGCCAAAATAGCATCGAGTTCCCCTGGTTTTTTCACATTGAATAAATACTCTAAATTATCATGAATAGGCTGCATCCACGGCCTTAGTTTCTCATCCTTTTCTCCTGGCAAAAATCCTAAATCTTTCCCGACTGGAACGATAGGTCTTGCTACAAGCAGTTTTTTATATATGCCATAATCCTCTGTCTGCATTAAACCGGCAGCAAGCGCCAGCAATGTTTTTCCAGTGCCTGCTTTGCCAATCAGTGTAACAAGAGGCAAGTCCCTTCTTAGCAAAAGCTCAATGGCCATCGTCTGTTGTACATTCCGCGGCTTAATGCCCCAAATATGATCATAGTCGAAAATCATTTTTTTAATCTTTTTACTCTGTTGATCGACCATGCCTATTGCTGATGATGAAGATCCGAGCGCGTCCTTTAATACAAGAAACTGATTCGGGTAAAATGGGTGATTCGCCACATCCGTTAGCAACAATTCCCCTTTTTCATAAAACTTATTTAATAATTCCAGGCTGATATACACCTCTAAATGGCCTGTATAAATATGATCATTTTCCACTACTCTATCGCTTAAAAAATCCTGGCATTGCAGACCTATTGCGTCTGCTTTTACGCGAACTAATGCATCTTTGCTTACTAATATGACTGGCCTGCCATTTTCCTTCGTTTCTTCCTCTAAGGATAGGTTTTTGGCAACCGCTAATATTCGATTATCGTTTGTTTTTTCTACAAAAATTTCTTGAAGCTGGTGAAATGAGCGATGATTTAATTCAATACGCAAACTTCCGCCATTTTCGAGAGATATTTTTTCATGTAATTTCCCTGTCTCTCTCATGTTGTCAATAATTCTTGATACTTGCCTTGCATTCCTCCCAATTTCATCCATATATCTTTTCTTCGAATCAACTTCCTCCAATACAACAGCTGGTATAACAACTTCATTATCTTCAAATGAAAAAATGGAATAAGGATCTTGTAACAAGACATTTGTATCTAACACATAAATTTTACTCAATCCGATGCCTCCCGCTCCTTAGGTACGTTGGTAGAATGATTGTACATATTTTGGTGCTTGCCAACAATTCAAAATGTGGACAATTCGAACTTTGGTAAAATATATGATTTCCCGCATAAAGATAGAAGAACTTTTGCACACTAAAGGTAAACTAATGAATTCTCACCTATGATAAAAAGGAGGGGTATTTAAATGAAACATGCATTTTTTATACTTGCTTTAAGTGTATTATTGACAGCATGCGGTACTAACAATGAATCCTTGCCGCCAGACAATGATAAAGACGCACAGCATATAGTTAATGTGAAAAATAGCACGATTGAGCATCAAGACAGAGAATCGGGCCAACAAATCTCTCAGCACCTTGTCAAGCTGGCTTCTCAAGTACAGCATGTGAATGACGCAACAGCGGTAGTGATTGGTGATTATGCAATTGTTGGAATAGATATTGATGCAAATATTGAGCGCTCAGAAGTAGGGTCGATTAAATATTCTGTCGCTGAAAGTTTAAAGCATGATCCTCATGGAGCAAATGCAATGATTATTGCTGATCCTGATTTATATGCTAGGTTGCAGGAAATTGGAGAGGATATTCGCACTGGACAACCAATCGAAGGGATTATGAATGAGCTTTCCGACATTACCGGGCGTCTAATTCCTGAAATTCCAGCAGATATCGTTGATCCCAACACAAAACAGGAGACGGAAGCTCCTAAACAGCAAATGAACGAAGCGGAGAATAAACAATTGGAGAAAAAGCAGCAGGAACAATCGAATTATCATAAATAATAAAGAAGCAGGCTTTCATAAGGTCTGCTTCTGTTTACTCTTTGTAAAACAAATTCGTATATCCTTCTATCTTATACTATAATAAGGGAAAGAGAGAGTTTGTTAGCAAAGGTGTGTTAATTATGAAAGTTCAATGTGTCATATGCGATACAATCGAAACAATTGAAAATGATTCTTTAGAAGCAAAAAGGCTGCGAAACCGTCCGATTCACACTTATATGTGTGAAGTATGCAAAGATAGAATCACCAAACGAACAAATGAAAGAGCTGAGACAGGAAATTTCAAGCTATACCGCAGCAAAGTTGAAGAAGAAGAATGGTAATAATATACGTAGAGAAAGCCTGCCGATAGCAGGCTTTCTTTATTTTTTGTTAAACCGTTCCGTACAGAATTGAATCCATTCCCTTGCTGCAAAGGATAAGTAGTGATTTTTTCTCCAAATCATCCCTAAAGACCATGGAATTTCAGGTTCTTCAAGTTTTACTACTTTGATATTCGCGTCAATTGCCCGATGACATACACTTTCAGGCAATAAAGCAATCCCTAAATCCGCTGATACCATGCCACTGATAAAATCCCACTGTGAACTTTCATAAACAATGTTCGGCTGAAACCCTGAACGGACACATTCAATCATAATGCGGTCATGTAATGTAAAATCTTTTTGAAAAAAAATAAATGGTTCATCTGCTAATTCATTAAGTTTAACAACCTCTTTTTGACAAAGAGGATTTCTAATATTTGTAAGAAGCATTAATTTTTCGTTTGCGAATGGGAGTACATGGAAAGTTTCATCCTTTGTAGGCAGAACAGCAACACCTATATCCAATAAACCACTCTCAACATCTCTTTCAACGATTTTTGCCCCATCCTCTACCAGCTGTATTTTAATTCTCGGGAATTTTTCATAAAAATCATGAATGACCTTAGGAAAAAAACTTGCTCCGACCATTGGAGGTAAGCCAATCTTGATCGTTCCTGTTTTTAAAGCACTCAATTGGTCAATTTCAGAAGTTAAATGATCAAAAGAATGAATGATATTTTGTGCTTGTGTTAAAATGACCTCGCCAGCATCAGTCAATTGTGTCTGTTTTCCGGTTCTTTCAAACAGAACTACACCTAATTCATCCTCCAGCCCTTTTACCATTTTGCTAATGGTCGGCTGTGATACATAAAGCTTCTGAGCTGCCTTTGTAAAGCTTCCTTCCACCGCAACTGCAACAAAATATTTTAAATGTTGAACGTCCATCATTTCACAACTCCATAACTTTTATGCATAGTAATTATTCTCTTTATTCATTTTACCTATACTTGTACGCAATGTACACTATATTAATAAGTGATTAGTACAGAAGGTGAAGACAAATTGATTAGAATAGCATTAGGTATGTTGCAACTGACCGGATTATGCTTATTTACTTACGGTATGAATGGATTGAGCGAATGGCTCGGTTTAAATATTCCTGGAAGTATATTAGGGCTGGTCATATTATTTTTATTATTAAAGTTTAATATCATTAAGCTAAAGTGGGTTGAAGTTGGGGGAAATTGGCTTGTTGCTGAGCTGCTCTTATTTTTTATCCCCGCTGCTGTAGGTATTTTACAATACAAGGATTTAATACTTGGCAGCGGTTATAAAATATTGATTATACTGTTAACTAGCTCAAGCATTGTCATGATTTGTTCTGGATTACTTGCGGAGAAGCTGGCCACAAGGAAGGAGAAAGCTGAAAAAAATGAAGACGCTGTTTTTCTTAAGTCTAACAATTAGCATATATTTCATCTCCAAGTGGGCCTATGGGAAAACAAATAAAATTTATTTTTCTCCTTTAGTGATTGCACCACTGGTCATTATTATGTTCCTTATCCTTTTCAACATTCCATACTCCTCTTATAATGAAGGATCAAAATGGATAACGGCGCTATTGCAGCCAGCGACAGTTGCATTGGCAATTCCGCTTTACCGCTTCTATCCTATTTTAAAAAAATACTTCGTTGAAATTATTTTGAGTGTACTCATCGGATCACTTTCAGCGATTTACCTCGCTTATTTGCTTGGAAAATTATTAAAACTGGAGAGCACACTTGCGCATAGCATTATTCCCTATTCTATCACCTCTCCAATTGCAATGGATGTCGTAAACTTAATTGGCGGGGTGCCGACAATCACAGCTGTTTTTGTAATTATGACCGGAGTTTTAGGCATGATCATCGGCCCCTATTACATTCAGTTATTCCAAATAAAAAGCGATATTGCTAAAGGCGTTTTACTCGGAACGACAGCCCATGGTGCAGGAACGGCAAAGGCGCTTGAAATAGGTACAGGAGCCGGGGCAGTCTCAAGTGTATGCATGATACTGGCGGCCATCATTTCGTTTATCATATCGCCATGGTTAATGTCTTTTATACTTTAATAAAAAAATCTGACTTAATGAAGTCAGATTTTTTTATTTACTCATTTTCAGGATAATTAACATACTTTTCGGGTTCAGCTTGAATTTGTGTAAGCATAATTTCTATTAATTCAATCGGAAATCGAGTCTGTTTTCTTTCGTTTTCATGAAGATATTGTACATTGTACATCCCATCATTTTTCTCATATTGAATATTCGAAATTCCATGGTCATCATTTAATATGGAAAAAAACATTTCTTCTGTCTCCAATGCAGCGCGATCATCTGAGCGTGCATCTGTTACAACCTTAATCGTAAGCCAATTATATAAAGCATCCTGCAATGGCATCATTTAATTAAGCATCTCCATTTCATTCCGCACTGGCGCGTCGATGCTTCTTTTCCTGATGAAGGCGGATTTTGTATATGATCAGTATAACTGCTGCAACAACTAACCCTTCTGCTATCGGTAAAAATACCCCGAGGAATGTTAAAACGGTACAACCTAATATTAAGAATGCATAAATAACTATAGACTTTAATAAAGGGAGCTTCTTTGCAAAACCTAGCTTAAATACAATAATGCATAAAATGATAATTGTTATATACAGAAGCCACATTCCTACATCAGGATTTTCATGGACCTTAAACAATGCTGCGAAAAAGGAAAGACGATCTTCTATCATGTAATCCATCCCCTTCTTTAATTTTATGTAACAAAGAAGATATGGAAGTAAATCTCCTTTGCAATACCATTATCATTACCTTGCAGCTACTTGCCTTTAGTGTGGAAATAAAAAGGGAAATTCAGATTGGCATTTCCCAATTCATTCCCAACACAAAAGGATTTAGCCTTTTGGCTTACAGTTGCTGCTGTTTATTTTTAGTTTGTTTCAGCGTATTTTTTCTTTTTTGCACTTTTTTCACGTTCGTTTTTATCAAGAATTTTTTTGCGCAGACGAATGGATTCTGGTGTGATTTCACATAGCTCATCATCATTTAAATATTCCAAAGCTTCTTCCAATGTCATAATTCTTGGTTTTTTAATTGTTGATGTTTGATCTTTCGTTGCTGAACGAACGTTTGTAGCATGCTTCACTTTTGTTATATTAACTGCAAGATCATTTTCACGCGTATGTTCTCCAACAATCATTCCCTCATAAATATCTGTACCTGGCTCTACGAAGATTGTTCCGCGATCCTCTACTTGCATAATACCATAAGTTGATGTTTTTCCGCTCTCCATTGATACTAAGACACCTTGGCGTCTTCCCCCAACTTGACCTTGCATCATTGGTTTGTAGCTATCAAATGAGTGGTTGATAATTCCATAACCGCGAGTTAATGTTAAAAATTCTGTAGTATAACCAATTAATCCACGAGCAGGAACATTAAATAGTAAACGGACTTGACCGTTACCGTTATTCACCATATCAAGCATTTCACCTTTACGAGCACCGATAGACTCCATAATAGATCCAGTATGCTCTTCAGGAACATCAATTTGTACACGCTCTACAGGTTCAGATTTTACACCATCGATTTCTTTAATAATAACTTCCGGTTTAGAAACCTGCAGCTCATAGCCCTCACGTCTCATGTTTTCAATAAGAATAGAAAGGTGAAGTTCTCCGCGGCCGGATACAACCCATGCATCAGGAGAATCCGTGTTTTCTACACGAAGACTTACATCTGTTTGCAATTGTGCACGCAATCTTTCTTCAATTTTTCTTGCAGTAATAAATTTACCTTCTTTTCCTGCAAACGGACTGTTGTTTACTTGGAAAGTCATTTGTAATGTTGGCTCGTCAATTCTTAGTACCGGCAGGGCATCTTGATGCTCTACTGGACAAACAGTTTCACCAACATTGATATCTTCCATTCCAGATACTGCGATTAAATCACCTGCATGTGCAACTTGTATTTCCTGACGCTTCAAGCCAAAGAAACCAAAGATTTTAGTGACGCGGAATTGCTTCACAGATCCGTCAAGCTTCATTAGCGCAACTTGTTGTCCAACCTGCATTGTTCCGCGGAAAACACGACCAATACCGATACGTCCAACATAATCATTATAATCAAGCAAGGCGACTTGGAATTGCAGAGGCTCTTCTCTGTTATCAATCGGAGTCGGAATATTTTCTACAATCGCTTCGTAAAGTGATTGCATGTTCTCATCTTGTTGTTGAGGGTCAACACTTGCTGTCCCGTTAATTGCTGATGCATAGATAACTGGGAAATCCAATTGATCTTCTGAAGCATCAAGCTCGATGAATAAATCAATTACTTCATCAATTACTTCTTCAGGTCTTGCAAAGTCACGGTCAATTTTATTTACAACCACAATAGGTGTTAAATTTTGTTCAAGAGCTTTCTTCAATACAAAGCGCGTTTGCGGCATACAGCCTTCATATGCATCAACAACTAGCAGAACGCCGTCTACCATTTTCATGATACGTTCTACTTCTCCGCCGAAATCGGCATGTCCTGGAGTATCAAGGATGTTGATTCGTGTATCTTTATATTGAATCGCCGTATTTTTAGCTAATATTGTAATCCCGCGTTCTCTCTCAATATCATTCGAGTCCATTGCCCTTTCTTCGACATGTTCATTCGTACGAAAAGTACCAGATTGCTTCAATAATTGGTCGACCAATGTAGTTTTACCATGGTCAACGTGGGCAATAATTGCGATATTGCGAATATCTTCTCTATGTTTCAAAAGTGTTTCCTCCTAGCTGATTTATAAATAACTCTTCCGAAATGGCAAGACATACAATCAGATTATTTTATTTTCATTGTTAACAAATTAACGCTAATTTATATTATAACTGAAACATTATACCACAATTATTATAGAAAACTAACTTCTTTTTGTGTAAAATATAATTTGTGAACAAAATGTCTTGCATATACACAGGAGCATATTACGTAATTACTCCTAACAGGAGGTACTCTCTAAAATGAAACGTATTAAATGGCCACTATTAGGATTTGCTATTGCTGCGGCGGTATGTATAGGCGGAATAGGAATCGCAATTGGCGAAAGAAGTATTTTAGGTATTTTGTTATGTATCGTTGGCATTTTCGTTGTTATGGGTTTTGGCTTCAAAACAAAAAAGAAAATGCGGGAAAACGGGGAACTATAATATTTACTTCTCAATTTGCGTTGATTTAATCCTGGCGCTATAAGAAAAAGCTACGTCAATATGACGCAGCTTTTTTCAATTACCAATTCCCACTTTTTAAGTAGTTATGCAAAATTTCTTCATGAACGCCTGGCCTTGCTACCAATACTGATGTTTGATCGACAATCTTCATCTTTTCGCCCTTCATGGTCGATGTAACACCGCCAAGCTCCTCGATTAATATGATGCCTGCACCATAATCCCATGGCGCTAGTCTTAAACTTAAATAGGCATCCAGCCGGCCAGATGCGACATAAGCCATTTCAATTGCGGCAGAACCGTAAGATCTTGTTCCTCTTGCATCTTTAACTAAAGGGGAAAGGAGGCTCGGATCAATTCGCTTATTAGCTGTTACCCATGTTGCATTCATTCCTATAATAGCATCTTTGACTTTTCCAGTTGTTAAGGGCGGAAGCTTCAAATCGTTTATAAATGCTCCATTTCCTTTAACTGTATGATATAGCTCATCATGTACTACATCATAAATTAAACCAATTTTACCTATCCCATCTTCGTAAATGCCGATAGAAATGGCAAAATTCCTTTGTTGATGAATAAAGTTCATTGTGCCGTCAATTGGATCAATAATCCAAACAATTCCCTTTACATCATTCAAAGTGTCTCCAAAGCCTTCTTCGCCAAGAATGCGATGATCTGGATACTTCTCATGGATCTTTTCAATAAAAAATTGCTCTGTTCCTTTATCAATATTTGTCACTAAATCATTTTGATGGGACTTCGTTTGAATCGTCAATTTGCTGCTAAACGATTCTTTAATCCGCTCTCCTGCTTCTTTCATCCATGCTTTCGCATATGTATCAATATCAATCCAATTTGTCATCATTTAACCTCCACCCTTGTCCAGCGGTATAAAATACCATTAGCTTATCGAAAATATTCGTTTACTTCAAGTTTTCCTGCTTAATTATTTCTACAAAAGTAATAAACGAACTCAGAATTATTTTTTCCGAGTTCGTTTCTCAATGGTTTCATTATTAGAGAAAGACTTTATTTATAATGAGAAATACCTTATAAAGCTTTCAGCTTTAGAAGCTCCTGTCTGATCTTTTCAAGCTTTACTTTTGAAGATTTGACAACATCTTCATTTTTAATTGTCATCGCTTCAAATAACGTTGCTAGTTCATAATCCATTTCTAATCTTAGAACAGCTGTTCTTTCTTTTTCAACTGCAGCTTTCTTCACAGAATTCATCAATTGTTTCATAGACAGTACACCCCTTTTCATAAAATGTAGTAAATTTTCAGATTATTTTTACTTTTATAGTATGATGTCAGTCTTGCCTGTGCAACAAAATTGTACGTTTACCCATACAGAATGGGTTTTTAGACTTTTTTAAAGGCGGCGGCAAATTATTTCTTGTTCTTTCTACATTATGCTACAATATTTTACATACGTATTAATATATACATATGGAGGTTATAGTAATATGTCTTTCAATGGATTTACAAATGATGACTTTAATGTTTTTACAATAAATGGCCTAGATGAAAGAATGGATGCGTTAAAAACGACGATTAGACCGAAGCTTGAAGAATTAGGTGAATTGTTTGCTCCAATGTTATCTGTTGCTACAGGGGATGAAATGCATATGCACGTCGCTAAGCATGCACGTAGAACAAAAAATCCACCTAAAGATACTTGGGTCGCATTTGCCAATAATGCACGCGGCTATAAAATGCTGCCGCATTTCCAAATCGGGTTATGGGAAACGCATGTTTTTGTCTGGTTCGCCGTTATATATGAAGCGCCAAACAAGGTAGAGCTTGGCAAATTGCTGCAATCAAAAATAGGAAAATTATATAAAGATATCCCGAATGATTTTATGTGGTCGTTGGATCACACAAAACCTGCAGCAACGAAGCATGGAGACCTATCAAAGGAAGAGCTATCATCAATGTTTACTCGCCTGCAAAATGTAAAAAAAGCTGAAATACTTTGCGGCATCAATATACCGCGGGATGAAGCTGTAAAAATGTCTGGTAGAGACTTTATTGCAAGAACAGAAACTGTATTTAACTCATTAATACCCCTATATAAAATGGCATAAACCTAAAAAAGAAGCATCGCTTTTAACGATACTTCTCAGGCTGTAGAGAAACTCATTCATAATAAAAATGAAGTGGTTTGAGATTTTCCGAGGCTTACCGCGGTCAAGCGGACACCTCTCCAAATTCAACTAAATTTTCTTGTGTTCACTTTCTGAGGAAATCTGAGAAGCATCGCGTTTTACGATGCTTCTTTTTATTTGCTTAATTCATTTTAATGATTTTTCCTGGATTAGCTGCTTTTGCAGACTTTACTGTTTGGTAGGGTGAGTAGCCGCTTATTTCCTCAAATTCGTTGCATAGATTTCTTTCCTGGGCTTTTCCAGGGACGATTTCTTTAAAGCGGCGGTACGCCGACATAAAGGAGTCTCTTTCAATTCCTTGCTCATAGGCTTTCTCTACTTTTTGAAAAAAAGCAATCGCATCGATAATTTCCTCTGTAGACCAATCTTGTTCTAAAGGGTATTGGTATTCCATATCTTTTTCACCTCGGAGTTTAACTTACTAGCT
The DNA here is from genome assembly GCF_002835735.1 of Cytobacillus horneckiae. GTDB lineage: Bacteria > Bacillota > Bacilli > Bacillales > Cytobacillaceae > Cytobacillus > Cytobacillus horneckiae. The sequence continues at coordinate 18,856 of NZ_PISD01000009.1, read as the reverse complement.
GATTTTACTTTAGGTAAAATTAGACTGCAATACCTTTATTATGACCATTTTGAGCGAATGTCTTCCGCATCGCCGATCATTTTCTTAAATAGGGCATCAACAGTAGGTATATCTTTTATCAGACCCATTACTTGACCGGCCCAGCCAAAGCCCTCATTTTCATTCCCATTATATATGTACTGTTTATTGGCTTCCCCGCTAATAAAATCTTTTAACCGTTCATAACCGCCGTTTTCTTCTTCAATTGCTAATATTTGATCTGTCCATGGATTAGCAATCACGCGAGCAGGAGCGCCAATGGTTCTTTTAATAACAGCTGTATCCGTTTCCGTCCCCTCTACAAGGCGATTTTTATAAACATCACTAGCATGTACGCACTCCTTTGTTGCGATAAACCTTGTGCCCATTTCAATTCCTTCTGCTCCTAAACTTAAGGCTGCCATCAATCCTCTTCCATCACCAATTCCGCCTGAAGCAACAACAGGAATGGACACTGCATCTACGACCTGAGGTATAAGCACCATCGTGCCGACATCATCTCTGCCAAGATGACCACCGCCTTCCTGACCGACAACCATTACTGCATCTGCACCTAGTTTTTCCGCTTTTATCGCCTGCCTTTTCGCAGCAACTAAAACAAGCGTTTTTACATCCACTCCCTTTAAATGCTCGAAAAACGGGACTGGATTGCCACCTGTCATTGTAACGACTGGCACTTTCTCTTCAATAGCAATATCTAAAAAATCAGTAAAAGGCCGCCCGTGCTGGCCAATCGCAAAGTTAACCCCGAATGGTTGATCAGTAAGCGTTTTCACTCTGCGGATTTCTTCTCTTAATTCATCAGGATTATTTAAAGACATTGCAGTGATTTGCCCAAGGCCGCCTGCATTTGACACCGCTGCAGCTAAATCGGAATACGCTAAATGTGCCAACCCGCCTTGAATAATTGGATACTTAATATTAAGCAAATCGGTAATTCTAGTTTTCCATTCCATTTTTACATACCTCCGTTCATTCACTTATATAAAATTCGACATTGCTGCTAAAAATCCTGTTTTGTTGGCGCACACTTTATTGTTTTTAACATTCCTGGTCATAATAATTTATAATCTTTCTATGCATTACCGGCTATAAATGCTATAATTCATTTGTTTCTTAGCAAAATAGAATTTTTTTAAAGAGGTGTGGAAATAAATTGTCTCAATCTGCAACACCATTATTCAGTGGTTTACTCGCACATGCGGAACAAAATCCGGTCCAATTTCATATTCCCGGCCATAAAAAAGGGAAAGGAATTGACCCTGATTTTAGGGAATTTATTGGAGATAACGCATTATCAATTGATCTTATTAATATAGGGCCTTTAGATGACCTTCATCAACCGAAAGGGATCATTAAGGAGGCTCAGGATCTTGCAGCAGAAGCTTTTGGCGCAGATCAAACATTTTTCTCAGTTCAAGGTACAAGCGGTGCTATTATGACGATGGTCATGGCTGTTTGCGGCCCAGGTGAAAAAATCATCGTGCCGAGAAATGTTCATAAATCAGTGATGTCCGCAATTATCTTTTCAGGAGCAACGCCGATTTTTATACATCCTGTAGTTGACAGAGAGCTCGGAATTTCACATGGCATAACAACAGATGCTGTCTCAAAGGCGCTTGAACAGCACCCCGATGCAAAGGGATTGCTCGTTATTAACCCTACTTATTTCGGAATATCGGCAGATTTAAAACAAATTGTTGATATAGCTCATTCTTACAATGTCCCGGTTTTAGTTGATGAAGCACATGGAGTCCATATCCATTTCCATGATGAGCTTCCAATGTCAGCAATGCAGGCAGGTGCTGATTTATCTGCTACCAGTGTTCATAAATTAGGCGGATCAATGACACAAAGCTCGATACTTAATTTAAAAGGAAACCTCGTTTCTCCTAAAAGAGTACAAACGATTCTTAGTATGCTTACAACAACATCCACATCCTATTTACTTCTAGCCTCATTGGATGTAGCGAGAAAAAGATTAGCTACTGAGGGCAAAGCGCTCCTAGAAGAGACAATCACGCTTTCGAACTACATTAGAAGCGAGTTAAACAATATCGAGCATATACATTGTATCGGTAAGGAAATTTTAGGCTCGAAGGCAACCTTTGATTATGACCCAACAAAATTAATCATCTGTGTGAAAGATCTTGGCCTGAATGGTTTTGATGTAGAGATATGGCTGAGAGAGCATTATCATATTGAAGTGGAAATGTCTGACTTATATAACATCCTTTGTATCATTACACCTGGAGATACTAAGGCAGAGGCAGACATTCTTATACAAGCATTAAAACAATTGTCGGCAGAACGGCACGGAAAGGCTGCAAAAGTCGAAGCGCAAGTGCTGCTTCCAAATATTCCGCTGCTCGCCCTCTCTCCAAGAGATGCCTTTTATGCAGACAGTGAACTTGTACCTTTTGATGAATCTGAGGGCAGAATTATTGCAGAATTCATAATGGTATATCCGCCAGGTATTCCAATTTTCACACCTGGTGAAATTATAACAAAAGAAAATTTGCAATATATAAAGACAAACATGGAAGCAGGATTGCCTGTACAAGGGCCTGAGGATTATGATTTTAAATTCCTTCGCGTCATAAAGGAACATAAAGCAATCAAATAATTTTTATTGCCCTCTTTTACAGAGGGTTTTTTTGGCTGTTATGCATCAAATAATTGTTCCGTCCCTTCCCAATATTATTTTAATACATTCAGTTTTTTAATTAAAAAAGCACAATGAATGTACATCAATTCATTGTGCTTTATATCTATCAAACTATTTTTCTGTTTTATCATTTTGATCGCAGCTGCAGCCGCATTTTGCGTACAATACTGATACTTTTTCATCTTCAAAGTAATCAATTGTTGAATTGCAAGTTTGGCATACAATTGTACCCATTCTTTTCAATCCCTTCACGAAATATTTGAAAGCGGTATCATCATAAATCAATAATAATATAACCTTATTAATTATGCAAGCCCAATTATATAACACTTATAATTTTAAATGTATATCAATAGCCATGAATATACCTTATAGTATGTCATAATTATCAATAAATAGATGACTACAATGTTCTTGCCTCTAAATAAATGAAAAACTGAGTCGTATGTATATCCTTATTCCTAGTCACAAAACCGCAATGCCCATTAAGCATAACTGTGACCATTTTTCTTTCAACACTCAATTTTTGGTTTCAGTTTGGATGCGGTCTCACCTTTTCATGCTAACAATCGCATCAAGCCTCAAAATACCTTTACAAAAAAAAGAGACCTTTCTGGTCTACATACCTACTCATATTCAGGTTCAAAATGCGTCTGCGGGATTAAATCTTGAAAAAATTCTACAAGGTCTGCTGTCTGTTTAGTATTATCCATCTTGAACACCTTTTGTAAGTATTCAGTATCTTCGAGATCTTTAGGGTCGAGGAGAGTTGAGCGGCCAGTTTGCATGCAAACAACCAGAGGTTTAGTAAAGAAAAGGTTCGTATAAACTATACCAAAATCATAGCGGGTTAAATCCGTGGAAAAACCTACAAAACGCACATTTACATTTTCATGCTCATCATAGAGCTTCTGAAAAAACTCCATATCATCCCTCCTGGTTTTTATAAATATTTAGAATATTATTATAATTTATTTTAGCAAATTTTACAAGCTTTTCATTTTTTCCTCTGTTTTTCATTGTCATCATAATTTATTCAATGCTAGAATAAAGTGAGGATAACAACAATCCAAATGGGGGTTAGGTTTATGACTGCTAATGCATATATCAAACTTGTACCATCATCTGAGGCTGAAAATATATCAACTGAAATGATTAAGGAGTATTTTCATTATTATAAAGAAATCACTGCAAAAACTGGAAACCAAGTAAATTGGAGCTATGATGAAGCAGCATTTCCTTATAAAATTGAAGAACAGCCTGATGCAAAGGGCAGCTGGTTTTATCTTCGCTCTGATGAAGATAGGTATAATCTTATTATGCTAGGCATTGATAAAGAAGTCATCCATGATGAAAACGGAACAGACAAGCTGCAATCCTTTATTCAAATTACCTTACCAGAAACAGCAACTTTCGGTGATAAAGGAAAGGCAAATGAATTCTGTAAATTTCTTGCCAAGAAGTTAAAAGCTGAATTACATTTATTTAATGGCCGTGTGATGTACTTCTACCCAAGAAAGTAATCTTTTAAACAGAGTGGACAAACCGTAAACACCTTATCTCCCCTCCTCCTCATCAATGTACTAACACAATAGATTGCTCAGCTAAGAGGTGTGAAGTAAAAATGAAAAACCGTGTGATGATTATCGGTATTATCGCTTTAGCTTTTTCCATTATTTCTCCGTTCATCTTCAATGCTTATATCGAAGAAAAGCCTGATGAATTAGAGAAGACACTTATTTTCGGCGGCCCATTTCCATTTGCCGAACAAACATTAACTTTACCAGAAGATAAAAATTCTTACCCTGCCATTATTGATTTTGAGTCGCCAATGGATGAGAAAACAGCAATTAAATGGATTCCGTTGCTTTTAACGTTCATGAGCTATTTCCTTTTGTTTTTCTCCATTTACTCCATTATCGCAAGATTTATTAACGGGAGGCCGACGAGAAAAGAAAAAGAGGATAAGCCTGAATAAGCTTATCCCAAGAGTGTGAAGAAACTCATATCAAAAATAAAAATGAAGAGTTTCGGATTTTCCGAGGCGACCGAACAGCTCTCTAATTTTTCTTTTAATCACTTTCTCAAACACACTGAGGATAAGCCCGAATAGGCTTATCCTTTTTTTTAATATGTTTTTATAGTATTGGGATCCGCCATTTCATAGCCTTTGTCTTTAAGACCTTTAACAATATCCACTAAGGCGTCATTTGTCCATTGCCGATCATGCATTAACAGAATCGCCCCTTCACTTAAATAAGGGGTATCGACCATTATTTTGGTCAGCTCAGCCTTAGATTGGTATTCCTTCTCCCAGTCATAACCGTATGTCCAATTCATCGCAATCATTTCTTCGTCTTTTGCAATTTCTAAGCTTTCATCAGTATTCGCTCCAAAGGGCGCTCTAAAAAACTTTGGCCTTTCACCAATAATCTTCTCAATCCGATTATTTAAGTGAACAATTTCTTCTCTTTGTTCTTCTGCAGAGATTTCCGTCAAGTTTTTATGATTATATGTGTGATTGCCTATCAGAAAACCGAGTTCATGTATTTTCTTTAAAGCCTGCTCCCCCTCATTCGTATCTAAAAAATGGCCATTAACAAAAAAGATTGCATTTGCACCAAGCTCGCGGAGTGTCTCTGCCATTTGTACTGCATACTGATCTGGTGCATCATCTATTGTTAGCAGGACGACTTTTTCATTTGCATTACCGATTGGATCCAGCTTCCAACTTGCTTCATTTACCTCATATTTCGGTTCAGTGATAGGACTCATCGTTTCCTTCTCTTCTTCTTTCTCTGCTTCATTTCGTTCTGACTCTTTAGGCTTCTCTTCATTTCTATTCTCCTCATTCACAAGAGGCTTGTCCGAATGCTTCTCCGGTGATTCATTGACGCCTGAGCTGCAGCCTGCAACCATGAATACGATCAACAATAATACCCATTTCATCTTAATCATTATACTCTTCCTTTCTAAACACACGTTTTAAAACAGGGAGGAAGTTATGAAAACAAACACAGTGTTCCTTGTTTTTAAAAACTCCTTCATATGAGCTAAATTCCATGCTTTTATTAGGCAAGCTTATTTTCATTCTCACTCATATCTCTTTTTCTTAGAAGCTAAAAAAATAAAAAGAAGCATATACAATTAAACTCATACTTGTAGCAAGCATTGTTTTTCGTTTAGACTTCATTAAATAGTTGCCGATCATTATCGCTAAATAAAAAAAGACAAGAAACATCATTACTTTATATAAGAGCTGATCATATTTAGATAGCCATTCAATGAATGTATAGCAGCTCCAAATCATGAGCTGAATTAAAATCACTGTGTACAATTTCACAACCCCACCGCCCATCATATATTTCACTTTCCCCATATCCCATTAGAATTAACTTGCTTTTCTTTTAGCAGATTGAATCGTTCTCTAATGAAGGATTTTAGTTTGTCGTACTAGTAATATATGCGGTAAGCAGATATCTTATTTTCCTTATCATACACTGAATATTGCCTCTGTTTAAATCAACCAAAAGTACTCTTATGTAAGGATGAACAAAAAGGCTTTCTCTAATTAATTAGAGAAAGCCTTTTTATAACTAATGATTATTTTACAATGTGAATTGGCGTGCCTAATGCAACCTCTGCTGCTTCCATTGTAATTTCACCTAATGTCGGGTGAGCATGAATAGTCATCGCTAAATCTTCTGCAGTCATCCCTGCTTCAATTGCCAAGCCTAGTTCAGCAATCATATCAGATGCATTTGCTCCTGCGATTTGAGCACCAATGACTAATCCATCTTCTTTGCGTGTAATAAGCTTCACATAGCCATCCGTACTATCTAAAGCTAATGCGCGGCCATTAGCTGCAAACGGGAATTTAGCAGCTGTGTATTCAATTCCTTCTTCCTTCGCTTGTGCTTCATTATAGCCAACAGTAGCGAGTTCTGGGTTCGCGAATACTACCGCAGGAATACCTAAGTAATCAATTTCTGATGGTTTCCCTGCAATTGCTTCAGCTGCAATCTTACCTTCGTAAGAAGCTTTATGAGCCAATTGCGGACCTGAAACGACATCACCAATCGCGTAAATATTGCTAACGCTAGTCCGGCATTGCTTGTCGATTTCAATCACGCCTTTATCAGACATTTTAATGCCAACTTGCTCTAGTCCAATTTCATCTGTATTAGGACGGCGACCGACCATAACAAACAAATAATCTGCTTCTAGAGTCTCTTCTTTGCCCTTTGCTTCATATGTTACTTTCACACCGTTTTCTGTCTCTTCGACACCTTTAGCTTGTGCTTTTGTGATAATCTCTGCGCCTTTTTTCTTAAGGTTCTTTTTAACAAGTGTTGTCATTTGTTTTTCAAAACCTAAAAGGATATCATCGGCACCTTCAAGAATCGTCAATTTAGAGCCAAAGCTAGCGTACGCTCCGCCAAGCTCAATTCCAATTACCCCACCGCCAATGACAGCAATCTTTTCTGGAATTTCTTCAAGTGCCAATGCTCCAGTAGAATTTAGGACACGCTTAGAATATTTAAATGTAGGAAGTTCAATTGGTCTTGAACCTGTTGCAATAATTGCATTCTTAAATGTATAGGTTTGCGCAGAATTGTCATCCATAACACGCAATGTATTGCTATCAACGAAATATGCTTCACCTTTAACGGTTTCGATTTTATTACCTTTTAATAAACCTTGAACACCGCCAACTAGCTTTTTCACTACACCAGCTTTAAAATCTTGAACTTTAGAAAAATCCACAGTTACATTTTCCGCTTTGATTCCCATTGCATCAGACTCTGTAGCTGTTTCATAGCGATGTCCAGCAGAAATTAATGCTTTTGAAGGAATACATCCAACATTAAGACAAACTCCACCGACTTCTCCTTTTTCAACAATTGTAACTTTTTGTCCTAATTGAGCGGCACGAATTGCTGCTACATATCCTCCAGGACCTGAACCAATAACTATTGTATCTGTTTCAATCGGGAAATCTCCTACTACCATTTCTTACGCCTCCATTAGCAATAATTCTGGGTCGTTTAGTAAACGCTTGATGTGGTTTAGCGCGTTTTGAGCAGTTGCTCCATCAATGATTCTATGGTCAAAGCTCAAAGATAACGCGAGTACAGGTGCGGCAACAATTTCTCCATCTTTAACGATTGGCTTCTCAGCTATGCGTCCAATGCCTAAAATTGCCACTTCCGGATGATTAATAACTGGTGTAAACCATTGTCCGCCTGCTGATCCAATATTTGTGATTGTGCAAGACGCACCCTTCATTTCATCAGAGGCTAATTTACCATCACGAGCTTTTGTTGCCAGTTCATTGATTTCATTTGATATTGCAAAAGTAGATTTTCTGTCAGCATCCTTAATTACCGGTACTAGCAAGCCTTTATCAGTGTCAGCCGCAATTCCGATGTTGTAGTAATGCTTATGAACGATTTCTCCAGCCTCATCATCAAGAGATGTATTTAAGATCGGATACTCACGAAGAGCACTTGTCAACGCCTTAACTACATAAGGTAGGAATGTTAATTTAATTCCTTTTTCTGCTGCAATTTCTTTGAATTTCTTACGGTGTGCAACAAGTTTCGTTACGTCCACTTCATCCATTAAAGTGACATGCGGAGCTGTATGCTTGGAATTAACCATTGCCTTCGCAATCGCTTTACGGATACCGCTCATTTTTTCACGAGTTTCAGGGTAGCTACCCTCAGGAATTTTTTGAGCGGCCGCAGGTGCAGTTTCTTTCGCTTCACTTTGCGGTGCAGTATCTTGCTGTTCAGTTGAAGCTTCGGCTGTTTCAGTACCACCATCAAGGTATTTGTCGATATCTTCTTTTTGAATGCGGCCATTTTTTCCGCTGCCATTCACTTGTTTAATATCGACGCCTTTTTCTCTTGCATATTTTCTAACTGATGGCATAGCAATAATGCGAATATTAGAATCCGTTTCAGTTTGAGAAATTACTTTACCTTCTGCTTTCTCTCCTTGTGACGGTGCTTCTTCCTTTTTCACCTCTTGCCCAGCTTCACCTGTAGCCTGTACTTGTGCTTCAGTTTTCTCCGCTGCTTTTTCCTCAGTTTTTGCTTGCTCCTCATCCTCATGGTCACCTTTAAACTTCAAATCTTCATAACCAGGAGCATCAAAAGTAATAAGGACCTGTCCTACAGTTGCAACGGTCCCTTCTTCAACTAGAATTTCTTCTACCTTCCCTTTAACAGGAGAGGGAATCTCAACAACTGCTTTATCGTTTTGAACTTCGCAAAGTACATCATCTTCTTGAACTTCATCGCCTGTTTTAACAAACCACTTGACGATTTCACCTTCATGGATACCTTCACCGATATCAGGCAATCTAAATTGAAATGCCAATTAAATTCACCATCCTATTGTATCATAATAATCAAGCAAAGTAGGGGGTAACCGACCCCCTTTTTCTTATTATTTAAAAATTAATCACTTTTTTCGCAGTTTCAATAATATCTTTATAGTTTGGCAGCCATACAGTTTCAGCCTGTGGGAAAGCAAAGACTGTATCAGGTGCGGCAACACGCAATACCGGTGCTTCCAAACTTAATATTGCACGGTCATTAATTTCAGCTACTACGTTTGCTGCGATACCGGCTTGTTTTTGTGCTTCTTGCACTACAATTGCCCGATTTGTTTTTTCTACTGATGCAATAATTGTTTCAATATCTATTGGACTAACGGTACGCAAATCAATGACCTCTGCAGAATGTCCGTCTTTTTCTAGTTCTTCTGCAGCTTTTAATGCCTCATGAACCATTGCACCGTATGTGATTATAGAAATATCTGAGCCTTCACGCTTCACTTCCGCTTTCCCTAATGGAATGGAATACTCTTCTTCAGGCACCTCTTGACGGAAAGAACGGTATAGCTTCATATGCTCAAGGAAAATAACTGGATCATTATCACGGATCGCAGAAATTAATAGACCTTTCGCATCATATGGTGTCGAAGGAATAACCACTTTAAGACCAGGCTGCTGAGCCATTAATCCTTCTAAACTATCAGCATGCATTTCCGGCGTATGTACGCCGCCACCAAATGGTGAGCGAATTGTTACTGGAGCACTATAGCGGCCGCCTGAACGATAGCGCATACGAGCAAGCTGGCCTGAAATTGAATCCATTACTTCATAAACGAAGCCGAAGAATTGAATTTCTGGCACTGGGCGAAAGCCTTGTAACCCTAGACCAACCGCTAGACCGCCAATACCTGATTCTGCTAGTGGTGTATCAAATACTCGGTCTTCGCCGAATTCTTTTTGCAGGCCTTCTGTTGCACGGAATACCCCGCCGTTCACGCCCACATCTTCACCAAATACGAGCACATTCGGGTCGTTGCTTAGTTCAGTACGAAGTGCATCAGTGATTGCTTGGATCATTGTCATTTGCGCCATGGCTTACTTCGACTCCTTTTCTTTATATACTTCATATTGTTCTTTTAAGTTATAAGGCATTTCTTCATACATAATTGACATTAAGTCAGTCACTTTCTGTTTAGGCGTATCATCCGCTTTTTTAATGGCTACCTTAATATCTTCTTTTGCTTTTTCAATGATTTCATTTTCCATATCTTCATTCCATAGCTTCTTATCTTCAAGGAATTTACGGAAACGAACCAATGGATCTTTCTTTTCCCACTCATTATCAAGGTCAGATGTACGGTAGCGAGTTGGGTCATCGCCTGCCATCGTATGTGGTCCATAGCGATATGTCAGTGTTTCAATCAAAGTTGGTCCTTCTCCATTCAACGCACGCTCACGCGCATCATGTACCGCTGCATAAACAGCAAGCGGATCCATTCCGTCGACTTGAACTCCCGGTATTCCCGCAGCGACCGCTTTTTGTGCAATCGTTTTCGCAGCAGATTGTTTTTCTACCGGCGTAGAAATGGCAAAGCGGTTATTTTGAACAATAAAGATCGCAGGTACTTGGAATGCTCCTGCAAAGTTAATTCCTTCATAGAAATCACCTTGTGAAGCTCCGCCGTCACCAGTATAAGTGATTGCCACTGCTTTTTCACCGCGTTTCTTCATGCCGAGTGCCACACCAGCAGCCTGAATGTATTGCGCACCGATAATAATTTGCGGTGCAATGACATTTACACCTTCAGGAATGTTGCCACCCTCGAAGTGTCCGCGAGACCATAAAAATGCTTGCGATAAAGGAAGTCCGTGCCAAATGATTTGCGGCACATCACGATAGCCAGGCAAAATAAAATCTTCTTTTTCCAACGCAAATTGCGATGCTAATTGAGAAGCTTCCTGCCCTGCGGTTGGCGCATAGAATCCTAATCTTCCTTGTCTATTTAATGAAATTGACCTTTGATCTAAAATTCTAGTATAGACCATACGGCGCATTAATTCCTGAAGCTGCTCATCACTTAAATCCGGCATGGCAGATTCATTTACAACTTTACCCTCTTCATTTAATATTTGTAACGTTTCAAACTGCTCTTCAACTTTCTCAAGTTGTTTCTTTGCATCAAACGCGGCCTTTTTAGTTTTTGAAGCCATAAAAGTCACCCTTTCGTATTTTAAAAACGTTTTATTTTTAACTGTGTAAACATAGTCGTTTCATGGTCCATGTACAATGAGCATTTCACTCTAATATTCCATTACATTTAAACTTGGAGTAAAAACATAGTTTTGATTAGTTTTCCACAATTTCCACCAAAAAAAACGTCTTTATTCATTATAACTTCATTTCTTAAATCTGTATCAGTTATATTACTTTCAACTATGATACACTTTATCTATTTGCTAATATTTTATACGAAGGATATCCTTTCGTCAATCTTTGATTCCCTTATTTTTTCAATAAATTTCAATATTCTTTCGCTTACAAAACTTTACTTCTGTTTTAATGATAAGATAAAACTGTACTATATAAATTACGATTTCTTCCTTCTGTTATAATAAAGGGAATTTTCATAAAATAGCTCCAACTCCGACAAATGCATCACATTTATGTCGAATGGGACAATAAAAAAATCAGCTTTTCAGCTGATTTTAAAGTTCCTTCGAAAAAGAATTAAGTTAGATTTGGAGAGGTGCTCGACTCCTATGGGAGAGTAGCGAACAATCCCAAAGTCTTCATTTTTATTTTTGATATGAGTTTCTCTACAACCTTAAAATTAGCTTTGCAGCTGATTTTTTTATTATTTATTTCACATCGATTCCCGCTTCTTTATAGAAATTAAGCTTGGCTTCATTATATTCTTCTGTTTTTACATTAAATTGCTCATTATCGTTTAATACTTTCTCATATGAATCATTGATCTTTGCAATTTGAGCTTCTAACTGTTCAATCGTAACATCCTCTTGTTTAAACAATTCATATAATTCCTTATCCAATTCGATTGATGCTATATAGTTTGTATACAATTCATCATGAACATCATATCTTTCGGTCATAATTCCGTAAAGATCCTCTGCTGTCTTTTTCAAAGTTGAGTCATCAAAGCTATTGATAATATCCTCTGTTTTTTCAAATTCCTGCTTTGATTGTACAATGCTTTCTCTTTCCTTCTCCATATGCGCCTTCCGCTGTTCAACTAAATCTATCGCCTCATTAGATAGCTTCTTTATTTTGTCAAACTCTTTCATACTTAACGATATAATCTCATCGTATATTTTTTTTTCTTGTTGTTCAATTTGGACAAGCGGGTCTTGCTGCTCTTTAAAAACTTGCTCAGCTGCGACGACCTTTTCCAAAGCATCATACATTTTCTGTTCTGGTTCTTTATTAATACAACCTGACATGACAAATGACATCAATATTAAAAGCAATATAATTGCCTTACCTTTCTTCAACATCAATTTTTCCCCCTCTATATTGCATTCTATATTTAGTTACACTAATTTTGTCAAAATATAGAATAATTTTTCATGGTTTGTCACATTTATTTCTACTATATCTATACTTTAAATATTTGACAATCAATTCGACATTAAACATTGCAGGGGTTGTCCATTTCTCTAACATTATATTCAACATTTTTTCGTGTATGACTTAGGCTCCGGCCTACACAATTATTTTTATAGTTTCATAGCCTATAGTAATCGTCCACTCCTAAAAAAGCAGGGCGACTATACCAAGAATAATCAAGGAGGTAAACCTTATGTATGGTTATGGTGGATACGGCGGCTATGGCTGTGGTTGTGGAGGCGCTGGAAGTGGCTTCGCATTAATTATTGTATTATTTATCCTATTAATCATTGTTGGATGTGCATGCTGGAATTTTTAAGCAATCGCTCATTTGTCAAGGGTGCATATATATATGTACCCTTGTTCATATAAAATTAACTTTTTATCATATGTCTGTTAAACTAAATACATATATATACATATAAGAATCATATTTTTAAGTGAGGAGTGCAGTTACATGTTAACAATGGACGATATAGTCAGAGATGGACATCCTGTGTTAAGAGAAGTTGCTAAAGAGGTAAGCTTGCCTGCTTCTGATGAAGATAAAGAGATTTTAAAAAGCTTAATGGCGTATGTTCAAAACAGTCAAAACCCAGAGCTAGCTGCTGAAAACGGCTTGCGCCCCGGAATCGGATTAGCTGCTCCTCAAATTAATATTTCCAAAAGGATGATTGCTGTCCATTTAATGGATGATAAAGGCGAGTTATTTAGCTACGCTTTATTTAACCCAAAAATCATTAGTCATTCCGTCGAAAAAGCCTATTTAGCTTCTGGAGAAGGATGTTTATCTGTCGACGATCCCATCGAGGGGTATGTGCCCAGACATGCACGTATTACGGTGAAAGGATACGATATTGATAATACGGAGGTTAAATTAAGATTAAAAGGTCTTCCTTCCATATGCTTCCAACATGAAATTGATCATTTAAACGGAGTAATGTTTTATGATCATATTAATCAATCACAACCATTCGAACCGATCGAGAATGCGGTAGCAATCGAGAGATAAGGGATTCATCTTCCCCTATCTCTCTTCTATTTATATTAAATTAAGCTGTTTCAAGCCTTTCCAAATACCATCTTCATTTACATGGTCAGTCACGATATCTGCCGCTTCCTTTACCACGTCAAATGCATTACCCATCGCTACACCTGTTCCGCTTGCCTCGAGCATTTCAATGTCATTGAGTCCATCTCCAAAAGCGTAAACATCTTCTAAATCTAATTGCAGTCGTTTAATCATTTCCTTAATGCCTTCAGCTTTGGAACCGCCTGCAGGTACGACATCAGTTGAATACGGATGCCAACGCACAAACTGAAAATCCTGATATTCATGTTTATATTCTTCCTCTTCTTCTTCCAAACAAAAAACAAGTGCCTGATAAATTTCTTCTTTTTTATAAAAATCAGCATCCTCTTCAGGATGAGGGAAGTTTAAGCTATTCATACTTTCTTGAATATAATGATGATAATCTGTTGATGATTTCATTGTCAGTTCATTTAAAAAAACGAGTGGATGTTCATTCTGATGTGATCGATTCATTAATTTGTCAAGTTCATTTGTCTTTAAAGGGTTTTTGTATATAACCTCGCCTTCAAAAACAACATATTGACCGTTAAAACTGACGTAGGAATCTATCCCTAGCTCTTCTCTAATATGCTCGAACATAAAAGGTGCCCTACCTGTTGCAATTGCAACATAAACTCCATTATCCTGCAGTTTTTTAACGGCTTTTTTAGTCATATCTGGAATCACATTTTCTTTATTTAATAATGTTCCATCTATATCAAAAAATACAATTTTCACTTGTATCGCTCCAATCTCCCAACTTTACTTTTTATCTAATAACCAAAAATCTTTTTGAAAACAGCCAAATTTCCAAATTATTCTCTTTATTGAATTTAACTCAAATAAACTTTACTAAGAGCTTAAAAATATGTCAATTTGTTTAACGGTCATGAGTCCTCTGCAAAAATCAATAGAACCATTTAAAAATCGAGGCTTCAAGGTCAATTATAACAATTTTTTCTAAAACACTGGATGAAAGCTTTACTTTAGACAAGTATCGTTTACAATAGTAAGTGAGGAAGTGTGATGGAACTTCAGCCTTTTTCATACCAATGAAGAGATTTGCTTCGTAAAAACATGATTGCTTAAATGTTATAATAACTTTGAGCCCTTCAAACTTGCGAAGGGCTCCTTCATTATTGTAAATTTATATACAGTACACTTATTTTACATATATTATTTAGCACAAGAGTACTTAATAAAGTATTAGTAAAGAATAACTCATAACCGATGGTTTTGATTCATTCATTAGATAAGTAAATACATGTCAAACATGTTATTTTTTATAAATTATTAGAAAAAGATTTCGGATTAAGGAGAGATAAAACATGATATTTAAAGTTTACTACCAAGAGTCAGCAAAGGAAGTCCCTGTACGTGAGAAAACCCAAACGATTTATGTAGAAGGGGTAAGTGAGCGCGATGTTCGTACAAAATTAAAAAATCGTCCTTTTAACATTGAATTTGTTACAGCGGTGGATGGGGAATTTCTTGAGTATGAGAAGCAAAACGAAGATTATAAAGTATTGGAGATTGAATAATATATGAAATTTGTAAAAAATGACCAAACCGCTGTGTTCGCTCTTGGCGGCCTTGGAGAAATTGGTAAAAACACGTATGCTGTCCAATTTCAGGATGAAATTATATTAATTGATGCGGGTATTAAATTTCCTGAAGATGAGCTGCTAGGTATTGATTATGTAATACCTGACTATACTTACTTAGTTAAAAATGAAGATAAAATTAAAGGTCTTTTCATCACTCATGGGCATGAAGATCATATCGGCGGAATTCCTTACCTTCTTAAAACGGTAAATATCCCAATTTACGGAGGTAAGCTTGCCTTAGGCTTGCTACGCAATAAGCTTGAGGAGCACGGTCTGTTACGCCAAACAAAAATGCATGAAATTAAAGAAGATGACATCATCAAATTTAGAAAAACATCAGTTACTTTCTTTCGCACAACCCACAGCATCCCAGATTCGTATGGGATTGTTGTAAAAACACCACCAGGACAAATCGTTCATACTGGTGACTTTAAATTTGATTTTACACCAGTTGGTGAACCAGCAAATTTAACAAAGATTGCTGAAATCGGCAAAGAAGGTGTGCTTTGCTTACTTTCTGATAGTACAAATAGTGAAATTCCAGAATTTACGATGTCTGAGCGTAAAGTAGGCGAAAGCATTACTGATATTTTCCGCAAGGTTGAAGGAAGAGTCATATTTGCTACGTTTGCATCAAATATCCATCGTCTACAACAAGTTACTGACGCTGCTGTGACAAACGGCAGAAAAATTGCTGTGTTTGGAAGAAGTATGGAAGCAGCAATCAATATTGGACAGGAATTAGGTTATATTAATGCACCTAAAGATACTTTTATTGATGCACAGCAAATTAACCGTTTACCTGCAAACCAAGTGACAATCCTGTGTACAGGGAGCCAAGGTGAACCTATGGCTGCATTGTCACGCATTGCTAACGGCACACATCGTCAAATTCAAATCCAGCCTGGTGATACAGTCGTCTTCTCGTCTTCACCGATTCCTGGAAATACAATAAGCGTAAGCAGAACCATTGACCGCCTTTCACGTGCAGGTGCTGATGTTATTTACGGTAAGCTCAATAACATTCATACATCTGGACACGGTGGACAAGAAGAGCAAAAACTAATGCTACGTTTAATTAAACCAAAGTTCTTTATGCCAATTCACGGAGAATATAGAATGCAAAAAATGCATGCTGGTCTTGCTGTAGATTGTGGTGTTGAGGAAGAAAATTGTTTTATTATGGACAATGGAGACGTTTTAGCACTTAGTGATCAAACAGCACAAGTGGCAGGAAAAATCCCTTCCGGCTCTGTCTATATTGATGGCAGCGGTATTGGAGATATTGGCAACATCGTATTAAGAGATCGCCGCATTCTTTCTGAGGAAGGTCTAGTCGTAGTAGTTGTCAGCATTAACATGAAGGACTTTAAGATTGCGGCTGGTCCTGACTTAATCTCACGTGGATTTGTCTATATGAGAGAATCAGGCGACCTAATTAATGATGCTCAATCTCTTATTTCCAAACATTTAAATAAAGTTATGGAACGCAAAACCACTCAATGGTCAGAGATTAAAAACGAAATAACTGACACGCTTGCCCCATTCCTTTATGAAAAGACAAAACGCCGTCCAATGATCCTTCCGATTATTATGGAAGTATAATTAAAAATAAAAAACGGATAAGAAGCTTAAAACTTCTCATCCGTTTTTTCATCTTTATATGTTGTTGCATTTCATTTAACTAAGCATTTTCTTTTCAAAGCGATTAATATCATGGTCCGCTCCAATGACAATAAGAATATCCTTGTATTGGATAATTTCATTTGCTTGAGGTGAAACAAGAATCTGCTCTCTTCTTTTAATAGCCACAATATTTACACCATACTTTGCTCTAATATCTAGATCAATAATCGAGTGTCCGCCAACTCTTTCATTTGCAACAATTTCAACAATACTATGTTCATCAGAAAGTTCCAGATAATCCAATACATTATTTGATGCCAGCTTATGTGCAATTCTCCTGCCCATATCTCTTTCGGGATGAACAACAACATCAGCGCCTATCTTTTTAAGCACCTTTTCGTGATAATCATTTTGTGCTTTAACAGTTACTTTATCTACCCCATTTTCTTTCAATATTAATGTAGTTAATATGCTTGCTTGTATATCATCACCGATTGCTACAATTACATGATCAAAATTTCTCAGCCCTAAGCCTTTAACTACTGATTCATCAGTTGTATCCCCTACAACTGCATGGGAAGCGATTATAGAAAATTCATTGACTCGAGCTTCATTTGTATCAATAGCCATCACTTCTAGCCCTTGCTCTGCCAGCTCTCTGCAAATACTCCCACCAAATCGTCCTAGCCCAATGACAGCAAAGTCCTTCTTCATTATATTCCCTCCAAAATGGATTAGATGTTATATATATCGAACTCATTCTATCATAGTGTAAATGGAGAGAGAATAGATTATTTTCCTACACTTCGATAACAAACGTAAATGATACTTCTCCATTTGACCACTTTGCGATTGCCTCATATATATATTCCCCCGGTTGCGTTGGGGCAGTGACTTCATTTCCTTCAGATATGAAGCTACTGTGGTCCCCTTCCCATAACCTTATTGTAATTGACGGAGACTGTTCAATCTCTATGCTCATTTCACTTTCAGGCTCAACGTTAATAGGAGAAAGTGTTTCTGCAATTTGTGCAGGCGAGGCAGCATCAGTTGTAACGACAGTGTTTCCATTTTCCCATGTGTAGCCACCTTTTGCTAATTCGTGCAGTTGACCGTTTATTTCAATATGTCCGACTACTTTTGGCGGCATTTCATCTGACTCGGACTTAAATAATGGAAGAGTAGACCTCGCATCTTCCACTTTCTTGCCGGTTACATTTGAACAGCCTGTCATCCCAGAAAATAAAACACTCATAACAAGAATTAATATATACTTATTATTCAATTTTTCACCACCCGCTTTTTAAATATGACGGAAGTAAAATGTATAAGTTACATATTGAGCATAATCTTGGAAATTGTTCTTTCCTAATGAATGAGCTGAGATTATTTTCTACTCTTACCAATCTATTTTGGTTAAAGTTTGTGATACTATGACCACTTTTGGCTTCTTCCCGCTCATTTTTGGTTCCAGTTGGCATATCTATGACCACTTTTAGCTTCAGCCCGCTCGATTTTGGTTCCAGTTTGTATAACTATGACCACTTTTGGCTTCAGCCCGCTCGATTTTGGTTCCAGTTTGCATATCTATGACCACTTTTTAGCTTCAGCCCGCTCAATTTTGGTTCCAGTTTGTATATCTATGACCATTTTTGGCTACTTCCCGCTCAATTTTGGTTCCAGTTTGTATAACTATGACCATTTTTGGCTTCAGCCCACTCAATTTCGGTTCCAGTTTGTATAACTATGACCACTTTTGGCTTCTCCCGCTCGATTTTATTCCAGTTGGCATAACAATGACTATTTTAGTTTTTGTTTTATCCGCTCTAGCCTTATATCAACAACAACAACTATTAAGAAAAACCGGGCATAG
>NZ_PISD01000087.1 GCF_002835735.1 Cytobacillus horneckiae | reverse complement strand
GAGCCGTATTTCCATCAAGAAACCCGAATCCCGAATAAAGATGATAAGAAAGAGCCATATTCCCATCAAGAAACCCGGACCTCAAATAAAGTTGACTTACAGTATCATTCAAAAGACTCAGCTTATACCAAATACATGCAATCAGATATAGAAGGTATTCTTAGATCCGCTCACTTTTTCAAAGTTCTGCTGCAATATCCTTTGTATGGTCACATTAGAAACGATTTTTCCAGTCCAATCATGGACGAGGTGTGTAGTTAATTTTACATTTGGGAAGAGTATTTTTAGCTGTGAGATGCCGCGTAATACCCCTGAGTGGCAGGTTTCCTTTGTTTCGCATTTTTTACAATATAATGTATTGATTTTGCGAATAACGAACTCTCTGCACTCTCCGCACCAAATTCCCTTCCGCAAATTCTCATAGTTATAGTTGTATTTCGAGCGATAAACGTCACTTTGTAGATTTAATGAAAGGAGTTTTTCGGCAATTTGATCGTGCGTGCGATTAAGTTGGGCTGGTGTGCTGTTTAGGGTCTCGATATAGCGGTTGATTTGCGGGGGCAGAATGATATTTTCACGTGGCGGCAAGCTATAAATCATGAATTCGGGATTTACAAACACGAGGTGGTATTCAATAGGTAATCGTATGTGGTGCTTCTTACAGAACTGCCTTAACAGGGATTCATTTCGGCGGACCTGCAGAAGGGGATCTTTAATTTCATTTCCGGATGAACTGTACCATTGATTATTATTAATGTGGAAGTCGCCTTGATAGTTTTTAATTTCAAAGGCTAAGATTATATTTTCAAAAATGCATAGTGCGTCAATTTGAAAGTATGTGTGATTTATTTCAAGTGTTAAATCATATAGAATGAGTACATTAGAGGTTAATTTTCGTAAATGTGTTTCCCATTTTTTCTCTCCCTCAGCTCCTTTTTGCAAATTTTCTAGATATTGTCTTTCTTGCAAAGGTAATTTCGCGCGATTGTTGAGGCATTCAAGGAAAGTAAGTTGGTCAGGGGGAGAAAGAGGTTTTACAATAGACATATATATCATCCTTTCAACTTTGTTCTACTAAAATTATATAAAAATATCACGCACGAAAAAAGTCCTTCTCTTTTGTAGAAATTTACAGGGTTTTGGCAAGAAAAAGCGAATATAAAGTAGAAGAAGGACAGATTTTGGCGAATTTCGCGGACATCGTGACGCTTTCATACAAACAAAGATAGAACAGGGGGAAATATGATGACAGAAAAGATGCATCCGGTCATTGAGCAGGTGCTCTTGAATATAGAGAAGGTTATGATTGGCAAAAGAAAAGTGGCTGAATTAAGCTTAGTTGCATTGCTTGTTGAAGGTCATGTGCTCCTGGAGGATGTTCCGGGAGTAGGAAAAACAATGATGGTGCGGGCTCTCGCAAAATCGGTTGGGGCAAATTTTAGAAGAATCCAGTTCACGCCAGATTTGCTTCCATCAGATGTGACGGGGGTTTCAATTTATAATCCGAAAGAATTAGAGTTTCAGTTCAGACCAGGACCAATAATGGGAAATATTATTTTAGCAGATGAAATCAATCGGACTTCGCCGAAGACCCAATCGGCGCTTTTAGAGGGGATGGAAGAAAGCAGTGTGACGATTGATGGGGTGACACATATTCTAGGAAAACCATTCTTTGTTATGGCAACGCAAAATCCAATTGAATATGAAGGAACATATCCTCTTCCCGAAGCGCAATTAGACCGCTTCCTTTTAAAAATGAAGATGGGCTATCCCGCTCCTGAGGATGAAATTGAGGTGCTGACCCGGGTTCAAAAGCAGGCGCCAATAGAGAAAATCGAATCCGTTATTACACTGGAGGCACTGACAAGTCTCCAGGAACAAGTAAAGGAGGTATATGTCGACGACTCAATTAAGCGATATATTGTTGAGCTAGCGGATCGTACGCGCAAGCATGCCAGCGTGTATTTAGGGGTGAGCCCCCGAGGATCAATTGCTTTAATGAAAGCGGCTCAGAGCTATGCATTTATATATGGGCGCGACTATGTATTGCCTGATGATATTCAATATTTGGCCTCTGCTGTGTTTGTTCATCGCATTATTTTAAAATCAGAGGCAAAATTTGAAGGAATCACTGCCGAACAAGTAGTGGAGCGCATTGTTGCAACAACGCCAGTCCCGGTTCAAAAGGTAGTGAAATAAAATGAAACGTCTCTTTTTCATTATTAAAGACGTATGGAAACTGATTGTGCTTTTTCTGCTGATTATCATTACCTTTTCATACGCGATGTTTCAAGGCGGATTTGTGAGCTGGTTTCTTTTTTATAGCTTCTTGCCGTTTGGCTTCTATGCGTTGGCACTGGCTTTCGTTCCGATTCAAAATTTTGAAGTGGAGAGAGTGTTGACGAAAAATGAATTCAATGCGGGTGAATCTATTGAGATTACTTTAACAATAAAAAGGCACACCGGTTTTCCGTTATTTTATTTGATTGTGGAGGACAAGCTCGGCCGTGAACTGCGTTTACTTAAACAAAGAAGCAGTGAAAAGAAGCTCTTGTTTCCTCGCTTCCAGAAAAAGTTAACTGTCCACTATCTAATGCGGAATCTACCAAGGGGGGAGCACTTTTTCCAGCATGTCCGCTTGAAAACAGGAGATCCGCTTGGGTTAATTGAACGGGAGGTATTCATTCCGCTAGAGGACCGAATACTCGTCTATCCTGCTTATGAGGAAATCACCTATCGTCCTTTTGAAAATCATTATGATCATGGGATGACAGCGTCGAATGAGCGGGTGCAGCGTGATACTTCTATGGCGACAGGCGTTCGGGAATATCAGCCTGGTGACCGCTTTTCATGGATAAATTGGAAAGCATCAGCAAAGCGAAATGATATTATGACGAAGGAGTTTGAGCAGCGTAAATCTCATGATGTGTTTATATTGATGGATTGTACTCCTGAAAGCCGCTTTGAGATTATCGTCGCATTTACCGCATCCTTAGTAAAAGCGATTCTTCGTAAAGGTGCCCAGACTGGGTTTCTCTCTTCTTCATCTGAAAGAGTGGAATTTCCTATTCGCGGAGGAGATGGTCAGCTGCAGCAAATTCTTTATCATTTGGCGAAAGTAAAGGATAACAGCGAAGTCACAGTAGATATAGTATTAGAATCAGAAAACTTTTTATCGCAGCAAAATTATAATCTAATGCTGGTTACTTCACAATTGACGAAGCAGCTGCTCGAAAAGGCAAGCTCTTATTCGTCAAGCAAAGGAAATGTGACGATATTTTTAATGAAGAAAAAAGGAGAATCCCCTTCGAATTCAGAGCTCTCCTTGCATCAAATGGCGAAAGCAAGAGGAATACGAATGGCGATGATTCATGATGAGCGTTTTACTGAGGCATTCTCGGAGGTGAAAAGAGGATGACAGAGTTTAAAGTGAATAGTCGGCTATCTTCATTAATATTATATCTTTTTGGTTTCTTGCTATTATGGGAATGGATTAGACCGGTTGAACAATTGACAGATACGTCCAATGTATGGGTTTTTCTTTTATTTCTTTTAATTGCCTTATTTTTAGACTATATTGGTTTGCATTATATGATTCGCTTCATATTAAAAGGCGGAGTTATTCTTTTTGCGCTCTATATGCTTTATTATACGGAGACTCTAGGTCCGTTTCAGTCGTTATCTTTTATGATAGAGGAATTCTTTTATAATTTCTCAGTCATGCTGCAAAGAGACTGGCCGGAATTAACCAATATGTTTC
Source organism: Cytobacillus horneckiae (assembly GCF_002835735.1). Lineage (GTDB taxonomy): Bacteria > Bacillota > Bacilli > Bacillales > Cytobacillaceae > Cytobacillus > Cytobacillus horneckiae. The sequence continues at coordinate 6,595 of NZ_PISD01000087.1, read as the reverse complement.
GAAGCTTTCTATTTTTTGTTCTGCTTTGGCTAATGACTTATTTAATTCAATATTGGCTTATCAACCGCAGGCAAATATTTGTATTCTTCCTGATGACGCTCATTTATATAACGGTGCTTGATACATTTACACCCTACAATGCCGAATGGGCGATTGTGAGAACAGTCGTCTCAGGATTCTTGATTATGGGAATACTTACTTTTTACCGTGAATTGGAAAAAGAAGAAATTAAAAAGGGGAAGGCGTACACCAGGAAATGGACGCTTCCATTAATTTCCTTTATTTTTGCAAGTTTTGGACTCGCTTATGCCGCACCAAAGGCAGATCCTATCTGGCCAGACCCCGTTCCGTTCATTACTTCTTTAAATGAAGAGAGCGGCGGTAGTCCTACTGCCGGAATTCGGAAAATTGGCTATGGAGAAGACGATTCGAATCTAGGCGGTCCTTTTCTTCCAGATAATAAAGTCGTGTTTGAGGCTGAGATGGAGTTTCGCCATTATTGGAAGGTGGAAACGAAGGATGTCTATACAGGGAAAGGCTGGGTGCCATCAGCTGAAGGGGAAGAAAAAATTCCTTTCTCTATGGGCGAAGAAACACCGATTGAATCGTTTGTAGATAATGGAAATGTGCAGACAACGGAGCATTCGAGCTTTGTTCAGATGCTTTCTACTTATCCTCATGTCATGTATCCGCTGGGGGTAACAACGGTGGATGGCGATCGGCAATACTCAATGGAACTAAATCCTACACTTGAAAAAATAGAAACACCTTCTTCCAATCCAGGTTTTGTAACTGACTATTCTGTTAGCTATGAACGGCCGCGCTACAGTGTAACAGCATTAAGTGCGTCGAATAATGAGAATCATGGTTTAGATTCAGAATTTTACGAGCGGTATACACAGCTCCCTGATAATTTGCCGCAGCGTATCCACGACCTTGCAGCTGAAATCGTTGCAAATAGTGACAATTGGTTCGATCAAATTAGAGAGATCGAACGGTATTTCAGCCGCTCAGGCTATATTTATGATCAAAGAGATGTAGCTATACCAGGGCCAAACGATGATTATGTTGATCAATTCTTATTTGATACGCGCCGCGGCTATTGCGATAACTTTTCTACCTCAATGGTTGTATTAGCTAGATCTGCTGGAATCCCAACGAGATGGGTAAAGGGGTATACTGAAGGTGAAATGATTGCTTCTGGCACCGACGATAGAAACAGGTATGAGATTACCAATAATAATGCCCATTCATGGGTAGAAGCATATTTTCCAGAGGTTGGCTGGGTTTCATTTGAACCTACTCAAGGTTTTACGAACAGTGTTCAATATAATTTTGATATGAACGATGATAATAACAGCAGCCAGCAGCAAGAAGAAACGACTGATCAACCGAATGCGCCTGAATTGGACGAAAATCGAACGCCGACTGATGGACAATCTGACAAATTAACCATTACGGCAATATGGGATAAAGTGAAGGATGTCATTAATGACTATTGGAAGATAGCAGCAGGCATATTGGCTATACTAACAGCGTTAATTGCGGCTGCCTATTATAAAAGAGGAAGATGGCTTCCGTATTTTTATACTTGGTGGTTTAAGCGCTCAAAAAAGGATGAGCAATTTATTAAAGCTTACTTGACTCTTTTAAATGAGCTAGAACGATACGGCTTAGCTAGAGAGAAAGGTCAGACGTTAAGAGAGTATAGCAAAGTGATTGATCATTCGTTTGAAACAAAGGATATGAGTAGGCTGACTGCAAAATATGAACAATACTTATATCGCGGTTCGCTTGAAAAAGGAATATGGATAGACACACAGAAATTGTGGGAAAATTTAATTAAAAAGACAATAGCTTGACCGGAAAATTAACCTGTTGTTAAAATAGTTGAATGAGAACTCGCATACAATTGTGTGCGATAATCATTTAACTAAATGAGTGTAACCTTCATATATCCTCGATAATATGGTTCGAAAGTTTCTACCAGGTCACCGGAAATGATCTGACTATGAAGGCAGAATATTCTAAGTGCAACAATGGAAAAAACTAGAATTCTGCCTTCTGTATTATTTGAGGAGAAGAACTCTAGTTTTTTTATTGTTTAATTGAAGTCTGGATGTTTCATTTTTGTCTGGGTATGATATAAATAAGTGAAAAAACTTGGTAACTCTTCAATTATGAAGTGAATAAAGGAATGAATCTTCCAAATCATTCTATAAATGTTGATGAGGTGAACAGCGTGACGGGGAAAGTAGAATTGCATGATCAAGAGATGATCGTTGTACTTGACTTTGGAAGTCAATACAATCAGTTGATTACACGTAGAATAAGGGAATTTGGTGTGTACAGTGAATTGCACCCACATACAATTACAGCTGAGGAAATTAAAAAAATGAATCCGAAGGGAATTATTTTCTCTGGCGGTCCTAACAGTGTATACGGTGAAGGTGCGTTCCGTTGTGATGAGGAAATATTCGAATTAGGCCTTCCTATCTTCGGTATTTGCTACGGCATGCAATTAATGACGATGCATTTTGGCGGAAAAGTAGAACAAGCTAAGCATCGTGAATACGGCAAAGCGGTTCTTAAACTGCAAAACCAATCTAAATTATTTGCTGACCTTCCAGAGGAGCAAATCGTTTGGATGAGCCATGGCGACCTTGTTGTTGAAGCGCCAGAAGGATTCACAATTGATGGAACAAACCCATCTTGTCCTGTTGCGGCTATCAGTGATGAAGCGCGCGGACTTTACGGCGTTCAATTCCATCCGGAAGTACGCCATTCTGTATACGGCAATGATATGCTGAAAAACTTTGTATTCGGCGTATGCGGATGCAAAGGCGACTGGTCAATGGAAAACTTCATTGAAATCGAAATGGAAAAAATCCGCCAAACCGTTGGCGATAAAAATGTACTATGTGCACTAAGCGGTGGAGTAGACTCTTCTGTAGTTGCTGTATTAATTCATAAAGCGATTGGCGATCAATTAACATGTATTTTTGTTGATCATGGATTATTGCGTAAAGATGAAGCTGAAGGAGTAATGAAAACATTCTCTGAAGGCTTTAACATGAACGTAATTAAAGTAGATGCAAAAGATCGTTTCTTAGATAAGCTTAAAGGTGTAAGTGATCCAGAGAAAAAACGTAAAATTATCGGTAATGAGTTCATCTATGTATTCGATGATGAAGCTACGAAGCTAGAAGGCATCGATTACTTAGCACAAGGAACTCTTTATACTGATATTATTGAGAGCGGTACGGCTACTGCACAAACAATTAAATCTCACCATAATGTTGGTGGTCTGCCGGAAGATATGCAATTCCAACTAATCGAGCCGTTAAATACATTATTTAAGGATGAAGTGCGTGCTTTAGGTACTGAGCTTGGCATTCCTGACGAAATCGTTTGGAGGCAGCCATTCCCAGGTCCGGGTCTAGGTATCCGTGTATTAGGTGAAATCTCTGAAGAAAAACTTGAAATCGTTCGCGAATCAGATGCGATTTTACGTGAAGAAATTAAAAATGCCGGCTTAGAACGTGACGTATGGCAGTACTTCACTGTCCTACCTGACATCCGCAGTGTAGGTGTAATGGGTGATGCGCGTACGTATGATTATACAATCGGCATTCGTGCAGTTACTTCCATCGACGGAATGACTTCTGACTGGGCAAGAATTCCTTGGGATGTCCTTGAAATCATCTCAACTAGAATCGTAAACGAAGTATCGCATATTAACCGCGTAGTTTATGACATTACAAGTAAGCCACCAGCAACGATTGAGTGGGAATAATAAACAAAGCCTTAGCGGTCCATTTAGGATTTCTAAGGCTATTTTTAAATAAGGGAGAATGATTAAATGACACTTTATTTAAGGAAGGCAGCCATCGGGGACTTGGACATGATGATGTCAATCATTGACCAAGCACGTGAGGTCATTATTAAACGGGGAATACCTCAGTGGCAGGATGGTGATGGTCCAAGCCGCGAAATTTTTACCGAGGATATTAAACGGGAGCAAGCTTACGTATTCATGCTTGACGATCAAATAGTGGGGGTAGGCACCATCCTAACGGAACCTGATGAAGCTTACGATAAGATGAAAACATGGAATATGGAATTTTCCGGTTATGCATCAATCCATCGAGTAGCAATTAACCCTGATATCCAAGGCCGAGGGCTGTCAAAAATGTTATTAAGCTTTCTTATAACTGCAGCTAGATTGAATGGATATCAGGACATTCGAATTGATACTCATCCTGAAAATAAAATCATGCAGCATGTCATTCAAAGTAGTGGTTTTCAATTAAAAGGGGAAATTGAACTAAGTGTGCCAAATGGAGAGAGACTTGCGTATCAATTGATTTTATCTTGAGACAGCGTAATTATTTGTGATTGTAAAAATATTCTGGATTGCAACTCTTACTGTATTGTTATATATTGAAGTAATTAGAACTATAGATTGTTCTTTTCTCGTTGGGAAATGGACAATACACGAACATTGGTAAAAAGCGGACATTAAAATGTTCGCTTTTTATATTGACTAGGTCTTTTTTAACTGCTAATATTATATTGAAATTAAATAAGAGATAAAAATATCTTCGTATAATAATGGGAATATGGCCCATAAGTATCTACCAAGTTACCGTAAATAACTTGACTACGTGGTATGTGCATTTGACAAAGGATAGTTATGGCTATTTTTATTTTTTCTTTCTATTATCCTTCGTTTTTTGTACGGACCCAGTTGTCAAGACTTCGGTATCTTAACCGGAGTTTTTTTAATGCCAACTTTTAGGGGGAAAAATAGAAATGAAGAAATATTTCCAGTTTGAAGAACTAGGAACAACATACCGCCGCGAAATCATTGGTGGTATTACAACATTCTTAGCAATGGCTTATATTTTAGCAGTCAACCCAATGACATTAACATTGGCGGATGTACCTGATCTGCCAGATAATATGAGAATGGATTACGGTGCTGTATTCGTAGCAACAGCCCTTTCTGCAGCAATCGGGTCCCTTATTATGGGGCTCATAGCCAGATATCCAATCGGTCTAGCACCTGGGCTTGGTTTGAACGCATTCTTTGCCTATACTGTTATTCTAGTAAATGGTATGCCTTGGACTCACGCACTTGCTGCCGTTTTTATCTCTAGTGCTTTCTTTTTAATCTTAACTTTGACAGGTCTGCGTGAAAAATTAATTAACGCCATTCCATTTGAACTAAAAATTGCTGTAGGAGCCGGTATTGGTTTGTTTATCACATTTATTGGCTTTCAATCAGCGGGTATTATAGTAAAAAATGAGGCAACACTTGTCGGGCTTGGTGATTTAGGTAATCCGAATACGTTATTAGCTATCTTTGGTATCATCGTTACAGTTATCTTGATGACAAGAGGAATCAAAACAGGAATTTTCTTCGGTATGGTTATTACTATGATAGTAGGCTGGATCTTTGGATTAATTAATACGCCTGAACAGGTTGTAGATACAGTACCAAGTGTAGCGCCAACTTTTGGTGCATTGTTCTCAGCTTTCGGTGATCCGTCATTCTATACAACAGCAATGCTTGGTGTAGTGCTAACTTTCTTATTCGTAGACTTCTTTGATAATGCCGGTACATTAATGGCAGTAGCCAACCAAGCTGGGTTTGTAAAAGATAATAAACTGCCTCGTGCAGGTAAAGCATTATTTGCTGATGCAACTGCATCTATGTCCGGTTCTATTTTTGGTACATCAACTGTTACCTCTTTTGTTGAATCATCTGCCGGTGTAGCGGCGGGTGCGAGAAGCGGGTTTGCAGCAATTGTTACAGCAGCATGCTTCGTGTTATCATTGTTCTTCTTCCCGCTACTGGAAGTTGTAACATCAGCTGTAACAGCTCCAGCGCTTATCATTGTTGGAATCTTAATGGTGTCATCATTAGGTCAAATCGATTGGAATCGTTTCGAAATTGCAGTTCCATCTTTCTTCACAATGATTACAATGCCATTATCTTATAGTATTGCAACAGGTATCGCGGTTGGGTTTATCTTCTACCCAATTACAATGATTGTTAAAGGAAAGGCTAAAGAAGTTCATCCGGTTATGTATTTCTTCTTCCTTGTCTTCCTGTTATATTTAATCTTCCATTAATAGAGATAAGTGAAAAGCCGCAGATTTTTCTGCGGCTTTTTTTATATGTTATACCTTCATAGATATTTTACTTAGTAGAATCTTTTATGATTGCAGTGTGATTAGTTGCGTCCTTTTCCTAACAAAGTGTGCTGTATAGAGGGGACTATATGGAAGTTTGATAGTATGAGTTTTTTTATGTTTAGTTGATGGTGATAAGAGGTAATTACATAGTAAGAAAATATATTAAAGAAATTTATTATATTTTGTTGACGATGCTTACTATGGGTGTTATTATAGTAAAGCAGTCGTTGATGACGACAACAACGAAAAAACATTTTAAAGAAGTTGTTGACAGAATGATTGCTAGTATGATATATTAATAAAGTCGCCTCTGAAGCGGCGAGATTGATCTTTGAAAACTGAACGAACAAAAAACGTCAACGTTAATTCTAAAAACAGCTGATTATACAGC
>NZ_PISD01000086.1 GCF_002835735.1 Cytobacillus horneckiae | reverse complement strand
GCTTCATGGGAATAAATTCAGTTTATCCACCGGAAGCTCCGGTTTTCTCTCGCTTCATGGGAATAAATTCTCCTTATTCACTGGAGACTTTTTCGGTGTATACAATTAATATTACAGACTCTTCACCCCATAACAAAAGACTCTTCTTTACAGGGTAAAAAGAGCCTTTAAATCTACAAATTCAGCTGTATTTAACTTCCAACTTGATATCTTACCCAATCACCAATACCAGATAAAGTTGATTCCCATTCTACATTATCCGCAAGATAAATAGTTACAGGGGTTTTTGGGTCTTCCGTATATTCGGAAATCCATATGCCTCGTTTGGACGGGAGGAAGAAAAGTATATTTTCTAAGTACATTTCATCCTCTAAAGTAACAATGGCAAAGTTTGATATATTAAATAATGTCCAATCAAATGTTTGTAAGTCTTCTAAAAACAGATTGAAGCTTACTTCTTCACTCTCGGTAAAATTTGAACTTTTACGAACTTTATCAACCTTCTTCGGATTACTCAGCAAATCAAATGCTTTATCAGTTAATGAGAAATTGTGGCTTCCACCATACAATTCAAATGAAATCCCATAATAATCCTTTATGATATTCTTTATTCCTGAAGATGGGATAATCGAAAATTCATGAATAATATCCCGATCAATCAGATGAAGCAGCCAATCTTCATCATTATAATGATGAAGCATAAGGACTGATTGTTGAGGTGTATTTGAACAGCGAATCATTCGCTTAGACTCCACGTACTTTTTAATAAATTGGGTCGTTTCGTGAGTCAATGGCGTTTCACTTTCTTCTAACCGCTCCTCATCCCACATTTGCTTCATAATAAGTTGATGAACAGTAGCTTCCATAATCGCTGTCCATTCTTTTTCAGACTTGCTTCCAACCGAGGCCTCAGCAATACCCTTGGCAATACTGTGATACCCTGTAACACTAACCATCAACGCAAGTTCCTCAGTGGTACAAGTTAGTAAATGATTCATCTTTTTCACTTCCTTATGTCTTTAACAGTATTGGCATTACTGCACATTCCTTATTATGTAAAAATTAAATCTAATAACATTGTAATAAGATTAAAAATTATAATTGCAATAATTCCATAAAAAATTAACGCAATTAACATGAATAACTTTCTAACAAGCCAATTATATTTACTAAACTTATTATATAAATAAAACCCCATACCAAAAGTGAATTTCATAATGAAATCTGGAATTTTTTCAAATATTGATTTTGGATTTTCAAAAGTCCCCATCTTGTAGAAGTCAACCATTGCCCATTCCGCTACTAAAAATACTAAAATTGAAACTACTTGTAGGGATAAGATGGCCATTAAAACCAATTTAAGTAACTCTAAAATTTCTGCATCCATTTCTTATGCTCCTTCAAAACCGTAAAATTTAATATTAATTGAACCAACTACTAATGGACTTTGCTAAATTACCCCCTGCCTCTGTAATTGTGGAACTAATATTATTAATTTTTTCTTCGACTTCTTTACCAACTTTTTCACCAAAGTCTTTAGCTATGTCTCCAATTTTTGAACTTAAAACTCCACCAGCGAGAGCTCCTACAGAACCACCTATAATTATTCCAACAGGTCCCCCAACACTTCCTATTGTCGCTCCAACTTTTGCTCCTGCCCCTATAGCCACTAAATCCGCTGAAAGACCACCAATAAACCTACCTGCCCTTTCAGAATACGATTTGTCCATATTTTCAGGTGTGAAAATTTCTCCAAAGTTAGCAGCAATAGATATCCCCGTACCTATCCCAGGTATCCTTGCTCCAACCTTTGCAAAACCACTATTAGTTATGCTTTTACCTAATACTTCCTTCGTCCCAGCTGCCATCCTTACCTGGTTACCCTTCATAAAATCCTTGCCAGAAATTTTATCAAAGTTTTTCGGGAATCCAGCGACATGTTTAAATAAGTGGGACGGGCTGTTATACGACTTTACGAACTTTTGCAAGCTCCGCATTACTGGGTTTGAAGGCATGGGGGCTCTTGAAAAATCAAGCAGCTTTTTCGCCATTTTTGAGCTATGCTTTCCTTTACTTGTCCATGATGGATCCATTCTAACTGAGAATTCATACTTCCCACGTATTTTATTCCATAGGGTTGGTTTACTGCGAAAATAATGTACATTTAGCTTCCTTGAAAAAGCTAATGTTGCTATCGCCATAGAGGATTGATATCCGGCTAATAACATATCCCCAAAACTCATTTTTTGATTGATATAGTCAAAAGGATTGGTAAACATATTGCCTATATTCACCAGTTCTCTTTCAGCTAAATTACTTTTCAATGCCTGAAAATCCGGCTTCTCTTTTAGCTGATCAGCATTGTAGTTTTCAATGCTGAGTCCCCCGCTTTTAAACATTCCTTGTATTTCAGTTATATAGCTTTTCATAAGCTGCAAGTCCTGCGCTACGCTGTCTAATTCATTTGTTTCAGTTCTGTCGAAGACATTTAAATCTTCTATTGTTTCTTCAATTCTTCGATTGGCTCTTTGTACATGGCTGTGGAATGATTGATCGCTTAGCCTAGGGACATAAACAATATCACTCACACCCTCTAAGGTATCATTTGCTTCGTCAACAAGGCCTGTAGTAATTGACTTCAGTTTATGTAAGCCAGTCGTTAGTTCGCCTTCTAGAAAGCTTTGACGAATAAAACCGTTTGAATTTGATTCTAAGGACTTTGAAGCCTTTTTTATACTAGTTAGGACTCGCTCATAATCGGTTAATGTATAATAATAAAATGATAGAAAAGGGAGATGCCAGTCTTCATAAAAGGAACGGATAGCTTTTCCGCCAGTTCCGCTAAAAGAATTTTCGAGGTTTGAAAAGGAATCAATGCTATTCTCTAATTGTTTTAGCTGATTGATTTGTGTTTCAATTTTTTTTTGCAATTGGTCAATACCATTATGTAAAGATTGAGAATCCAATGTTTTCATTGATTAAACATGACCTCCTAACGCGCCTTGATTGAAGATGAAATATTATGATCAATCTCTTTTAATTCTTCTAATGTTCTTGTAACAGCTTGATTGTTTTCGCTTAGTACCTTTTTATAGGTACTGCCAATTTCTTCGAGCATATGATTTAATTCATTAAGCTTGCTGACAACAGATAGCTCATTTCCACTAGCAAGCTCTTTCATTAAAGATGTCTCAAACGCTTCTGCCTTACTTTCTATTTTGGAGACCGCATTCTCAACCTCTCCATAACGGACTTTCATTTCTTGATTCAAAGCCGCTTCATCCTTTCTTTTTTAATCACAGTTCAAAAATCAATCTTATAAATAGAACTTTACAATAATATGCGATATTTATTTGCATTTATGGAAAAATACGAGCACTCCACTTGAGCATCTATTAATTGGCACAAGAAACATCCCAACATTATATTTGTATAAAGGGTTGGGAGGAGGATGTTTGGATTGTCATTAAAACGATAACTACTACCGTTAAGAATACAAAAAAAACAGCATCCATACAATCTTTACCATCTACATTTATAATTATTGAGTAAATATTCCTAAATATTAATACCTATAGATATTACCTTCGAGGAATGAGGCGCCACATCTAAAACACTAACTATAAACGGGATTTTGCTTAATATTCATTGTTTCTTTAGAGTTATCAAATGAGTGCACCCTATTGAAAAGATAATGATTTATTTAATTTTCAAGGCTTTAAAGCTTCTCAAATACACTTATCAAAATTGATTAAATGGTATTTACTCCCATAGTGGCCCCTGAAACCCAGAATCGTTGCCATACCCCAATTATATTTACTAAACTTACTATTTAAATAAAAATTGCCCATTCTGTTACTAAAAACAATAATACGGAAATCCATTGTATTCCCAAATAAAACGCGAATAAAGACTTAAATACTTCTAGCACTGTATACTTCTAAATTGTACTAACATTAATTAGATATTAGCTAAACAATATATTATATATATTATCCATTGGAATAGTGATAAGGTAATAAAGAATTATAGCTAAAAAACTATAAACAATAAGTGTGATTAACATTAAAAGCTTTCTTATAAACCAGTTATATTTTCTATACTTATTATAAAAGTAATAGCCCATTCCTAATATAAACTTCATACACAAGTCTGGAATCCTATCGAATATTGATTCTGGATTTTCAAATGTACCCAATCTGTAAAAATCAACCATTATCCATTCTGAAATTAAAAATACAAATATAGAAACCCCCTGCAAGGCCAATAAACATCCTAGCAATACTTTAATAAAATCTAAGATTTCCGCACCCAATTCTCTTATCCCCTTTAAAACAAATATATTTATTAGTTTACCTAGTTAAACCAACTACTAATAGATTATTTTATTTCTCCACCTATTTTTCTCGCAGTTTTCCCAAACTCTTTTCCAATTTTCCCTCCAATGTTTTTGCAATATTTCCTACTTTAGAACTTACAATAGCACCTGCAAGAGCTCCAACAGAACCACCTATAATGATTCCAACTGGCCCTCCAACACTTCCAATTGCTGCTCCGACTTTTACTCCAGCTCCAATTGTTACTAAATCAGCTGTAACACCACCAAAAAATCTCCCTACTTTTTCACTGACAATTTATTCTGAAAGTTAAAATGTAGCACCGCTTTTCAAACATAAAAAAGACCCCTTCCACCAATGTGAAAAGAGTCTTGAGAACGATAATAAAAATTAACGTTTTGAGAACTGA
>NZ_PISD01000085.1 GCF_002835735.1 Cytobacillus horneckiae | reverse complement strand
AGCGTCAGGAAAATGCGGATTTACAACGCTAAGGAAATTCTCATACTAAAAAGCCAAATTTCTCAACATCAATTGAGAAATTTGGCTTTTTTCGTTGCTCAGTTAAAGCGTCCTTTAGTTGTATAATTAAAATATATATGATGAAAGGAGTAGCCTACTCCTTTTTTGATGGCATTTGTCAGCCACCTTCTATACATGTTGCCGTTGAACTTCCAACAATAGCATTGAGTTCTTGAAGTAGGGAAGTCAATGCATCGGCTTCAACCAATGTAACTAAAGTTTTTTCAGTCAGTGGAATATTGTGTTCTTTAAAAACATCCGTTGTACTTTCCCAAACTTCAGCAATAGCTTTGGGTGACATATTTGATTGTATGACCATTTTGACAACCTCCTTTTAATCAGTTATTTCCCTTTTAATTTTACCCTACTAATACAGCAACTGTAATTCCATGATTATTCCTGTTAATATCCCTATTGAAGCATAACATTGTTTTCAATTATCACACCTGATTGTTGAAGCCCATTTTAGAACCTATTCTTTGATTTTCAATAAGCGTAAACTGTTTAATGTTACAAGTAAAGTTGCTCCCATATCAGCAAATATCGCTATCCATAGTGTTAACCAACCGGGCATGACCAACAGTAATGCCACTAATTTAATCGCCAAAGAGAAGGTAATGTTTTGCTTGATGATTGCTAAAGCCTTACGGCTTAATTTTATTGTATATGGTAATCTACTCAAATCATCAGACATTAATGCGATGTCAGCCGTTTCTAAAGCTGTATCAGTTCCAGCACCACCCATCGCTACACCAACGGTAGATGCTGCAAGTGCTGGAGCATCGTTCACGCCATCTCCGACCATTCCCACACTTTGATGTTTTTCTCGAAGTTCTTTAATGAAATTCAACTTATCCTCTGGAAGTAAATCAGCTCTAATATCAGAAACACCAATTTGTTTTCCAATTGCAGTTGCAGTTCTCTGATTATCACCTGTAAGCATTACTGTTTCTATTCCAATATTATTCAATTTTCCGATAACTTCTTTTGATGTTTCCCTAATTTCATCAGCTACAGCAATTAACGAAAGAATCTCTTTTTTCGTTCCTAGCACCATCACGGTTTTTCCTTGGATCTGCATTTCTGTAATCTTTTGTTTTCTATCACTTTCAATGCTTCCATGTAATTCTTCAAAAAGTGCTGGGCTTCCGACATAATACATTTCGTTATTTACTTTGGCTTTTACACCTTTGCCCGTAATGGATTGGAAGTCTTCAACCATTACATCATTAAAGTCTGATCCATTTTCTTCTGCTTTTCTCATAATTGCTGAAGCAAGTGGATGCTGCGATCCTTTTTCAATGGCTGCTGTTATGGTCATTAATTCATTTTCATTTCCACCATATG
>NZ_PISD01000084.1 GCF_002835735.1 Cytobacillus horneckiae | reverse complement strand
CTTTCTTATCTTTTAAAAAAAGCTAACCAAAATGGTTAGCCCTTTTAGTAGCTCTATCCTGCATCCAACATATTAAATTGCGCTTTTACTAAGTTGTAATACTCGCCTTTTAGTTCCATTAGTTCATTGTGATTGCCTTGCTCTTTCACATTGCCATGGTCAAGTACAAATATTTTTTCTGCATCACGGATTGTTGATAAACGGTGAGCAATTATAATTGATGTCCTTCCCTTTAGCAGCGTTTTTAATGCCTTTTGAATTTTCATTTCTGTTTCTGTATCAATACTGGCAGTTGCTTCATCAAGAATCAATATTTTTGGATCTGCCAGCAATGCACGGGCAAAGGAGAGGAGCTGCCTTTCTCCGACTGACAAAATATTGCCGCGCTCTTCCACTTCAGTCAGATAGCCTTTTGGCAATTTTTCAATAAATGAATGGGCTCCGACAGCCTTAGCCGCTGCTACTACATCCTCCATGGTGGACATCGGGTTGCCAAAGCGAATATTGTCACTAATTGTGCCAGAAAAGATAAAAGTGTCTTGCAAGACGATACTAATTTGCGTTCGCAAGCTTAGTAACGATACATCTCGTAAATCCACTCCATCAATCGTGACCGCTCCGCTTGTCGGGTCATAAAAACGGCTGACTAAATTGGCAATAGTTGTTTTGCCTGATCCCGTGTGGCCAACAAGGGCAACAGTTTCTCCAGCCTTCATATCGAGATTAATTCCTTTTAGCGCTTTTCTTTCCCCATTATATGAGAATTCAACATTCTTGAATTGAATGCAGCCTTCTATTTGATTGAATTGCTGTGGATGTTTTGTTTCAGAAACTATTGGTTTTTCATCTAAATATTCAAAAATCCGTTCTGAGGATGCCATTCCTATTAGAAGCTGATTATAGACCATGCCAAGACGAGAAATAGGCTCCCAAAACATTCCTAAGTAAAAGGCAAAGGAAACGAAAACACCAATGGAAATCGTCCCTGCTTGAATTAAGTGAGCGCCATACCAGATTAGGACAGCAGTACCTACAGCATTTGTCATTTCAACAATCGGCCTGAACATCGCATTTTTTTGCGAAGCTACTCTCCAGCTTTCAAATGTTTCCGTGTTAACTCCATCAAAAAATTGCATATTCTCTTTTTGCTGATGAAATGACTGTGTGATTCTTATTCCTTGTATACTTTCATTTAAATGCGAATTTAACTTTGACTGCTTCAATCTTACAGTCTGCCATGATCTCCTAATATTCCTTCTTAATGATGTAGAGATAAAAAACATAATTGGAAGCAATATCATGATAGCCAGCGTTAATTCTGGCGACATGACGAATAGGATGACAAAAATGCCAATTAACAAAATGATATCCATTAGCAGGTTAATGACACCATTTGTAAACAATTCCTGCAGCGAGTTAATATCATTCATAATTCTAACAAGAATTGATCCTGCAGACCGTTGATCAAAGAACCGGTGTGATAAACTTTGAACATGTGTAAATAAATGCTTTCTTAAATCATAAATTACGCTTTGCCCTAATGTATTCATCCATTTTATTCTAAAATAGTTTGCAATATAGGAAATGACATAAAGGCCAGCGATGACTCCCACCAATATTATGAGCAAGCTCATATCCTTATCAACCAGTGCTTTATCCAGTGTATATACACCAATAATAATTGGAATGACCAATCGTATCGCAGTATTAATTAATACCATCATTATAGAAAGTGGCAACAACCCTTTTCCGTACGGCTTCATATAGCTAAAAAGACGCAGCATTTGTTTCCAGTTAAATGGCTTTTCTATCACTTCATCAGTTGAATATTGAAATCGATTATTTATAATTTCCTGCTTTTCATTTTTTTTCATCTTTGCCCGCCCCCCTAACCGCCAAATGCCTGCAGCACTTTTTCTTTATCTTGGTACTGAATCTCATAGATCCTCTGATAAGGTCCGTTATTGCTGACAAGTTGGTCATGATTTCCTCTTTCAACAATACGTCCCTCTTCCAGTACGAGAATTTGATTCGCATACTTTAATGAAGAAATTCTATGTGCAATGATGAAGGTCGTTCTACCTTTCATTACTTCCTTGAGTGCTCGTTGAATTTGAAACTCAGTTTCCATATCAACTGCACTTGTAGCGTCATCCAGGATTAAAATACTAGGGTTAATACAAATGGCACGAGCTATCGCAATCCTTTGCTTTTGACCGCCAGAAAGGCCCATTCCACGTTCTCCAAGCATCGTGTTATAGCCGTCTGGCAATTCCATGATAAAATCATGTGCCTGAGCTCGCTTGGCCGCATCGACGATTTCGTCCATAGTCGCTTCCGGCTTCCCAAATGAGATGTTAGCTTTTATTGATGACGAGAATAGGAAGGATTCCTGAAGAACAAAACCGATATTCCTTCGTAAGGTTTCTAAAGAATAGTCCGTTACACTTATATCATCAATAAGAACTTCTCCATTCGTTGCCTCGTAGAATCGCGAGAGCAGCCCAGTCAAGCTTGTTTTACCTGCGCCTGTTGAACCAATCAGGCCTGTCACACTTCCTTTTTTTGCTTCAAAGGAAATATCATACAAAGCACCTTGATCACCTTCTGAATACTTTAAATGAACTTGATTAAAGGTTACATTTCCATCAACACATGTTTTTTCTATCGGATTTTCTCTATCATAAATTTCATTTTCAGCTTCTAAAATTTCCAATAATCTCTCTCCAGAAGCTTTAGATTGCGAAAACAAATTTATCGTAAATCCTAAGTTCATTATCGGCCACATAATATAGCCTAATAAACTATAAAAAGCAACAAGCTCACCGAGCTGCAGCTGATTATCAATAACAAGATAACCGCCATAGGCCAACAGAAAAACGATGCTAAGATTCCCGATAAATTCCATCATCGGAAAATACTTCGCCCAAATTTTTGAAGTAAAAAGATATTTCTGCTTATAATCTCCGTTTGAATCATTAAATTTATTAATCTCAAACTCTTCTCTTGAAAGAGATTTTACCGTATGTATGCCACTTATATTTTCCTGTACCTTAGTATTTAGTTTTCCAAAGGATTTTCGTATATTTCGGAAAGCCGGATGGACCGCTTGATCAAATTTGTATGTAGCTACTGCTAGAAAAGGTAGAGTGATGAGAGTAACAATAGTTAGTGATAAAGAGTAATACATCATTACAGAAAAACTAATAACTACTAAGAGGAAAAAACGTATTAATTCTGAAAATCCAAAAGCGAGAAAAAAACGAAACCCTTCAACATCAGCTGTTAATCTGGACATTAAATCTCCTGTTTTAGCATTATCATAGTATTTAAAAGGAAGAAATTGCAGCTTCTCATATAATGTATTTCTTAATTTATATACCGATGAAATGCCAAATAAATCACCTGTATATTGGTGAATATATGTTGCTGCCCCTTTAATGGCCATAATAGCTATAAAACCTAATGCTAAATAAGGAATCCATTCATACTGGCCCTTTAAGACAACGTCGTCAATCGTTATTTGCAAAAAAATAGGATAAACAACTGTAATCGCAGTCACGATAATTAAAAAGCCAATGGACCAGAAAAAATAGCTTTTATATGGCCAATAATATTGCTTTAATTTTTTGAATGTTTCCATCCACATTCCCCCTCGAACATATATGTTTAAATCTTCGAAAAATTCAGGACGTAATATTAAATATAACGGGTTACGAAATAAATATCCAGTATTTTTACACAAATTTTAGCTTTTTTGACTATAAAGTTAGAGTAACAATTTTTATGAGGAAACAATTTAAGCTAAACCGTGAGGCTTTTTCTGTATATTTTACAGTTAAAGTAAGATATATATGAAGGGGATGGCTTTTTATTTTTATAACGAAGGCTAAAATTCAATTGATGTTCTATAAAAAAAAGCTAAGAAAAAATTCTTCTTAGCCATAGTTGATGCGATTATTCAGCTTTATTCATTTCATCTAGAACGCGATTTACACGTTTCGTTAGCATTTTCATACCGCTTCCGCCTGCTTGGAAGTGACGAAGAACGCCGTCTTTATCAAAAACATAGTAAGCAGGTACATATTGGTTTTCAAATGCTTCATTTAACTTATGTTCACTGTCAACATAGATTGGTTGTGTAATATCATGTTCAGCTGCTACCTTTTTAATTTGATCTAAATCTAAATCATCTTCTGAACGGGGCATATGAACAGCAATCACATTTAATTGGTCTTTGTATTCATCTCTGAATTCGTTTACTTGTGGCATTGCCTCTTTACAAAGATGACAGCTCACTGACCAGAAGTGAATTAATGTTGGTTTTTCACCAATTAATTGTTCCTTTGTTACTTCTCCGTTTAGCCATTCAGTTGCTCCTGTTAATTCTGGCATTGGTGCACGTAATTTCATGAAAATTCCCCTTCCGTTTTATATCTAATTTTCAAAAATAATGGTAGATATAATTTTTGGTTTATCTAATAATGTAAATTCTTCTTAGCTAAAGAAAAGGCCTAACAGCATATGTTAGGCCTTTTCTTATCAATCTTCAAAGGTTGATAAGACTCTATTTCTTATAGAGTTTTTTGACCTGGTTTCCAGTTAGCTGGGCAGAGTCCACCAGTTTGAAGCGCTTGAAGAACACGTAATGTTTCATCAACGTCACGCCCGATATTGTTATGGTTAACAACTGAGTACATTAATTCTCCCTCAGGGTTAATAATGTATAGTCCACGTAGAGCTACACCTTCTTCTTCAATAAGAACACCATAGTCACGAGATACAACATGGTTAGTATCAGCAGCTAGTGGGTATTTAAGATCTCCTAAACCGTTATCTTTACGATCAGTGTTGATCCATGCTAAGTGAGTGTGGATTGTATCAGTTGATACACCGATTACTTCTGCATCAAGATCTTCGAATTCATCATAGCGATCAGACATTGCAGTAATTTCAGTTGGACATACAAAAGTGAAGTCCATTGGATAAAAGAAAAGTACAGTCCATTTATCGTTTTTCATGTTTTCTTCTAGGCTTACTTTTCCAAATTCTTTGTTAGCCATTACTGCATCCATTTCAAATCTTGGCGCTTGTTTTCCTACCATACGTTCTGCCATGTTTAAGTCCCTCCATATGTGTGTATTAAACGAGAAATAATATGTATATTCTCATTTGAAACTTGTTCATCGATAATAATTATAACTTTATAGTGAAAACTAGTCAAGTTAAATGATAATTAATTTAAATAAGGAGTAATTCTAATTTATTCCCTATTTATCACTCTATTTAAGTCTATCAAAAACAATAGGAGATTGAAAATAATTGAGCATGATATTATTTTCCTTTATATGATAAATAACCTGTGATGAAGGAAATCGCCTTTTCGATTGCATCTTCCGTTGGAGAGAGCTTTGCATGATGGAGACCAAAAGCAGAGTCTACTCCAAGCCAAAACATAAAACCTGGAATTTCTTTTAACATATAGCCAAAGTCTTCACCAGTCATCGCTTCTTTACATTCAATTACATTCATCTTTTCATCAGCTCTAGCAAATTCCATTAATTCCTTCGTCAATTCTTCATTATTATAGACTTGATGATACATACATCCGTAGTCAATCTTTGTTTCACATTCATATCCGACCTCTACACCTTTTACGATTGCCTCAATCCTGCTTTTCACTTTAACCATTGAATCTGGTGATAAGGTGCGAATAGTCCCTTCTATTCTTGCGTTTTCCGCAATGATGTTTTGTACAGTTCCTCCTGTGATCTTACCAACAGTAATGACAGCGCTGTCCAAAGGATCAACATTTCTAGAAATGATGGATTGCAATTGACCAACTAATGAACAGGCCGCAATAATCATATCATTTGTTTGATGCGGATAGGCAGCATGTCCACCCTTCCCTTTTAAATCAATAAACAGCTCAGAAGTATTGGCAAACAATAATCCTTCTTTTACTGCTATTGATCCAACAGGATATTCTGGTGCGATATGAAGAGCCATAATCATATCAGGCATCCACTCTTTCATTATATCAGATTGAAGCATCGGTGCAGCTCCGCCAGGTCCTTCTTCGGCAGGCTGAAAAATAAAAAGCAAATCATCGTTAATAGGATGGTAAACAACATGTGATAATACGCCAAGCGCGATGGCCATATGAAAATCATGGCCACAGGCATGCATGCGGTCAGTATGTACAGAAGAAAATGACAGGCCGGTTTCTTCAATAATTGGAAGTCCATCAATATCTGTTCTATATCCAATGGTTTTACTTGGATTCGCCCCTTTAATTTTAACAAATATTCCTGTTTTCCATGTTTTGATTTGTAATCTTTCCTGTGGCAAAGAATAGATATAATCCAAAAGATATTGCTGTGTTTTAAATTCTTGAAAACCAAGTTCCGGAATTTGATGAAGTTCTCTGCGAATATTAACAAATGGGCTGACAATTGACATATTTTATACCTCCGCTAAGAATAAAAAGCGCGGACACCAATTATCCACGCTTCTTACATGTATTAAAGAGAATAAGCTTAATAGAATGCTCTAGCTTAAAGCTGGCGAAGCTCCTGTTTAATCTCTGTTTTAGATTTAGTTTTTTCGTCAATTTCTTTAATCACTTTTGCCGGTGTCCCTGCAACAACAGTATATGGAGGCACATCATCAATTACAATAGCGCCTGCTGCCACAACCGCACCTTTCCCGACTGTAACACCTTCTAATACAACTGCGTTCGCACCGATAACTACATCGTCTTCAACTACAACTGGCTTAGCAGATGGCGGCTCGATTACGCCAGCAAGAACTGACCCAGCTCCAATGTGGCAGTTTTTCCCTACTGTTGCTCTTCCGCCCAACACAACATTCATATCAATCATTGTACCCTCACCGATAACTGATCCGATATTAATGGATGCACCCATCATAATAACCGCATTATCTCCAATTTCTACTTGATCGCGAATAATCGCACCCGGCTCAATGCGCGCTTTAATATTTTTCATATCCAATAATGGAATTGCAGAATTTCTGCGATCGTTTTCTACTACATAATCTTCAATTTTTTCTTTGTTCGTTTCAATCGCTTCACTTATTTCCGCCCACTCACCAAAAACTACGCCGCTATTACCGTTAATGAAAGCTTGCGCTGAAGAACCGAAATGAATTCCTTCTAAGTCTCCTTTTACATATACTTTTACTGGTGTTGACTTCGTGCTATTTTGAATAAAAGAAATAATTTCATTTGCGTCCATCATTTTCATCTATAATTCCTCCTATGTATATATCAACAATATATTTTATGTACAGCTAGAATTAATTTAACAAACTACAGCAGTGAAAACAAGTATTTCATTTCACCTGCTCTTCTTCAATATGCTCTTTTATTAGTTCGACAAACGCTTGTACTTGTTTTAGTTGAAATGCAGACTCATAACCAAGAAGCCAAGTATCCCTTTTTATTGGTAAATTATCCTCATCAAGCAGTGGGATCTTAAAAATATTCTTTTCTAAACCGTTGAGTGTAATGGCAGGCAGGATGGCATATCCAATGCCGTTAAAAGTCATCTGTTTGCATGTTTCTATTTGATCAACCACAATTGTCCTTTTTGGTGGAGTTTTGAATTTTCTTAGCCACCAATCCTGAATTTCTTGATAATAGTTAGAATCGCTTTTAAATTGAATGAACGGACGGTCTGTTTCAAGAATTTGTTCCGTTTCTTCAATTTCTGTATCAACTAAATATAAGCTATCTTTGAATAAGGGAATTTTCACACCTTTCCAGTCAGGTGTTCCACGTATGATGCCAATATGAACATGATCTTCATACAAGGATTTTAATATTTCACTGCTCCAACCTGTCACAAGTGAAATCTTTGCTTGCGGATATTTTTTTACAAACTTTTTTAACACTTGAGGAAGCCAATTTTGACCAACAATAGACGCCACCGCTATCTTCAGTGTGCCATATACTTCCGAATTCAATGCCTGAATAGACTCTTTAACCTTCTCTTCACCTGAGATTACTTCATTGACAAATTGAATAACGATTTCTCCTGCTGGTGTTAATGATAAACCCTTTTGTGAACGAACAAAAAGCCTGCTTCCCCATTCCTTTTCTATATTTTGCAATCTTTGCGACAATGCAGGCTGTGATACAAACAGCCTTTCAGCTGCTTTCCTCATATTCATTTCCTGAGCCAACACTGAAAGCAAATGAAACTCAGATAGTGAAGCCATTTTTATGCACCTCTGATCTTACCGATATTTAAAATTCATATGTAAATTTCATTGTAAGCAAAATCAAGCCCCCATTGGTTATGGGAGCTTCAGTTAATCTTACCTTTTCTTATTGTTGTGCAAATGCTTTTGCAATTGGACAAGTAAGGATCTTCTTGTTAAAATCCCTTCAAAATACCCTTCATCATCTTCAACACAAATAAACGGATGATCAACTAAGAGGCCTGTGGCGTTTTTAAGTGAACTGTTAACATTGAGGCGCGGAATTTCTGGATTCATGAACTCCTCCACCCTTTTTTCTTCCAGTTTATCAAACTCTATTCTTTGTAGCCCAAGGATGGATTCCATAATCATAGGTGTGCTTATTAAACCATGGAGTTTATAGTGGGGATCTAGTACAGGAATTGCAGTATATCCGCTTTTTGTTAAGACCAATAAAGTATGCTCAAGGTTATTGCCAATTTGTACATGGGCAACACGTTCAGAGGGAATTAGTAAATCCTTAATATTTATTTCTAAAAATTCATCGCTATGGAGACTGATCATATTGAAAACTCCTCAAATTTAATGATTTGCATTCAATTTGATTTTACCACAGTTTTCACCGGTCTGCCTTACTTTTGATTTACTATCCCTTACTTGTTTCAATGTCGCGGCACACAAAGTGACAATGCGGACATTCAAAAATTACATTTTGATTTGATTGTGCAGTGAGCACATTATTTAATTCTGCTTGTTTATGGCAGTTTGGACAAATGACTTCTGGTATCATCATATCACCCCTTTTTATTAATCTTTCCTCAGGAAAGAAAAAATATGAGATGAAATAAAAAGAGCCTTTTTAAAGGCTCCTATGTAAAAAAATTATTGAATTAGATCAAATACTTCAATTGTAATCATATCAATATTATCGAATTGATAACGTTTTGGCTTTTCTTTATCGTTGTATACTTCCAATTCGAATGTTTCATTTTTTGGGTGGTAAGTTACCTGACATTTCCTTTCGCCATTCACCTCAAAAAATCTTTGCATTGGTTCACTTCCATTTGATTGTTCCTGTAAATTTTTTAATCGAGTTAATATGCCTTGAAGCTGTGACATGCTTTCTCTCCTTTCCAAAACAAACCCTATACCTTTATATAGGTTTCTCTTTAGGCATGTTTCTATCCAAAACTAAACAAAAATATATGATTTAAATCAAGTTTTTTACATACCAATATTAACAGGATAAATTAATATGATATCATTACACAAGTAAAACCATAAAAAAATAATTATTTTTTTCTTTAAAAGACTATTGTTATTAATGAAAATTATTGGAGGTTAGATGAATGAAACCAATCGTCGTATACACTCAGCCGGATTGTCCGCCTTGTGAAATAACCAAAAAGTTCCTATCAGAATATAATTTTGAGTTTGAACAAAAAAATATAAAAACCGATAAGTCCGCAATGAAAGAATTAACAGAGAAGTATCAATCCTTTTCCACACCAACCATCGTTATTGGAGAAGAAGTGATTACTGGATTTGATCTTGAGAGGTTAAAAGCTGTATTGGAAATTAAATAAATAGCCAATAAAAAAGTGGCCAGACATTGGCCACTCCTTTTTAAGTCAAAATGCAAAAAACCATGTTAATAATACGAGCGCTAAAAAGAATATCAAGTAAGCCAAAAATACCGGATTGGCCAAATATGGCCTTCTCTCAACCCCATCAGGCAACTCAGAATCAAATTCTTGATTTCCAGTCTTATCTTTCATCACAGACCTTGTCGAAAAATATGAAAAAGCCAGTATAGCCAAAACAATGACAAGCAGGACAATTAACCAACCACCCATTGTATATTCACTCCTTTTTGCAATGACTGCTATTTTTAGCATTGCTCGGGTAACAGTGAATTATTCTGGATGATATTGGCGATTATAATGCATCTTGTTCATAAAGAAAATGGTAGGATATATCAATGAATAAATAATCCGTTTCTGTTAAAGGATATGAAAAAGTTCGAATGGACTCACCTGTTTCAATATCTGTATATAAATCAGACAATATTCCCTTTTTATTTGTTTTCATTCTCATAATATTTGCCAGGAAATACGGGCGCCAGCTCCAGTTTTTATCCATATACTCCTGCTGAACACTCCAATTGTTTATCCCCTTAAATATATTGGGTGATACTTGGAATCCCTCCTCATCACAAATATATAAACGAAAAGCAGCATCTTTCAGCTTTTGGGCAAGCATGGTTAAAAAAGCCTCTGTTCCTTCTTCTTTATTATACTTATGCAAAAAGTCAATCATCGTATGATTAAAGCTTTCAGTGATTGTATATATAGAGGCGAGCTTTTTTTTCTCATAAACAATAAATTGATGGCATTTATCCTTTAATTTTTGTTTTAATATATCTCTATCAACAAAGTTTTCCTCTGATTTATGCAAATACGGCCCTTGATAATACCTTCCTCCATTTCTCCATGCAAATTGGAGCTGGTAGTCCATTTCAATATTTTCAAATAATAATGTTGATCCAATCTTTCTTGCTAACATAGAAAGGGTATATAAAAGTTCATTGTAGTTATGATTTACCGCTGATGATCGTAATGCTTGAAGATCGATTTTTAAAATATTTGGAGCCAATTGCCCAATTCTATCCAAATAGCTAATATCTTTCCCTAAATCTTCAATCGCAATTTTAATGCCGTATGTACGATAATAATTGATAAAATGATCTAAGTGGTCAAAATCGCCAATTGGGTTTTTTTGAGAAATTTCTATGACGATTCTATTAATGGAAATTCCTTTTTTTTCATACTCCAAAAGAATTCCCAAAAGATGCTCGCTATCTTGCTTCATTAATAAATCAGCATTTCTCTTAATGAACAATAGCACATCTTTATCGAGAGTAATCGCTTTATCCAAAGCCTTTACTAAAATGATATCGTCCAGCTCCATCCGATATTCTTCAGGAATCGATTCATCTAAGAAAAATGGGCCTAAGCTCTCTATCTCCTCTTTTCTTCTATATGTGCCTAATACCTCATAACCGATAACCCTATGCTCATCAGCACTAAAAATAGGCTGAAAATAGGGAACGACATTATTTAAATCTGACATAATTTCTAATGGATCCATCACTCGCACCCCTAATTTACTTTCTGTTATAAATACCTTCAACCAGCAGGGTTTTCCCCTTCCCACTGATGGATTATACGGACAGGTCTTCTTTTTCCTTTTCACTTTTAACCGCTGAACTTTGAGCTGTTGTTACTGCCCGTTTAAAGAATAAAATGAATATTCGATACCCAATTATACCATATCCACCCTTTTCATCAATTTACACTCTATTTTAATCATTCGTTCTTATTAGCAACACATTTTGGGAATGATGCTATGTATCTGCCATAAAATAGAAACAATACGATCTACTTCTTTTTCATAGTTTATTTTGGTAGTATTAGATTGAATCTTTAATAGATTGGCTGGTAAACATACATGGAAAAAAAAGTGACAAGACGAAAATTTATTAAACGCACAATCGGTTCTTTATTTTCTGCAGTTATTGCAGGTACTGGCGGATATTATTATGCTCGTGATATAGAACCAAAATTTTTACAGATTAATGAGCATACCATTAAACATGCTGCTATTCCTCCCAACTTTCATAATCTCACAATTGTTCAATTCAGTGATACCCATCTCGGGTTTCACTATGATTTAAATCAATTAACAACGCTTATAAAAAAAATTAATTCATATAGTCCAGACTTAATATTTTTTACCGGAGATTTAATGGATGAGCCTAATAAATACGAAGATATTGAACAAATACCGGGAATTTTAAGTGAACTAAAGGCAAGTATTGGAAAGTTTTCAATATACGGAAATCATGATCATGGCGGCTATGGATCTGATATTTATCGTACGGTAATGGAGAAATCTGGTTTTGACCTCCTTCTAAATGAAAGCCGTAAGGTCGAAAAGAATAGCGACACCATCTATATTTCCGGTATAGATGACGCAATGCTCGGAAAGCCCGATATTCAAACAGCAGTTGCTAATATTCCTCCCGAATCATACAATATTTTACTTTCACATGCGCCAGATTTAGCTGACACAGCGAAAAATTTTCATGTTAACCTTCAACTAAGCGGGCATAGCCACGGCGGACAAATTCAACTCCCTTTCTTCGGAGCACTCGTAACTCCTCCTTTTGGTGAAAAGTATTATGAAGGCTTTTATGAAATAGGCGAGGAAAATCCGATTACTGTATATGTTAATAGAGGAATTGGGACAACTAGACTTCCTTTTCGATTTCTTTGCCGTCCTGAGCTCACTATCTTTACACTTCAATCTGAGAGTTGACAATGTCTCCCCTCAGATTGAAGTGTTTTTTTATCGTG
The DNA here is from genome assembly GCF_002835735.1 of Cytobacillus horneckiae. Lineage (GTDB taxonomy): Bacteria > Bacillota > Bacilli > Bacillales > Cytobacillaceae > Cytobacillus > Cytobacillus horneckiae. Next base: position 68,858 of record NZ_PISD01000084.1, on the reverse strand, counting down.
CGACTTTAGTTTTTCTTTAAATCATGTTCAACTTTCAGCCCTAATGCATATAAATATGACTAATTATTTCAATTTAAAGGAGTGAGCATATGTATCATATTGTACTGCCAGGAGAATCCTTATCTATTATTGCAAAAAACTTTCGTGTACCTTTAGCAAGTATTTTAGCGGCTAACCCAACTATTACAAATCCTTCAATGATTTACGTAGGACAAAGAATTCTTATCCCCGGATTGCCAGATCCAAATCAAATTCCTTATCAAATTATCGTTTCAAAAGGTGGAAGAACACTTACTTTATATATGAATGGAGTTGTCCAAAAAACGTATCCAATTGCTATTGGAAAAATGCTGACGGAAACTCCAAGTGGAGAATTTGTAATTGTCAATCGGCAACCGAATCCAGGAGGTCCATATGGAGCTATGTGGCTTTCACTTTCAAAGGCTGGATACGGAATACATGGAACAAATAATCCCTCATCTATTGGCCAGTCTGTTTCAAAAGGATGCATTAGAATGCATAACCATGATGTACTTGAGCTGGCTCGTATTGTTCCAAACGGTACAAAGGTGATCATCCGTCCTTAGATTTAAATATACGGCAATATGTCGATTGAATTTAACTGGTGCAGCAAAATATACTTTTGTATTTTTCTAAAAAGGGGTATAATTAACACTATATACGGTTTTATAATATGAAAGGAGACTTACCATTGAATTCTGAATGCAATGAATACCCTCAATTACAGCCAACGGTTGAAAACCTCTCTCAAGCACTCTTCACCGTTAACCGTCATGCAAAAACTGCACCAAATCCAAGATTTCTATATAAGGTTAAGCATGATTCCCTTCAAAAATTATTAAAGGAAGGTAAAGCGAAAAAAATTGGCCTTCATTTTTCTCGCAACCCTAAAAATAGTCAGCAGCAATCTGATGTTTTGATCAAGTGTGGAAGATATACTTTTCATTTGCCACCTTCAAAAGAGGATTTTACTGCATTGCCACATTTAGGAAAATTGGACCAATCTGTAAGAAATCCGCGGACATCACTTTCTTTAAACCAAGCGAAGAAGCTGTTAATGAATTATACTGGCCTGAAAGAAGATCAGCATGAACCTCCACAAAGAAAAAAACACCGCTACGAAAAACCTGTGTTCAAAAAACTTGGAGAAAGTTATTTTTAAAAGAAAAATGACAGATTTCCTCACACCATGTATCCTATTCAATCAGTGGGGGCATACTGCCCGTTAAACTGCGATAAACCAAAGGAATTAAGCAAGGAGCTGCCTCTAAAGCACCTCCTTTAAGAAAAACCACGAGATGTGATAAAACCTCTCGTGGTTTTTGCGTATTTTGGACGATTCTATCTCTTTGGAGTGACGGTTGGCTGCCACTACCTTCTAAAATTATGGGCTAAGCCCAAGCTCCATATGCACCTTTTGGTGACCTTTCAGATGATAAGCAGGCTGTCTGCTTCCTTGATAAGCTTCGAAGAAGAGATTGTCAGTTAATCCATTCACCCTATCGTTGATCATAGGCACAATATGATTTTCTGAAATGAATCAGAACTTCCTATTGTGCATTAAATAGAAAAAGAAGCTGAACCTCAAAGGAGTCATTTTTATGACCCTTTTCGGACAACTCCTATACTTATTTAACATGAACATCAATCATCTTGACAAGCTCTTCAATTTCCGGTTTGCTGACTTGTGCATCCGCACCTACCATCTGCCCCTTATGTCTTAAATCATCTGTTATTAATGAAGAGAATATGATAACAGGCACTTCCTTCAATGTTGCATCTTCTTTTATTCGCTTCGTTAAGTGATGACCGTCCATCATTGGCATTTCAATATCTGTAATAACAATCTGGACCTTTTCCAGAATTGAGCCTTCTTTTTTTGCAGCGGAATGTAAATAATCAAGACAATCACTGCCATTTTCAAAGAATGTCAGATTACTAAAACCTGCTTCATTTAATGTCACCTTTAACAATCGTCTCAACATAGGAGAATCTTCCGCGATGACAATTTTTTTCATTGAACGTTCTCTTTCACCTAAACTTTGCATTTTATCAATTGTAATTCCTGCTTGCGGATTTATATCTGTAATGATTTTTTCAAAATCCAGCATCAGAATCATTGAATGATCCATTTTAATAATCCCTAAGACAGGATTATCTTCCCCTTGGTACATGTCAGATGCTTTTTCAATCTGACTCCATGAAATACGGTGAATTTGAATAACATTATGTACATGGAAAACAAATTTTTGCTGATTAAATTCAGCAACAATAAATTTTTCATGGTCTGGCTCATTGGACTGCGCCGTGTTTAATGTCCTTTCTATGCTTATAACTGGTAGCACTTCGCCCCGGAGCTCCATTATACCTAATATATGGGGATGCGCATGAGGTATGGGTACAACTGAAACAGGATTAATAATTTCTCTTACTTTATTTACATTTATTCCAAATTTATTGGGACCCATAGCAAACTCAACTATTTCAAGCTCATTTGTTCCGCTTTCAAGTAAAATTTGATTTATTCCGCTCATTTCTCATTTCCTTCCTGTATCTTTATACCTATAAACAAACTATAAAAAAACCATCCATTATTTATATCGGCAAATAGATAAAATAATGGATGGATAGAAGAAAATTAATATTCAGTTTGCGGATTTTCTTTTATTCTTAAATGGACAACCAAGCCGATAATGGTAAGGATAATTAACGAGCCCATTCCTAATCGGCTCGCAATATTGCCGTATTCAGCAAACACAAGCGTAATTGTCCCAAATAATAATGGGCCAATGATTGATGAAACCTTCCCAGAAAATGCAAACAGTCCAAAGAATTGTCCTCTTTTATCTTCCGGTGTCAAATCGACGATATACGTTCTCGTCGTCACCCACATCGACCCAAGCGCAATGCCAAACATGCTGCCGGCAATCCAGAACATTAGCTCATTAATGGCAAATGTGCCAATGATCAATGCCACAAGTAATAGTACTCCGACATATTTTACCGCCCTGTTTGCTCCGACCGCTTTTGTTATATAACCAAAGATAAATGACCCAATAATGCTGGAAATTGTAGATACGAGATACAATAGGATAAATTGGCCTGCAGAGAAACCTACAATTGTCGTCGCGTATGGGGCCATCATCGCGATCGTGGTGGCTATCGCGTCATTAAGGAAGAAATAAGCAATCATGAACGTAAAAATCGTTTTATGAGACCTCATTTCCTTAAAGGTTTTATAAATTTCCTTATATCCAGAAATAAAAGATGATTTTTCTGCTGCTTTTTTAGGCTTATCTTTTACAAAGAAAAATAATGGCAAAGAAAAAACAAGAAATAATATTGCTGTCGGAATAAAAGCACGATGAAAATCTCCGTCTCCCACAAATAGGTAGACACTTAGTCCAAGCAATGTCCCTAAATATCCAATTGCTACACCAAATCCTGAAATGAGCGGGATTTCCTCCTTCGCTCCTAAATCTGATATCATAGAATCGTAGAATACTAAGCTGGAATGAAAGAAAAACTTTGCGATAATAAAACATAAAATAACTAACGCAAGAAAAACAGGTAAACCAAAAATGGTGCCATTCAACCCGGACATGGCGAATACACCCATTAAAGCAGTCGCTGCTACAGAGATGATTGTAAAAATAATAATATATTTCTTCTTTCTGCCTGTACGGTCAATCATGACACCGAACAGCGGGCTAAACAGCACAAGAAAAAAACTCGCTAAAGCATTGGCATAAGCGATGAAAGTGTTAGCAACTTGTTTAAGAACCTCATTGTTACCTACGACTTCTTGCATATAAAATGGCCAAAAAATCGTATTGATATTTGATGAAAAGATCGTATTGGCAAAATCATAAAACGCCCATGACATAATTGGCAATGTTAAATAAAGCCGCCATGAGCCAATTTTCGCTTTCTCCTTCTGTGCCGATTTTTCTAACTCCATTGACATTTTCCCCTCTCCAATAATCAAAACGCGTTTTGTAAATATTTGTTTGTATATACTACTTTTCTTACATCATACCATTTATTGCCTAGCTTTTTATTTAATTTTTGTAAATATTAAAATCACGTATTTAGGGTTTTATAGAATGATTATCTCTTGTAAAATAAGCTTATTGCTATGTGAGGTGAAAATGTTGGAACATTTAATTAATAAGAAAGTACAAAGCATTGAAATTTCTGGAATTAGAAAGTTTTTTAATATGGTCGCTGGAACAAAAGGGATGATTTCACTAACGATTGGCCAACCTGATTTTCCAACACCAGCGCATGTTAAAAATGCCGGAAAACGCGCGATTGATGAAAACTTTACAAGCTATACTCATAATGCCGGAGAGATGGCATTAAGAAAAGCAGCTTGCAGCTTCGTAAAAGAAAAATACAATCTCTCCTACCAGCCAGAGACAGAGGTGATTGTTACTTCTGGGGCTAGTGAAGCCATTGACATTACTTTAAGGACCATTTTGGATGAAGATTGTGAAGTAATTTTGCCGGGACCAGTATACCCTGGATACGAACCGATTATTACGCTTTGCGGCGCTACAGCAGTCCATGCTGATATTACGAAAAATGATTTTCGAATGACAGCAGAGTTAATCGAGAAGCATTTAACAGCGAAGACAAGGTGCATTATTCTTCCTTACCCTTCTAATCCGACAGGTGTAAGCTTATCAAAAGAAGAGCTTGAAGATATAGCTAACCTAGTAAGAGGAAAGGACATATTTATTTTAGCCGATGAAATTTACAGCGAGCTAAGTTTTGACGAAGTTCATACTTCGATTGCCACCATGTTAAAGGAACAAACAATTGTAATCAACGGGCTATCTAAATCACATTCTATGACGGGATGGCGCATAGGGCTGTTATATGCACCAGAAACAGTCGCTAAACATATTTTGAAAGTCCATCAATACAATGTTACCTGTGCATCATCTATCTCACAGATGGCCGCACTGGAAGCATTAACTATAGGAAAAGATGATGCAGTGGCGATGAAGATAGATTATAAAAAGCGCCGGGATTATGTTTACGATCGTTTATTGAATATGGGCTTTGAAGTAGTAAAGCCTAATGGCGCTTTTTACTTTTTTATAAAAATGCCGGAAAGCGCGCTAAATTCCTTTGATTTTGCTCTTTCACTTGTAGAAAATGCGGGTGTAGCTGTTGTTCCTGGCAGTGCTTTTTCCGCATATGGTGAAGGTTACTTTAGAATTTCCTATGCCTATTCAATGGAAACGCTTGAGGAAGCTTTAAATCGAATGGAAACATACTTAGAGAAAATCTAAAAATAGGTTCTGTAGTTTTCCTCTGCAGTCGCTCGCTTTTTCGCGGCAGGTCATCTAGCCTCTTCTACGCATTGCGATGCCCGAGGGGATTAATGGCATACAAAGGATAAAACTTTAATTGATAATAAGGAATGCTGAATTTGGAGAGGTGTCTGCACGACTCTTGCGGGAAAGAAGGGGGACAGTAAATGTACTGAATAGGCTTTTTCAGCTTTGCAATCGTTGCTTTTTCAAAGCAGTGCCCATTTTAGCTCTTTTTTCTGTTTTCGGGCACTGCTTTTACGAAGCATACTTGACGCTCGGACACTCTCAGGGAACGAACAGTAAACCTTGGAAAATTCCAATCCTCATCAGCTTAAAAGTCTGCCTATAACCAGGCAGACTTTTATTTATCTTTCCCAATACTTATATAATGCTTGTGTACCGCTGTTTTCTTCTCCAGCAGCAGCAAGCTTGGTATAAAGGTTTTTTGACAACGTTAATCCAGGTGTATCCATTCCCATCGCATCGGCTTCTTCTAAAGCTATTTTCATATCTTTAATAAAATGTTTAATATAAAAACCAGGATTAAAGTCCCCAGAAGTCATCCTTGGCGCCAAATTGGATAATGACCAGCTTCCAGCTGCACCAGTTGAGATACTTTGAAGCACCTTATTCGTATCAAGCCCAGCTTTTTCAGCATACACAATCGCTTCGCATACACCGATCATATTGGAGGCAATCGCTATTTGGTTACACATTTTCGTATGCTGTCCAGCACCTGCAGCACCTTGATGAACAATGTTTGCTCCTAAATGTTTCAATATTGGCTCAACTACTTTAAATGCTTTATCACTTCCGCCAACCATGATGGAAAGCCTTCCTTCTTTTGCACCAATATCCCCTCCTGATACGGGCGCATCGATTGCATAAATATCCTTCGCTATTGCCTCATCAGCAATTTTCACTGCCAAGGTTGGTGTAGATGTAGTCATATCAATTAAATATGTATGCGGTAAAGCGTTAGCAATTAACCCGTTGGTTCCTAAATAAATTTCCTCAACATCAACAGGATACCCAACCATTGTTATAATCACCTTTGCTTGTGTCGCAACTTCTTTAGGTGAACTTGCCCAAACAGCCCCTTTATCCAATAAGTCTTGTGCCTTCTCCTTCGTTCTCGAAAAGACGACAACAGGATAACCAGCATTTAATAAATGTCCTGCCATGCTTTTCCCCATCACACCTGTTCCAATAAATCCAATCACAACTTTGTCCATCCAGTCCTCTCCTCACATATACAAAATACAGAATATTATTTATTTTAGCATGTCTATCACATACTTTAAAGATGGAAGGTATTGTAGAGCATTGATACCTACAATTTCAAAAAAAAACTGTCTATTAGTTAGAGTCAACTATTTAGACAGCTTTCTTTACGATATGATTAAATTTGTGAGGAAAAATGAGTTAAAAATCCCTTTGCAATCACTTCATTATCGTTTAGTAGTTCAACAGATACCGCTTCGTCATTGACTATCATTTTTTCAATATCAAAGACATGAAGGTCTTGCTGCAAAGGTATTGGTTCCATATAGATGAAAATTTCCTTATTCCTAACCGGTTCTATAATTTCTGCAGCTTGTCCATTTTCTTTCCCATATATTATTTCAGTTGCTCCTAGAGCATTTGCTAATTCTTCATTATGTATTGTTACCCTCACCATGTATTGCTCATTTTGAGATAAAATTTTTTCATTTAACTTAAATCGGAATTGCAGTTCGTTCGTTTTGGTCAACAATGCATCTGCATGCCGATTAACAATGGATTGCTGATCACCAGCACAACCAGCTAGAATTAACAGAATCAGCGGAATAAACATTAACTTGCCAATACGCATTTTAGCAGCTCCCTCATACCCTTATAGCGATGACAACAGCATCAATCATTATTTATCTATAACCTCGCCTTAATAACGAAAAATTAAACCTATATTTAGTAATTGTTAATCGAACTTCCGCTATAGACAAAAAAAACTAGCCAAATGGCTAGCTATAAGGGGAAAATGAGAATGATTTAGCTGACTTAAGGTTTCTTAAGTGCTTAGTAATTTAATACCCGCTTCTATTCATCATAAACCTAAATATTTCTTTTATAAGAAAATTTTTCGAGTGCATCCCCAATCTCAACAGCATTTGGCAAGCTTAAGAGATCATCAAGCATTTTTTCAATCTCTTTCTTGCTCAATTGTCTTATATGCGCACGCGTTTTAATAATTGATGAGGAATGGACAGAGAACTCGTCCAAACCCATCCCGACTAAAAGGGGAATAGCGACTTCATTGCCAGCCATATCTCCACAAATAGCAACCTCTTTGCCTTCTTTATGGGCAGCATTTATCACTTTTTGAATAAGTCGCAGAATGGCCGGGTGATATGGCTGATATAAATATGATACTTGCTCATTCAGACGATCGGCGGCGAGTGTATATTGGATCAGGTCATTAGTGCCAATACTAAAAAAATCAACTTCTTTAGCAAAGGATTCTATCATTAAAGCCGTTGAGGGAATTTCAACCATCATCCCAAGTCCAATATCCCCTACCTTGACACCTTCTTCAATGAGCTTATTTTTTTCTTCTTCAAACATAGCTTTGCCTTGTCTGAATTCTTCAATAACTGCTACCATTGGAAACATGATTTTTAACTTTCCAAATGCACTCGCCCTTATTAAGGCGCGAAGCTGCTTCCTTAGTATGGATTGTTCGCCTAAACAAAAGCGAATGCCTCTAAAACCTAAGAAAGGGTTCATTTCTTTTGACAGCTTCAAATAAGGAAGCTCCTTGTCACCGCCAATATCAAGTGTACGAACTACGACCGGTTTTCCATTTAAAGCCTGTAATACAGCTTTATAAGCCTCGAATTGTTCTTGCTCACTAGGCAGCTGCTTCCTTCCCATAAAAAGAAACTCTGTGCGGAATAATCCTATTCCTTCTCCACCATTTCTAATGACATCATTGGCTTCCTCAACATTCCCGATGTTGCCTACAACAGTATAGTCCTGACCATCATTAGAAATTGTTTTCTCATTGGTTAGCCATGCTAATTGAGCAATTTCTTCTTCAGCTTTTAACCGGTTTGCTTCATATTCATCAATTAATTCTGGCGTAGGATTAATGTGAACCAATCCCTTATGCCCGTCTAGGATAACGAAATCACCGTTTTCAATATCTTCAAAAGCAGTTTTCGTACCGACGACTGCAGGTATATTCATTGATTTGGCAATGAAAGCGGAATGAGAGGTCCTGCCTCCGACATTTGTTACAACGCCCTTAATGACTTTAGGGTTTAACATGGCTGCATCAGACGGAGTTAAATTTTGCGTAATTATAATAACATCTTCAGCAATCATACTTGGATTCACTACTTGAATACCGAGTAGATGAGATTGTATCCGGCTGGCTACATCACGAATATCGGCTGCACGCTCTCTCATATACTCATTTTCACTATTGCTCAAACTAACGATATATTGGTTAGTTATTTCCTTAATTGCGTATTCAGCATTTAATTTTTCAGTTGTGATCTTATCTTTCACAGGCCCAATTAATTCTGGATCGGTTAACACAAGCAGATGTGCATCAAAAATAGCCGCATGATCTTCTCCAGCTTCAGCTCTAGAATGATCACGAATTTGTTCAAGCTCGTCTGCAGCAAACATAATCGCCTTTTGAAATTTTTCAATTTCATTATCAATATTAGTAATATGTCGCTTCTCAATAATAAGCTTGTTGTGTTCCAGACGAAATGCTTTTGCAATAGCTATGCCTTCTGATGCCGCAACCCCTTGTATAAAACTCATTATTCTGCTAAACCTTCCCTTTGCAGCATATCTTGTAATTCTTCCATTGCAGCTTGCTCATCATTTCCTTCAATAATGATTTTAATTTCTCCGCCCTTGCCTACAGCAAGCGCCATAACACCCATGATTGATTTTAAGTTTACTTTACGTCCCTTGTATTCCATTTGGATATCTGAGCTGAAACGGCCGGCAGTTTGCACCAACTGTGTTGCAGGTCTTGCATGGATACCAGTATCAGAAATAACAGTGAAATTTTTTTCTAGCATTATAATCTAGCTCCTTTATTATGTAGATATAAAAAGTATTGATATTAGAATACCATAAACAGCCGCATTCTTTTACTAGAAAGTCGATTTAATTGTATAGACTTTTCATCGATCGCTTTCACCTTTAGACTTTCTTTCCTTTTTGTTTTTTTGAGACAACTCTTTTATATTATGTCTCAACCGTTTTATATCCTGCAAAAATGCAGCTTCTTCCTCTTTTCCAATAATCATTTCGCCATATCGGACACAATCATATGCTTCATATAAGCCTGCAGGGGCTTTCAAACCAAGCCTTTTTAGCCATTCAGACAAAGTTTCATGAGATCCTCTGCCTAAATGGAGCTTTTCAGCATACCTTTCAAAAAGATATATTTCTTTTCTAATGGTTTGCACAGGCATTTTCCTTGATTGGGAAAATAATGAAAAACGGTCAGCAACAACCGTCTGACTGTTTGTTTGATAAGATGATTCATCAGTTGAAATGCTATACTTGTTCTCCCGATTTCTTTTATATAAAAAGTACACAAAAACAAACAAGCCCGCAATGGTCAGCACTGTGAAAACAGCAGTAGGATCAATCACATCTGCTTGCACAGGCATTTCCTCATATTGCTGCTTATCTCCTTCATCTGCTGAATTTAAATCGACCGGCTGTCCGGGCACCTTTAATTCCATGTCCTCAAAGATGCTGAAGACAGGAGACACGATGAAAGCTAATGTCGAGACTGCCATCTCGAGAAAGGTGAAGAAAATCCATTTAAGCAAATTTAAAGTGAGTGTAATGGCAATTCCTATACTTATTAGGCCACTTATTATTATGCTGAAATAATAGAGAAACTTTTTCTTTTCGCCTTTTTCAGTATTTGCTAATATCCATCTTCCTAAAAAACCGCCTACCAAAATAAATAAACATTGGACGATTAAAAACGAAACAATATATAGCACTTCATTCACATGTTTTGCATATGGAAAAATCAAAAGTCCGACTCCTAGTAGCACAGTAAAAAATAACCATAAGCCAGATGCATCTTTTTCAAATTCCTTGAAATGGATCAAACCTCGCCAAAAAACAAGGACCACAATCACCAATAGAAAAGTAAATGAAGGCTGTAAAACAGTACTATATAGCAAAATCAACGGAACAATCATGATTAAATATAAGATTTTCCCCTTTTCATTAAATACTGTTATTAAATATATAAATACGAGGCAGCCTGAACCTGCAATGAAAAAGTAATGAAATAACTGCTGAGGATATAGCGGTAAAATTAGCAGTCCTCCAAATATGATTTCTATCATCACAAAGTAAAATACATTCCATGAACGGTAGATCATAGGTTTTGCACTTCCTTTTTCGGCAATGAATGCTGAATAATGGTTGCTGATTGTTTTGTGGTTTGCAAATGATAGATTGAATAACCTTTAGTGTTCATTTCGTGGAATATACTTGCTGCCTTATCTGATTGAAAACCTCCATGAAGGAAGAATGGCTGTTGCTGCAAATGTCTCCCATAATAAGATAGCATTTTTTCATACGGATAAATTGATCCATGGGAATCAGCAATTGCGAGCAGCTCCAATACTTTTTGTAAATGTCCCTTTCCTTTGCCAGCTGGAATGTATAAAAATGGGATATGGTTCGTCGCTCTAATATTGATACAAACCGAAAATTGAATGTCATTTTTCTCAAAGAAATAGGCTAAGTCTGCTGCACTGCTGATTAACTCCTCCATCTTCTTTGAGATTGAATGGGAAACAGCAATATTTAATGATATATTCCAGCCTGTTTCATTAGCCCGATCATATATTTTTGTTTGCAATTGCTGGTTTTTAGCACTCGCCTTCCAATGAATTTGATTAAAGCTATCCGTATTTACATAATTTCTTGTCCCTGCCGGAGATAAAGAATCTTCAAACAATGAATATCTTGCATAGGATTCTCCCTGTTTATTCGTTAAAAAAACAGATTTATTTTTTACTGAAATAGCTCTTGGATAAACAAGCACTTCTTGTTTAGTTAAATATTTATATTGCAATATTGTTTCACCTAACCCAAAAAAATGGGGTAAATGCAACTCAACTTTTCTAAGTTTCGCCATTCCTCTTTTATTCGTTATGAACGGAATGATTATTTCCTTTCTTTCCTTATAATTAATAGAGAGCGGGATACTCATTTCATAATGTTCTTGTCTTGCATTAAGGTTTTCATCCATGGGCCTCACAACTTGATTAAAAGTAATCTTGAGATGACCAGACATGATAGGCAATCCTTTATTTTCCATAATAATTACCCACTGTCCTTCATCATTAGGAAAGTGCCTAGTGCGTTTTCTTTTATCAATGAAAAGGAGCTTTCCGCCAACATGCTTCAAATAAAAGGAATTTGCATAAAGTAATAGCAGGATGAAAACTGCGCTAAAAAATACTAGCGCTGACTGAAAGTAAAAGCTTGCAAATAATAAAACAATGCTTAGCAATGAGATAATTGATAAAAATTGATCTTCAATAATCTCTTTTTTCCATATTGACATTACAATAAACCGGACTCAACAGGAACTGGAACTGAATGAAGCAATTCCTGCAGCACCCTTTCTGCTGATTTTGTTAATGAGGCTTCAGTTGATAAATAAATCCGATGTGTAAGCACAAACGGTACCATTGATTTAACATCTTCAGGAACAACATAGTTTCTCCCTGCCAGGTATGCCTTGCCTTGAGCTGCCCTGATCAGCGCCAATGTTCCTCTAGGGCTTACTCCAAGTTCAATATCTGGATGATTTCTTGTTTCTCTTACAATGCCTAAAATATACTGCTCTACATCCTCACTTACGCTAATGGAAGCGACTTCTTCCTTCATTGTATGTATTTCTTCTAACTCGACGACCTTTTCGAGTTTATCAACCTTTAATTGATTTTTATGTAGTTGAATCATTCTTTTTTCCTCCTCAAGGGAAGGATAATCTAATTTTATTTTAATAAAGAAACGGTCTAATTGCGCTGCAGGTAATGGAAAGGTTCCTTGTTGAGATTCGACGGGGTTTTGCGTAGCAATAACCATAAAAGGCTGATCGATTACTAGTGTATGTCCATCAATCGTTACTTGAGCCTCCTCCATCACTTCAAGCAAGCTGGATTGTGTTCGGGGAGTCGCACGATTAATTTCATCTGCAAGAACAATATTTGCTACAATCGGGCCAGGCCGCAACTCAAATTCCTGGTTTTTTGGGTTAAAGAATTGAATACCAGTCACATCACTTGGCAAAACATCCGGAGTAAATTGAATTCTAGAGAATGCACCATCTATAACTGCTGCAAACGACTTTGCCAGCATTGTTTTGCCTGTTCCCGGTACACTTTCTAACAGTACATGTCCATTAAAAAGCAAGGAAATCATTAATAATTCTATATTCTCTTCTTTTCCTGTAATCGCTTTTGCAATTTCTGCTTTTATTTTAAATGTTGTATTCATAGCCCCTCCATAATAAATGTTATAATATTCTAATTATATCATTGCCGGCTATTTCAAGATACTAGATAATGGTAAAAACAAGGAAAAATCCATTCGTGAAAGCAAAGAAAATAACTTTCGTTCCATGAATGAACAATAGCTCAGATTGTAGGTAAAGTGAAAAAACGAAATTTCAGTTAGAATTTGTCGCGGTGTGTGCTCGACTACAGCAGGAGAATCGAGCCAGTCTAGACACTAATAGTGGAACTGCAACCAAAAACGAGTGGAGTCAAGTAGATAATGGTCATAACTATACTTACAAATGTAGCAACCTCATTTGACGATAAATAAGGTAAACGGTTAATTTTTTCTCTTCTAGAGTAAAGACCCTAACCATTTGAGTGTCACAATTCAGCGCGTAGCGACTGGACGCTTACCTGCAAAAAATCCCATACTCACTCTTTTTAAAAACATGATTGAGTTTGTCTACAGCCTCATCTATGTTCAAATAAGTGCCCGCAAAGCGAAAAAAATACATCAAAATGGGCACTACTTCGCAAAAGCAGTGCCCGTAAATCATGAAAGAGCGCCAACATAGGCACTACGCAAAAGCGATAAACAGTTTTTGATATTCTCCTGTTGTGAATCCATCAACTAAATAAACAATTGCTCAAATTAATTAACTTCTCGCCTCTGCCATATAATGATATAAAACATCTCCACCACGCTTAGCAATTCCCCTGAAATGTTTAAAATCGTCGCGCTTTACGAGTACTGTGCGAAATGGCAAGAAGTCCTCCTTCTTCACATAGTACTCTGACAGATCACCGTTTTGTAACTTATTTAAAATATCATTAATCATTGTTTCGTCCATAGCCCACACCTTCTGTTTCATTTCATAAGTTTTATATTATATTTTATTTTAGCTGAATATATTAGCATTTCCAAGGAAATTAACGTTCATTTTTCATCCATCAATTAATAAAATGACTGCTGCATATAAATAACAGCTCCTATATGGTTAATTAAAATTTCTTTGCTTCTGAGCTAAAATAGACAAATATCTTTACGAATAGAACTTTTTAGTGCAAAATGGTTATTAACAAAAAATTTGGAAAGAAAAGAGGAAGCGTGATTGAAAAAAGCTGAGATTGGTAACATTATTGAATTTCGCGATGGATTGCGTGGAATTGTAGAAAAAGTAAATGAAAATTCCGTAATCGTTGATTTAAGTTATATGGATAATTATCGTGATTTAGAATTAGAACATCGAACGGTTGTAAATCATAAAAACTATAAAATCATTCAAGAATAATAATTGTTAAGCACATTCTCAGAAAATGAAAGTGCACGTTTAGTTTCAGCATAGGCAAAGCATGATAAAAGCATTATGCTAGCTTGGTTATTGCTTACGCATGGCATTTTTCTAATTAATATACATCAATACCTTCTATAAAAAAAGAGCATTCCCGTTAAAAGAGCAGCTATTTTATGCTGCTTTTTTATTTCACATATAAAAAACTCCTTGCCAAAAGACAATAAAAAAATTAACAGTATATGCAAAGTCATAGGTTTTTATACATTTTTACTGCCATTTTTGATAAAATAGGTTTGGCTTGTATGAAAGGAGTTTATTGAATGATTAAGAAAGTACCCGACATTCGTTTAATTGTCGGCTTTTTAATTGCACATGTACTGATGTATTTTACATTTATGGATCGGTCAATCTTTTGGTATATGTTTGCAGCAACAATGCTATTTTTAATTAGCTATGCGATTTTAAATGGTGAAATTGATGATGAAGCATCATTTGGAAAATATTTAACCTTTGGATTACTTTCAGGGTTATTACTTTATAGTGTATTTTGGACAGGTTATTTCTTAATAGAATGGCTTAATCTACCTTTTTCTAATAGCATTTCGAAATTATATGGTCGATACGCGCCATCAAATATATGGCAATATATGATCCTTTTATTTATTCTTGTTCCTGGTGAGGAAATTTTTTGGCGTGGTTTTATCCAAAAAAGGGTAATGAAATATACAACCGTCTCAGTAGGTGTATTTCTATCCGCTTTTCTTTATGCTTCCGTTCATTTTTATTCCGGGTATTGGATTCTTGCATTAGCCGCTTTTATTGCAGGAATATTTTGGGGATATCTATATATTTGGAAAAGAAGCATCCCCCTATTAATCGTCTCACATATTATTTTTGATTTAATGCTGTTTATCCTATTGCCATTAAATTAAAGGTTGGAAAAATCATGTAACCAATCAAAAGCACTTACGTCTAATATTTTAGATGCTCAATAAGGATAAGGAGGAAGTTTACTTGAAAAACACATTCAAATTGTTTTTTATGAGCACTTTGCTACTGATGTTATTAGTTGCTTGCGGAACAAATCAAAATGCTGATGAGGATTCTAGTAATCGTGGTGACAACGAAGCAAATCAGCCTGATGAGAAGAATCCAAAAGATGATGAGTCAAGTGAAAATAATAAAATAAGATTAATGGAACAAAATATTAAATTTGAAAAAAATGGTGAAACTGAGGAAGAAACTGCTTTCCTGAAAGAGAGTGATAACCAAGACTTTTCAATGTATGTTCTACCTAATTTTGTTTTAACAGGCGAGGAGCCAAATAAAGATGTTCTTCATTTAGAAGAGCAATCGAATATTTTCATGCGCATCGAATTAATTCCTGATGATGCTGACATGAAAATGCTAGAAGAAAATACAAAAATACAATTGCAATCTGTGAATGAAGAAGTTACAAGCCCCTCTCTTCCAAATGACTCATTTTTTGAAGATGCAATCATGATGGAAGCTTCAGCAGACGGTGATACAGTGACTTCATTCCTCATTAAAAATGAGCAAGCAAATGTGAAGTTAACCATTTTTACAGATGAAAGTGAACATGATTATAAAGAAGCATTTATCCAAATGGCAAAGACGATTGAAAATAAGTAACGAGCCCTTAAGTGAAACTTAGGATTAGTGGGGGGCTTTATCTCCAACAGATGATTAGTTGAGGCCTGCAGGATGCAGGTCCTTCAGACGTTACCACAACGCGGCGTATCTAGTCTGAATTCTGATAATCGGGATTTTACGGTCAATTGATTCCCACTTATCTCATTATGATTCCCTCAAAAGTCTCAAATTGTGGATCTTACTGCCCGTTGAAGCGGGAAAAATACGACTGTCAAGATTCACTTGACAGTCGTATTTTTTTCTTCTAAGGGCTTCATCCAAAGTAAGATAATAAATGTTAAACTGATGTAGCCAAACAATGGGTACAAGTAGGAAAGCAATGTACCATACTCTATAAAACTGCCAAAATAACTGATTGTAAATATAATCAAGACAATTAGGATCGTTGGAATTTTAATATATTGTTTAACTTGTCTCTCCACTCCAAATACGTTGCCGATCACAGATGTAAAAATTTCTCCATATATTACAAAAACAAATACCCAATAAAATGACGATGCTAGTGACCTCATAATAGAAGCCATCGGTATTTCATAAGCTTCAATATTTGGTACCATCACTAAAGTTAAGTGACTAGATATTAATATAATGGTGAGTGCACTTCCTCCAATTATACCGCCCCATTTTATCGTTTGATCGTCTTTAATATCTGATGCAACTGGTACAAGTACAGCTTGAGCAAGCATTAAATTAAACGCTGCATAGGAAAATGGCGATACAACAGCTTTCCAGCCATCAGCCGCATAAGGTATAAATAATATATTCTCCATAAAAAATGGCAATTGTATCGAAAAGTATAATAGGATGAAACTGAAAGTAATCATCATTGGTACAACAATTACATTAACTGCAAATAAACCCTTAATTCCAATAATCATGGTTATAATTGATAAAATAATCGTAAAGATAACACCGACTGACTTCGTTAGCCCAAGCTGTTCGTCAAAGACAGCCCCTGCTCCAGAAAGCATAACGGCGCATACGCCTAATAGCATGATCAGCATTAGCCCATTTATAACAGTTCCGAAGACTTTCCCGAATAAATAATCATTTAATTCCTGATATGATTTTGCATCTATCCTTGCCGCAATTCTCATTAGTTTAGATCCTAGAAAAATAAATATATAGCCACTCATTAAAATACCTATCAGCCCAATAAAACCAAATCTAGAAAAGAATTCAACAATCTCTTTTCCCGTTGCAAAACCAGCCCCCACTACTGTTCCTACATATACTGCCGCTATTTGAAAGGAAGCACCCCAGTTTGTTTTCAAGCTTATCTCCTCCTCCCCTTTCAATATATGAAGACAAGGACAAACTAAGACGAGCTTTTTTAAATTTAAGCTTTAAAAGGTTATGATTGATATTTTTTTACCAGCTCCCACAGACCGCCTGCGGAAAGTGAGCGACTGTGAGGAAATCAGCAACTGTATTTAACAGTTTTTAATATTTCATTTAAATTATTTTGTATGATTAGCATTTTAACCAAACAAATCACTTGAAAGTCAAAGAAGGTCAAATTATAATATATTTATAAGTCAAAGATAGTCAAAGTCAAAAGGAGGAGTTCTTTGATGAAATGTCAAAAATGTCAACAAAATGAAGCTTCAATTCAAATGAGATATGCGATTAATGGAAACGAAACCCGCATTCATTTATGTCTGGACTGCTATCAATCTGAAAAGCAAGCACTTCCTTCCTTCGGGCCGACTATGAGTGGGTTCTCAGGATCAAATCAGATGTCGTTGGATGAATTCTTTAAAAAGATGCATGCAAGTGAAGACCAACAAAAATTTACTGGAGCTCAAGCGCATTCGACCAAATCCGGCGGCTTTATTGATCAATTCGGAAAAAATTTAACCGGGATGGCGAATGCTGGATTAATAGACCCCGTTATCGGGCGCGATGAAGAAATCGATAGAGTCATCGAGATTTTAAATAGACGAAATAAAAACAATCCTGTCCTCATAGGTGAGCCAGGTGTTGGTAAAACTGCTATCGCTGAAGGATTCGCTTTAAAAATTGCCAACGGCGCAGTCCCTAAGAAATTAATGAATAAACAAGTGTATTTATTAGATGTTGCTTCCCTCGTGTCAAATACAGGTATACGGGGTCAATTTGAAGAAAGAATGAAGCAATTAATTAGTGAAGTTCAGGAAAGAAAAAATATTATTTTATTTATTGATGAAATTCACCTAATTGTTGGAGCAGGGTCTGCTGAAGGATCTATGGATGCCGGCAATATTTTAAAACCGGCTTTAGCTCGAGGTGAGCTGCAACTAGTAGGTGCGACAACCTTAAGCGAGTACAGAAAAATTGAAAAAGATGCGGCCCTTGAACGCAGGTTCCAGCCTGTACATGTTAAAGAGCCATCTTTAGATGAAGCACTGACAATACTTGCTGGCTTAAAAGAACGTTATGAAAAATTCCATGAAGTAGAATATTCAGATGAAGCGATTGCCGCATGTGTTCAGCTCTCGAGCAGATATATACAGGATCGCTTCCTCCCAGATAAAGCGATAGATTTAATGGATGAAGCTGGCTCGAAGGTGAATCTTCAATCTGACTACACAACACAAGATCAAATTGAAGAAAGATTAAAAGAAATTAACAAACAAAAAGAAACCATGTTAAAAGAAGAAAAATACGAAGAAGCTGCTAAGCTTCGGGATGAGGAATTGAGTTTAGAAAAAGCAATAAATAATATACAAGACGAATTGCATAGACCAAAAGTAGAACTTTATCATATTCAACAAATCATTGAAAAACAAACAGGAATACCAGTAGGTAAGCTAATGGAAGATGAGCAAGAGAAAATGCAAATGCTAGAGAAAAATCTTTCATCTAAAATTATTGGTCAAAATAATGCAGTTCAAAAAGTAGCAAAAGCCATTCGCAGAAGCCGTGCTGGATTAAAATCAAAACAACGGCCAATCGGTTCATTTTTATTCGTAGGTCCAACAGGAGTAGGTAAAACTGAACTCACGAAAACATTGGCAGAAGAGCTGTTCGGTACGAAAGATTCTATGATTCGCCTCGATATGAGTGAATATATGGAGAAACATAGTGTGGCAAAAATTATCGGCTCTCCACCAGGCTACGTTGGTCATGAGGAAGCTGGCCAGCTAACGGAAAAAGTCCGTAGGAATCCATATAGCATTATATTGCTGGATGAGATTGAAAAAGCACATCCAGATGTACAGCATTTATTCCTGCAAATACTTGAGGACGGCAGATTAACAGATAGCCAAGGAAGAACCGTTAACTTTAATGAAACTGTCATTATCATGACAAGCAATGCAGGTGTTTCTCATAAAGAGGTTCACGTCGGCTTCACTACAAGCAACGCCATTAATGAAGCAAGTATCCTTGATTCCCTTGGCCAATTTTTCAAACCGGAGTTCATTAACCGTTTTGATAGCATTATCGAATTTAAATCGTTGGAACAAGAACATTTGCTACAAATTGCTGATATTATGCTTTCTGATTTAAATCGATCATTAGCGGAACAGGAGATTGCGTTAACAGTCTCCATGGATGTAAAGGCAAAACTGGCTGAGCTCGGCTATCATCCAGCATTTGGTGCCCGTCCATTGCGCAGGGTTATTCAAGATCAGTTAGAAGATAAAATTGCTGATGCGATTATAGAAAAATCAAATGTGAAAGAATTGCATGCAGTTATCGAAGGAAACGAAATTACAATTAAATAATTTAAAAAGGCAATGATGATCATTTTCGATCTTCATTGCCTTTTTCATTTTTTTGTTTTATAAATTTTTATCGTCTACACTATTTAGCCATTTTTCGATTTCACCTACAACTGATTCAACACATCCTTCTTCAAATGGAGAAATCAAATGAGCCTCGGCTACTAATTCTGTAAATGGCTTACTTCCTCCTAAAGTACATAAATGCAAATAATCCTTCCATGCTTCCTCATGGTTCTCTCTTGACTTCTTCCAAAATTGAAATGCACATATTTGCGCTAATGTATAATCAATGTAATAAAATGGAGAGTTGTAAATATGGCCTTGGCGCTGCCAGAATCCGCCGTTTTCCAGATATTCATTATCATCATAATCTTTATGCGGCATATATTTTTTCTCGATATTGCGCCAAGCAAATTTTCTCTCTTCCGGTGACGCTGCTGAGTTTTCATACACCCAATGCTGGAATTCATCTACAGCAACGCCATATGGAAGAAATAGCAATGCAGAGCTCAAATGCGAAAATTGATATTTCTCTGTATCCTCTTTAAAGAAATACTTCATCCATGGCCATGTAAAAAACTCCATGCTCATTGAATGGATTTCCGCAGCCTCATATGTCGGCCAAATATATTCAGGTATTTCAAAATGACTGCTCTTATATACTTGAAATGCGTGCCCTGCTTCATGAGTAAGGACATCAATATCCCCAGATGTTCCATTAAAATTCGAAAAAATGAATGGCGATTTATAGTTTTCTATATATGTACAATATCCCCCGCCTGCTTTGCCCTTTTTCGCAACAAGATCCATTAAATCAGCATCATTCATAAATGTGAAAAATGCACCAGTTTCTTCTGACAACTCATCATACATCTTTTGTCCATTGCCAATAATCCAGTCCGGAGTTCCTTTTGGCACTGCATTACCAGTCTTGAAATTAAAAGGCTCATCATAATATTTCAGCTTATCAACGCCTATTCTTTCCCTTTGTCTTTCCTTCAGCTTTGTAGCCATCGGGACGATATATTCTTCTACTTGCTTGCGGAATTTTCTCACCATATCGGCATTATAATCTGTCCTATCCATTCTATAATAAGCTAACTCAACGAAGTTATTATAGCCTAACTTTTGTGCAATCTCTGTTCTTACCTTAACTAATTCATCGTAAATGCGATCTAACTGTGGCTCGTTGTCAGATAAAAATTTAAACCTAGCTTCACTTGCGCTTTTTCTTATTAAACGGTCGGTAGACTCAGTATATGGTTCAATTTGCGCCAATGTTAGCTCTTGTCCATCAAACGGAATTTTTGCAGAAGCTATCAGCTTTGTATATTCGCTGGATAATTTATTCTCAGTTTGCAGGAGCGGAACAATTTCCGGCGAGTATACTTTTAATTGCGCTTCTGCGAGAGCAAATAACTGTTTCCCCCATTGCTCCTCAAGTTCTTTACGATATGGAGAGTTAACTAGGTATTCATAATACTTTGTAATGTATCCCTCAATTTGAGGCTCAACTTCATCAATATAATCCTGCTCAGCTTTATAAAATTCATCATTTGTATCAATGGAATGCCTGATGTACGCTATGTTGCCCATCGTGTTGACATCATTTCTTATTGTGTTTACTTCATTCATTGCTAGAATTTGTTCATCAGCTGATTGAGCAGCATTTAATTTTTCTAGTGCTTGATTAAATCGATTTTCAATCACCTCCAAGTTTGGACGTATATAGTCATATTCTGAAAACTTCATACTTATTTACCCCCTATATAATTTAAACTCACTTGCTAAATACTTTCCTTTTAATTATAGATGCTTCTCCTACAAAGATTCGACATGTTTTTACATATCCCTTCCACTGAAGCTACTATTTTCCAAAAAGAGTAAAATAAAAAACGGCTCTATAGAACCGTTTTTATCGATTACCTACCGATATTCCTAATTTTTTCACCAAATGGATGACTGTATCTTTATCCTCTGTTGTTAGTTCACTCATTAGTTCATGTATATATTCTTCATGTCCAGGAAACACATCTTCAATAAACTTTCTTCCCTCATCAGAAATTTCAGCATAGGTTACACGTCTGTCATTAGGGCAAGCGACTCGCCTAAGATAACCTTTACTCTCCAGTTTATCAACAACATAAGTAATGCTCCCGCTCGCTAAAAGAATTTTTCCACCTATTTGCTGTAAAGGTTGATTGCCTTTATGATATAGTAACTCTAGCACAGCAAATTCTGTCGGATTCAATCCATAGGTCTGAATTCTTCGATTCACATGTTCATTTATGGCACGGTATGCCCTTGATAATACAATATAAACTTTGAGTGATTGGCTCGTGTCGTTCATTTACTATCCAATCCTTTGCAATTTATTTAAAATCGGAACTTCTTGAATTCAAACTAATTATAAAAAACGAATGGAAGCCTGTCAATTTCTAATATGTTACAAAAGGAAAATAATTGGGATTTAATCCATCTCAAACTGATAGGTACAAATTTAACAAACTAACGAGGAACATTCAACCAAAGAATGAAAATTGTATACGGAGTAGAAAAATTCGATGAAAAAAAGAAAAAAAAATATACTACTATATTTAATCATTGTGATAGTTCCTACAATGATCGGCGTAGGGTCATGTTTACACATTGTTTTAGAGCAGGATATGAAAGAGCGGACAGAGGACGCTAAATGGATAGCTACCATCCATCAGCGCAATTGGGATCAATTTATTTCGGAAACTGTTACTACACTAGAAATTCTCTCAATCGCATTGGATGCAAATAGTGAAAAATCACAAATTGACAAACTGCTTTTAAAAACGGAAACAATGGATCCCAGATATGGAGGAGTGTTTTTATTAAATCAACATGGCGTCGTGCAATCAGGCTCTTCTCCTTATCTTACAAACCTGAATTTATCGCAGCATAGCTACATTCAGGAGGTAGTTCGCACAAACGATCTCGTAATCTCTGACCAATTGGAGCAATTACCAAACGGTCAAGAAATAGTTGGAATCGCAAAACCACTTGTCGATGAGGATTTTGGCTCTCCTATGATTGTCGGAGCCCATTTACGAGTAGACTATATGCAAAATATTATGCAAATGCTCACACCAAATGCAGAGGTTTCCATTTATAATACAAATGGCGAGTCAATAATGAGCCTTAATGAAGGACTGCTGCAATCTGATCAATCTATCGTACTGCCCATTGACAGGCTGCCTTGGGATATTGAGGTAAAAATAGCCGAAGCGAATCAAAACAGCATTATCAAGAGAATCATATTGATCTCATTACCTATATTCATCCTAACAAATATTCTCTTCTTTTTTCTGAAATACATTATGTTAAAGAGACAAACAAATTTGGAAAAAAAGCAAAATGAGTTGCAGAAGCTTGAACTCGTTGGTAATTTGGCGGCAAGTACCGCACATGAAATAAGAAATCCATTAACTGGTATTAAGGGTTTGATTCAATTATTAGGGGAAAAACATACTGCGACCCAAGACCAATACTATTTCTCCATCATCAACGATGAAATCAATCGAATAAATGAGATTGTCAGTGAATTTCTTATTTTAGGGAAACCAACTATTCAAAAAATAGACAAGATTAATCTGAATTGTATTATCCGCGAGCTTGAACCATTAATTAAATCCGAAGCGAATTTAGCTAACATTGATTATGAGGTTTCAATGCCTGAAGAGCCAATTTTTATCTATTGCAATAAAGATCAAATGAAACAAGTCATTTTAAATATTACTAAAAATGCACTCGAATCAATGACCGACTATGGAAAATTATCACTTTCGATTATAAGAAAAAAACAAAATTGTTTATTAGTTATTAAAGATACAGGGTCAGGTATATGCAAAGAAGATATGGATAAAATCTTTCAGCCCTTTTTTACTTCAAAGGATTCAGGAACAGGATTAGGATTAGTCGTATGCCGGAGAATCATTGAATCATTTCAAGGTGAAATAGCGATAACAAGTAAGGAGAGCGTTGGTACAGAGGTGGTAATTTCCTTGCCGCTTCAACCTTCATAATCAGATATATGTATACAACGTTGGCCAATTATGGATAATAAAAAGAGCTGAAAGGCTCTTTTTTCTGTTAATGAAATCATAGATTACTATTTGAAAATTGCTGAACAATCTGAAGCTTAATCATGTATATATAAAAGAAATGCTTGATTTATTGTGGTAAAACTCCAATAATTAATTCGTAATCATTTTACATATTCTTTTCACAATTAATAATTAAAGGAGTCTTTTTTATGAGCCAAGCAATAGCAGCAAAAGCTTATACAACTAAGGGAAATACCAGCTATCGTATTTTATTCATCATTGGATTATGCCATCTTTTAAATGATGCCATTCAAGCAATTATCCCTGCGATGTTTCCCATCCTTGAAAAATCAATGGGATTGACTTTTACCCAGCTAGGAATTATTGCTTTTGCACTTAATATTGTCTCTTCACTATTGCAGCCTGTCATCGGAAACATGACAGATAAAAAGCCATTCCCTTTCGCCTTGCCTATTGGCTTAAGCATTACACTGCTAGGTATTATCGGGTTAGCCTTTGCCCCTAAATACGAATGGATTGTGGTTTCAGTTTTATTTATTGGTCTAGGTTCAGCGATTTTTCATCCCGAAGGATCAAGAGTCGCCTATATGGCTGCAGGTCCGCGCAGAGGTCTTGCACAGTCAATTTATCAGGTAGGGGGGAATGCTGGCCAATCGCTCGCCCCATTAATCACCGCTCTCATTCTCGTTCCATTTGGACAAATGGGCGCAGCATGGTTTACAATCGCTGCTTTTATAGCTGTTTGCCTCCTCACCTATATTGCCATTTGGTATGCAAAAAACCTGCAAAATGAGAGACAAAAAAAATCAAAAGGAAACTATGCAAAAAAAAGAAGTAAAACCAATATCTAAAGCCGTAAAATTTTCACTCTTGCTTGTTTTAATATTAATTTTCGCCAGATCATGGTATGTATCTGGAATGACAAACTTTTATGCTTTTTATGCAATTGAAAAATACGATTTTTCCATTAGCCAGGCTCAGCTATATTTATTTACATTTTTAGTATTTGGTGCGCTTGGAACCTTTTTTGGTGGACCTTTGGCAGACCGCTTTGGTAAAAAAAATATCATTTTTCTTTCTATGATG
The DNA here is from genome assembly GCF_002835735.1 of Cytobacillus horneckiae. Classification (GTDB taxonomy): domain Bacteria; phylum Bacillota; class Bacilli; order Bacillales; family Cytobacillaceae; genus Cytobacillus; species Cytobacillus horneckiae. Next base: position 44,098 of record NZ_PISD01000084.1, on the reverse strand, counting down.
CTTTCTTTACCCTTATCAATCCTTATACCATTTGTCCCGTCTGCTTTCGCATTTATTTTATTAGGGTTAACCGGATTTATTTTAATGCTCAGCTTCTCGGTCACAGTCGTATATGCACAGGAATTAATTCCAGGTAAAATAGGGATGATGTCTGGTCTGACAGTTGGATTTGCGTTCGGTATGGGTGCTATCGGTTCAATTGCACTAGGTTATTTAATTGATGGCATTGGTTTGACTGCGACGATGATTCTTACCGGTCTGCTGCCAGTGATAGGCTTAATTACACTGTTCCTTCCATCTGACAAAACTGTAACAGAATGGAATCGCAATTAAAATTCTATAGAACATGGTGCCACTTGATGGAGCAATTTCTTAATAGTTGACGGAAAAACTTTCTGAAACCACAAGGACAACAAGTTGGCTTTTTCATATACTAATTTATTTATTAAGCAAAGTTTATTAACATCCATACATTTAAACTTGGCCATTCGCCAACATAAATTTAACTTTCCTATTGCTAAGAAAGGCGGGATTAGATGAGTGATGTATTATTTGGTACTATACTTTCAGCCATGTCAACAGGACTTGGTGCTTTAATTATTCTATTTATAAGCGGGTCCATGACCCATCGTTGGCGGGATACATTATTGGCTTTTACTGCCGGCATCATGATGGCTGCGTCCACAATGGGGCTCATTCCTGAGGCGCTGAGTATCGGAGGCTTCTTACCACTTGCTATCGGAACATTTTTAGGGGTATTTACCTTAACCCTTCTAGAAAAAAACATTCCGCATATTGATCTCGAACATTCAAAAAAAGGGATTGAATTTGACGAAAAAGCGATGTTAATTATAGCAGCCATTACCCTTCATAATATACCTGAAGGTTTATCTGTTGGCGTTAGCTATGCCTCGGAAAATGGTGGCGATACAGGCAATCTCATTGCATTTGCAATCGGGCTTCAAAATGCCCCAGAAGGTTTTTTAGTTGCATTATTTCTAGTGAATCAAAAAATCAGCAAGATTAAAGCATTTCTTATTGCAACCTTAACTGGGACGATTGAAATTGTTACTGGGTTATTAGGCTATTATTTAACAAGCTATGTTTCCTACTTAGTACCGTACGGGTTAGCATTTGCGGCTGGTGCGATGCTGTTTATTATTTACAAAGAGCTTATACCGGAAAGTCACGGTGATGGACATGAGAGAACCTCGACCTATTCCTTTATCATTGGTCTATTGTTCATGGTCTTGCTCATAGAGTTATTTTAAAGATTAGGATCTATCCTTTTAGATCCTTATTTATTTAGACTGCCGCCTTCTTTAACGCTCCGATAAATTCTTTAAAATACATTTTAATGTTTCCTGTTTGCAACCTTTTAGAATGTGTTGTCAGCATTTGATATTCATAAATAAGCACGTCGAGCTCCTGGCTATAACGAATGGTTAGTTCACTGCTTATTCCATTAGTCTTAGCCGATTCTACCATCACCTCTCTCTTTCTATGAATATTTTCTAATAATCTTTCTTGATTTGACCTCAACTTATTTCCTCCTAATTTCTAAACTCTATTTATCTAGATCATCTATTTTTATCCACTTGAAGAATTATCACAAGAATCTTTATAAAAGTAAATAGATTCGCAAAATTAGACATTCTTTTTTTATTTTATTCAAGTTCGACAATTTTTTCATCAAATTTCACCAATTCTTTCGCCAAATAATGCTGCAAAACACTTAATCACACTCCCGCTTTATAGTAATAAAGCTTGATATGTTACATTTATATTGAAAAACTGATAGATATAAGATAACTTAATTAATAGGATTTAAACATATGAATATTCGTAGCGAATAGGGGAGATGACGAATGAAAATGAAGATTGCCTGTCTCCAAATGGACATTAGCTTTGGGAAGCCATCAGAAAATTATAAAGCGGTTGAAGACTTTATCCACGAAGTCTGCCAATCTGAAGCTAAACCAGATATCATTGTATTACCAGAAATGTGGACCACTGGCTACGATTTAACTAATCTAAACCATTCTGCTGATCATGAAGGTATAGAGACAGTTGAATTTCTCAAACAGCTCGCCCTTAAATATCATGTACATATTGTAGGTGGGTCTGTTGCAACAAAAGCAAATGAACAATTGCTAAATACAATGATATCAGTAGATAAAAAAGGTACTCATGTTCAAAATTATAGTAAGCTGCATTTATTCAAATTGATGGATGAACATAAATACTTAGCAGCTGGCAGTGAAAAAGGCAACTTCATACTAGATGGAGAAAAGCTTGCCGGTGTCATTTGTTATGATATCCGCTTTCCTGAATGGATACGTGCCCATGTTCTTGAAGGAGCCAAGGCAGTTTTTGTCGTTGCTGAATGGCCATCTCCAAGACTAGATCATTGGCGCACATTATTGCAGGCAAGGGCGATCGAGAATCAATGCTTTATTATTGCATGTAATAGAGTCGGTTCTGATCCAAATAATGATTTTGCCGGCCATTCAATGATTATTGACCCTTGGGGAAAAATTTTAGCTGAGGGCGGAGATCGTAAAGAGAGTGTCGAGGCAGTTATCGATCTTTCAGAGGTCGATAAAGTCAGAGAGATTATTCCTATTTTCTCTGATAGAAAACCTGAATATTATTGACTGAAAAAACGGACGCACAATATCATTGTTCGTCCGTTGATATTTAATCTATCTTTGCCCACATTTCTGATGGATTCACTTCATAAATCCCATTTTCCCGATACATATACTGATTGGTGATAAACTCCCTGCGGATCGTTGCATAGTCATCATGAAATTGCTTAATGTATTGATTAATTTCTTTTTCTTCATATTTTACACCTTTTTTTAACCCTTTAATTAAGTGTTCAAATATAATTAGCTTCTTCTTTCTTTGGGCAGGGATTGATTTTAATTTCCCATCTGCTGAAAAGAAATTATTGATTACTTTATAGTGTTCACTTTTCGTATCTTTTACCTCATCCATTTCTTCAAGGACTCCTTTCTCATCAATGATATTCTCTAAAGTTTGAGCCTGATGCTTAAGTACACGTTCATTTAAATAGTAATAGATTGTGTTTTTATCTCTTCTCGTGTAGACAAGATTAATATCTTTTAATTTGTGTAAATGATGGGTAATTGTCGGCGGGGTTAAACCAAGTTTTCCTGCAATTGCCTGCCCATGCAGCGGACCCTTCGACAATAAATAAATTATTCGAATTCTCGTTGGATCACCCATCGTTTTATGAAAAGCAACTATACGGCTTAACTGCACTATATCTCCTCCAAGTTTTATAAACATCTAATTAGATATATATCAAATTAAAAAACATAAGTCAACGCTTTTCAATTTTATCTAAAAAATTTTTTGATTGATTTTTGGCAAATATATATTAAAAGTTGTCCCTTTGCCTTCGATGCTGTCTACTTTTACACTTCCTTTATGCTCATCAATAATTTTATAGGATACCATTAATCCAAGTCCGTTCCCCCTCTCTTTTGTCGTAAAAAACGGCTGGCCGAGTTTATCTAATTTATCTTCCTGAATTCCTCCGCCTTCATCTTCAATCGAAACCTTCACGCTATCCTCATTAAATGATTGTATTGTAATAGTGATAAAACCACCCTTAGGCATCACCTCAATTGCGTTTTTAATAATGTTAATAAATACCTTCTTTAATTGATTTCCTTCACAAAGAATAGATGGAAGTCCATACTCGTAATAAGTTCGAAACTGTATATTATTGAGTAATGCCTGTGCATTCAATAATTTCACTGTTTCTCTCATGATGATGATGATATCATTTTCCATATATTTTACCGCTTGTGGTTTAGATAAAAATAAAAACTCATTGATGATCGAATCAATCCTTGCTAGTTCAGTTGAAATAATATTAAAGTACATTGAATGTTCCTTATCCATTGAGCTTTCAAGCAACTGAATAAACCCTTTTACAGCTGTCATTGGATTTCTAACTTCGTGAGCAATGCCAGCTGCTAACTGTCCAAGAACATTTAGCGTATCTGACTTTTTTAACCTTTCTTCCATTTCCGCCTTGTCAGTGATATCCTTAAAAGTTGTTAATGTGTAGTTTGAAAACAAATTGTATTTACTTAAATACTCAAACCTTTTTGTTTCATCGTTTTTCGTTTTCAGCTCTATTGAACCTTCAAATGTTCCATCATCCATTAATTTCTTCACTGCACTTTTTACTTCACTTACATCACCTGAAAATTCTGTAATTATGTATTTTAATGATTTTCCCATTAAGTTATGCTTTTTTGAATGTAGCATTTTTTCAGCTGAAGGATTTATATCGAATATATGTCCAGCCGCATCCCATAAGATGATTCCTTCAAGCGCTCCTTCAAATACTTTACGAAACTTTAGCTCACTGTTCCTTAGCTCTACCTCCATCATATACCTTTCGCTTACATTTCGAAATATAGCCATATGATAGCCTTCATATGACTTTAATTTCATCGTAAATTCAAGTGTCTTATACTGCCCGTTAGGCATTAAAAATTGCAATTCATCTCTAATAGCCCCTTGTTTATATAATGCTTGAAAAATTAGAAATTGCTTTTCATCACTCTGATAAATAAAATCACTGATTTTATGTTGTATTAAATCTTCATAAGAACTTTCAAAAATGCGGCAGGCTGATTCATTCGCATGAATGATCCATCCTCCATCTTCCCAAAGCACTATCCCATCTATCGCTTCCATAAACAGTTCAGAATAAATACCTTCTTCTTGAGAAAGTTTATCTATTATCTTTCGTCTTTGATTCCAATCATTAGATGTAGGCAATCCATTTTACCCCCTAAAGCATAATCTCACTTAGCTCATAATTCTACAAATATCGTCAAATTCCTCTTTTTGTAAATCATATGAAAAAAGATATTATAAAGCCTAGTTTGACCTTGTTTTTAACTATTTTTATTAAAATGAAAAAGCTATCCATTCAATGTAAATCGATTGAATGGATAGCCTCGTCTAACTAAATTTTAAATGCTTTTATCATTTGATTTAACCTGACTGCTAATTCTGAAAGCGATTGAACATTTTTTGAAATATCTTCTATTGACTGATTTGTCTGAGTGACTGATGCACTCGTTTGTTCAATTCCTGCAGCTGATTCTTCAGAGACTGCTGCAATATTTTCTATCGATTCGTTCATCATCACAGAATTATTAGCTACTGTTTCAAGATTGACTGTAATGTCATTAACATGTTTGGTCATTACATCCACTGCATTTGATATCTCTTCGAATGTTTGCGCCGTCATTTGAATTTGCTCTGTACCTTTTTCAACTTGTTCATATCCGTTTTGCAGAGTTAAGGCAACTTTAGACGACTCATTTTGTATACCTGTTACGATATTCGTAATGTCATTGACCGAATAAGAAACTTGCTCAGCTAATTTCCTTACTTCGTCAGCTACTACCGCAAAGCCCCGCCCTTGTTCTCCAGCTCGAGCAGCTTCAATTGCAGCATTAAGTGCAAGTAAATTTGTTTGGTTTGCAATATCCTGTATGACACCAACAAGTTTTGAGACTTCCTTCGTTTCAGTATCCAATCCACTCATTCTTTGAACTGAATCCTTCATAATTTCATTAATTTTATCCATTTGACTTTGAGAGCTTTTCATTAAAGAATTACCTGAAATTGTTAATTGCAGTACATCATTGGTCATGGCAGAAATTGACTCACCATTTGTCTTTGCACCATCAACTTTCAGTAAATAATCTTCCATCACTCTTGATAAATCACTGCTTGAGCCAGCTTGTTCTTCTGCACCACCCGATAATTCCTGCATCGTTGAAGAAATTTGCTGACTAGCTGAGGCCACCTCAGATGATGCATTGGCAAGCTCACTGCTTTTCTGTGTTACATCTGCGGATATTCCATTTATTTCTTTTATCATAGATTGTAATTTATTTTTCATTGCATTTGTCGCCTGGCCAACCTCAGCTATTTCATCTTGATTATCCAGACTAATATCTTTAGCATTGAGATTTCCAGCTGCAATTTCATTCGAAATATCAACAACTTCATTCAATCTTCTTGCAATAATCCGACCTATATAATAGTTGCACATAATACCGAATACTGCTGAAAGAATGAGTGAAGCGATCAAAACAACTAATGTCGTCTTCATAGTTGCGGATGCCTGATTTACTGCTGATTGTTGCTCTTCCTTCACAGTAAGCAGCAAGGTATTTAAATCCTCAACAGTTTCATTAATAATATTATCAGCCTGTAATTTACCTAATCGGTACTCTCTTACTCGATGAAGCCTTACCTCAGGTTCAATTGTCTCATAAAAGAGGTCATTCAATTTTTTATCTGATTCCGCTATTTTTGCTAATAGCTTTTTCGTCTCATTAGATTGCAGCAAAGAAAGAACCTCATCTTCCTTAGTTAAAAACAACTCTTCAAGTTCACTATATGTATTTAAGTGTTTTGGGTTTGAATCAATAATATAATTGCCAATTGTCGTACCTTTCATGTGAAATATAGTAGTGATATCAGCAATTTCTAAAGCTCTGTTGCTTGCTTCTTCTGAATCCTCCATTCTAATGTTGGCAAAAGTCAACATCATAAAAGATATGGCAATAGAGATTGAAAAAACGCCAATTGTCAGCCATAAAGCAAATCCATACTTTCGACCGATTTTTGAATCTTTCCAAAATTTAGACCGCAATAGATATTGAATAATATTTTTCCGTTTCTTTTTATTCCCACTTGGTATCTTATGATTTTTCTTCTTTTTTTTCATGAATTTCTCTCCTCTAACCTCCGTATTGCAGCATTTAAATCTGCTAAAATCGCAACTTTTATACTATTTTCTTTATTTATTATAGTTTAACAACAAGGAATTTTGAAGGATTAAATCGCGCAAAAATAAGTCTTTTTACCTATAAAATATTATAATTCATATTATTCAAATTCCATAATTTAGATCATTACCCATTGAATCACATGCAAATAACCGTTTATTTAAATTATGAAAGGGTATATAATGTAATATGTTTTGGGGGGTCTTTAATAGAGGAGGATTTATGAAACAGCGAGATTATTTTTTTGACAATGCAAAGTTTATCTTAATTATCTTTGTCGTTTTCGGACACTTAATCCAATCTTTTATTGAAGATAGTGAAACAATCTATACACTATATAAAGTCATTTATACTTTTCATATGCCTGCATTTATTTTAGTGTCTGGCTTTTTTGCCAAAGGATATTACAAAAAGGGATATATTAAAAAAATCGCTAAAAAGCTCATTATCCCATATTTAATTTTCCAAGCGATATATTCTGTGTTTTATTACTTTTTGAATAACCAGTCGTCGTTTGCACTTGATCCATTAAATCCACACTGGTCGCTATGGTTCTTAATTTCATTATTTTTCTGGCACTTGTTATTATTAGTATTCGCAAAATTCAATCCAATAGTTGCAATCAGTGTGGCAGTCATGATCGGTCTTGCCGTCGGTTATGTTGATTGGATTTCTAATTTTATGAGTTTATCACGGACCTTTGTATTTTTCCCATTCTTCTTATTGGGGTATCTAGCTAAGAAGGAACACTTCTACGCATTACTACGGCCATCCGTCCGACTAGGTTCATTACTTGTATTTGTCACTGTGTTCGTATTATTTTATACAAATCCAGGAATTAATTATGAGTGGCTTTTAGGATCAAAACCATATGCAGTTGTCGATGAAGCATCAATGAGCTCGATGTTTACAAGATTAGGTTTTTATATAATAAGCTTTATCATGGTGGTTGCTTTCTTGACATTTATTCCTAATAAGCAGTATTTCTTTACAAACCTTGGTAGAAACACACTATATGTTTACTTGCTGCATGGATTTTTTGTTCGAGTATTCCGTGAAAGTGATGTCCAAGATTTCTTCAATGATGTCGAGAGCTTCCTGTTGCTGGCAGGGGTATCCCTATTGCTAGCATTGCTCCTTTCAAGCAAGCTGGTGACAGCGATTACTCAGCCACTCATTGAACTAAGCACAACAAGATATAAAAGCTTAAAGATAAGATTGAGTGCAGCATTAAGGTTTTACAGAAAAAAATATCGATTAGAATAAACAAAAACGGCATTTCATTGACTTCTGTCATGAATGCCTTTTTTCTTGCTAATTGAATCAAAACTGTAATTCTTCTTTTTTGCGCAGTAAAGCTTAACTTTTTTATATTGACCATTAAACAAATTCAGTCTATAATTATCTATTGACGTTAACTAATTTACAAGTTTATGTCCCAGTAGCTCAGCAGGATAGAGCGACAGCCTCCTAAGCTGTAGGTCGTAGGTTCGATTCCTATCTGGGACGCTCTAGAATGATAGCCGATAGACCTTGGTATATAAGGTTTATCGGCTGTTTTTAATTTTTAACTCTTTTTATCCACATAACCATCATCGTATTCGACCAACAACCTCTACTTTGGCAGCGATGAGGTCAGGGGTTCGTGCCCCCTATTCTCCATACCAAGAAGCCTTGATTTATCAGGGCTTCTTTTATTTTTTGTCGATTTGTGATTTAACCTCTGTTTTCCCTTTGCCGTCATTTGCCGATTGGATTACGCCATTTCGAGTTATGCTAAACAAATGCTGCAGCTGTTTCCATTCATTTACTCAGCTCCTATATTTACAGGTTCATACAAGAAGAGGTGTGAATAGTTGAAAAACATGCTAAAAAGGCGTGGGTTGATAAGTACACATTTTTTAACCGTATCAACCTCCGTGTCAGCCGCAAGGATGATCCTTAATAGGACCACCAAGATGGCGTGAAGGCGCTCAGTAATTCTTACCTTTAGCTGACTTCTTCTTTTCACAGGCGCTTTTCTTCCAAGCATAGTCAGCCTTTTGAATAAACTCCATCTATCTTTTATTTCCTAACGCTTCTCTTGCTATTTGCTTAACCCTCCCACTTTTATGAATAGGTTCTATCTCATTTAATGCTTTAAAATATCTTAAATTCACCTTTTTTAGTGATTCTATATCCTCTTGCTGTAGATGAATTACATGGCAAAACCACTCTATATCATTGGAAATAGTATATACATTTATATTTGCACGTCCATCTATACTCTTTTCTTCTATTTGTTCAACCCTTGATTTTATTAGATCCATTCTTTTTTTAATATCCAAAACAAACCCCTCACTTTATACCTAGTTATAAATAACTATTTTATCAGAATAAACAAAAATATGTTTTGTTTTTCCAATATCAGCCTAAATAAATTAGTTAATAAGAAGGAGGAGTAATCAAAAAAAAGTACATTTAGTGTATATATTTTACCAAATAATAGAAAAATAAATAAAAAAAATAGAGGATGTGTATATATGAAAAAGTGAGTTGCCTTTTCATTCATAGCGTTACTTTTTTTCACTGCTACAACTAACATCTTGGCAAAACCATTGGATAATTTGCCTTTAACTAAATCATCCAAACAATGGAAAGTTCAAATCGCAGAGCCTGATAATGAAGATAAGCAGAGCAATATATCACATAATCCAGATTTATATAATTTTTATAGTATGGATGTAACAAACATAAATGGTAATAATGTAGAACTAGTTAGAGTTGAAGCATATAGAGACCATCCAGGGTCAACATCAGAATATGAATTATTCACAATAGATCGCGAAAGTGTTAAAGCAACAGAACCAATATTTCATCATTCAAACTTTCCTCTATATACGAAGGCAACAAAATTGAAGGTCTTAGTTACTTGGACGCTGAAAAATGATAAAAGCATAGACAAACGAAAATTTAGAGATCAATTTACTTTTGAATTACAATAAAAATAAAAATCTTTTAGAGAGGCTTGATTATCCCCTCTTTTTCTTTTCCTCGAATCCCACGTATTACGTAAGTTCAAACAATCCTTTTTTAATGAATAAAATTTATCAATAACCACACATAATAAGAAAAAATGTGGAGTGGTTATTTTGATTGCAAATTACTTTCGAATCGGGAACGCGATTATTATATGGGTGCTTACTTTTATCTTTCTCCCAAAAAAATCCTTTAAAAGATATTTACCCGTTTCATTATTTTGTTCCTGCCTGCTACTAATACAATCCTTATTAAATTTCAAATTTAAATGGTGGAAAGTACAGGGTGGAATTAAATATCTTATCTTTGATGATCTTGCTTTTATCTTCGGCCCATTTTTTCCTATCAACCTCTGGATATTTCATTTTACGTATGGAAAGTTCTCAATATATGCTATATGTAATCTAATAATGGATTTACTATTCGCTTATCCTTTAAGTGCACTTTTTCAAAAAATAGGTCATTTTAAGTTAAATAAATTAAATGCTGCTGGATTATTTCTTGTGTATTATTCACTTGCTATTTTAAATTACGGTTTTCAACTATTTATGGAGAAAGACAATTGTTAACGCCTATATCTTTAGGCTTTTTTCGTTAGTACACCAATCACTTCTTAATAATAAATGGTGCGCAAATACTCCGGAAAATGAACCATAAAATGAGGGTGCTGACGCAAATATTGCCGTTGCTGAAGGGCGAAATTCTTGCCCAAACCATCTTGCAGCTTTCCTTTTTAAACAAACTGCAAATGTGACAAAAAAACCTCTCTATCGAGAAAGGCTTAAAGTTGAAAAATAATATTCAGTTCATTACATTCCTCTTGATATTTTCTAAAAAATGACATATGATTTTCTTAATTCCTCTGTAGCTTTAGATGAGCAAGCGCCGGAAAACAATTTTATAACCTGGTCTTAATGTAAGGGTTTCAGATGCACCAGAAGCACCGAAAAGCAAAATGGGCTGGGGCAGGTGAAATTCTTTGCCGGTGAAAGTCCGTAGGAAAGCGTGTTCCCCCTAACCTATGCTTAACATAGGTGAGTGCTGGTTCGAATCCCGTCAGAGGCCATCAAAATAAATAACTTAAGGAAATTAATGATGTTCACAATTCTAATAATCATTTGTCTTGTAATCGCACTCATTGCTTCTATTTCAGCATGGGTAAATACTCACAATATCATAAAAGATCTTGGTGAGATAAAGAATAAATTAGGAATAACAGAAAGCAAAGACAATCAATCATTCTTTAATAACGATCTTGATAAAGATTAGTTTCGTCCAACTATAAAGGATATTTATTATTTAATTTACACATCCTATCTTTAGGAGGTGTCGTATGAACGAAAATGAAAAATCAAAAGAAATCGGACAAAAATCTGATGAAATGAATGCAATGGATCAAGGACTAAACTTTTTTTCTCAAGTGGTAAATAATGCAACTGGCATCGATAAAGGTAATGATGGCAAAATTAATAATGAGGAATAATTTTTCTTAAGCACTTTAGTATAAGTGCTTTTTTTATTTGTTTATTGATGATCGTTCCATATTCAGCAGCTAAATCATATCCTTTATAAATAAGGAGTGATTAAATGCAATGGCATCATAAAATTGTAAGGCTAATGGGTAAGCCAATTGGTATTTCCTTTACAAATGGACAAGGAACTTCTGGCATCTTATGTGGAATTTCTGGAGGTAAATTACAAGTAATCGAATATTTATATCAATCGCAATTTGCTTTAAAACAATATGACATCTATAGCATTCAGGATATACACCCTTTTCCGAATTGCCATTAGTAAAAATAGTGGCGGTCTTCTTCGTTATAATCTATTTCTTCATAATAAAAATCATCTTCGTCATCTGTTATAATGGATGGCTTTTCTTCCCTCTTAAACAGAGAAAAAAACAGATTCATGATCATTTACTCCTCTCCCTTTCTTTTTCTAAATAAGAAGATTAATTTTTTTTGATGATAAGTTGATTTTTTTAACAGCGGAACGAATAAAGAATCTGGAACTGAAGTATCCAAAATATAATTATAATTTAAATACCAAAAACGATGCCAGCTAATCTGCAATTGAGTTAGCAAGCGATCACTCCTTTCATCCTTTATACAACTAAAGATAACAAATAAATATTGAGTCAGCTTAAATAGACTGTAAAATTATTGTATTGTTAGCGTGAAATTCAGTTTTTCTTTTTTAGCTTAAAGTATGCTAAAATGAAATGTACTGCTATTAAAGGAGTTAAAAGTTCAATGAAAGTAATTGCTTCTACATTAAATGCAAAATATATCCATACTAATATAGCGATTCGGTATTTAAAAGCTTATGCAGCGCCAGAGTTTGAAATTGAGCTTGCAGAATATACAATTAAAGATCCAATTATGAATATTGTTACAGACTTAATTGGCAAAAGACCAAATGTGATTGGGTTTAGCTGCTATATTTGGAATATCGAAGAAACTATAAAAGTAATAAAGATGATAAAAAAAATTGATCCCTCTATTCAAATTGTAGCCGGTGGACCAGAGGTTACTTATGATGTACTTGAGTGGATGGAAACGGTGAAAGAATTTGATTTCATCGCTATTGGTGAAGGTGAACATACTTTTAAACAGTTGTTAACTGAGCTTAACGGTGCAAAGCAATTTGAAAATGTACCCGGGATTGCTTACAGAAAAGAAGGAAAAGTAAAAATAACTCCGCAAAGTAATAAACTGAATTTGCGGGAGCTCCCTTCTCCTTTTCGGTTTGAGGAGGATATTTCTCATTTATCTAAGCGTGTAACCTATATTGAGACAAGCCGAGGATGTCCATTTAGCTGCCAATTTTGCCTCTCTTCTATTGAAGTTGGTGTCCGTTACTTTGATAGAGAAAAGGTGAAGGAAGATATTCGTTACTTAATGGCTAATGGTGCAAAAACAATTAAGTTTGTAGACAGGACATTCAATATTAGCCGCAGCTATGCGATGGAAATGTTCCAATTTTTAATTGATGAACATCTTCCTGGCGTCGTCTTTCAATTTGAAATTACAGCCGATATTATGAGACCGGAAGTCATCGCGTTTCTTAATGAAACTGCACCTCCAGGCTTATTTAGATTTGAAATTGGGGTTCAGTCCACTAATGATCACACTAATGAACTTGTTATGCGAAAGCAAAACTTCCAGAAACTTACTCGCACAGTGACGATGGTTAAAGATGGCGGAAAAATAGATCAGCATCTTGATTTAATCGCAGGTTTACCTGAAGAGGATTATGATACGTTTAAAAAGACATTCAATGATGTGTTTGCAATGAGACCGGAAGAGTTGCAGCTTGGATTTTTAAAGATGCTGCGCGGAACTGGCTTAAGAATTCGCGCGGAGGAGCATCAATATATTTATATGGATCACTCTCCATATGAAATACTCGGCAATAATGTTTTATCCTTTGATGATATTATTAGGATTAAGCAAGTCGAAGATGTTCTTGAGAAGTACTGGAATGACCATCGAATGGATAAAACAGTGGAATATTTGGTTACTCATGTCTTCCCAACTCCTTTTGATTTCTTCCAGGAATTTGGTGGATATTGGGAACAAAAAGGCTGGTCAAGAATTGGCCATCAATTAGAGGACCTTTATAGAAGACTATTTGAGTTCTTAGCATTTAAGGGAATTGCAGAGCTTGACATTGTTGAAGGTTTGATGAAATTCGACTATTTATCTTCGCTGAAGTATAAGCCAAGAAAACCGTGGTGGCAATCCGGCTTAGAAAAAGCTGAAAGATCTTCACTTTACCAGTATTATTTAAAAAATCCATCCCACTTAAATGCAGAATTTGCTCAGCTGAACTTAAACGAAAAAGAAATATATAAACACACCATTCTCGAAAAATTGCCATTCAACCTAAGCCAATATTTAGCAGATGGCACAATAAAAAAAGAAGTATCCACCCTACTCGTTTACTTCGCCCGCGAAGAAGCAACCATCTTTGCATCGTAATTAAATAAGGTTATGTCGAAAGATGTCGGTGCCGTTCACCGACATCTTTCGACGTTTTCAAAGATTTTTATTTTTTGCAGCTCTTGTTTTGCTTTTACTGCCTTCACTTGTTATGTCATATATTTTTGAGGCATTCATATCGCCGAATTCCATTCCGAATTCTACGTTTGTATTTAAGTTTTTTGGGTTGCGCTCATTTTTTATTTTGTGCATCATTATGATCGTCCTTTTCTTCCCTGCTTAGAGTTTCTATTTGCACCCTTCATAGGATTTTCTCCACTTGCGAATTCTGTTGAAAAATCTGCATCCTGACGATTAGCCCGCGGGGTCTTACTATATTTTTCCACTGCATGATGTGATGCTTTTCTTTTTGTCATCATCATTCCTCCTTAAAGATTTGCCACATAGCGATAATCTCATTTGGATAGGCGTCAATCATTTATTTATGTGTCAATCAGTTGCTATGCTATTGCATTAACAGCCTTTTTTTGTCGCTTAGACAAGCTTACCTTGGTGCTTTTTCCTGCTTCTCCAGGAATTACTTCTGCCAAAAGCATCCCCTTCGAAGTCAACTTTATGTTTCGCCATTAAAGAAGAAGATATTCCTTCCTAAAATTACTTTGAGAGTGAGAACATAATAAAATGCCTACGACAAAAAATAAATTATAATTGTTTTCTGCAAAAAGGAGTGATTTTATGACAAAGAAAACGAAGCAGCAACACGGTGAGAGCTACGGGATAGATGATACCCTGCCCCATCAAATTGAAGCACCTAGCTTTAAAGGAACTGGCAAACATTTGCAACCGCCATTTATCAATTCATATGGTGTCACAATTGGAGATAGCCGCTATATTTCCAGCAACTCTCCGCTTGAAAACTGGAGCGATGAGATTGACCCGGCGATTATGGCCGGTGAAGAATGGGTTCACCCAACCAATGATATCGGCTGGAATACACCCGAAAACAAAGAACTAATTGAAAACCAAACAAACCCAGAATACCCTTTCTCCCATCCAACAAAAGACGTCAGTCATGGCACTGATTAACCACAATAAAGTCGAAAAATGTCGGTGACAGGCACCGACATTTTTCGACAATCACTTCAACCTATGATGATGCGTTCTTTTGGATAGTGGTAGTTTGTTTTTTCGGTTTTTCCTCCGATTATATAGAGGAATGAGGTTAATCCGATTCGGCCTACAAACATTAGGACCATGATGATGATTTTTCCGATGTTGCTTAGTTCTGCTGTGATGCCCATTGAAAGCCCGGTTGTTCCGAATGCTGAACATACTTCAAAGATGATTTCAATTAACTGTAAATGCTTATCAGTTATGCTCATGATCACTACTGATGTAAAACAAATGATCATAGCTAGGATCGTAATCACTAATGATTTTAAAATATCATCATGATGCAGCTCTCTCCGGAATACTTTTATATCTTTATTTCCTCGAGCAAAATGCCATATAAACAATATATTGAGGGCAAATGTTGTTGTTCTAATTCCACCGCCAACTGAGCTTGGAGAGGCTCCGATAAACATCATTATACTCATAACTAACAACGTTGGCATTGTAAATTCACTTACATCCATCGTAGCCAAACCGCCGCTTCGGGTTGTGCCCGATTGAAAAAAGGCATAGAAGAAGCTTTCATGCCAGGACATTCCCCTGAAGAAATGCTGGAATTCTAATAATATGATAATCAATGTTCCAAATACTAACAGGCCAGCATATGTAATCGTTGTTAATTTCGTAAATAGAGTAAATTGATAAGGCACATCCAAATCCCATTTCCGCCTAAATAAAAATTCCTTGAGTTCAATCAAAACAGGAAATCCTATTGCACCTAATGTAATTAATATGATTGTAATAAATTGAACAAAATAGTCTCCCGCATAAGGAATCATTGACGCGCCTGTAATATCCAATCCGCCGTTTGTTGTCGCACTTACGGAAGCAAATAGCGCCTGCAAAAATGCTTCTTCCCACGTCGAGTAATATTTCAAAAAATGAAATCCTAATATGAGTGTTCCAATTATTTCTATAACAACAATAATCTTCACAATTTCCTTTACTAATTGAACTAGGCCAGAAAGGGCGTATTGATTATGATCAACCATGATTAGCCTTCTGCTTCGCAAACCGATTTTCTTACCTAATAAAAGCCAGAAAAACGTTCCTAACGCCATTATACCTATACCGCCAAATTGCATGATCAGCATGATGACAAAATAACCAAACACACTATAAGTTTCAGATATATTAACAACTGTTAATCCTGTCACACTGACTGCACTAACAGCTGTAAAAACTGTATCAATAAAAGGAACCTCTACATTTGGCAAATGTACACCAGGAAGTCTTAATAGCATTACCGAAATAGTTACTGACACAATATAATAGGCTGTAATTACTTGGGCTGGTGACCTTCGTTTTATCCAGCTTTTCCAATCATTCCACATGGAAAGTTCACCTTCAGTCATAAAATTTGCTTAAGCTCTATCATATATAATTTACATTATTTTTAAAAGCATTATTTTTTCTTCAATATTTTTTGCATTTATAGATTGAATTGGATGAGTCCATAATAATTACCATTTATGAAAATTCCCTTTCCATTTCATACTACAAATACAGAGAAAAAACATTTTCTACTGTAATACAAAATAAAGGAGTTAGTTACTATGGCAAAGAGCAGTAATAAACTATTAGTGCCTGGCATTGAACAATATTTAGATCAGGTTAAATATGAAATCGCTCAAGAATTTGGTGTAACCCTTGGTTCAGATACAGTTTCACGCTCAAACGGTTCCGTTGGCGGAGAAATTACAAAAAGACTTGTGCAACAAGCACAGGCTGAATTGTCAGGCAAACAAAACTAAATATTATGGAAAAAAGTCCGGAGCAATCCGGACTTTTTAATTCTCTCTTTCCATATCATTATCTTTCCACTCTTTATGCCTCTTATTATCATGTGATTGTTGATGATCTTTATTTGAATCGTTTCTTCTATCTTTCCCCTTATCATTACCCTTATTATCACTTTCGTCCTTTTCTTTTTGTTGACGATGTTGCCTCTTATCTTCCTTGTCTCTGTCTGAATAGTTTTGCTGACGCTCTTCTGAATGTTTTTCATATTTCTCTTCATTCTTCCAATCGTCATTACCTTTATGATGCTTTTCTTTTTTTTCAGATTGTTTTTCCTTCTTCTGTTCCGCTTGCCATGCATCATCACTATGCCTTAGGCTATTTTTATCTTCGTGATTTTTATCTTCGTGATTTTTCCTTCGATTATCGTTACCCTTATCCGAGCTCGCTTTTGTCGATTGCTCTGCTTTCATTAATGTTTCGTTTACCGGCTCAATATCGACATCAGAACGATTAGACTTTTCTTCTACACGTGATTTTTCTTGCAGTTTTTGCTGGTCTTCCTTTTCTTTATTCTTATTTGAACTTTGTTTTTCTATATACTGGCCAATGGTGACCCCCTGCTCTTTCGCTATTGACCTTTCTTTTTCAGAACCTTCAACTAGCTTCACATTGAACATTTCTTTTTCCATTTCATTCTTCACATGATCCATATGCTGATTTAAATGTTTTTCATTTGAAATTTCATCTTTTATTACAGTTCCAATGAGCACATCTTTATTATGATCTACAAATCCTTGAATTTTTAATTGATTGATTATTTCAGAAATGACCGAATCGAAGTCCTTCTTTTTCCAATCGGGGATATTTGCTACGATGCTTTCTCCATCTTTATTATAAGAGATCATATCTATGACTTGATATTTCTCGTTCACACCTATTTCAATGCTTGGGTTAATGTCAATCGACATATAAGCGTATATATTATCTTCTTCATTTACCGGTAATAATACGAAGCTTACAAAAAATACAAACAAAAGCACACTAGCAATGATTGGTTTTGCCTTAATGAATTTAAAGTGCTCAGCAGCTAATCTCTTCTTTTCCTCTAAAGGGTAAAAATCAAGTTCCTGTCCAATTTCATAGTGTGCTTCATACCTTTTACTGCGCAGAAACTCTCCTTCTTCAGTCAAGAGGGTTAAGAAACGGTCATTTACATCTACAATGATTCCTCTTTTCACGTTTCTAACACCCCTTTCAAGTAATCCCGCAAATATATAAATTCACCACATAGAATTAATGTCATAGCTATAATGTATTTTCTGTTTCTTTCAATTGTTTTTCGGCTTGATGAAACAAATAATTCAAGCTGCTTAATGGGCAGCCTTTTTGTATCGAAGAGTTGTTTTTTTAAGTCTTTGTCTTCAGCAATTATTTGTGCGATTTCCATCGCTGTTTTTCGAGCATCAGCATGCTTTGGCGAGTGATGGACGATTTCCTTAAAAGTTAAGCCGAACTCCTCCAATAATACTGTAAACTGTAGTATCTCTTCTTTTCTCGATAATTGATCCTGTTGCTCTAAGTATTCTTTTATGGAAAGTTCCGCATCTATTAAAGCGCTTGCCTGCTCATGATAAGTGATTTCGCTCTCCTGTAAATCCAGGCTAATTGCTTTATGCCTTGACTGTTGGCGTATATAATCTATCACTCTTCTTTTAATAATAATTTCCGCAAAACTAATTAATGAAGCGCCTTTATCCGGACTATATTTATTAATCGCTTCATTAAAAGCAATCAGACCAATACTAAATTCATCGTCTGACTCGTATATATATCTTCTGCAAACAGATGATACTGTTTTCGCTATAAAAGGTTTATAAGTATCAATCAATTGATTCTGAAGACTTTCATCTCCGTCTTGTATTTCAGCTACCATTTCTTCGACTGATTTTTCGCGTTTTCTCCCTTTAAACAGTGCGTTTAGCATGGTCTCACCTCTTATCCCCCAACATTATATCATAAGAGATGAAGCGAATAATAAAGGGTGAGATACACTGAATCATTTGCAGTCAGCACATTAGTAGTATTCGGATAAAAATAGAAAATTCTAGGGGTATACAGCCAAATTTCAAAGACAAACAATACATTTTAATGACAAATAAGTACCTCTTTCATTTTTAATGTAAAAAAGGAAGAAAAGTGTAAACAAAAAATAAACTGATCTAATTATCTTTCTACTTCTCCTATTCTTCTTTCACTTATTAATATATTTTCAAATAAAAAAGCAACCAGTCATCCGTATTGACTGGTTGCTCATGGTAACAAACATTTAATCATCCAGCTTCTTGATTGTCCACCCTGTAATTCCATAAATAATCGTAACGATTGGACTAAGCAAACAAAATAGTGCAAATGGAAGATATTCTAAAGTTTCTACTCCTAATACGGTTGTCATAAATACGCCGCATATACTCCAAGGTACCAAAGGGTTTATCACCGTTCCAGAGTCTTCAAGCACACGCGCTAGATTTTTCGGGTGTAATCCGGCCTTTTTATAAGACTCCTTATACGTATTACCTGTTAATAAGATTGAAAGATATTGTTCCCCTAGCATAAAGTTGATTCCAATCGCTGTACCGGCAGTTGTCGTAATTAATGCCCAAGTTTTCACTAAATACTTTTTTATACCTTCTAATAAGGAATTGAGGATGCCCAGTTTTACAAATAGTCCGCCCATTGCTAAAGTAAGCATAACAAGGGATATCGAGAAAAACATACTCTCCATTCCTCCGCGTGTCAGCAAGGAATCTATCTCCGCTGTTCCTGTATTAGAGACATAGCCATTAAATAAGATGGCCATTAATTGTTTTAGGTTCATTTCTGACTGTACAAAAAATGAAATAATTACTGCTGAGAGAACCCCAGCTGATAATGTAATGATCGCTGGTATTTTCTTAATTGCCAAAATCGTTAATATCAAAAATGGGATAAGCGCATACCATTGAACAAGGTCCAATTGAATAAGTCCAGCCTGTAATGCTTCTATCTTAGAAAAATCCGTTTCAGTCTGGTTAGTTGGTGATAAAAAGATGAAGGCAATTAAGGTCATAATAAAAACCGGAATCGTCGTATAACTCATATTCTTTATATGCTCAAATAAATCTACGCCAACAGTCATTGAAGCAAGATTAGTCGTATCTGATAATGGAGACATCTTATCTCCGAAAAATGCTCCTGAGATAATCGCTCCTGCCGTAATTGCATCTGATAGCCCTAATGCTGAACTCACTCCCATAAAAGCAACTCCAATTGTCGCTGCTGTCGTAAGTGAACTGCCAATACTAATTCCAATAATGGATGATACGATAAAGCAAATTGCGTAAAAATAATTGGCATCAACAATTTGCAATGCGTAATAAATGAAAGTAGGAATTGTTCCGCTTGCCATCCAGCTGCTAATTAACATTCCGATAAAAAAGAAAAGAAAAACAGCACCAATACCTGATTTAGCTCCGCTTATTACACCTGCTTCAATTTCCTTAAAGCTTACTTTTTTAATCATGCCGTATATAATTAAGGCAATAATTGATAATACAACCGGCACATGAGGTGGCGCTTCTGCGAATATAATTGCATAGCTGATTCCTCCCAAGATAAGTAACGTTAATATAAATGCCTCTATCGGCCTGATTTTTATTACAGCTTCATCTTGATGCATTTTTTCAAACTCCCTCCTGAAGGCATATTACATTTTCTTGAATTTTCCAACACAAAAAGAGCCTTTCGCCATGTTAGGGACGAAAAAAGCTCCGCGGTACCACCCTAATTGATAAGCATTGATGCTTACCCTCTTAATTAAATATTGCCCAAACTTGCGCAGTTGTAATTCAAATAAACAAAGCCTGAATTCCCAGCATCCATTCAGTCTCTAGTTTTTGCAATTGTTTATTCTACTAATCTGCAGGCATTAATATATGAATTTACTATTTTACTTAAACGCTTTTATGTGTTAAAGAATAATGTAAATATAACTATACCCTTCATTATTCACTATGTCAAGAAAAATTATTTCAAAATAATTATAAGCTGGAGAGTTATTGTTTAAATATAAAAACCCCCGCAACCAAATGTGTTGCGGGGACTCAAAATTTATTCTTGATCCATCGGGTTATACAGTTTTACATCAGGGTTTTTATCCAGGAACCAACGAAGGGCAAAATCATTTTCAAACAAGAATACTTTCTTTTCATAGCGATCGTTTACAAGCAAGCTTCTTGCACTAGAAAGATTCTCGTTTATTTCATCCCCATCTACCCAGCGGGCAATTTTTGATCCTTGTCTTTCCATGAGCACTTCTGTGTTATATTCGTTTTTCATTCTATGCTCGAATACTTCAAACTGAAGCTGCCCTACCGCTCCTAATAAGTATTCATCCGTTTTTACTGTTTTAAATAATTGAATAGCACCTTCCTGAACAAGCTGTTGAATGCCTTTATGAAAATGCTTTTGCTTCATTACGTTTTTGGCCGTAACACGAACAAATAATTCAGGAGTAAACTGTGGAAGTCGTTCAAATTGGAACTGGTTTTTTCCAGTTGTTAATGTATCTCCTATTTGATACGTACCAGGATCATAAATGCCAATAATATCTCCGCTAACTGCCTCGTTGACAGTACTGCGGTCATCTGCCATGAACTGAGTGGACTGGGCAAGCTTTATTTGTTTGCCTATCCTTGGCACATTGACATTCATCCCGCGCTCAAATCTGCCTGAACAAATTCGTAAAAATGCAATTCGGTCTCTATGTGCAGGGTTCATATTCGCTTGAATTTTAAAAATGAAACCGGAAAAATCTTTTGACAACGGGTCAATTTCCCCTTCGGTTGATTGGCGGGGCTGTGGCGCCGGTGCAAACTGCAAATAAGATTCTAAAAATGTTTGCACACCAAAGTTCGTTAGTGCACTTCCAAAGAATACTGGTGTAAGTTCTCCATTTGCAATTCTTTCACGTGAAAACTCATTTCCTGCTTCATTCAATAACATAATCTCTTCCAATGTTTGATCATAGAGTCCAGATTCCTTTAACGTATGGTCGCCATCGATTTCCCCATCTTCATTTAAAGAAACAAAACGGTCATTTTCTTCCACTCGGAATTGTTCGATTCTATTGTTAAAACGATCGTATATGCCGAGGAACTCTTTACCCATGCCAATCGGCCAATTCATTGGGTAAGATTCGATGCCCATTACTTCTTCCAACTCAGCCAATAGCTCGAGGGGCGCACGCCCTTGGCGATCAAGCTTGTTCATAAATGTAAAGATAGGAATGCCTCTCATCCGACATACTTTAAATAACTTTAATGTTTGCTCCTCAATCCCTTTAGCAGAATCGATAATCATAACAGCACTATCTACAGCTGTTAACGTCCGATACGTATCTTCACTGAAATCTTGGTGACCAGGTGTATCTAGAATATTGACACGCGCACCATTATAATCAAACTGCATCACACTTGAGGTAACAGAAATACCACGCTGTTTCTCAATCTCCATCCAGTCACTAGTTGCAAACTTACCAGTTTTTTTACCTTTTACAGTTCCCGCATCACGAATCGCACCACCAAAAAGTAAAAGCTTTTCAGTTAAAGTTGTTTTACCGGCATCCGGGTGGGAAATAATTGCAAAAGTACGTCTTGATAGTACTTCATCTTTTAAATTTGACATGTAAATTCCTCACTTATTACATAAAAATTTTAAATCGTTTAGGCCGTATGATTAGAAATATTACTTTCGCTAAACCTTGTTGCGAAAGCCTTATTACTTCATATTTTTCAAATTAGCCAAAATAGCCTCTTTTATTGCGATACCCTCAATTTTATCGTTGTAATGAAAACTTTGCAATGATGTTTTCATTATATAAATGATTGTCATTATTTTATTTCCTTAAAATCAATCAATCTCAACCTATTTAATATACTAAAGAGTGGTCATATCTAAGGTTATCCTCACATGTCTCCTTAAAAATAAAAAAGCTCTCCAATTGCCGAAAATCGACTGATTGGAAAGCCCCATCCATTTCAATATGTTATTTTTCTAAATCCGTCTTTTTCTTTTTGTCATCATCAGAATCATTCGCTAAACCTTTTGTTGAGTTTTTAAATTCTTTTAATGTTTCACCCATTGCTCTTCCTATTTCCGGTAATTTCTTCGGACCAAAGATAATTAATGCTAATACAAGAATTAAGATGAGGCCTGGTACACCAATATTTGATAGCACAATGCTCACTCCTTCTATTGTGACTTTATCCAGCTGCCTATTTTTAGGTTTCACCTTACATTATAGTAGAAAAAGGTATAAAGGCAAGTCCTATTATACTTTTCAAAAGATTATTATAAATATGTAATAGCACAGCACGAAGCTGCGATTATAAGCTGCCACATCAGCTATTTTAAAAAAGACCCTTCAAATGAAGGGCCGGAGTGTTTAAAAAGTGAAAATAAGAACATTCTGTTGGATTTGAAGAGGTGTCCGCTCGACACGTGCTCGTGTAGCGAAACAGTCGAGACCTTCTAAAGCGGCTCGACGCTCGAATCGTTAAAAAGCGAGCGGTAAGACTTGGAGAATCCCAAACCGTTATTTTCTTATTTTAGAGATGAGTTTCTCTACAG
The DNA here is from genome assembly GCF_002835735.1 of Cytobacillus horneckiae. Classification (GTDB taxonomy): domain Bacteria; phylum Bacillota; class Bacilli; order Bacillales; family Cytobacillaceae; genus Cytobacillus; species Cytobacillus horneckiae. The sequence goes on along the minus strand of NZ_PISD01000084.1, from coordinate 20,688 downwards.
CCAGACACTTAAAGGGCTTTATTTTGCGAATCGATGGTTTCCAATTTCCTTTGTCACGGTTCTTGTTTGCAGCCATGTTTTACTTACAATGTCAGGGTTATAAAAGAAAACGGAATCATCATCTTCCTTCCCACTTTGTTTTACAGCTTCCGTTACTGCCTTTTTAGACTCATTATCAGCTGGTTTATTAATACTTCCATTGTCTACTGGCTGAAATTGTTTATCTTGATAAATAACCTCTTTTACACTATCAGGAAAACGGTCATCACTCACTCTATTTAGGACAACTTCTGCTACAGCAATCTTACCTTCATATGGTTCGCCTTTTGCTTCAGCATGAACAAGCCTTGCCAAAAGATCCTGTTCATTCTCTGACAATTTTGCTGGCGGCTCTTGTGATCGTTCCTGCTTCATTTTTTCCGGAACAACCAATTTTTCGCCCACTTTTATTTTGCTGGTCTTTTTAAAATTCATCTGCTGAATTTCCATTTCTGACACACCTAATTGAGTTGCTATATCAAAAAGGGACTCACCCTTTTTAACCATATATATATTATACTCATCTAAAGTTTGAGCAAAGATGCGCTTATCTGTTGATTGTATGAAATGGAATGAAAACAATGTGACCGCTGCAAAAACTGTTGCAATCGTCTTCATAATTTCTCCTCCATCGTTAGTATTTAAAAAATAAAAAGAATATCAATAACACTAACATGTTATGGACATTCACTTCAAACACAATGTTTTCCATGGTTTCTCAGGAAATTTATTGAATAATAGCCATTGATAAAAAAAACTGGTATTATTACATACTTCTGCTATAATGATGGAGGAATTAAAAAACGCTTATAGTTATTATCCAAATTGAATATAACAAATGTAGGGGCACCGGTATGCGCCGGTTGAGAATTCATCCGAATTAGATGATAACCCTTTGAACCTGATCTGCTTCATAGCAGCGTAGGGAACATATTCTTTAACAAAAATATCGTTGATGATGTGCGCCCTAGGTTTAGTCCTCTGGGCGTTTTTTATTTTCCTTTCCTATTAGAATTAGGAAAAACACACCATACTAGAATTACAGACAAAGGAGGAATCCACATGAAGAAGTGGTTTGCAGTTTTATGTACGCTGTTTTTGCTGACAGCTTGTGGAGCCAACGACAACAATGATTCATCAAACAACCAAAAAGATGAATTAAAAAAAGTTACATTTGTGCTTGATTGGACACCTAACACCAATCATACTGGCTTATATGTTGCACGAGAAAAAGGTTTTTTTGCTGAGGAAGGATTGGATGTTGATATTATTATGCCGGGAGATGCAGGGGCCGACCAGTTAGTTGCATCTGGAAAAGCGAACTTTGGTATCAGCTATCAGGAAGGAATTACTCAGGCGCGCGTCCAAGGTGTGCCACTCGTATCTGTAGCAGCAGTCATCCAGCATAATACATCAGGCTTTGCCTCTCCTGCCGATAAAAATATTACCGCACCAAAAGATTTTGAAGGTAAGACATATGGAGGCTGGGGATCGCCTGTTGAACAATCTGTCATCAATTCTTTAATGAAGCTTGAAGGTGCTGACGTTGAAAAGGTTTCAATTGTTAATATTGGTGATTCTGATTTCTTCACAGCAGTACAACGGGATGTAGATTTTACGTGGATTTATTACGGCTGGACTGGTGTGGAAGCGGAACTTCGTGGTGAAGAAATTAATATGATTTACCCTACCGATTATACGGAAAAGCTTGATTATTATACTCCTGTCATTGCAACGAATGAGAAGATGATTGCTGACGATCCTGAAACTGTACAGGCATTCGTTAAAGCCGCTGCAAAAGGGTATGAATTTGCCATCGAAAATCCTAGCGATGCAGCAGATATATTATTAAAAGCTGCCCCTGATTTAGATGAAGAACTCGTAAAAGCAAGTCAGGAATGGCTGTCACCTCGTTATCAGGATGATGCAGCACAATGGGGAGAACAAAAGCTTTCTGTGTGGGAAAACTATGCTGAATGGATGTATGATAATAAGTTGCTTGATCAGCCATTAGAAGCTGAGAAGGCATTTACTAACGACTTTTTACCAACAAAGGAGAATAAATAATGGCGAACGCTTTAGTCAGTATTCAAATTATACCAAAAACCAAAAATGGTGAGGATGTCATTCCTTATGTCGATGAAGCAATTAAAGTCATTGAACAATCCGGAGTCAATTATGAAGTTCATCCATTAGAAACAACGATGGAAGGCGACCTACAGCAGCTATTGGAAATAGTTGCTGTTATGAATAAAAGAATGATTGAAATTGGCAGCAGCAACGTTATTTCGCAAGTAAAGGTATTATATCAGCCTGAAGGTATTACTTTAGGGACTTTAACGGAGAAATATCGTTAATGAAGAAGCGGTTACCAAAAGGATGGAGTCCTTTTGTTGTACTCCTCCTTTTATTAAGTTTATGGGAAATAATTGTACGGCTGGCAGACGTACCTGAATGGTTTCTGCCTTCACCAACCGCAATATTACATGAAGCGATTACAGGCTGGTCCAATTTTTCCGGTCACATGTTTTCTACTGTACAGTTGGCTGTTTTAGGATTTATCATCGGTACATCAATCGGATTATTAACCGCGATGTTGTTGCATGTTGTGCCTTTTTTAAGAGAAGCTGTTTATCCGCTGCTCATCCTATCGCAAAACATTCCGATTATCGTACTTGCACCTTTATTGGTTGTTTGGTTTGGATTTGGCCTCTTACCGAAATTGATTGTTATTACGCTAGTATGTTTTTTCCCTATCACAATTGCTGCACTAGACGGCTTTAAACAAACTCCACAGGATTTAAAAACGTATATGATGATGGCTGGTGCAAGCAGTAAACAGCTTTTTTGGAAGCTTGAGCTCCCTTACTCACTTTCATCATTATTTTCTGGAATAAAAATCTCAGCTACATACAGTGTGATGGGAGCTGTCATTTCAGAGTGGCTTGGTGCGCAAACAGGAATTGGCGTGTATATGACTTTAGCATCATCTTCATTTAGAACAGACAGGGTGTTCGTGGCAATTTTCGCCATTATGATTATTAGTATGTTATTCTTCGCAATCATTCGAATAGCTGAAAAGAGATTCATACGCTGGAGAATAAAGGAGGAGGAAAAAGAATGACACTGCTGTCATTGCAGCAAATAAGAAAGAGCTTTGGACAGAACAATGTCATTAATGATTTATCTTTAACCGTCAAGAAAGGGGAGTTTGTGTCTATTATTGGCCCTTCTGGCAGTGGAAAAAGTACAATTTTTAATATGATTGGCGGTTTACTTACACCAGATGACGGCATTATCAGCATGAATGGGCAAAAAATTAATGGAAAGCGCGGCAGCATCAGCTATATGCCGCAATCACCATCGCTGTTGCCTTGGCGAACTATTTTGGATAATGTCGTTCTCGGTCAGGAATTGCAAGGAAATGTGGATAAAGAAAAAGCCGCAGAAATGTTAACAAAAGCGGGGCTAGGCACATACATTCACTCCCTCCCCCATGAATTATCCGGAGGCATGAAGCAGAGGACAGCATTTATACGCGCTTTATTAAGTCCACAGCCAATTATTTTGCTTGATGAACCATTCTCTGCATTGGACGAGCTAACTAGAGCAGAAATGCAGCGCTGGTTAATTGACATATGGGAACAGCACCAGCCAACCATACTGTTTGTTACTCATAATATAGAAGAAGCTCTTTACTTGTCTGATAAAATTGTGATTCTCTCAAATAGACCTGCATCAATAAAAGGAAGCTATCATGTTCCCTTCCCAAGACCGAGGCAGGGAGATATTATGCTTGATAGTGATTTTCTTCAATGTAAAAAAGATATTTATCGTGCACTTACAGAATAAAGTTAAACTTCAATCATGTGGGTTTTCTTCCATCCCCCACTGATTGTTAGTTGAACCAATCGCGCTTTGACAGGTAGTTATCCCCCACCTAAGCTTCTTCAATTTCTCTAAACTCCCGAAGTGGAGCCTTACGGCCTGTTAATCTACGATAAAATGTGTTTTTTGTAATAAATCCTCAATTTTTCCTATGTTTCTCATTGGCAATAACCGGTAAAATTTATTAAAAATATATATACTGGGGGAATGGATTTTGCGCAAGTTTAAACAGTTGGCAATAATTCTTCTTTGCTGCTTCTCGATTTTGCTGTTTGGTAGCTCTGTATCTATTGAAGCAAGTGATTTTAATGGGGAAATCAATGAAACGATTGTTGTTCCTGGTGAACAATTGGAAGAAGGAACATCAGATCAGCTTTGCTGGTATTGTACTAAATTTCGCTATTCAGGATATTTTAAAGTTTGTATTGAAGGATTTTGGAGCCCACATTGTATCATCCAATAAGATGAAGAATTACCAATCATTCTAAAAAAGACAAACTAATGACAGTTCGAAAGTGAAAATAAGAAAATTTGGCTGGATTTGGAGAGGTGTTCTCTCGACTCCTGCTCAGAGTAGAGAGAAAGTCGAGACACTACATGGCGTAAAGTGCGCCCCAAATGTTAGACAATATTTATGCAACCAAGGACTGAGTTCGGTATTGTACCGGACTCAGTCCTTATTTATTTTTACATGGTCTTTTAGTTATTATAGTAACGAATATCTACTTCCTTGATTGTCACAAACCTCAGATAAAATGACGGATTACTTTACTCAGGCCTCGATTGTTACTTTAATCCTCAGTTAAAGTGACAGATCGCTCTATTCAGACACATAACTGAAACCAAAATTATGCGTAGTCAGCAAAAAATGAGCGAGCTTTTCACTAGAAGAGAAAAGTTTATCAGTTCAACTTATTTATCTGCAAATGACGTTGCTGCATTTTATGGGTACGAATGTGTAAACTTTATAGTCTTTTTATAAAAAGATCCCAATCTTTTGAGCGACCAATAGTTGGCGCGTGCAGTTCTGCGCTGAAGCGGCTCGACGCACGCCCCGTTCAAAAGTGAGTGGTAAGTCTCGGAGTTATTAAAATGAGTTTCTCTAAAGCCTGAGCCGAACTAATTATCATTCGGCTTTTTTACTTCATGCCTTATAACTTTTACATTTTCTTCGTGGCAGCTCTTTGTAAAGCTTGATGGATAAGGATGCTGTTTTCCAAGCTCAGCAATCTTATCCATATCCTTGTTAATTACAGCCTCTTCTAAAGCATAAATATATTTTTCGGCCATATGGATTCTTTTTAAGATTTCCTTCTGGTCAGTTGTATGGCTGCCATGCCCAGGAATCATTAAACGAATATTATAAGATGCTAAAATCTCCTTCGCCTTTTCTAATGTATTCTTATAAGCAATCGAACGATCATTCAGGAACGGCAATTCAAAATCAGATAGATAATCACCAGCAACCCATATGCCATGTGATTCCAAAACGGTGAATAATCCATCTGAAGTATGGCCGGGAGCTAAATAGAAAGTCAGCTTTGTAGAACCTACTTGATAGGTTTGCCCATCATGATCGATCACTTCATCAAACTCCGGATACTCTCTCTCACCCAACCTGTCTATATAGTATTCATTATCAAAATCATTTATTAACTGTACCTTTTCTCTTTTATTGGCATGCTTGTCCATTCCTAAGCTTCCAATTTTCATCGCATCTTTAAATTCCGGATATCCTACAATATGATCAAAATCCCCATGAGTAAAAATAACAATGAGCTCCCTGTCTGCGATTCTTTCATCCACCAGTGCCCTTATCTCATTTACTTCATGAGGCAGCATCGCAGGATCCACAACAATGACTGCATCCTCAGTAAAAATAACCGTTGATAATACTTTAAATAATGCACTTTGAAAAACTACCGCTTGTTTATCTTCAAATATAATCATTCAAACAACCCTACTCTTTTTCAATTATTCGCTGTATACCTGCCATAATTTGCTCGCTTTCAGCGTTATTTGCTTTATAAACTATTTTTTTATTCCATTCCATAAAATATAAATCATTATCTTCAATCCATATCTTTAGCTTAATATTTTCATTGTTTTCTAATAGCAGTAAACAATCATACATATTTTTCCCAATCGGCTGCTCCTCGACCCTTTCTGCATTGGTAATTAATGAATGCAACAATTCAAGCCATTCATTGTTGCTGGAAATAGCATAGTCTTTTTTATACATATATTCAATCGGCTGAAAACTATCATATGAATGATTTGTTGCAATAATCGCCTCCATTATAGTTGAAGATAAGACAGGATAATTATCTGCCCGTCCAATGCCATCATCCCATTTCCATAAGACTAAGCATGAAAATATGAGTAATGTTGCAACTGAGGTCATATAATAAGGAATCCTTTTTGATATGATTTTTTGCTGATTATTATGTGCAAGTTTACTTTCTATTTGTTGAAAAGACTTGTTTTTTGCCGTTATTTTTCTATGGATAGAATCTAGTTCCTTTAATGCGTCATCCATTTGAGAGTACCTCTTCAAAACCTTCTCCCCTTTTTTTCAGTTCTTTCTTTAGCGCCTTTATAGCCCTTAGAGTAGTAATTCTCACCTTATCCTCTTTCCAATTTAAAATTTCTGCAGATTCTTTTATGGAGAATTCCTTAATTTTCCTTAATACAATCACTTCACGATAATCCATTTTTAATCTGTTAATCGCTTCATATAATATAGTAATTTTTTCGCCCTTCAATAAAATTTCATCTGGTGATTGCTGCTCGGAGTAAAGATTTTTAAGATCAAACGGCAAGTATCGATATTTAGATTTTTTCCTTATATAATCAATCGCTGTGTTTCTTGCAATTTTAACAAGCCATGTGTACAGTTGCGACTCTTCATTAAATTGATTAAAACTCTGATACGCTTTGATAAAAGATTCCTGGGTTAAATCTTCTGCTGTGGCGCGATTATTTACTAATAGGAAAATGTAGCTAAAAATTCTGTCACTATACTCATCATACACCTGGCTAAACTCTTCGCCCCCATCTACCAATTTTTTAACCCCCTTTTTAATGAAAGAGTAATATTTTTTTAATACTCAGACATTTATCCGTAAAGTTAACATCATAATTAACATCCTTTCGTGAGGTTTGTCATTTTTATTATATGGTTCCTTTCGGCTGCCCAATTGATCAACATATAACTTATGAACTGTTTTTATTCATTTAAATGCAATAGTGCTTTTTCAGTGAACTATTTTTAATCTTTAAGTATTTCTTCTGTAATCTTGTATAAATCAGGACTATTGTTTGGATTTTTCCCATTACATTTTTTATCTATGCCGTTTTTCACCTATCGAATGAACCTATTCAAATGAACTAAATTCTTCTGGAAGAATTCCTAACACAATTACTAAATACTTAATTTTCTAAATATTATTATTATTTCATAATGAAAATTGCTTGCTAAGAGGATTTTTAGCTAATTTTTTCACCTTTTACAATTCCCTTTGCACTAATTTAAGATTTGTTCTCTATTACGATTAACTCATTTTACAAAAGCGAACGAAATATTCGACATAATCCGACAACTTCACCCCTTTTTATTAGCTACAGTTTAAATTGAGGCAAGGAATTCTAATCAAGATTTCCTTTCCACTAAATCATAGGAGGTGAACATTTTCTAGTTAATATTTATTTTAAGAGCCCATCATTTAAAATTCAGGGAGGGGAATTGTTTTGAGAAGAAAAAGAAAAAATTCTTACCGATGGCTTAGCATCTTTATGATTGCTTTCTTAATCGTACCTATGATGTTTCCAAGCATCGGGTCAGCTGATTCGAACAAGGGAGTTAGTACTTCCGTTGCAAAATCAGCTGCAGAAGTTGCCCAAAACAAAATTAGTAAATCATTAACTAAAGAATTTGACAAAGAGGATCAAGTCACCTTCTTAATTAAATTTAAAGAACAAGCAGATCCTGTTGCTTCAGCTAAAAAAGCAGAAAAAGCGGCTTCAGCTCAAAAGCAATCTGCTGCACAAGCTAAATACATGAAAAGATCTTCAATTGTTTCAGATTTAAGAGCAACAGCGATTGAGTCTCAAGGCAGCGTTAATGACTTCCTTAAAAAACAAGAAAAGTCAGGTAAAGCAAATGACATTCAATCTTTTTATATTGTAAATGCAATGGCCGTTACTGCAACAAAAGCAGTGATGGAGAAAATCGCTACTTTCCCAGAAGTAGAAAAAATTCTACCGAATGAAACTAGAAAGCTACATACACCAACGGTAGAAGAAGCTCCTAAAGCGGAAAAAGCTGGTGAAATCAATTCCATCGAATGGAATATCGATCATATCGGCGCACCTGCGGTATGGGAGATGGGTATTGATGGGTCCGGTACAGTAGTTGCTTCCATTGATACTGGTGTTCAATGGGATCACCCAGCGTTAAAAGAAAAATATCGCGGCTATGATGCCGCAACTGGTTCAGCTGATCATGAATACAACTTCTTTGATGCCACTTCAAATCGTTCTGATTCATATGATGACCATGGTCACGGGACTCATGTTACTGGAACAATGGTCGGTGCTGAACCAAACGGAGCAAATCAAGTTGGGGTAGCTCCTGGTGCAAAATGGATTGCTGCAAAAGCATTAAATGCTGCTGGTAGTGGCACAGATGCGCAACTTATTGCTGCTGGTGAATGGATTCTTGCACCTACCGATGAGAACGGGAATCCAAACCCTGCAATGGCTCCAGATGTTGTAAATAACTCTTGGGGCGGCGGGCCTGGAGTAGATGACTGGTACAGACAAGTCGTTCAAGCTTGGCGTGCGGCTGAAATTTTCCCAGAATTCTCTGCAGGTAACACTACATTATTTAATCCAGGTGGTCCGGGATCAGTTGCTAACCCTGGAAACCTACCTGAAGCATTTACAACAGGTGCAACAGATATTAACGATAATTTAGCAGGTTTCTCTTTACAAGGACCTTCACCTTATGGCGGTATATTGAAACCTGAAATTTCTGCTCCAGGTGTAAATATTCGGTCTTCCGTTCCAGGAAGCGGCTATGAAGGCGGCTGGAATGGAACTTCTATGGCTGGTCCGCACGTAGCCGCCGTAGCTGCATTACTTCGACAAGTAAATGCAAGCATTTCTATTGAGGATATGGAAGAAATTATTACTTCAACAGCTGTACCTTTAACAAATAACCAATATCCAGAATCTCCAAACAACGGTTTTGGTTATGGTTTAGTTAATGCTTATGATGCCGTTAATTCAATTATCTCAGGACTCGGCACGATTAAAGGTTCTGTGTCTAAAGATGGTGAAGATACTGAAGAACCAGTAGCTGAGCACACTGCACCAGAAGAAACATATGCAGGTATGGATTTGAGCTTAGAACTTACTGCTTCTGATAATGTAAGTATTACAAGTGTAGAACTTGAATATGTTGCTGCTGATGGCAGTACGAAAACAGTTTCTGCTGTGAGATCATCAGGCAACTATAAAGAAGGTACATTTACTGCCGTTATTCCTGGCGGTGACATCGATGTGCCATCTGTTTCTTACAAATGGATTGTAAATGACTTTGGCGGTAATGCAGTCGAAACTGAAACTTTTGAAGTAGCTGTTCAGCCTGGTATTACAGTCGGCTATTCTACTGATTTCGAATCCACGCCAACTGGCTGGTCTTCTTTCGGATCAGGAAACATTTGGGAATGGGGTGCACCAACTTCTGGACCAGGCAGTGCATTCTCCGGTGAAAAAGTATATGCAACTGGCCTTGCTGGCGATTATGGAAACAGCGCAAACATGACTTTAACGATGCCTCCTATCGATTTACCTGATGGAAGCAGCTATTTACAGTTCAAACAATGGTATAACATTGAAAATAACTGGGATTTCGGTCATGTCTTTGTATCAACAGATCAACAAAACTGGACGCAGCTAGCTCGTATCACAAACCAATCTAATGGCTGGATTGACGGTCAAGTTGACCTTAGTGAATATGCCGGCGAAAGAATTTATATTGGCTTTAACCTAACATCTGATGGTTCAGTCGTTAGACCTGGCTGGTATATTGATGATGTCAGTCTTTCAGACACACCTTTAGCTGCTTCTAAAACTGGCAATATCGGTTTTGACAGCAAAGCTAAAACTAAAGCCGATAGCAAAGCTGAAGCTAAAGGCAAAAAAGAAGTCAATGCTAACAAAATCCAACCAAGTACAGATAAAAAATCTGCCAAAGAAGCAAAAGAAAAAGCTGTACCTATGGCACTTCCAATTGGTGCGAAAGTAAGTGTCCTTGAGTCTGGCAGATCTGTAAACACTAATCCTGCTGACGGTTCATACCAATTAATGCATGCTGCTGGTGAATACAATGTACGTGCAGAAGCATATGGATTTAGCTCAGAAACACAAACTGTCGATGTAGCGGCAGATGGAGAGGCAATTGCAAACTTCGTTCTTGATGAGCTTCCTAAAGGAACTGTTTCTGGAACTGTAACAAATGAAAGAACTGGAGAGCCAATTGAAGACGCCACTCTTTTAATTGTTGAAGATGCTCAAGTAACACCTGTTACTACAAATGCAAATGGTGAATATTCACTATCAGCTTACCATGGCGATTACACATTAAGAGTAATGGCGAATTCTTATTCCAGCAAAGACATTGAAGTCACTCTTGATGGTTCTGATGTTGAGGTAAATGTAGAATTAAAACCATTTATCGGGTTCGAAGGTGAAATCGGATATGATGATGGAACTGCGGAAAACGCGCGTGCATTCTATGATGCCGGCAATGGCTGGGGTGTAAGAATGTCACTTGAAGAAGGTCAGGAATCAGCTATGGTAACTGGCGGTCTATTCCGATTCTGGGATACTTCATGGCCAACACCTGGAGGAACTAACTTCCAAGTAGCTATCCATGATGCTAAAGATGATGGAACGCCTGGAGAAAGATTAGCTGGCCCTATTGATGCAACCGCTCTTCGTAATGGAGAATGGACTCAAGTTGATTTAGCTGGTGAAGGAGTAACAGTTGATGGCGACTTCTTCATGGTCTACATCCAATCTGACCCTAATCCAAATGCACCTGGACTAGGCACTGATGAAAACGGCACAAATTCCGGTCGCAACTTCCAATTAGTTGGCGGAGCATGGTCACCATCTCCAACAGCTGAAGGAAACTATATGATTCGTGCGATTGTAAATTATGAACTATCATCTCCAGTTATTACAGCACCTGCTGATGGCAGCTTTACAAAAGAAGAAATCGTTACAGTTGAAGGTACTTCTCAACCAAATGTCGATATAAAAGTTTACAATGGTGATGACGAAGCTGGAACAACTGCAGCTGATGCAGATGGAAAATTCTCTGTAGACGTTACATTATCACAAGGTGAGAATGTCCTTACAGCTACCGGAGTAAGTGATGTGGGCGAAACAGATCCATCAGAAGCAGTGAAAATTACACTTGATCAAGCAGCACCTGAATTAGCGATCACAAGTCCTAAAGACAACTCTAAAACAAATAAAGAAACCGTAACAGTAGAAGGAACGATCTCTGATGATAACCTTGATACAGTTACAGTCAATGGCCAAAAAGCAAAAGTAACAGATGGCAAATACTCATTACGCATCCTTTTGGATGAAGGTGAAAATGAAATTACAGTTGTAGCTACAGATAAAGCTGGCAATGAAACAATCAAATCTGTTACTGTGGATGCAAAATACACTGCACCTGAAATTGAAAATCTTCTTCCTGGAGAGGACAGACAATTAAATGCAGGTCAAACAGTTAAGATTGAGTTTGATAGTGAGCCTGGCTTAAAGGCTACATTTGCAATTAAAATGCCATTAACTAACTTAAAATCTCAGGCCTCAAATGTGAATGACCTTCCTATTATGGAAACAACACCAGGTCATTATGTTGGATACTACACAGCGACTTCAAACGTTGTTGCACCAGGAGCTGAAATTGAAGTAAAAGTCAAAGACGGCTACGGTAATGAAACACGCGCAATTGCTGAAGGTAAGCTTTGGATTAATTCTCCAATTGACTGATCTTATGTAAAAGGAAGAGAGGATGCTTTATAAGCATCCTCTCTTTTCTCTCTAAAATCTAAAGCATGCTGCACCAACGATGATTAACAGAATGAATAAAACAACGATTAACGCAAAACCGCCGCCGAATCCACAACCACCGCCGCCACCATAGCCGTATCCACCATAACAGCAACCGCCGCCACCATATCCATACATAGAAAAATCTCCTCCTATTATTATTATTAGTTATTTTAATGTCCTGCTAATTAGCAGCAACCACCGTATCCCCAAGAAGCTCCGATGATTACTAACAAGATAAACAATACTACTAGGAGTGCGAAGCCTCCGCCACATCCAAATCCTTCTGACATTTTAAATGACCTCCTTTATTTGATTCTATATATCCTATTCAGCTTACCCTATATGTGCGATAGTCAAATGCACATTTTTAGGGCAAACATCTATAGGCTTATCCACTCCAGCTCCCTTTCTCTCCTTCAATTTCAATGCTTTAGCAAGCTGAATGAACATCAAATTTCTACAAAATTGGGCAAATTACAATGGCAGCTTCCTACATTTTATTGCTGTTTCCATAATTAAAAATGGCGCGATGTTTGCTGACTTTGACAGGTTTCAGCTTCTATTTATATATGAAAACTATGTTTAATTTGGCTATTGTTCCCTTCAGGAAAGAGCTTCCACATCGTTGTCCCGAGATTATGCCTTCGACTATTCGAACTACTGTGGAAAAATTATTTCTTAAGGAAAGAGAACAAAATGACCAATCGTTTATTTACTGCAAATAGCTCTTTTGGCGTTAAAAAAACACCGCTTCATCCATAAGCGGTGTTAACTTGATTATTCATTTTTTTCTTTAGGGACAAGGTTAAAAATTTCACCTGATTCAAAGCTGTCTACTAATCTACCTAGCCAATCATAATAAGCTAAAGCCTCATATAATTTGTTAATATCCGCTTTGGCTGCGTTTAGAACTTCAGCATCTGCCGTTTTTTCAGTGATAATCTGTTCCATTTCCTTAATTGACTTCTCAATGGCACCAATATTCATCGAAATACTCGGCCGCCATTTAGTTGTAAATAAATCAACAAAGGTTTGATGCCAGTCTTCTTCTGCACGGTACTGATCTTTTCGTGACCCTTTCTTCCAGACCTTTTCAACCATCTTTAGCTCAAGGAGACTTCTAACTGACGTACTCATGCTTGTCTTGCTCATCCCAAGCTCTTCCTTCATTTCATCCAAAGTCATTGGGGTATTTTTAAAATAGAGCATTCCATATAAACGGCCGATTGAAGGGGCTATTCCATATAAATTCATATTTTGGGATACCGTCTCTATTACTCTTTCACGCGCTTGGTCAAGCTTCTCTTGTTCACTCATTTCTACATTATCCCACCCGTTATCTATCTTTCAATTAAAGTTAATCCGCCTAAATAGGCACCGAAATTATCGTGCTTATTTATTACACCCTTAACTTTCACATTTTTTAGCTTAACATGTTTTACATGATTGTAAAGAATTCGACATAGGAGCTATATAGAGGAAACAGGAGGATTTATAAGAATACACATTGTTCAGTTCGTACAGTTTTTACTGTACAAACTAAACAGTGGATTATGCTCGAATCTACGCTTTGCCCTAAAGGTAAGATTAATCCTACAATTGAGAGGTCGCATTTCACAGGTAAATAGAACGAGGTGGAAAAATGAATGAACGGAACAAAAAAATAAGTGTGCAAAATGTTACAAAGATTTTTGGTAAAAACGCCAAAAAAGCCGCACAGTTGTTAAAAGAAGGTAAAGATAAAAATGAAATTCTTAAGCAAACTGGTGCAACCATTGGTGTAAACCAAGCAAACTTCGATGTATACGAAGGTGAAATCTTCGTCATTATGGGATTGTCCGGCAGCGGCAAATCTACTTTAGTTCGGACATTAAATAGATTGATTGACCCAACTTCTGGTGTTGTCTCCATTGATGGCAAGGACATTACAAAAATGTCGAAGGACGAACTAAGAGAAACAAGACGAAAAAAAATTAGTATGGTTTTTCAAAAGTTTGCCCTTCTCCCTCATCGAACCATATTAGAGAACACAGAATATGGATTAGAAATTCAAGGAATGGAGAAAGAAACAAGAAAGAACAAAGCGCTGGAATCTTTAAGACTAGTAGGTCTTGAAGGGTACGAAAATCAATACCCAGATCAATTAAGCGGCGGTATGCAGCAGCGCGTTGGTTTGGCGAGAGCCTTAGCCAATGATACTGATGTCCTCCTAATGGATGAGGCATTCAGTGCACTGGATCCTTTAATTCGCAAAGACATGCAGGATGAATTGCTTGAGCTGCAATCATCTATGTCAAAAACGATTGTTTTCATCACTCATGATTTAGATGAAGCATTAAGAATCGGAGACCGCATTGCATTAATGAAAGACGGCTCAATTGTGCAAATTGGTACACCAGAAGAAATTCTTATGAATCCTTCCAATCAATATGTTGAAAGATTCGTTGAAGACGTTGACCTTTCAAAAGTCCTAACTGCTAAGCATGTAATGAAACGAGCGGAAACTGTACAAATCGATAAAGGTCCCCGCGTGGCTCTTCAATTGATGAGGAAACTTGGCATTTCAAGCATTTATGCGGTTGATAAAAAGAAAACGCTGCTAGGCGCAATCACGGCTGCAGATGCGAAGAATGCTGCAGAGAATGGCAAAACTCTTCAAGACATTCTCGATACACATATCCAAATGGTTGACGAAGAAACATTACTTACAGATTTATTTGATCAAGTATCAACCGCTTCTATTCCGGTTGCAGTTGTTGATGCTAATAAGCGCCTGCTCGGAATCTTAGTAAGAGGTGCTGTTATTGGTGCATTGGCAGGTAATAATGAGGCAATAAATGATTTTGAAAATGAGGTTTTCACCTCTAAATTGCTTGCTAAGGAGGTGCTGAACTAATGGAAGGATTATTACCTAAGCTCCCAGTAGCAAATTGGATTGATGTTTTTGTTGATTGGTTAACTGTTACATTTGCTGTCGTCTTTGATGGTATTACCGTCGCATTAGAAAGCATTGTAAACGGGCTATATTCTGTGCTGTCCGTTGTACCATCCTTTCTATTTATGATTGTATTAGCGTTAATCGCTTGGAAGCTTGCCAGTAGAGGAATTGGATTATTTACTTTAATAGGGCTGTTTTTCATTGATAATATTGGTTATTGGGATGGCATGCTCCAGACGCTTTCACTCGTCCTTACTGCTGTCATTATTACGATATTGATCGGTTTGCCATTAGGTATTTGGGCATCGCAAAAAAGTACTGTAAGGCATGTGATTACACCAATTTTGGATTTTATGCAAACAATGCCTGCATTCGTCTATTTAATCCCTGCTATTTTCTTCTTTAGCATTGGCGTTGTTCCTGGAGTAGTCGCATCAGTTATCTTTGCGGTCCCTCCGACTATTCGATTGACGATTCTAGGAATTAAGCAAGTGCCAACCGATATTATCGAGGCGACAGAAGCATTTGGCTCAACATCAAAACAACGGTTATTGAAAGTACAATTGCCGCTTGCTATGCCCACAATCATGGCAGGTATTAACCAAAGTATAATGCTTTCACTTTCTATGGTTGTTATTGCTTCAATGGTCGGAGCACCTGGGCTTGGCGCAGATGTTTATCGAGCAGTTACACAAATTCAAATTGGAAGAGGTTTTGAGGCTGGTTTAGCGATTGTGGTTATGGCCATTATCCTTGACCGGATTACACAAAATATTGGTACTAAGAAACAAAAAAATTAGGGGGTATTACGATGAAAAAAAAATGGCTATCTTTTTTAATGGTCCCTGCAGTTGCATTAGGTTTAGCAGCATGCGGTTCTAACGATGGTGCGACAAATGAGGATGCTTCAGTCGGAGATCAAGTGAATCACCAAATTATTGGTATCGATCCCGGTGCTGGAATTATGAAGGCTGCAGCAGGTGTGATGGAGGACTATGAGCTTAATGATTGGACATTAGTTGAAGGCTCTGGCGCTGCTATGACTGCTGCCCTTAAAAAAGCTTATGACAAAGAAGAACCTATAATAGTAACTGGTTGGAGCCCACACTGGAAGTTCTCCGCTTTTGATTTGAAATATTTAGAAGATCCAAAAGGATCATTTGGTGAAGAAGAAAATATTCATACCATTGCAAGAAATGGACTTGCAGAGGATCACCCTTCTGCACATAAAGTTTTAGACCAATTTAACTGGTCTGAAGATGCAATGAACGAAGTAATGGTTAAAATAACAGATGGCGAAAACCCAGAAAAAGCAGCAGCTGATTGGGTTGAAGCAAACGAAGACTTAGTATCAGAATGGACGCAAGGTGCAGAAAAAGTTGATGGTGATAAAATCACACTTGGCTATGTAGCTTGGGATACTGAAATTGCCAGTACAAATGTGATTGGCAAAGTATTAACTGATCTTGGTTATGATGTAACATTAAGCCAAGTTGAAGCAGGGCCAATGTGGGCCGGTGTTGCTGAAGGCAGCCTTGATGCACATGTTGCCGGCTGGTTACCGCTCACCCATGCTGACTACTATGAGAAATTTGATGGTCAATTTGAGGACCTTGGTGAAAACTTAGAAGGAACGAAGATTGGATTAGTTGTCCCAGAATATATGGATATCGATTCAATTGAAGATTTGAAAGACGAAAAATAATAAGAAAAACTTGGCATTCGCCATGCCCTCCCGGCAACTGCCTTAGTTTTACTTATATGACCTTTTAACTCGAAGCCAAATTTAGGTTATTCTTCTTTCTAGCTAAATAAAACAGCGGAGATAATTAATCATTATCTCCGCTGTTTTTTATTTTCATTGAAAAAGATTTCTATCCACTTTACTTTTCCTCGTTAGGGATGGTCATTGCTTTCCCTTTATCTTCATTTAAACCGGTAGCCAATTGATCAATGCTTTCTCTGATATTAGATTTACCGGAGAAGTTTTCTAACAATTCTTTCACGTCAAGGCCTGATGATGCTTTTAATGATTCTTGCATCGTTGACATTAAGTTTGTTGCATAGCCCGTAACCTTATTGGCACCGCCGTTTTTTCCATCACTGCCAGTATCAACAACTGTAATTTTATCAATATTGGATAATGGACTTGCAACTTCCTTCGCATATTGCGGCAGCATATCTAAGACCATATCCATTATCGCAGCCTGGCCGTATTGTTCGAACGCTTCTGCAATTTTTCTCTTCGCTTCCGCTTCAGCTAAACCTTTTAAGCGAATGATTTCTGCTTCAGATTCCCCTTGTGCCCTTTGAGAATCGGCTTTAGCAAGACCGTCAGCACGCACGCGCTCCGCCTCTGCTCTAGCTTCAGATTCAACCCGGTATTGATGGGCATCTGCTTCTGCCATTTGCTTGCGTTTTTCCGCTTCGGCAGCCTGTTCAACAGAATAGCGATCTGCGTCTGCTTTCTTCTTCACTTCAGAATCATATTGTCTTTCTCTTCTTAAAATTTCTTTTTCTTCTAATTCAATCGCTTTTTGTCTTTCAATAATTTTAATCTGCATTTCCTGCTCTGTAACTTCTTGCTTTGCCCGGGCAGTTTCCAAGTCATATGCTTGGTCGGCCTTCGCTTTAGCTATATCCTGTTCACGCCTGTAATCTGCCATCTTCATTTGATTTTCTTTTTCTGCTTCAGCAATTTCTGTTGCTCTTTCTAGCTCAGCCTTCTGCGCATCTTTGTCAGCTTCCGCCCGTTTTATTCTCGTTTCTTTCTCTGCTTCTGCTGTGGCAATGTCTGCATCTCTTCTTACTTGAGCGATTCTCGGCTTTCCTAATGAATCTAAGTAGCCATTTTTATCACGAACATCTTTAATTGTAAAAGAAACAATCACGAGACCCATTTTCGCCAAGTCTTGAGAGGCAACACGTTGAACCTCCTGAGAAAATTTATCGCGGTTTTTATAGATTTCTTCAACTGTCATTGAACCTAGAATTGATCTTAAATGCCCCTCTAAAACTTCCTTCGCTTCGTTTTCTCTATCCTCTTTGGATTTCCCTAAAAATTGTTCGGCAGCAGTAGCTATTTCTCCGATAGAACCACCGATTTTAATAATTGCTGTGCCATCTGCCATAACTGGAACGCCTTGCTCTGTATAGACTTCCGGTGTTGATACCTCAAGTTTGCTTGAAAGCAGGCTTAACGGTTCTGCTTGTTGAAAAACAGGTAATACAAATGAACCTCCACCGCGAATTATCTTAATTCTATTGCCTGCCTCATCTATATGGACATTTTTACTGCCTAAATAGCTGCCGGTTACAATTAATGCTTCATCCGGACCTGCCGTGCGATATTTTGTTACAAAAACTCCTAATAAGGCAATAATTAAAAATAGAACAATTCCTGCCACTACCCAAACCATTAACATATAGAATCCTCCCTATTACAAATTTTCATGCTTCATTACTACGACTGTATTATCTTTTGCCTCTACAACAAGCACCTTTTGACCTTCAGCAATCGTCTGATTATCTATGCTGGCAGCCGTTTTTGAAATTCTCCCTGAATAGCTTTCAATTAGCACTTCCCCGAATCCATCCTCAGGAATCGGAAGAATCACTAATCCGACCCGTCCTCTTAAAGAATCCTCTGTATACACAAGCGATTCCTCCGCAGATGAGATCGGAATGAGAACAAAGACATTCAATAGAATATCAAGTACAAGTGCAATTCCGGCAGCAACCAATGCGATCAATAGGCTATTCCATGAAGTCAAAAATTCGAGAATATATCCAGCTGCAGACATAAATGTTATAAAGGCAAGAATCAAAACTGGATTGATAAACCCGCTAGCTTCTCCTACTCCTTCGACAATATCGCCGAAAAATAAATACAAAATAATCAGGCTGCCCGAGATAATCAGGGCATATAAGTAAATAGTTTCAATAGGTAATCCAAATAATTCCATGCGCATGCATTCCTATTCATTCATATTTTTTATAACGATGCTTTTATGTCAGTAAAGCCACTGTTGTTGGATCACTCATATAAACACTCCCCTCCGAATGCAAACCTCTTACCCTATACCACTATTACGATTGAAATTTGAAAATGTTTCATTTTTTTCAATTCTTTTTCATTAAGCACAAATATCACTTTTCTCAGCTAGTAAAACCTGTTCATTCTATCAGAAAATGTCATCATTTATAAATTCCAGCATATGTTGTTTAGCAGTAAAAGGGAGGGAATTCGTTTTGTCCAGATTTGAAAAATATCACACTAAACCTAAAAATCAATTTGCAAGCATGACACTTATCCTTATCCTGGCATGTGCAGCTGTGATGATCGGAATTTATATTTATGCAAAAAGCAGCATAGTTATCGAAGCGCCGAAAAAGGATTTAGGTGAAAAAATTATCATTGAGCTTCCCTCTGGAAAGCAAGTATTCACCTATGAAAATTTAATTGTTCAGAAAGATGACAAGCTTATTTATAAAGGGGAAAGAAATACGCTCGATTTAACGGGCGGTGTCATAAAATATGAAGATTGGGATTGACTTCTATATAGGAAATCACCTATTATAAGCACAAAAAAATGAGGAGAATTTTATTGAAATATGTAAGAAAGGCAATAGCTACTTTTTCAACGAAATTAAATATGATGATAAATATTAAACGTGAGCAGTTGCACTCTCATTCTATTATGAAAATTGCTCATCGCGGCGCAGCAGGGGAATGCCCTGAAAATACATTTGCAGCGTTCGAACGGGCAGTCGAATTAGGTGCAGAATATATCGAAATTGATGTCCAATTAACTAAAGACAACCATATTGTTGTCATACATGATTTTACAATTGACCGCACGACAAATGGCAAAGGAAAAGTAAAGGATTTCACGTATAACGAGCTGCAAAAATTCGATGCAGGAAGTTGGTTTTCTCCAGCATTTAAGGGGGAAAGAATCCCGCTTTTCAAAGAAGTTTTAACTAAGTATTCAGGTAAGATTGGCCTCCTTATCGAATTTAAAAAGCCCTCGAACTATCCTGGTATAGAACAGCTTGTCGCAAAGGAAATAAGCAATCAACTATTTAATGAGGAAGAAATTATCGTCCAATCCTTTGACTTGCAGTCATTGAAAAAGTTTCAATCTTTTCTTCCTAAAATCCCTATAGGCCTATTAATAAATTATCCGCTTCATAAGAAGGATATCACTAGGTTTGCCAAACATATACAGTATTTAAATCCAAAATGGACAATGGTAAATCAAAAGCTAATGAAAAGCCTTCATGAAGAAAATCTAAAAACAATCGTTTGGACCGTGAACACCTATAATGAATTACAACATATTAAAAGATGGCCGATTGATGGGATTGTAACAAATTATCTTGAAATCTTCGATAATGAAAAAAGCTAAAGTAAAGAAAGTGATAATAAGTAAATATAGTTGGATTTGGATAGGTACCCGCTCGACTCCTACGGGAGAGTAGCGAGACTGTCGATACACTACACTAATGGCTCGACGCTCGCCCTGCGGAAGGAGAGCGGTAGCCCTCGAAAAATCCCCAAACCCTTCATCTTTTATTATTTACATGAGTATCTCTTTACAGCCCGAGGCTGGAACAGAAGTATTTCAGCCAATGAAAAAACCGAACTATCATGCGAATTTCTGATTTGAACTGCACCC
>NZ_PISD01000083.1 GCF_002835735.1 Cytobacillus horneckiae | reverse complement strand
CTTCTGCGAGAACGGCATGATTTACGCGTGCCTCTCGTGCTTCTGCGAGAACGGCATGATCTGCGCGTACCTCTTGTGCTTCTGCGAGAACGGCATGATCTGCGCGTGCCTCTTGTGCTTCTGTGAGAACGGCATGATCTGCGCGTATCTCTTGTGCTTCTGCGAGAGCGGCATGATTTACGCGTACCTCTCGTGCTTCTGCGAGAACGGGATGATCTACGCGTGTTTCTAGTTCTGCGAGAACGTTTCTTACCAACTGGTTCTTGGTGTAAAAAACTATTTATTTCAGTCTTTGAAACTTCTTCTAATGCAGCTGAAATATCTGCTCCAGTATATCTTCTCAAAATTATTCCTCCTATTTTATTTATAAAGGAATGTCAATTGATAATAAATTGGTATTTTTTAAGTAGTACATCCCTTTAATTAGTATCATTGTACGAAGGTAAAACAGGTTTTGTATGAGTAAAGTGCGTATTTTTAGAAAATTAGACTAAAAACCTCTGTGGCATCTCTTTTGCCAATTTCATATCCTTTAATAACGAGTTGGCAATTACAATTAGTGAGGCTTCAAATGACAGGCTGAAAAACCTGATTCTGTCAAATAACAATCAGTGGCAGGAGAGACAGTCACGATGATGAAAAGCATTTTTCGTGTGATTTGTTTGCTTTATTTTTGTTTATTAGATGGGGCCGACCGTTCATTTGCTACAAGGGGTGATACATGTGAATGAAACAAATCTACAAACGTATAAATTATTTATTCGTCCTCAGGACCTTTCAGCATTAAAGGAGAATATTTGGTCTGATGATCCTGTTACCGGATCATTAACAATAAACAATAAAAAGCTTGATATTGATGTCGTATATCGGGGTTCTCATATAAGGAAATTTAAGAAGAAGTCTTATCATGTACAGTTTTATAAGCCTAAAACATACAGAGGGGCAACTGAAATTCATTTAAACGCGGAATATAAAGATCCTTCATTAATTAGAAACAAACTTTCATTTGATTTTTTTTCTAGCATTGGTGTTTTGACACCTAAGGCAAAACCTGTTGTTTTAGTTTTAAATGGGAGGCAAGAGGGCGTCTATATGGAGTTGGAAGCGGTTGACGAAAACTACTTTAAAAATAGAGGCTTAACTATTCATTCAATTTTTTATGCGGTAGATGGAGACGCTAATTTTTCATTAATTAATGATGATAGAAAACCGAAAAATTCATTAGACCTTGGATATGAAGTAAAATATGGGACAGAAGAAGAGCAGCTGCTTTTGAATGAATTTATTTTTAAGACGAATACACTGACGAAAGCAGAATTTGAAAAGGAGATAATAAAATACGTAGATGTCGATAAATATTTGAAATGGCTCGCAGGGGTTGTTTGTACGCAGAATTATGATGGGTTTGTTCATAATTATGCATTATGCAGAACTGAGAATACAGGATTATTTGAAGTGCTGCCTTGGGATTATGATGCAACATGGGGCAGAGATGTACACGGAAAAGAAATGGATTATAACTATGTTAGAATCGAGGGCTTCAATACATTATCGGCCAGAATTCTTGATATATCTAATTTTAGGAGTAATTATTGCAGCCTATTAAACGATATATTAGAAAATCAATTTACGATAGAATTTATGGAACCTAAAATAGCGGATCTACATGGTAAAATTCGCCCGCATCTATTAACAGATCCATATAAAAGAGATTATATTAAAAACTTCGATGAAGAACCTCAATTTATTATGCAGTTTATTAAAGATAGAAATGCTTTTTTACAGGCAGAATTAAAGAAATTTTAACCTCATTTTGTGATGGATGTCCTTCTAGTATACGTATATCCATTAACGATTAAATAACTTAACGCCGGCTTCGAGTTCGACTCCGGGTATGAGTGATGGATATTTAGATTTACTGGCGGAAGGCAGGATTCGAAAGATAGAGTTCTATTTAGCGCAGAATCTGACTGAAAAGTAAGTTTTTCATAGTGGTGTAACCGTAACTTTAAAAACTTTAGTCTATAACAAATCAATTATGTATATATCAGTTGAAGTTCAATTTTCAAAAACTTTTATAAGAACGTGCATTCGGTTTTCAAATACGTTAAAATGAAGAAAAAAGATTGAGGGGTATAGTTATGAAAAGAGTTACATTTATTCATGCTGCAGATCTTCATTTGGACAGCCCGATGGTTGGCTTGAAGCATCTGCCGCAGAATATTTTCAAAAAGCTGCGAGAGAGCACCTTTGAATCTTTTTCAAAACTGATTAATATAGCAATGATGAAAAAAGTGGATTTTCTTATTCTTGCTGGTGATTTGTTTGATGCGGAGGATCGCAGCATTCGTGCTCAAACGCGATTCCACAAAGAGATGGAAAAGCTTGCAGAAGAGCGTATCCCTGTTTTTGCAGTACATGGAAATCACGATCATATAGAAGGGGAATGGGCACACTTGCCAATGCCCGGAAATGTTCATATATTCAGTCATCAACCAGAGATGCTGAAATTTAAAAATGATCACCTCACTGTTCACTTATATGGCTTCAGCTATCCAGAAAGGCATGTCCATTCCAGGATGATTGATGATTATCAAAAAGTGAATGGAGGAGACTTTCATATTGGAATTCTTCACGGTCATTTTGAAGGTAGCAGTAATCATGGAAACTATGCACCATTCAGATTGGTAGATTTAAAAGAAAAAGCGTTTGATTATTGGGCGCTTGGCCATATTCATAAACGAGCAGTATTGAGTGAGAGCCCGCCAATTATTTATTCAGGAAATATTCAAGGCAGAAATAAGAAAGAAACAGGTAGAAAGGGGTGCTATCTTGTCGAATTAACGGAGTCAGGTCATTCGTATGAATTTATTGAAACGGAGTCCGTTATTTGGGATGAGATGTTCATCGATGCTTCAGCAGCGCAAACCTTTCATGAGATATTAATTGAATGCAGGAGAGCAATCGAAGAGGTTCGACAGGAGCAAAAGGGGGTCTTGTTAAAATTAATAGTAGAAAACATTACACTAACGGAAACAGAGAAAAAAGGGATAGAGAACGGTGAACTGCTGGAAATATTGCAGGATGAAGAAAAAGACAAGGAATCATTTGTCTGGATTTTTGAACTGGATTTCAAAGTGAAGGTAGAATGGAATCGAACAAAACTAGGAAACGAATCTGAGTTTTTCAATGAATTATTTAAGCAATCAGAACAGCTTGAATATCTCGATGGAAGTCTATCTACCCTGTATTCACATCCAACTGCCAGAAGATATATCGACGGTTTGTCAGAGGATGATAAAAAAATCCTAGCTGAAGATGCAGAAAATTTATTAATGCATCTCCTAATAAAATCGGAGGTGGAGTAGTGAAAATTACTGAAATACATATTTATGGATTTGGAAAGCTTAATGATTTATTTATTGATAATCTACAAGAATTTCAAGTTTTTTTCGGGGAAAACGAGGCAGGTAAATCGACAATAATGGCCTTTATTCATAGCATTCTATTCGGTTTTCCAACAAAGCAGCAAGCAGAGCGAAGGTTTGAACCGAAGCACGGGGCAAGTTATGGCGGCAAGCTAATGATAGATTTTCCAATTCACGGGAGAACTGTAATTGAACGAGTTAAAGGCAAGGCAGCTACAGGAGATGTTATCGTTTTTCTTGAGGATGGGACTAAGGGTGGAGAAGCTTTATTAAAGGAGCTTCTGCACCGAGTCGATAAAAATCTATTTCAATCTGTTTTTTCCTTTAATATACATGGATTGCAAAATGTTCAGCAAATAAAAGGCGAAGATTTAGGAAAGTTCCTATTTTCCGCTGGGGCGATCGGAACAGATAGAATTCTAATTGCTGAACAATCGCTCCAAAAAGAACTTGAAGACCGCTTTAAGCCAAATGGAAATAAGCCTTTGATTAATATGAAGCTAAAAGAGATGAAGCAAATTCATCATGACTTGAAAAAGGCAGAGCGAAAGAATGCGGAATATTGGACAAGATTACAAAAAAAAGAAATGATGGAAAATCAGCTTAAGAGACTGCAATCAGAACGGATAGAACAGGAAGTGGAATTGAAAAGCTTGAAGGAATGGGAACAAATAGAGCCGTTGTACTTGCAGTATAAACTATTGCAGGAAGAAGCCGGCATATTCGAGCCAGTAAAGTTTCCTGTTGACGGTCTTGCTAGGCTGGATCGGCTAGAGAGTGCAATAGATCCGCTAGAGGCTCAAAAGGCAAGCTTAGCATCAAGAATCCAATTATTAAAAGCTGATATAGATCAGGTTCACCCTCATGCAGAATTGCTGAATAAAGAAAATGAAATCCATTCGGCGGTTGAAAGCCTCCCATTATGGGAGAAGCTGAAGCAAGAGGAAGAGGAATTGACATTTAAGCTAAACTCGATAGAAGAAGAAATTGTTCTATTAGGAGAAAAACTGCATCTCCCAATAGATGAAAAAAGCTTAATTAACTTGGATACAAGCGTATTTATGAAAGATAAGATTTTAAAAGCAGCCGAGAAGTACAGAAAACTACAAGATAGAAAACAGGACCTTGATGAGCGCTTTGAAGAAGAACGGCAAGCGTTAATGGCGTGTGAAGAAGGATTAGCGGGGTTAAAGAGAAATACACTCCAGCCGGAGGAAAGGATCGAGCTACAAAGCCAATTATCTTTTGCTAATGAAAAAAAACAGTTACAACAAGAATTGGATGACATTTTTGATAGACAGGAAATGTTAAAAAAGGTGCAAAGAACAAGGAGTTCAGGTAGCAAAAAGAAAGGAGAGCGTATCCAATTTACTTTATTCACAGGGCTATTTATCATTCTGGCAAGTTGGGGTTTTTGGAGTGGAAATTGGCTTATTGCATTAACGGGAATTTGTGGAATGATTTTTTCTATTTACACTTTAATGAAAAGACAAACATCGAGATCTGATGATTTTTTTGATTCTGAAATGCTGTCTTTAAAAGAAAGAGAAAAATCATTGAGGGAAAAAATCAACGGACTTAATCCTATAAATACAGCAGAAACAGAAACATTGCTGAAAAAAGATGATGAATTGCAGTTGCAAATGAGTCAAACCCAATTGCAGTTGAAACAAATCAATGAACAATATGAAAAAATAATATATTTCTATGAAGAATGGGAAGCCGCTTCAGTGAATGCTGAAAAAGTATTAATTGATTTGAGCCACAAGCTTGAATTGCCTGATTCATTAGCGCTATTTCATTTAGTTGATGCCTTCAATTTAATTGAACGGCTAAAGGCGCTAGTAAAAGAAAAGGGATATTTAATTGAAAGAAGAGACGCTGCAGCAAATCGGATAAATGAAATTGTTTCTGCATTTGAATCGTTGTATTTATTAATTAATGAGGATTCTACGACGATTCAGGAATGTGCGTACATGTTAAAAAAGAAATTAAAAGAAGAAATGGAAAAACAAATTAAACAGAAAGAAATGAATGTAAAGCTGTTGGAACTTGAGGAGGAATGGCAGTCGGTCAATACATTATGTGATCATTATTTGGAGGAACGATTCAAGCTGCTAACATTAGTGAATGTCGATTCGATAGAAGCATATAGGGAGCTTGGTAATAAATTTGCTAAGAAAGAAAGTATTGAAGAACAATTAAGGACGCTTCATCTAAAACTAAAGATGGCATCACTTACATTTGAAGAGATGGAGAAACTGGATTCATTAAACAACATCCGGGCTAAAGCACGTGAAATTCAGCATCACCTTGCAAACATAGAGGAAGAGATTTCATTACTGCAGAAGCAAATGGCAGAAAACCAATATGAAATTAGTTTAATTGAAGAAGGAGGGATTTATGCTGACCTACTGCATACGTATAAATTAAAAAAAGCAGAATTAGAAGAACATGCAAAAGAATGGGCAACATATGCAGCTGCAAAAAATGTTCTTGCCAGAACAGTGGAGCGTTTTCAAGAAGAGAGGCTGCCTAAAATTCTTACTAAGGCAGAAGAGTATTTTAGTATATTAACGAATAACAAATATTGTAGAATTTATTTGCATAAAGAAGTGAGTAATTTTCATATTGAAAATAACGAAGGCGATTTATTTGAAGCGAAGGAGCTGAGCCAGGCTACCGCAGAGCAATTGTACTTGTCTTTTAGATTGGCGCTGGCAGAAACAGTGTATGGAAAATATTCCTTCCCTATAATCATTGACGACAGCTTTGTAAATTTTGATCATCATAGAACAGAAAAAGTAATTGAATTGCTGAAGAAAATAAAAGGAAAGCAGATTTTATTTTTCACATGTCATCAACATCATCTTAAATATTTTTCTGCACAACAGCTTATTGAGGTAAGCAAAAAAACGAGCACTTCAGCCTGATATATATAGCTGTATATTGATGAAATGCGTCCTATCAATCCAAAGCATATTTAGCACACCAACTTTGTCCATCGCTAATTATAAAAGGTCATACCGCTATTTTATATTAGCTGGAATTTTTGGAAGGAAAAGAAGGGAGTATGTTATACTGATTTAATAGAAGTGTGTATTCAAACATTTGGCTAAAATTCCATGAATGTTTGCGTATTCCGAGGGAAGGAGATTAAGTGCTGCGATGTCAAAAGGAATCGTATATTATGAAGTAGGCGAGCAAATTGAACTATTTCTACTTATAAAAACTGCAACAAAAGGAATTGCCAGCAATGGCAAACCTTTTTTAACATTAATTTTTCAAGATCAAAGTGGAGATATTGAAGCTAAGCTTTGGGACGTCTCTGATCAGGATGAAAAAAATTATAGCCCAGAAACAATCGTTAAAGTGGCAGGGGATATTTTAAATTATCGTGGTCGAAACCAGCTAAGAATTAGGCAAATTCGTCCAGCTTCTCCTACAGATTCTGTAAAGCTTGCTGATTTTCTCGAAACGGCTCCCTTGAGCTCAGAGGAAATGATGGGAAAGGTCACTCAATATATCTTTGAAATGAAAAATCCCAACATCCAAAGAATTACGAGGCATTTATTAAAGAAACATCAGGAAGCCTTTCTAGAATATCCAGCAGCAACAAAAAACCATCATGAGTTTGTTTCCGGCCTTGCCTATCATGTCGTTTCAATGCTTGATTTAGCCAAAGTCATTGCCGGTTTGTATCCAACATTAGACAAGGATCTTTTATATTCTGGCATCATTCTTCATGACCTTGGAAAAGTTATAGAACTATCCGGACCTATCTCTACTTCTTATACAGTTGAGGGAAATTTGCTTGGTCATATCTCTATTATGGTCAATGAAATTGGGAAGGCGGCTGAGGAGTTATCCATTAAAGGAGAAGAAATTGTCATTCTCCAGCATTTAGTTTTATCTCACCATGGTAAAGCTGAATGGGGCAGCCCGAAGCCTCCATTAATTAAAGAAGCAGAGATTCTTCATTATATAGATAATTTAGATGCAAAAATGAATATGCTTGACCGCGCCCTTGAACGAATCAAGCCTGGTGAATTTACTGAAAGAGTATTTGCGCTGGAGAATCGTTCATTTTATAAACCTACTTTCCATAAATAAAAGATGCCGCAATAAAGGGATATCAAAATGCCTTAGAAAGTGAAAATAAGAAAATTTTCAGTTGAGAGGTGTCCGTTCGACTTTTGCGGGAGAGGAGCGAGACAGTCGAGCCACTAATGGCGCGTAGTGCCGAAGTGGCTCGACGCTCGCCACGTGGAAAGCATCGGAATCCTAAACCGTTCATTTTTTTGAGATGAGGTTCTTTACAGCCTGATGCCCTAATAAAGGGCATTTTTTTTTCGATTATTAAAATTGTTTCATTTGAATCATAATGGACTTTCACATTTTTTGTCATGATTCCTCTTTCCTTCGCATAGAGTGTAGTAGACAAGCAGTAAACCTATTGTAGGGAGGAAGTAATGTGATACCAGTATGGGTCTATTTCGTTGTAGCAGGCATTATTGTTAGTGCATTCATGGCAGTGAAGACAGGAAGAGATGAACGCAAAGTTGAGAATGATATGATTGAACAAGAGGGAGAAGTATATATGAAGCGCCTAGAAGAAGCAAGAGACGAAAAAAAATCGGAACATGAAAGATCATTGGGCGTTTAATATGAAGAATCTTGTCATCTATGTTTGTAACCATAACAATGGGGTATTGTATATTAAATGAGCAGTATGAAGAACAATACCTTTTATAACTAAAAAAGAACCCTTTTAGTTAAAAGGGTTCTTTCTGCATTATTTCTCTTCTGTTTCTTCTTTATTGCTGTCGTTTTCTTTATCAGTATTTTCTGCTTCTGGAGTTTCAGTCTCAAAAAGGTCCTTCAAGTCTTCGTCTTTCACTTGAACATCTGCATCTTTTAATTCACGAGTCATTGCTTCTTGAATCTTAACGCCATCAAGCTTGGACACTTTTATTTCGTATTCCATCTCTTCTTTCATTTCTTCAAATGATTTTTTCTCTTCTTTTTCAGTCATTTGAATAATATGGAAACCGTGAGAAGATTTCACAGGTTTGCTGATTTCATCAACTTTTAATGCATAAGCAGCTTCTTCAAACTCAGGCACCATTTGGCCTTTGCCAAACCATCCTAAATCACCGCCATTTGCTGCAGATCCAGGATCAGTTGAGTATTCAGTAGCAAGCTCAGCAAAATCACCGCCATCGTTAAGCTTTTTCTCTACTTCTTTGGCTGTCTCTTCATCTTCTACAAGAATATGTCTTGCTTTAATTCTTGGCTCGTAATTATCATAGTATTCTTTAAGCTCTTTTTCAGTTACTTCAATATCTTTAGTTGCAGCTTTTTCTTGCATTAATCCAGTTCTTAATGTGGATTTGAGGTGTTCTTCATCTTTATAACCATACTGCATTAATGCCATTTCAAAGTTAGCACCTAATTGTTCCTTCATTTCATCCACTTTTTCATTTACTTCTTCATCAGAGATATCATAGTTTTTTGATAAAACTTTTTCATAGACAAGCTCCTGAAGGACTGCATCCCCATATTGCGCCTTCAATGCTTCATAAAATTCTTCCTGAGTAACGTTTCCATTCTCAGTTTCTACTACAACCTCTGAGTCCCCTGAACTACACGCACTTAAGCCAACTACGCCAGCTGCAACAGAAAGGGATAAAATCCATTTTTTCATGTTGAACACTCCCAAAATAATTTGTCATTTATACACAATATTTACTATAACACAAAAGGATTTGATAACAAAAACATTAAGGGTAAAAATAGACCAAAAATTAAGGGTATTTGCCTAACCATTCTTGGTATAGCTACATAGGATATAAAGAAACTTTTAGGGGTGTTTCGTCCATTGAACCATTTATTTACTTAAAGACGGGATACACGCCTATTCGAACAACAGGGTGTTTGAATAGTATGTGGTAACAACCTAATAAGGGAGGTGTTATCATGGGCGGTGGATTTGGACACGGCGGAGGTTTCGCTTTGATCGTTGTACTGTTTATATTATTAATCATCGTAGGCGCTGCTTGGTGTTAATTTATGAAACACTATGAGGTGATTCAACCATAAAGTGTTTCTGGAAGGGAGGAAGTTGTATGTCTGGCGGTGGATTTGGACACGGCGGAGGTTTCGCTTTAATTGTTGTTCTTTTCATTTTGTTAGTAATTATTGGAGCTTCTTGGTGTTAAGGCTTGAGTAATCAAGAAGGACGGCTATGAGAACTTTTCGTATGCGGCTTAAAAATGGAATCTCTCTTGAGTATAAATCTCCTTTTTAGACACCTCAAAAATTCAACATAATAAAAGCGGTGGAATGTATCCACCGCTTTTATTATGTGTTTAAGTTAATGCAATCTCTACAAAAGATGAAATTAATAATATTGTTATCAGAACATTTATCGTTCTGTAAACTTTAGGTTGTTTTTCTTCGGGAATTTCCTTTTGTAGACATAATGAATAAGTCATTTTATTAATATAGTATAAAATAAAGACAGCAAAAACAATGAAAATGGAGATCATCTAAGATTCCCTCCCCTAGTCAGACTATGTGTATGTTAATTACCATATCAAAATTAAACAAAAAAAGAAAGTATAAAAGGTTGGAAGGTTAATATTTTATGATACATTCTCATTTGTTCAATCAGTCGAGAGGACAAGTATTTCGATACCAGTCTCGTTTTCTTCAATATATGAATTTTTTGGCGCGCTCATCACATATTTTATATAAACCATATCAGAAAATGATAATCCGATATGATAGGATAATAGGATGATTAGATAAACGGCATATTCAGTAAATATAAACGAAAGCAAAATTAACGAACTATTGATAACAATAGAAGGAGTTGAAAGGGCTAATAAACATGCCCATTTAGAAATTGGTTCATTAATCTGTATCGTAATAATTGGATAAAATCCTGACTTTAAATATAAGGATTTTTTAATTTTATCATTGTAAGGCAATAAAGATAAAAAATGGAAAAACTTATGCAATGGATAAAGCAAAATAAACAAAGTAAAAAAGATAATAAATACTTTATTATTAAACATTGTATCAGTAAAAATATAAGCTGCTGGGATGTAGATAATAATAAAAGTAAACAGTGTAAGCATCAATGAAAAAATAGTCATTCTTAAATGGCCATATTGCTTATTCAAGTTAATTGCCTTCCAGCAATTCATTCTCATGATTGTCCTCCAAAATAGCGTAAGTGATAAAGTCAAAGCCTACTTTACTCCGATATTTTTGAAAAAGCAATAGGGTTCTCGCCATTAAAAAACAAAAAATAAAAAGCGGAATGGTTTTATCTAAAATACTCCGCTTTGAATCATTTTTCTTATTTAACTAGTTCTTTTTCATTTTCCTGCTTTTTAACCAATTTTCCTTCTTCTTCTGTAAACTCTCTTTCAATGTTGGAAAAGGATTTCTCAAATATTTCCATGAAATCTTCGCCGTATATATTTCGGATAATCGCCATCATTTCGATGATGTCCGGAAATTTTCCATATAAATCCTTCAATGGCATCGCGCCGTTAAATACAGAGTTTTTATCTGGCTGATACGTTTCCATTATTTGCAGAAAAACGCTTTCACCTTGTTCAGTAAGTTTAATGTAAGTATTTCTTTTATCACTTTCACGTTTAGAGAATTCTAAATATCCTCGTTCCTCTAATTTCTTAGAGAAGTTAAATGCAGTGGATACATGCATGACTCCAAACTTGGCAACATCAGAAATGGATGCACCGTTCAGATGATAAGCAATCCATAAGATGTGATGTTCATTAATGTTCAGGTCGTAAGGCTTAATCCATTGTTGCCAATCCTTTTCAATAGACTTCCATAGTGCTTTACTAAGTTGCGCGATTCGCTGGCTAAAGAGCATGGCTTCCTTCATAGAGTAATTCACATCTGACATTCGTTTCACCTACTTTTTTTATATTGTATTATCATTATGCCAATAAAACAAAAATTAATAAAGAAATAAATTTACTTAATTTTTAGATATTATAATGTGTAATTATACAGCATGTCTATTGAAAAAATATGCAATGTGTTGGCATAATCAAGATTTTACGACCATTTTTATAACATAATATATTAGTTTTCTTCCTTAAAATAAGAAATCCTTCTTTTTCCGTAAAATATTTTTAGAAAAAAGAAGGATTTTTTATTTATTTACTAGGTACATTAAGTGTTTTTTCTAAATCAGCAATAGATTTCTCGATGTTTGCAATTTCTTTTTGTAATTCCTGTTGATGGGGAAGAATATCTTTCTTCCATTGACTGATTGAATCTGCCATATCAGTGGCTAACGTTGAGAGTGCCTCTTTTCCTTCTTCGCCTACATATGCTAACCGGCTTTTTATCTCTTTCAGCTGTTCTCCAAGTTCTTTGATTTGCAAAGCGATTGATTTTGATTGGATGGAAATATACTTTCTTGTATCTTTACCTGAAGCAGGAGCAGATAAAAGGGTTGCTATTCCAGCGGCAACTCCCCCAACAACGAATCCTAGAAATAGTGTTTTCGCCTTCATATACATTCACCTCTAAATAATATGTTAGCTTTATCATACAATATTTTTTTCATTGAAACATCTTTTTGAATTATTACGACAAGAATATCTAAGTAAAAGCCAGTAAATACAGGAGGGAAGGAAAAATAAAAGCCCGCATGAGAGCGGGCGAGGTATGCATTATGAATGTAGCGCTTGTTCATTTAATTTTGTTCTTTTGCTAATTGATTGTGCAATTGGATAAAGAATAATCATTAAGACAGTGTTAAATCCTGCAGCCGGTAATACACCAAGCGCAAACATTGCCAGGAATGCATCTGGCAATCCTACGATGAAGTAGGCGGAAGTCAAGAATATGATACCTGAAATGATGGTTCCGATTGCTGTAAGCACAATGGCTACAACTGATTGAGCCTTTATTTTTTTTAGCAGCATAAGTAATCCGAAAAAGATAAAGGCAGTAGCGAATTTATCAATTATATTTGGGAATAATCCTCCAGGAAAAGTAGTGGTTAAACCGGATAAAAGTCCAGTAACTAATCCCATTAATAAAACACTTTTCTTGTCAGGAAATAAAATAATTCCTAAAAACATCATCGTAAGCATCATATCTGGCTTTAACCCCATAATAATCCCGGGGGTAATAGCATGCAATACAACGCCCATTCCTGCCAATAGGGCAAGAGCAACTAAGTTTTTACTTTTCATTTCTCATCTCTCCTAAGCTAGTCTATTGTTCTCCTAAAACTCATGTTTCTCCTGTAGTGCACTCATTGCCTATAGCGAAAAACTTTAACCAATTATAACATCAATCAAACGACTTTGAAATAAGTATTTTTTGGCTGGTGGATAGTAAAGAATGTTAATAGGCTTCATTTATGTCTAAATTAATTGTTTAGGCGGAAATTCTTCATAAATGAAGCAAGTTCATGTACATGCTCTTTTGGAACTGCATTATAAATAGATGCGCGGCAGCCGCCAACTGAGCGATGGCCATTTAAGCCAACAAATCCTGCATGCTTCGCCTCTGCCAGGAATTTGGCAGACAATTGTTCGCTTGCCAGGTTAAAAGTAACATTCATTTGTGAACGGCTATTTTTTTCGGCATGTCCGATGTAAAATCCATTGCTTTCGTCAATTTCTGCATATAAAGCATGTGCCTTCTCTGTATTTTCTTTTTGTATAGCCTCTAAGCCGCCAGTTTCTTCTACCCATTCAAGAACTAGTGATAATAGATAGATTGCAAGTGTAGGAGGTGTGTTATATAGAGAGTTATTGCTGGAATAAGTGTGATAATTAAGCATCGTTGGAAGCTTTCCGTTATCCTTAATTAACTCTTTGCGAATAATAACAACCGTAACACCTGAAGGACCCAGGTTTTTCTGGGCGCCGGCGTAAATTAAATCAAACTGATCCATATTAAGTGGTCTTGACAAAATATCACTGGACATATCAGCGACAACTGGTATCGCTACATCAGGAAATTGATGCCATTGTGTCCCATAAATCGTGTTGTTGCTTGTTATATGTAGATATGCTGCATCTTCAGTTACCTTTATATCCGAAAGATTTGGTATGGAATGATAGCCGCCTTCTTTAGTTGAAGCAGCAACTGCTGTTTTTCCAATTTTGTTTGCCTCTTTTAAAGCTTTATCTGACCATGATCCAGTTAATACATAATTTGCTGTACTTTCTTCAGAGAGTAAATTCATTGGTATCATTGAAAACTGCAGGCTAGCTCCGCCTTGCAGGAAAATCACCTCAAAGTCATCAGAAATCGATAACAGCTTTCGAAGAGAGGTAATGGCCTGATTATGCACAGCCTCATATTCCTTGCTGCGATGGCTCAATTCCATAATTGCCATTCCGCTATTATTAAAGTTCAGCCAATTTTTTTCTGCCTTTTCCAAAACTGCTTGAGGTAAAGCTGCTGGTCCCGCATTAAAATTTAAAGCACGTTTCATCATTTTCCCTCCACACTTCATCAATGTTGTTCTATATCACTGTAAAGAAATAAAGATATAACTATGTTACCAAAAAAAATTCAATTGTACAGAAGTAAAATAAAAAGATTTTGAATATTTTCTAAAGGTGGGAGAGTAATTTTGTCCATGAGCACGTGCCATCAAAAAAAAGCTTACTCCCCATACGACTGTATAAGCCGTTAAGGGAATAAACTTCATAGAGGAAATTTACAAATTATAAATGACTGCTAATGCTATTCGCCATATCTTTTAATTCATCACCAGTATATTGAGATTCATTTGATTTCCAGACGATACCTAAACCGTCTCCTTTGCCATAACGGGGAATCAGATGCATATGATAATGGAAGACAGTTTGTCCTGCGGCTTCGCCATTATTGTTAATCAAATTTAAACCTAAAGGGTTGAATTCTGTTTTTAGTGCATTTGCGATTAAAGGAACGGATTCAAATACTCTTTGGGCAGTTTCTGAATCAAGCTCATAAATGTTTTCTTTATGTACCTTTGGAATGACTAATGTATGTCCCTTTGTGACCTGGCTAATATCAAGAAAAGCAACAACATGTTCGTTTTCATATACTTTGGCTGACGGAATTTCTCCATTCACAATTTTACAAAAAATACAATTACTCATTTATTTCAACTCCTACTATGACTTATATTTAACATATTTTATCATAAGTATAGCTATTTCTTAAAGAAAAAGGCAGGATTCATTAAGAATCCTGCCGAAGTGAAGGGGAAGGCCTCATATTGTGCTTCTATTTCAGGAAATATCTTTAACAAACACCTCATTCAAAATGAATTGTGTTAATGAGATAAGCTTGATCTTTGCTGACGATCTATCCATTATAGGTTTCACAACTTATAAGGCTTTGATTGTCGTATTTAATAAACACCTCATTTAAAATGATTGGGAAGACCACTTTCGTGTAAAGCGGCCTTTTGTGCTTAAAAAATGATCAATGCGTTTTCATTACAATTGTGCAATAAAAACATCTCCTTCTTTTCGTCACTTAAGAAGCTTTATCGTTTTTGAAAGGAAATTGTCTGCTGTAGACACCTCATCTCAAATTTTTCATCGAATGATGAATGGATATGTTTCCCCTTCAAGAGATAGAATGCCCTGCATATTTGCTAAATATGCGTAATAGAAATGAATGAAATAAATCCTCAATCTGGACAAGGGGCTTTCGCTTTTTTTACAATAGAATTATTATATATTTTGCTAGAAAAATTAGGAAGGACGTTGTTTATGGCTCTTTTGGACATCAAAAAGGTAACAGGGGGTTACACAAGGAACCCTGTATTAAAAGAAATTTCTTTAGATGTTAAGGCAAATGAAATTGTAGGCTTAATCGGTCTAAACGGAGCGGGGAAAAGCACAACAATAAAACATATTATTGGATTAATGGAGCCTCATAATGGAGAAATAACAATAAATGGGAAATCGTTTTTGCAGGATAAAGAAGAATATCGCAAACAATTTACATTTGTTCCCGAAACCCCGATATTGTACGATGAATTGACTCTAGATGAACATTTAGAAATGACTGCAATGGCTTATGGAGTAGATAAAAAGGAATATCAAGAAAGAAAAGCTCATCTATTAAAGGAATTCAGGATGGAAAAGCGCTTAAAATGGTTTCCTGCACATTTTTCCAAAGGAATGAAACAAAAGGTAATGATTATGTGTGCGTTTTTAGTTCAACCATCTTTATATATTGTTGATGAACCATTTGTAGGTCTTGATCCATTAGGAATTCAATCGCTATTGGATTTAATGGAAAAGGTTAAGGAAAGCGGAGCGGGCATCTTAATGTCCACACATATTTTAGCTACTGCGGAAAGGTATTGTGACCGCTTTGTTATTCTTCATGAAGGTAAGGTTCGGGCAAAAGGGACATTGGCAGAGCTGCGGGACCAGTTTAGGATGCCTGGAGCCACATTGGATGATTTATACATACAATTAACGAAGGAAGAAGACTATGTTTAATGAACAAAGGCTATGGAAGGACAGGTTAAGTAAACGGATTAAAGAACTTAGCCGCTATTTAAAATATATATTTAACGGTCACATCGTTATTGTTATGGTTTTTCTTATCGGTACTGCCGCATATTATTATCAAGAATGGGTAAAAGGCTTGCCGCAGGACTATCCTGTTTCACTCATCATGGCAGTCATTCTTGGTTTGCTAGTTACCTACAGTCCAATTTATACCTTTCTAGAAGAAGCGGATAGAGTGTTTTTATTGCCGCTGGAAGAGCGGTTAAATGGTTATTTTAAAAAGGCAATTTTCGTAAGCTTTTTATTCTCTGCCTATATGATTATCATTGGTCTTGCAGTCTTTATGCCAATGTATGCAAGTGTGAATAATGGCAGTTTTGGCTCGTTTCTCCCGTTTTTAGCAGTTTTACTATTGCTTAAGATTTTAAATTTCACGATTCGCTGGAGAGTGCAGTATTTTATTAATAATCAAACGCATTTGCTTGATTCACTTGTCAGGTTTTTTGTGAATGGTACATTTCTTTACCTATTATTCGAAGGGGCAAGCCTAATATTTTTAGCAATTGTTGGCGCCATTTTATTACTGCTTTATGGTTATTATTTTGTGAAAACGAAGGAAAAGGGTTTAAAGTGGGAATATTTAATTCAATCAGAAGAGCGGAGAATGGCCTCTTTTTACAGGCTTGCAAATATGTTTACTGATGTTCCTCATTTGAAGGAGAGAATTAAACGAAGAAAATGGCTCGATTGGTTGCTAATTAACATACCTTTTGCACAAAACAAGATCTACCATCATTTATTTATGAGGACTTTCTTACGATCAGGTGATTATTTAGGCATTTTTATTAGGCTGTCTCTGATCGGCGGTGCGATTATTTACTTTATTTCGTTTGGGATGGGGCAAGTAATCTTCGCATTATTATTTATGTATTTAACAGGATTTCAAATATTGCCATTATGGAAGCATCATCAAAATAAACTTTGGCTCAGTTTATACCCGGTTAATCACACTGTTAAAGAAAAATCTTTTAAAGGATTATTAGCAAACATTTTATATGTTCAATCAGTCTTGTTTACTATAGTTTTAATGATGAAAGGAGATATAGTGATTGGTGCAATTACATTGATTGCCGGCATTCTGTTTTCCTATTTATATTCACATGTCTATATTGTGAGGAAATTGAGATCTTCCTTTTAAATAGAAAGGAGCTATAATGTTGAACATATATGAACAAGATGTATATAAAGAAGTTCAAGATTGGATGTATAAAATCGGCAAGAAATCAAGACTGTTTCAACGCGTTTCAAAACAGGCACAAACAAAGCTGAATAATTATATACCGGAAAAAGCTCATACAATGATCACAGATGCCATTAAAAACATGGTAAAGATGACCCTGGCTGGATCTAATTTGACTACGAAAAAACCGCCAATGGAAGAGCTGTCACTTGAGGAGAAGGATCAAAGGCTTGCTGAAAAATTAACTTCGTATCGGAAAACGGCCACGATTGAAGGTGCCGGGACAGGTGCTGGCGGCATCTTTCTAGGATTGGCTGATTTTCCATTACTGCTTTCTATTAAAATGAAATTCTTATTTGAAGCTGCAGCAGTGTACGGATACGATACTTCTGAATATGAAGAAAGATTATTTTTACTTCACATATTTCAGCTCGCCTTTTCAAGTGATGATAAACGGCGAGAAACGCTGGAGACGATTGTGCACTGGGATGAAAGGAAGGAAGAATTAATTGATATGGATTGGCGTGTATTCCAACAAGAATATCGCGATCATATAGATTTTGTGAAAATGTTGCAGCTCCTGCCTGGAATTGGTGCGGTTGTCGGTGCGTATGCAAACTATAATTTGCTAGATCACTTAGGTGAAACAGCAAAACATGTATTTAGGCTGCGTTATATTCAAAAACTCATATAGAGTTAAGCGCATTTCATGAAAGAATGAAAATGCCTGTAAAATCCTATCGCTTAAGAAATAATTTCTCGAAAGCCTCTCTTTTAAATTTGGAGAGGCTTTTTCGACATTAATCGACTTATTACCTGGGAAATGATCGAAATAAAGAACGTTGTATGCCTTTTGTATTTAGTTAAGTTAGGGGTGGGTGGTTAATAAACGCGACGCTCAGGGAAAAAATAGAATGCTCTTAGTAGACAAAAAGGTGAAATTTACCATTTTTTATTAATTTAAATGGACAAATTAACGCGGCTCACAACTTTTATTGTTCCTCATACCTTATAGTAACCCAGTCAGGGTAAATGCCTATATTAAAGGGTGAGGAAGGAGTAAGGATCATGGGAGTAGAGCTTACAGCACTCCATTGGATATATGTACTCTTTATTATATTAATTATTGGCTTTATGGTCATGAGACGCGATACGACATTTGTTAGTATTGCTGGCATTTTTTTAATAGCAATCACAGCAACAGGGTCATTAAGTGCGTCGGTAAGCAGCATTTTTGGCAGCTTTATATATGCTATAACCGAACTTCTACCCACTATTTTAGTCATCTCGATTATCGTAGGAATGAGCAAGACACTAACTTCAACAGGTATTAATGATGTGATGATTTCACCATTTGTAAAATTAATTAAAACACCATCCTTAGCTTATTGGACAATCGGCATTTTGATGATGGCTATTTCATGGTTCTTTTGGCCCTCTCCAGCTGTTGCCTTAATTGGTGCTGTTTTGTTGCCTGTAGCTATACGTGCTGGTTTACCTGCCTTAGGTGTAGCAATGGCAATGAATTTATTTGGTCATGGCATCGCTTTATCAGGCGATTTTGTCATTCAGGCCGCTCCAAAGCTAACAGCCGATGCTGCCGGCCTTCCCGTTGCAGATGTAATTACAGCAAGTATTCCGCTCGTTATTGTCATGGGTGTGGTGACAACCTTCACAGCATTTTATTTATTAAAGAAAGATATGAAGACTGGAAAAATGACAATGAATACTGCCGTCACTGATGATATTACCGAAAATCCGGAAGATGAAAAGAAGTACGAGAAATTGTTAACTGCTAATCAGAAAAAAATATTTGCTGTGCTTATTCCCATATTATTTACAGCTGATGTAGCTGCTATGTTTATGCTTAATTTACAAGGTGGAGATGCGACAGCCCTTGTTGGCGGCACAGCAATTTTTATTCTTATTTTAATCACACTCTTTACACATAAAAGTAAAGGTTTAGAGAAAACGACAGCTTACTTCATAGACGGATTTCAGTTTGGGTTTAAAGTGTTTGGACCTGTCATACCAATTGCTGCATTCTTTTATTTAGGGGATGCTGGATTTCAAACAATAATAGGGGATTTGCTACCAGCTTCCTCCCACGGAATTGTCAACGATTTAGGAGTCGCGCTTGCGTCCGTTGTACCATTATCGGCTCAAGTTGGTGCTGTTACATTAACAGTAGTCGGAGCAATCACGGGCTTGGATGGCTCAGGATTTTCGGGCATTTCATTGGCCGGTTCAATAGCTAATCTTTTTGCAACTGCAATTGGCGCCGGGGCGGCCACTTTAACAGCTTTAGGTCAAATAGCTGCGATCTGGGTTGGCGGAGGCACATTAATCCCTTGGGCAATGATACCTGTTGCTGCCATATGTAAAGTCGATGTGTTCGAGCTCGCTAGAAGGAACTTTTTTCCAGTCGTGATCGGTCTTGTTGTAACGACGATTGTTGCAATGTTCTTAATTTAGTGCATGAGAAGAGCTTTTCTATATATAAATTTTGCTTTATAAAATTTAATTGTGGCGAGTTTATTCCTCTAAAGGAAGAACAAATCAATCGCTTCATGTAAATAAAGCGAGTTTATTCCTCTAAAGGAAGAACAAATCGATCGCTTCATGTGAATAAAGCGAGTTTATTCACGCATGAAGGGAAAAACGAACTGTTGTTATTTGAAGCATGAATTTTTCAAAATGATGTTACTGTATCTGAAAAGAGTGCGTTTAAAGTCCTGAAATTAACCGCCTGGTGGAGTCATGAACAAAGCCGCACCTAACTCCATCAATGAAGTGACCCCTAAAAGT
>NZ_PISD01000082.1 GCF_002835735.1 Cytobacillus horneckiae | reverse complement strand
GGAGAGACGCAAAAGTAGTTGCAGCTTACGCAAAAAACAGTGGAGAGACGCAAAAGTAGTTACAGCTGACACAAAAAACAGTGGATAGATGTATTGTGAGCTTATGCCATTTGTGAGGCATAGGCTTTTTTTAATGCGGAGGAGAATAAGTTTTTGTTCGTTTTTGGAAGGGTTTTCATGAAGGAATATCGAAGGAAGTTACAGTAGAATAATCGAGAGGATGGGGCATATGACAGCGATTAAAGTTGAGGTAAGGAATAACCATATTGCTATAGTGACATTGAATAGACCAGAAGCATTGAATGCATTTAATTATGATACATTAACAGAACTGCAGTCAGCAGTTGAAGATATCAGGTCAAATTCAAATATAAGAGTAGTGATATTTACCGGAGCTGGGGATAAGTCCTTCAGTGTAGGAGCGGACTTAAAAGAGAGAAAGACCTTGACAGATCAAGAAGTTCGCCGGAATTTATATAAAATTGGCGAAGTATTCACATTAATAGAACAGCTGCCACAGCCAACGATTGCCGCTGTAAACGGCTTTGCATTTGGCGGCGGAATTGAATTGGCATTATCATGCGATTTTCGCATTGCTGCTGATACGGCAAAAATGGGGCTAACGGAAACGGGACTTGCGATTATTCCCGGCGCTGGCGGAACACAGCGTCTCCCTAGATTAATAGGGGAAGCAAAGGCGCTTGAGATGATTTTAATGGCAAAAAGAGTGCCGGCAAATGAAGCGCTCCAAATGGGGATTTTAAATAAA
Organism: Cytobacillus horneckiae; assembly: GCF_002835735.1. Lineage (GTDB taxonomy): Bacteria > Bacillota > Bacilli > Bacillales > Cytobacillaceae > Cytobacillus > Cytobacillus horneckiae. The sequence goes on along the minus strand of NZ_PISD01000082.1, from coordinate 16,606 downwards.
GTGACATCTCAGCAAAATCTTATTGATGAAAGTATTGAATTCGCCCAATCCATGCTGGCAAACGGACCACTCGCTCTTCAGCAGGCAAAATTTGCTGTAAAGCATGGCATGAACACCGATCTGCAAACCGGTTTACAGATTGAAAGAAAGGCGTATGAGGTCCTGATTCCTACTGAGGATCGAGTCGAAGCATTAGAAGCATTTTCTGAAAAAAGAAAGCCAAACTTCAAAGGGAAGTAACAAGAAAAGGCGAGTCCTGCTATAGAGGATTCGTCTTTTTACATACATATTGTGAAATGGATCTAATTATCCGATATAGGCATAGGCGCTAATCTAACAAAGAGAAACGGTCAGAAATTACAGTAAAGGTCGCTCCCTTTACTGTTAGCCATTTTCTAACTGCTCCCTTCAAGCAGTATAAGCCAGTCGCTCACGCTGGATTTACAAAAATGAACAAATCTTCATTCTAACATCGGATTTTTCTGAAATGTCAGAAAATAAAACAAGGTATTTCAAAAAAAAATTAGAATATATGTTTTATAACTAGCAGTACACTGCTTAATCGTTTAAATAAAGGGGAGGTGAAATTTTTAGAAAATAATAAAAAGTTCTTGTCACATTAAGAGGCTATGTATATAATTTAATGAATAAAAGCATGAAAGCGTAGAAGTGACAAAGTGGAGGGGAATATATAAAATGAAGAATTTTAAATCTATGAAAATAATAGCTGCTGCCAGTATAATGAGTGCTGTCTTCTTAAGTGCATGTGGTAGTGATGAGACAAACAGCGGAGGAGCAGCGAATGAGGGAGAGAAAACGTATAAAGTGGGTGTGACGCAAATAGCAGAACATCCATCACTTGATGCGGCAGTCGAAGGCTTTAAGAAAGCTATGGAGGAGCAAGGTCTTTCCGTTGATTATGATGTTCAGCTTGCACAAGGAGATCAAAACAATAACCAATCGATTGCCAATAATTTTGTTGGTGATTCAGTTGACTTAATTTTTGCAAATTCAACTCCGAGTGCTCAAGCCGCATTGAATGCGACGAAAGATATTCCAGTTGTATTTACTTCTGTAACAGATGCAGTAGCTGGAGGGCTAGTGCCGTCAATGGAAGAACCTGGTGGCAATATTACAGGAACGCTCGATAATCATCCCGACGCGATTCCGAATACAGTGAAATTTATCAATGATCATTTTGATATCGATACAATCGGTGTGATTTATAATGCCGGCGAAGCAAATTCAGTAGCTCAAATTGATATCGTTAAAAAGGCAGTGGCAGAAACGGATTTGAAAATTGCTGAAGCAACTGTTTCTACGTCTGCAGAAGTGAAGCAAGCAACTGAATCTCTTGTTGGTAAAGCAGATGTTTTCTATATCATTACCGATAATACAGTAGTAACCGCACTAGAATCAGTCATTCAAGTGTCAAATGATAATAAAATTCCATTATTTGTCGGTGAATTGGATTCTGTAAAACGAGGAGGATTTGCAGCTTATGGTTTTGATTATGCTGATATCGGCTTCGAAGCAGGCATGATGGCAGGAGAAATCTTAAAAGGAGAAAAGAAGCCAGCTGAATTGCCTGTGCAATATCCGCAAAATTTAAAACTTTTAATTAATAAAAAGGCAGCAGAAGCAATGGGAATTGAATTAAAAGACGAATGGAATGACATTGCCGAATTTATCGAAGATTAATGAACAGCATAACATTCACTAGTGAAGGAGCTGCTGCTGGAAATAAAGGAGCACACGCTGAATCTTCATTTTTGAATGGGCATGGTCTTCATCCTTGATTGACAGCTTGAGTAAGAAAGGGAGAATTATATGGGAACGGCTATATTTGGGTCTATTGAAGCGGGGGCAATATATGCTTTAATGGCTTTAGGAGTCTATTTATCTTTTCGAATATTGGATTTTCCTGATTTGACTGTTGATGGCAGCTTTGTTACAGGCGGGGCGGTTGCTGCGGTTTTAATTGTTGGTGGTACTGATCCATTTATCGCGACTGCTGCAGCACTCGGTGCAGGCTTCTTAGCAGGCTGCGTTACCGGGATTCTTCATACAAAAGGGAAAATAAATCCGTTATTATCAGGAATTTTGATGATGATTGCTCTGTATTCTATTAATCTAAGAATAATGGGCAAGTCTAATATTCCTCTTTTGTCTGAGGAAACTGTGATAACGAAATTGACTGCATTTTGGCAAGGGCTTGGTATTGATCAGTCTCTATCGTTTTTAGGCTTTATTCCAAAAACATGGGGAATTCTCATATTAATGTTAATTCTTGCTTTCATTGTGAAATTCCTTATTGACTGGTTTTTAAAAACGGATGTTGGTCTTGCGATACGGGCAACTGGCAATAATGAAACAATGATTCGCAGCTTTTCAGCAGATACAGATATATTAAAAATATTAGGTTTAGGTTTATCAAACGGACTTGTGGCATTGTCAGGCGGGTTGGTTGCTCAATATAGCGGCTTCACTGATGTTGGCATGGGGATTGGAATGATTGTTATCGGACTTGCTTCTGTTATTATTGGAGAAGCGATTTTCGGTGCAAAAACAATCGTCAGAGCAACACTGGCTGTAGTCGGCGGTGCGATACTTTATCGGATTATTGTCACATTGGCTCTAAGAGTGGAATTCCTGGAAACAGGGGATATGAAACTAATTACAGCTTTGATTGTCGTATTCGCGCTTATTTTGCCTAAAGTGCTGGATAAACAGCGAGAAAGAAAGCGCAAGAAGAAGCGCATGCTTCAGGCTAAGCAAAATGAATATGAGAAACGTGGTGAACAGCTTGCTTCAATTAAAACAGATTCATAAAGTCTTTAATGAAGGAACACCCGATGAAAAAATGGCTCTGCAAAAGATGGATTTGCATTTGAATCCGGGTGATTTCATGACCGTAATCGGCAGCAATGGAGCTGGAAAGTCCACATTAATGAATATTATATCTGGAAAGATGATGCCGGATTTAGGTGAAGTGAACATTGATGGAAAAAATGTTTCAGCAGTAAAAGAGAATAAACGCTCAAGGTTAATCGGCAGAGTGTTCCAGGATCCGATGGCAGGCACTGCACCAGCAATGACAATCGAAGAAAATCTTGCTATTGCCTATACAAGAACAAAATCACGTGGATTAAAGCGAGGGGTTTCTAAGCAGAGAAGAGCATTTTTTCAAGAAAAATTGGAAATGCTGCATCTTGGACTCGAAAACAGACTGCATGCAAAAGTCGGTTTATTATCTGGCGGTGAAAGGCAAGCATTGTCCTTATTGATGGCTACCTTTACGGAACCAAAAATATTGCTTCTAGATGAACACACTGCAGCACTTGATCCATCACGGGCAGAGCTGATCACGAAGTTGACGAAAGAAATTGTTGAGACATACGAGCTTACTACTTTAATGGTTACTCATAATATGCAGCAAGCGATTGACTTAGGGAATAGACTAATTATGATGGATAAAGGCCAAATGATTTTTGAAGCGGATGAGAATGCTAAAAAGCAATTAACCGTAGAAAAATTATTATATGAATTCCAGCAAATCCGCGGTGAAAAAATGAATAGCGATAAAGCTGTTCTTATTTAAAAGAAAAAAAGCTGTCCAATTAGTTCGGTTTTCGGCTATTGGATGGCTCTTTTTGAATGAATGAGAAGTAAAAGAAGCCAGTGGTGACTGGCTTCTTTCCTGTCTAACATTATTTAACACTAATCTCTACAAATTTTCGCTTACCGACTTGAACAATGAGCCCATTTTCTATCTTTACTTGAAGTGTTGCGTCATCCACCTTTTCGCCATTCAGACGGACACCGCCACCAGCAATCATTCGTTTTGCCTCCGATTTTGAAGAAAACAAACCTGTGGTTACTAGCAGTTGCACAATTTCCACTATATTTTCTCCGCTCCAGTGATGCTTCGGCATTTCCTCAGGAATATTGCCTTTTTGAAAGACTGCGATAAACTCCTGTTCTGCCTTATCAGCTGCATCTTCATCGTGGTACATCGAAACGATTGTTTTGCTTAATCGCATTTTAGCATCACGCGGGTGGAGGCTGCCTGATTCAAGCTTCGCCGTAATGTCCTCAATTTCTTCAGGACAAAAATTAGTAACTAGGTTGAAGTATTTCAACATAAGCTCATCGGGAATGGACATCGATTTTCCATACATTTCCTGTGGGCTTTCATCAATTCCAATATAGTTTTTCTTGGATTTTGACATTTTTTCGACTCCGTCGAGTCCTTCTAGAAGAGGCATTAACATAACCACTTGTTTTTCCTTTCCAAACTTCTCTTGAAAATGTCTACCCATTAAAACATTGAAATGCTGGTCGGTTCCTCCAAGTTCGATGTCGTTTTCCAATATGACTGAATCATAGCCTTGCATAAGCGGGTAAAAAAACTCATGAAGGGAGATTGGTTTCCCAAAAGCAATTCGCTCTTCAAAGTCATCGCGCTCCATTAGTCTTGCGACGGTAATTTTTCCGGCAAGCCCGATGACCTCTTCAAAGTTCAGCTTTGATAGCCATTCAGAGTTGTAGTGTAATTCCACCTTTTCCATATTTAAGAATTTGCCGAACTGTTCGAAGTATGTTTTTGCATTATGCTTTACTTCTTCATCTGTTAACTGCTTTCTTGCTATTGACTTACCAGTAGGATCACCAATTTTGCCTGTGAAATCACCAATTAATAGCTGGATAATGTGGCCGTTATCTTGAAATTGCTTCAATTTATTTAAGACCACAGTATGGCCTAAGTGCACATCAGGAGCGGATGGATCCAGTCCTAATTTGATTTTTAAAGGACGATTTTCCAGAAGAGATTTGGCCAGCTTTGCTTCTAGCTCTTCACTAGGAATGATTTCTTGTGTCCCTTGGACATAAAGTTTCATTTGTCTTTTTAATTCAGTTAAGTGCTGTTCTGATAATTGCTCGCTTAGCTTAGTCATTGTCTTTCCTCCTGTTTTATAAAATAAAAAGACCACGCCCCTTAAGTAAGGGACGTGGCCAAACATTCACGCGGTACCACCCTAATTGAAGAATTAGTATCTTCCGGCTTTATCGGATAACGGGATCAACCCGTCCTTTGCTGCTCGCAAAGGAAGCTCAAGGAGGGTAATTCACTAAGGTCTGTATGTCGATTCCCACAAGCCATCGACTCTCTGTAAAAGGGAGACCCTCGTTACTAAGTTCCTATCGTCGCTATATATTTAAAAGTTATTATCTCGAATAATCCGTCTTAACAACATTGAAAGCTGCGTTAGTTCATCATTTGAAGCGCTAGCTACTATATCGATTTCACCTTTGTGAAAATGGGGATAAAGCTCTTCCATTATCCGTTTACCTTCTTCTGTAATGACAACATAAGTGAGGCGTCTATCACGTAAATCTGCCTTTCGATAGCATAGCTCTTTACGCTCTAATGTGTTCGTAATATTGCTTATAGTTGCTTTCGTTACGCCGGCTGATTTTGCTAATTGCTTCGTTTCCATTGATCCATGGATCCATAAATCATAAAGAATGGAAAAGGATGTCCATGAGATTTTATAATTTGCCAATATTTCTTGTTCGAGTTTATTTTTAATGCCTTGACCAATAGTGTACAAGCTCGTCACTGCAGCAATGGCGTCCAGGTTTATGTCTGTATTCTTGCTTAATTGCTTGATGGCTGCCGATTCTTCCGGCAGCAATTCCCCTTTATCATTAAATTGATGGATACATAATCACCTCACTAAATTTTCTAAATCATTAGCTATGAAACGATTCTACTAAAAAAAATCTCCAAATGCAACCCCTCCATAAAAAAGAGAGGTTGGATTTTATGGATAATATATAATGGCTTGGTAGGTAGAGCTATCACTGGTTCTATTCCTGTAAATATGCTCTTTATTTGCTAAAAAGCGGATGGAGTCTCCCGTTTCCAAACTGTAAATTTTCCCATCAATTTCTAATTCAAGTGTGCCGGACAGCACTGTAATATATTCTTCTACACCTTCATTATGTTTTTGTGATATATGCTCATATTTAGGTTCAACCTTGACGGAAAAGATTTCGAATTTTTTTGTTGGGTCGAATGGGAAGACAGGGTAAACTCGATATTTTCCATTATATTCCATAATAGGTTGGATATCTCCGCTTTTGACGAAGTGTACCATGGAGGGCTCCTCCATAATTAATGAAGAAAAGGATACTTGCAATCCCGTTGCAATTTTCCATAGTGTCGTAACAGTCGGATTGGATTCACCTCGTTCAATTTGGCCGAGCATCGCCTTGCTGACACCCGTTAGATCTCCTGCTGCATCTAAGCTTAGCCCTCTTTTCTTACGTATTTCGCGCAAATTTACGCCGATATTTTTTTGAATATTTCTCATATTAACCTCCGAAAGGTATTGTTTATTATGACGCACGTATGTATAATATAACATATATTTGGTGTGTTAAAACGTTCATATCATCTATTATAACATATTTTAAGTAATGGAGCTGACTTTATATGACAGAATTGATAATTGAAGAGCAAGAATCTCCATTTAAAAAAGGGGTCCAGGCCGGATTGAGCATTGCGATTGGATATGCTCCTGTTGCTTTAACCTTTGGCTTATTGGCCAAAACAACAGGCCTAACAATGGGAGAAGCAATGCTGATGAGCATCATTGTCTTTGCTGGTGCGGCACAATATATTTCCTTAAGTTTAATTGCTTTAGGTACAAGTGCATTCGAAATTATTTTAACTACCTTTATTGTAAACATTCGTCACTTTTTAATGAGTACTGCTTTAAATGAGAAGGCCGAAGACGATTCACTTTTATATAAAGCGATTTACTCCTTCTCAATCACGGACGAATCTTTTTCAGTCGTAGCAACAAGAGAGGGAGTTTTAAAGACTGGTTTTATCCTTGGCGTAAATTTAATTGGCTATTTTAGCTGGGTGATTTTTACCGGAGTAGGTTTTGTTATTGGAGCGAACCTTTCTGAAACTTTACAGGAAAGCATGTCGGTCGCTTTATATGCGATGTTTATCGGATTGCTTGTTCCATCGATGAAAAAGGGGGTCAAAGTTATATATCTTGCTGCTTTAGCAGCTATCTTTAATACAATTTTCACTTATGCTGAACTGCTGTCAACTGGCTGGGCAATTGTCGTTGCCACATTGTTATCAGCCATATTGGTGGAATTTGTGGAAAGCATAAAGCAGAGCAAGGGGGACAATCATGAACAGTGAAATGGTTTGGATGATTATTGGCATGGGTGCAGTAACATATATTTCAAGATTGGCGCCTTTTCTACTCTTTCATGGCAGGGAGCTGCCGTCTTTTATTCAAGGCGTATTAAAGAATGTTCCATATGCGACGCTAGGGGCACTTATCTTTCCAGGAGTTTTATTCATTAGTGAAGATATTTGGTTTGGTCTATTAGGCGCTGCTTTTGCCTTTGTCGCAGCCTATCTTGGTGCTAACGTTATTATCGTTGTACTTGGTTCTATTCTCATTTTATCTGGTTATTCATTTCTTTTTAGCTAATATAAAAAGAATGAATAAGCATTATAAATTTGGACTCCAGCGAGCTCCAATTTTTTCTAAGCGGACCACGGATTTTCATCGTGGTCTTTTTAGCGCAGATGAACGGGCAGTAAGACCTCCCACCTCAAAGTTTAGAGGAATCGGAGAAGCTTACGTATGAGATAATTGCCCGTAAAAGCCCGATTATCAGAACTCAGACTGAATACGCCACGTCCTGTGGCCACGTCTAAGTGACCCGCATCCTGCGTGCCCCAATTAATAATCAGTAGGGGATAGAGGAAAACCCCATCTGATTTTTTATGTGAGTTTGTCCTTCTCCAAGGTTCTAAATATTTCATTTTGTACTAAACTAAATATGAAAGGGTTGTACAAAATAAGAGAAGTATTCGTATTATAGAGGAGGGAACCGGATGGCGAGAAAAATTGGCCTGTACGGTATTATTGGTTATTTTCTATATGGTTTGTTTTTTTATTGGTATTTATTTCATTTTACAAATACGAGCCTTCCCTTTGAATATCAAGGAACCGTGGCCGATCCTGCGACTTTCTTAAACGGCAGGGAATTGATGCTAAGTGAGGAATATTCGAAAATAAGGAATTTATTGTTTTTCTTATCGACACCTTTTGAATGGCTGTTTTACCTATTTATTATGCTGTTAGGATTATCTACTCTATTTAAAGGCTGGAGTGAGCAGTCATCTAAATATAAATTTGTGCAGACATCCATATATGTTGCCTGGCTTTCACTTTTTGCGTTCATTGCGACAACACCGTTAAGCTACATAAGCTATAAGCTTTCTAAGCAGTATAATATATCAACACAGAGCTTTGGCGGCTGGATGAAGGATGAACTTATTGATTTTTGGGTGAATTTTGGCATGATGGTCTTGATCGTTTGCGTACTTTATTGGCTTATCAACAAAAGCGCGAAAAAATGGTGGCTCTATGCATGGCTGCTTACTATTCCATTCTCATTATTTCTTATGTTTGTGCAGCCGGTTGTCATTGATCCTTTATATAATGATTTTTATCCATTAAAAAATAAGGTGCTGGAGACTAAAATTCTAGATTTAGCTGATAAGGCAAACATTCCGGCCGAGCATGTTTTTGAAGTAGATATGGCTGAAAAAACAAATGCGTTAAATGCTTACGTAACGGGCATTGGCTCCAATTCCCGAATTGTGCTGTGGGACACAACATTAAATAAGCTGGACGATGATGAAATTCTTTTTATCATGGCTCATGAAATGGCACATTATGTTGAGAAGCATATTTATATTGGAATAGCAGGGTACTTATTGATGTCGTTAATTGGTTTATATTTAACATATAAAATAATGGAGTGGGTCATTTCTCGCTATGGATCGGCACTAAAGATATCGTCCGTAAAGGATATTCGCTCATTGCCATTGTTCCTGATGATCATTTCTATGCTTTTATTCCTCTCGAGCCCTATATCAAACGCTGTGTCGCGGTATCAAGAGACGAGGGCGGACAGCTATGCAGTTGAAATGACAAAAGATGCCGAGGCTGGCATCAGCACTTTCCAGGAATTAACTAGAGCAGGATTAAGTCAAGTGAATCCGCCGTTTTTAGTTAAAGTATTTCGCTACGGACATCCGACTATGCTTGAGCGCATTACATTATTAGAGGATTATCAAATCGAGCATAGGGATGATTAAAAAACTACAGTTAAAGGGAATCCTTTCTTTAACTGTGGTTTTTTTTTTGAGCAAAAACAAAAAATCCTCCGCTGCTAGTGGAGGATTCATCGTAGATTAACGAGCAGTAAGATCCCGACCTCAAAGTATAGAGGAAGCGAGAAAGCATAGATGGGTGATAACTGCTCGTAAAAGCGCGATTATCAGAACTTCTAAGTGACCCGTATCCTGCGTGCCCCAACTAACAATCAGTAGAGGATGAAGGAAAACCCTCACTGATTGAAGTTTCACTTTGTATTAAGTGCCAAACTGCTTATGCAGTTCGTTATATTCATTTGATAAATAAATAAAATCTGCTTCATTCTGTTGATCAAGCGCTTCATCTAATTTCACTTGTATCGTTTCTTTTTTTCTCTTTAAGATGGCTTCAGAAAGCACCATATCAATGTAGAGGTCTAATACGAAAGCTTCTTTTTCCCTTTTCCGTTTCATGGCGCTGGCTTTCATAAGTTCGGTGTATGATTTTTCTTTCATGTAAAAATCACCCCAATGACTTTTTAATAGTATATGAAATAAAATTTATTTATTCAACCTATTTTTTGAATTTTTAAAATTTTACTTTCTTTATTAAAAGATGGGTAAAAAGCCTAGTGATAATTATAAAATTTTGGTAAAATGGAACTAATTTTAGAAATATTTTGTCAATTATATGAAATATCATAAGAGGGAGTGTAAACATGAAAGATCGGAAAAGCCAGATAATCGAAGAATATGAAATTAATCCTAATACGATGATGATTATGCCTATTGAGTATGGCAGTAAGGTTTATGCAAGAATATATGAGCTGGAAGATGAAATTCTTTCACCATTTAAACCGATTGATATTATTAAAAAAAGCTGCAGATTTTTTGGAGCAAGTTATGAGGGTCGAAAAGAAGGGACAAGACAATTGACCGGAATTACCCATAAATCACCCATTACGATTGATCCCACAAATTTAATTTATTTTTTCCCCACCGCTTCAGCCAGCAACTCCAGCTGCATTTGGATTTCCTACGAAAATGTGCACCATTATGAGCCAGTCGATGGTGGGATGACTGAAGTCATTTTTAAAAATAGACAAGCTCATATCATTCCGGTTTCACATAATATTTTTCAAAATCAAATATTAAGAACAGCCTTACTGAAAACAACGTTAAACAGCAGAATAGAAGAATCTGAACGAAAAGCCATTTACTTTTTTAAGAGAAAAAAAGAAGAAAGAATGTCTGAACACCTTAAGATGTTTCATAAATAATTAATTTCCCTCTCCTGTTTTTTTATATAATGTTCCATCGTGTTCAGAACTATGCCTCTTATATAAATAAAATTCAAGTAGTTCGTGCACTTTATTCCGAATGCGAGGATTAAAGTAGTTATGCTGTTCTTCATAGCCTTTATAAAGAAACATGAACATAGTAAAAGCTTCATCACGCTGAAGTTCATGAACTTGAAGATGATGATCGTTCATATAACGCTTTACTCCTCTTAATTCCTTTTGTATCACCTTCATTGTCATTTCCACTAAATTTAAGTAGGGCTGCTTCAGTTTAAAAGGGCTCTTATTAATAACGATTAAATCCCTATTTAATACAGTTAATACCATTGGCAGGTAAATGGCTTGCTCCATTATATTCCGGTCTTTTTCTGGAATTCTTGTCATAATGGGTCTACTCCTTTTGAATTCAAAATAGAACGTTTGTTCTTATTATATTCTACATAGATAATATTATTCATGCAAGTGTCACTTATTTAAGCAGGGAAAATATTTCCGATGTCGAAGTATTAAGGAAATATAATAAGAAAGGGTGGAGACAGTGAGTAAAAGAACAGTTGTGCCGGAGGATTTATTTGAATTAAAATCGATAACTGATCCGCAGCTTGTAGCAGGTGGCAAGGATTGCATCTACGTAGAAACAGTCATGTTAGAGGAAGAAAATACATATAGCTCAAATTTGTATTATTTGAATGTAGAAGAGAAAAGTGAACCGCGTCAATTAACTTTCGGTGAAAATAGGAATCATACACCAAGATGGGCGCCTGATGGTCGTTCTATTGCTTTTGTTTCTGATCGAAAAGAAGGAAAGAGTCAAATATTTATTTTATCAATGGATGGTGGCGAAGCACGCCAATTAACAAATATTAATGCTGGAGCTACCAATCCAGTCTGGTCGGCAGACGGAAAACAAATTGCTTTTAATACTTCCTTAAAAGATGGTGAGCTGTTGTCAGATCAGCTTCCAGCAGAATCTAATAAAAAGCCGATGCCGCTGGAAGTCGAAAAGATGAAGTATAAATCGGATGCAAAAGGGTTTTGGGATGGGAAGTTTAATCAAATTGCAATCGCAGATGTAGAAACAGCCGAAGCAACCTTGCTAACAGAAGGGACAAATGATTTTCAGCTTCAAAGCTGGTCTCCGGATGGGAAGTATATAGTAGCTGTTGCTGATCTAAGTGAAGATATAGATACCTCCTTTAAAAGCGATGTATATTTAATAGATCCACAAACAAAAGAAATGAAAAATATAACAGGCGGCGAAGGGCATTTTGGCCATGTTACTTGGTCGCCGAATAGTAAAAAACTAGGAATGTTCGGGCAAACCAGAGAGTATGAGAATGCGACATTAGCAAAAATCTGGATTTACGACTTAGAAGAGAATGCGCTTTCTTGTTTAACTAACGAATGGGATGTTTTAGTGGGAGACTATACAGTCGGTGATTTCCAGCAAGGAACAGTTACACCTGGAATCTTATGGGGAGAAGACAATAATAGTTTTTACTTTATTGCCAGTGATCACGGCAATACCGTCTTATATTACGGTACAATTGATGGAGCCATGTATCCTGCCCTGTTAGAACCAAGGCAGCATGTTTATGGACTTTCAACAGGCGGCAGTCTTGAGCGTGCTGTCATTGCAATAAGCACCCCTACACATCCAGGAGACTTGTATCTGCTTCAAGTATCCACAGGTGATAAACAGCAGCTAACAAATGTGAACGAACCGTTTCTTCATGAAAAAGCAATTGCCGATGTGGAGTCTTTCCAGTTTAAATCTTCAGATGATTGGGATATCCACGGCTGGCTCATGAAGCCTGCTCATTTTGAGGAAGGTGAAAAATATCCTTTAATTGTTGAAATCCATGGTGGCCCGCATGCGATGTACGGCAATACTTATTTTCATGAATTTCAGACGCTGGCAGCAAATGGTTATGCGGTTCTCTTCATCAACCCGCGCGGCAGCCATGGGTATGGTCAAAAGTTTGTAGATGCTGTAAGGGGGGATTACGGCGGAAAAGATTATGAGGATATTATGGAAGCTGTCGATTATGCATTAGCGGCTTACGACTTTATCGATGCAGACCGTTTAGGAGTTACGGGCGGGAGCTATGGAGGATTTATGACCAATTGGATTATCGGACATACAGACAGGTTCAAAGCAGCAGTGACACAAAGATCTATTTCTAATTGGATCAGCTTTTACGGTGTAAGTGATATCGGCTATTATTTTACAGACTGGCAAATTAAAAGCGATTTAAATGATATTGAAAAGCTGTGGAAGCATTCACCGCTTGCGTATGTGAATGAAATGAATACACCGCTGCTAATCTTGCATAGCGAGAAGGACTTCCGTTGCCCAATTGAACAAGCGGAACAGCTTTTTATCGCACTTAAAGACCGAAAAAAAGAGGCGAAGTTCGTTAGATTCCCAGAGGCAAATCATGAATTATCAAGAAGCGGAAAACCTAACTTAAGAATTAGCCGTTTGCATTATATTAACAATTGGTTTAAAGAATATATTTAAAAATTACCGCAAGCCTCTAATAGGCTTGCGGTAATTTTTTTATTAGTAAGAGCTTCAGGTGAAAAATTGAATTAAATGAATGATGATCCTATCCGATGAAAATACCAAGGCTGATAAATAGAAGTAAATGTTAAAAAATTAACAGAAAAAAATTGAGATTCACGAATTATAAGAATGAGTAAATAAATTGTGGCTTATTGAAGTAACATAGATAACAAATACCAATTTTTTACGGCATGATAATTTAAATAAAGGAAACTTTTTTGTTCTTTTATCAGTCTTATATAAATGGGAGTAATATTCATGAAATTTTCATAATGTTTACCCAGTTAATTAATAGTGAAAGGAAAATCATAACATGAGATCGGATAGACATCAAAAAAAGAAAAAGCGGGGAAAAGGTAAAATATTCAAAAGAATACTACTCGTTTTACTTTTACTTATAGGTGGAACAATAGCGTACTCATATTTTCAATTTAAACAAGGTGTAAAGTTATCCAAGGAGGATGGCTTTTCAGATTTGCCAACTGAGGTTTACGAATTTAATGGGGCGAAGGATCAATATGGTGGCACGAATATTCTCTTATTAGGCAGTGATTCCAGGGGGGAAGAAAATGCGCGTGCAGATACTATTATGATGGCGCAATATCACCCGGATAAAGGAACATATAAATTAATCTCTTTTATGAGAGATATGTATGTAGACATTCCTGGGTACGGAAAAAACAGAATTAATGCTTCACTTGCTTATGGTGGTCCAGATTTATTAAGGCAAACTATAAAAGAAAATTTCGGGATTGATTCACAATACTATACAATTGTTAATTTCGATGGCTTTGTGAAAGTAATTGATGAAGCTTTTCCTAACGGAGTAGAGATTGAAGTGGAGAAAGAAATGTCCAAAAATATCGGTGTGACATTACAGCCGGGTCTGCAAAGGCTGGATGGCGAACACCTTTTAGGGTATGTCCGCTTCCGTCATGATGCGGTCGGAGATTTTGGCCGTGTTGAACGTCAGCAAAAGGCAATGAAAGCGGTCATGGACCAATTTACAAGCCTACAGACAATACCTAAGCTGCCAAAATTAGTCGGCGTTGTAACACCTTATATCAATACAAATATGGGCACAGGTGATATACTTTATATGGGTAAGGATTTAATTACTAAAGGCAATTCTGGCTTAGAGTCTCTTACCATTCCTGCAAATGGGACATATCAAAATGTAAGAATTAACGGAATGGCTGTTTTACAGATTGACCAGGAGGCTAATAAACAATTAATTCATGATTTTTTAGCAAACTAAATAATTAAAGGCAGGCTGAATGAACGATTGTACATGATATCCGCATTGGTTGTTTTTTTCATCAGGAAGAAAAGGTGATTTGACGATGGATCTGGAAACGTTAAGACAGTGGTTTACACTAGAAAATGTATTAGCATTAATTGAAGAATACCGTTCGTTCGGCCCGCTGCCAGGTATACTATTACCCTTATTGGAAGCTTTCCTTCCCTTCTTGCCATTATTTTTATTTGTTATGGCAAATGCAAATGCTTTTGGACTATGGCTAGGCTTTTTATATTCATGGATCGGCTCTGTTGCCGGTGCGCTGCTTGTGTTTATTTTAATTCGAAAATATGGACAAGCTAAATTTTTAAGAGTAATAAAACGGAATGAAAAAGTGCAGAAGCTAATGGGATGGGTTGAAAAGCATGGATTCGGTCCTTTGTTTGTATTATTATGTTTTCCGTTTACTCCTTCTGCTGTTGTAAATATCGTCGCTGGACTATCTAGGATTAGTATTGCGCAATATATGCTAGCTATCATTTCCGGTAAGATGGTTATGGTATTTACAATGAGTTTTGTCGGCCATGATATTACTTCGCTTGTAACGAAACCAATCAGGACGGCAATCGTTGCAGTCATCATTATCATTTTATGGTATGTTGGGAAACGGATTGAAGTAAAAATGAATATGAGCGTTGAGAAGGAGCCCCCCGCCAAAAAATAATCTGGGGTAACGGGACGGAAGTTTGAATAAGAGCAGGGTTAAAAAGAGAAGGATACGCCTGGTTTAAGGCTTTGGGTGTAGGTGTGATTCTTTATATCATTATTATCGCAGATTAACGGGGCAGTAAGCCCCCACCTCAAAGTTTAGAGGAAACGAAGAAGCATAGGTGGAGGCTAACTGCCCGTAAAAGCCCGATTGGTTCAACTAACAATCAGTAGGGGATGAAGGAAAACCCCTACTGATTGAAGTTTCACTCTATGCAAATGGGACAATAAGTGAAATAAATGGAACGCTTAAAGGAAGTCGCGATTTGCGGGATATCAATGCCTGCCATCGCGGCTTTTTTTATTGATAAAAAAGTAGGATATTATCAATATTTGTCGAATTATTCACAGAAATAGCAAAATGGAGGTGGTTTATAATGAGGTTGGAAGGAAAAGTGGCAATTATTACAGGAGCAGCAGGCGGAATAGGCTTTGCCGCTGCAGAAACCTTTGCCAGAGAAGGAGCGACAGTTGCGCTCGCTGATTTTCGAGCAGAAGCAGGGGAATCTAAAGCCCAGTGGCTAAGAAATAAAGGGTATAATGTGAATTTTTATCAAGTGAATGTTGCTGATAGAGAAAGTATTAATAGCATGGCTAAAGCAATCGAAAATGATTACGGCACGATTGATATTTTAGTAAATAATGCAGGGATTACAAAGGATAGTATGCTGACAAAGCTGTCACAAGAGGATTTTGAAGCTGTTATTAATGTCAATTTAACAGGTGTATTTCAATGCACACAAGCAGTATTGCCAGTCATGCTTGCGAAGGGAAGAGGAAAAATTATTAATACTTCTTCTGTTTCAGGTGTAAACGGCAATATCGGTCAAACAAATTATGCAGCGGCAAAAGCAGGCGTTATCGGTATGACCAAAACTTGGGCAAAGGAGCTTGGCAGAAAAGGAATTAATGTAAATGCAGTTGCACCTGGTTTTATTGAAACAGGGATGACGGCTGCTGTTCCTGATAAAGTAATAGATCAGATGAAAGCTATGGTGCCTATTGGTAAGCTAGGAAAACCAGAAGATATTGCTAATGCCTATTTGTTTCTAGCGTCAGCTGAATCAGATTATGTAAATGGAATTGTTCTGCATGTAGATGGAGGAATCATGATGTAAATTATATTAGTATTTCTATATTATGCAGGAATACTCAGAGTGCGTCAGAAAGTGATTTATAAAAAAATCAGTTGGAGAGGTGTCCGCTCTACCCCTGTGGGAGAGAAACGAGACAGTCAAGTCACTAAAGGCGAGTAGCGAGGAAGCGGTTCGACGCTCGCACCGCTAAAAAAGCGAGCGGTAAGCCTCGGAAAATCTCAAACCCTTCATTTTTATTTTAAATGAGTTTCTCTACCGCCTAAGTATTCCTGTATTATGCAGGAATACTTTTTTTGTGGTTTCGAAAACCTCTGGCTATGCCGGGGGTTCTAAAGAGCTTCAAGCGTGGTATTAAAAAAACCTCACTTCCCATGGTAGGATAAAGTTGGTTTCCCGACCACCTTATCTCGCCATAGAAGGAGG
>NZ_PISD01000081.1 GCF_002835735.1 Cytobacillus horneckiae | reverse complement strand
CTTTGACCACTTCTTTGCCGATGTCGGTTAATCCTTCTGATTTAAGGATATTTCCCCAGTCATCGTAGATACGGTATAGTGTATAAACTGTACATATAATTTGCTTTAAACCTATAAAAGGAAAAACCTTGAAAGGTATAAAACCAATCAAGGTTATAAAATAATAAAATCTACTCTATATCATCGTATGCATCACCAAGGTGGATAAAATTGTCCTTCAGCCAATACCAATAGTCTCCTCCATTATTCACAAGGTTTTCAAGCAATTCTGTGAAGGAATATGCAATAATTTGTGACTCACCAATAATGCCGTGCTTATCAATGAAACTGTCATAACATCTACCTAATCTAGTAGGTGCTAAATCTATTGTTACAAATTCACTATTGCCACTTTGAGCTATAATATACCAGTACGAGGAAAGGTCTTCTTTTCTCTAATAGTACTTTTATTCCCAATTACAATACTCCCTTATAGTGATGCTGATAGCGGCTCCAACTTTTTGGTACATTATAATTTCTATCTATAGCAACATTACCTGATGTTAAGGTACATCAATCAAAGTGGATTACCAAAAACCCATAGAATTCTAAAATGATAGACTAGACTCTTAAGCAGTTTATCCTCATAACATTTAATTTTCTAAGAAAGAAATAAACTATGGTAATTGTTATTTTTTAATGTAATCCAAAATTAATTTGATAAATTTTTCATCATTACAATATACTTCAAAATAAGAAAAATCAAATGCTCTTATTTCAATAATAGACTTAGGTATTTGCATCCCCTCTTCTTCCTCTGTCCTTGGATATTCATCAAAACTCATAACTAATTGTGCCTGCTTAGGAAACATAACGAAAACCCCAGTTTCATATTGAATAATTTTTTTAGAACTTTTAATCAAAGTATCAATAGAAAAAAATTCACACAAACCATTTGAGTTAGTTAGAAAATATTGATTAAAACCACCCTCGCTTGTACCGTAAAGGTCAAATACATACCATTTATAATCTTCAGATACTGTTTTAAGACCTTCTAGTAATTTTGCTAATTGCCAACCTAAACAGGATAATTCATCATTAAAATGTTCGTTACCATATAACCTAAGTGTGTATTTTGCTTTACTTATCATGTTTCCTCCTTAATATCTAATTTCCTTTAAAACTCCAAGAGCCATCTTTAAACTTGGCAGGGTGAGAATGTGGGTTAACATGATCTCCTCTTCCATGGTCTGTCCAATCTGTTCGTTGTACTGGTTTTCCGTTGTATCCCCATTCTAAAGTTTGTCTGTATACACCCTTTCTACCTTTTCTAGCTCCTATTTGTGTATGAGGAGCATCCGTATCCGGTTTATGAACGGTTCCGTTTTCGATTTCTCCATTTAGGTGTTTCGGTAACTGAACAGGTTTTCCATTCTTATCTTTAGGAATATATATGTTTTTTTCAGACCCGTTTGTTTCCTTATTCTTAGCAAAATTCTGCAAATCCAATTTCATTAAAAACTGAGATTCCGCTTCTTCGGTACTTTGGGTATTGCCTCCTTTAGGAGCTTCTTTAGAAGCTTCTTTAGGAGCTACTTTTACATCTGAACTAACCACTTGCTTTGCTGTTTTTACCGCATTTTTCGCAACCCTATTTACAGTTGCTCCACGATTCGGCTTCGGCGCCACATAGGTCTTTATCTTCGGTTTTGTTTTTACCGTCCCAGCTACCTTCACCTTCGCCTTACTCTGCACCTTTGGCGCCGTCCGAATTGGCTTGGCAGCTACGGTTTTTGGCTTTTTGTTGACTTTGGATGAAACCTTCTTACTTGGTGATCGCTTAATTTTCGTCGTTGCTTTTTTAGTTGCTTTGGCGGCCTTATACGCTTTCGATGTACCTTTTATCGCGGCTTTGACTGCCTTGGATGCGAGGCCTCCTCCTGGGATGAAGTTGGAGGCGATGCTGATGGCGGCGCCGGCTTTTTGGTCTTGACAATGAGCCACGCGGCATCAGATTCTAACTTCTTTTCTCGACACTTGAGAAACAGTCGGTTTACCTAAACAAGGTTAACAGATGCCTTCTCATTGTTAGGACATCTCTATGCTGAATAAGTTGTTTACAGAATTAAGTTAACATGTTTAAAATGTAACACTCAGGACGGTTTTCTTTACTTTGTATACTATGAATAACACGCTTGTAGCTTGTTAAGATAACCGCAAAATCCTGATGCTACCCCTCGTAAGTTTGCTAACCATCATGAATTTTTGATTCAAAATTCATTTTGTTTTTAAGCAAAAATTCTTAAAATCAAAAACCTTGAAGACATATAGCCAATCAAGGTTACAAAAATTCATTTTAAATCTTTTGTGCTATTAATAATATACTTCTAAAATCCACATACCAATTAGTTGTTGTTCGCTCTCTTTTCTATGAATTCTAAAAAGAGATCTTGTAGTTCCCCTTCTGTATCATTAGAATCAAGCAGTAATTTAGGTTCTAGGGAACACCCATTTAGCGTGGAGCTTCCATCAATTATACCGAGCATGTTTGAAATGGTATCAATCATGGTTTGTTCAATTATCCTCATTAAAATATCTTTATTTTCTTCTGTTAGACTGTTGTAGAGACCAATAGCTGATTTCCAGTATTCATCAATTTTTGGTCCGATTTTTGTTGCTTCATAGAGTTCTCTCTCTAATTCAAGATTTTCTTTAACTATTGACTCATATAGTGATTTAATAAAGTTCTCATTCATCTTATTTCCTCATTTCCGGATACATTTTTTTATTTAATTCAATAAGTTCTTTTAATGCGGAATTCGGTATGTCATCATAAACTCTTCTAAGTTCTTTAATATCTCTAGCTAATAATTGTCTTGGACTGTCAATTCCTTCAGTGTTTCTTGAGACTATACCCTTAGGACCTCTTCTTGTGTGACCTACCTTTGGAACATTAATAGCAGGAGCAGTGTTTAAATCATAATTTTCCACTAAATCCTTCATTAATGCTTTTTGTCCCACATAATGTGCATCAAGTCCTTCTACTCCTTAATATCTTTGTATGCTCCAGCTTGATATTTACCTGTCCCCCTAAGCATCACCCCAACATTATCGCCAGCCATAGGCTTGTCAAAAAATTTAGGACTGGCCCCAGTGGCTTAGTAGATGAGCTTTGACTACTTATCTTTACATCTGGACTTACGACATATTTTTCTGTTTTTGCCGTGTTTTTCGCAACCCTATTTCCAGTTGCTCCACGATTCGGTTTCGGCGCCATTTAGGTCTTTATCTTCGGTTTTGTTTTTACCGTCGACGAAACCTCCACCTTCGCCTTACTCTGCACCTTAGGAGCGTCCGAATCGGTTTGGCAGCACGGTTTTTGGCTTTTTGTTGACTTTGGATGAAACCTTTTTACTCGGAGACCGCTTAATTTTCGTTGTTGCTTTTTTAGTTGCTTTCGCTGCTTTGTACGCTTTCGCTGTACCTTTTATCGCGGCTTTGACTGCCTTGGATGCGAGGCCTCCTCCTGGGATGAAGTTGGAGGCGGTGCCGGCTTTTTGGTACCATTTGGTTTTCTTGCTTTTGATGGTCTTGATGTCATCGCCGATGAAAAAGTTGTAGGTGGCCTTGGCGGCTTTTTTGACGCCTTTGCTGAGCTTTTTCAGCCATTTTGGTGCATAGCCGTCCGGATCGATGTTGTTGACTGGGTCGGATTCCGCATAGAGATAGCGGTTGAATGAGATCGGATTGTCGTCTTCTCCTTCATATTCATCTGCGACTAGGAAACGGCCGATTTTCGGATCGTATTCGCGCCAGCCCATGAAGTAGAGCTTGGTCTCTTCATCATATTGGACGCCGAATTTTCCGACGTAGCGGAAAGGATTGGCTTTGACCACTTCTTTGCCGATGTCGCTTAATCCTTCTGATTTGAGGATATTTCCCCATTCATCATAGGTATATTTCGCGATGACGTTTTGTTGCGCATCGGTAATGGCGACGATGTCGTCCTGGGTTCCAGTGAATTTTGTTGGTACAATTAAATAATTTTATCTTATAGAATGACAAGCAAATAATGATTATGGCGATTACAGAAAAAATTTTGTGACAGTAAGAGCAATAGTAAAACGAGGCCTTGTCAGCATATTAGAAGAAGCGCGCATAGACTCTGTTCAGAGCCTAAACAATATTTACCGGCACTCAATCTCCTGTCTTAGTTCACCAACATCATACTGAGTCTTTGATTGAAGTAAAGATAAAAACTTGAAGGGTATTAAGCAAATTAAGATTTTCCCAAGGAATTCATCAAATCTTAAGTAATCAATTCTACCTCATCCCAAGCTTTATCTCCGACAATTCATTCAAAAGCACGATTTCTCCATTGTGCAATAAATCATCCTGACCATTCTCAAATATTTGCATTCTATCTATAACTTGAATATATTGTTTTCCAAAGGTAGCTATTATTACCTCCTTTGCAGGCTTAAAATTAATAATTGAATTATTAAGCAGTTTTTCAAATGAATGACTCACACCTATCTTTAACAAAGGATGAAAATCCTCCGAAATAAACCTATCATATTCAGACAGTTTATCTACAGGCCCGAGTGAGCATAAGCAAGGTTCAATTGCTTCATAGAAAGTATTTCATCTTTTTTGTGTAATAGCTAATATGTTTTTTCCTTCAGTATTACGAGCTTTGTCATTCTCATGTGTAAAGATAAATCGAGTAGTTAGTGTAGTTATTTTATATAAATGTCACTGCAGGCAATCTCCTGTTTCAGCTAACCATCATGAGGTTTTATTCAAAATTAGGATATTTTAATTCTTCGGTTCAAAAAAAAACCTTGAAAGGCACTTAGCCAATCAAGGTTCATCATATCACCCAATAAAATCAACGCTTAATCGATCCACCCGAATTTGTACGTTTTGATTATGTAGGTATCCATAGTCGAAAAGAAATTCACTATCCACATCAAATAATATGCCTGCGTCTATATTACCCGTATCAATATTCAAAGTTCCTCTAATAAAATACGAAAAGCTATCTCCTATCTGCTCAATACCTTTTTCATCTGAATCAATCTTTGAAATTACTAAGTCATCAAATATAGTCAATTCCATTTCAACAAGGTACTGTCCTCTTTGATTTATCTCAAAAGGACAGCTATTGATAAAAGCAACCACTCTTTGTCCATTAATTTCAAGTTCAGCTTTTTCTTCAATTAGAGTACTTAATTCTATTAATTTTACAGTATATTGCATGAAAACTAGCACCTTAGTCCATAGTGCTAATTGTCTTATCGTGTTTATTGTTATTTAGCAATTTCCATAAATCCTTACCCTGTTTGACATGATACGTTGTAACTTCACCATTGGCATTTGTTCCTACAAACTCAAATTTTGCTTCCCCCTTACGAGAGTTACCCATAAACTTCACGTAACCTGTTCGAATTTCACCTTTATATTGATAGCCTACCTTTGTACCACTGCTCATAAAACCTCCCTAGCACCTTGCAATACATAATTAAAAACGTCTAAAAGAATGTAAAACACCCTTCTAAACGTCAATTTTTTTACTAAGATTATTCTTTTACATTTACAAAATAATGATACTCACCTTCTAATTCAACAACATCATCTAACGAAGAAAATGTTTTAATAACATTACCCTGATTCTCTTCAAATTCTACAGCTTGAATTGATTCTAACTCAATATTATTTTCTAAAAATTCATTGACACATGCATGGACTTTATTATAGGGTACACTAACACTATTCGACCCCTGATAGCCACCATACCTCATATATTTTGATATTATATCTTCTATAGATTTAATAAAATAGTACCCTCTATGTGTTTCAACTATATTTTTAAAAGTGATTAATAAGACTTCCAATTTTGATGAGTCTCCCATTCCAACAAACTTTTGATTATTTATTTTATAGGTGAACCAATCATCGTCTGGATCTACTGTAACAGACATTTCATCTAACTCGATATTTTCTAGATTTGTTCCGACCAAATCTATTTCTACATAAAAACCAGAATTATCCATTGTAGAAATTTTAAAACCGTATTCATGTTCCCATTCATCATTACAATGAAACGAATACCATTCGCTAATCCACTGAAGTATGTTCAACTCAATTCACTCTCCACTATTTAAACCTTGGATTATTTGGAATCTCCCATGGTTCTGGTGGTCTTACACCACCTTTTATTTTCTTGCCATTTATATGCGGCGTAGGCACTCCTCTATGATCTGCACCAGGAGTTCCATCAAATTTCCCTCCGTCAAACCTCTTTATTAGATTGAACTTTTTAACACCGTTAACTAGACGAGGCTCAGAAAAGGATTCATATTTATATATATGCCCGTCTTTATCTCTCTTAAAGGTATTATGTGCGCCTTCAGCAGATTGATCTGCTTGAAGTTTATTACTAGTTCTTTTTGACCCAGAAGCTCCACCAGTCCCTTTATTCTCAGCAAAATACTGCAAATCCAATTTCATTAAAAAAGGAGATTCCGCTTATTCGGTCCTTTGGGTATTGCCTCCTTTAGGAGCTTCTTTAGAAGCTTCCTTAGGAGCTACTTTTACATCTGGGCTAACGACTTGCTTTTCTGTTTTTGCCGCGTTTTTCGCAACTCTATTTACAGTTGCTCCACGACTTGTCTTCGGTGCCACATAGGTCTTTGTCTTCGGTTTTGTTTTAACCGTCGCAGTCACTTTCACCTTCGCCTTACTCTGCACCTTTGGCGCCGTCCGAATCGGCTTGGCAGCTACGGTTTTTGGCTTTTTGTTGACTTTGGATGAAACCTTCTTACTCGGTGATCGTTTAATTTTCGTCGTTGCTTTTTTAGTTACTTTCGCTGCTTTATACGCTTTCGATGTGCCTTTTATAGCGGCTTTGACTGCCTTGGATGCGAGGCCTCCTCCTGGAATGAAGTTGGAGGCGATGCTGATGGCGGCGCCGGCTTTTTGGTACCATTTTGTTTTCTTGCTTTTGATGGTCTTGATGTCATCGCCGATGGCAAAGTTATAGGTGGCCTTGGCTGCTTTTTTGACGCCTTTGCTG
>NZ_PISD01000080.1 GCF_002835735.1 Cytobacillus horneckiae | reverse complement strand
TAAGAAAAACCGGGCATAGCCCGGTCCTTTTCATGGTTAGAGAATATCCGATAATTTGTACTCTATGCCATGTACCCCTTTATAATACTCAGGATACATTTCACCCCCACATTTTTCACATGCAAACATAGGAGGAGTTGTCGGATCTCCATCATCCATTAAATCGAAATCCCTTACCACGTTAATAGGAATCTCTTCTTTCTCATGACACGCCAAACAAACATAGTTGACGCTCTGTTTCTTGGACTGGTTTATGGTTGTATTTTTCTTCTTTTTCTTTCCTTTTTTGCGGGTTTTTGATACCGGTGAGATCGTTGATCACCCTTTCTAAATATGCTCTTGTTGTTTTACATAACGCCACTTTTATTTCTAATTTACCATCCTCGAGGCAGACTTCCCCCTTGTATTCATAGTAACATTCACACCTCTGACAAACGAGAGGGTCTTTCTTGCCACTGGCTACTATTCTTTCACGCCACGTCTGGCGACGTAAGGTTTTCTTAACTTTTACAACCCAACGTCTTGCTTTTTGTTGCCAAGTACTCAACACTTTTTTACACAAGTTTTTTGATCTTCTAGAATACATACCGTAATGCCGAATAGTTTTAAATTGCTCGTCTGGGATATGGCGAATTAAACGTGAAATAAATTCTTCGACACTTACGGTTTCGGATTTGTCTTTTCCGTCAGTTTTATCCTTATATTTGAACGTAACGAATTGCCCATCATATGCCTCAATCCGATTGATTCCAATCGCTGGTCGACGAATATAACGGCCAATATAACGAAGTTGTTCTTTTATTTTTCCCCTCTGTTTAGGTGCATACACATAGAAGCCTTCGCCATTATTGGTGAACGCCTTTTGAAGTCTCGGTTGGATTCTTTTCTTTTCTCTTGGTGAAACTCCGTTTCTAATTAATTTTAATACGACCGTTTGCCATTGTTTACGAAGCATCGTAAATGGCAAGAAATCATACTGCTTCCATTCTCCTTTTTCTGTTAATCCACCCATTGTAACTAACATATGTACGTGAGGATTGAAGTTGACCCTTGAACCAAAAGTGTGGAGTCCAGCAATAATCCCAGGTGTTACCTTTGCTTTCTTTTTGAAGAAGTCAGTAAGTAGTCTTGCAGAAGCATCCATTAAATCTTTTAATAGATGTCGGTGAAGGAGAAATACATCTCTTAGTCCTTCATCAATCGTAAAAATTACGTGCCGATGATTAACCTGAAGAACATCTTCAGTAAGTAACCTACTCCATTCTTCACTTTCTCCAACAGAGCACGTGGTACAAAATCGACCTTTACATCGGTAAGGAACCTTTCGCACATCATGACAACCTTCACACACAAATAACTTAAATCCATTTTTGATATCCCCACAATCTCGAAATTTCTCAACCTCCTTAATTACGATAGGGCGGATTTTAGCACCGTGTTTTCTTTTGAAAGCTTCCCAATGTTGGTGTTTATCAAAAAATATTCTTCTCAATATATTGGTCTCCATAAAATGAAAATACCACAGCTTAAATGACTGTGGTAGACCCAAATTTTTATACTTTCTTATCTTT
>NZ_PISD01000079.1 GCF_002835735.1 Cytobacillus horneckiae | reverse complement strand
CATTTTCATTTCCACCATATGTCACAATGTCTGTTACAGCAGGAATCCCTTTTGTTAATGTTCCTGTTTTATCAAAAGCAATCGCTTTTAAGTGTCCTGCTTCTTCTAAATGGATACCACCTTTAATTAAAACACCATTTTTCGCTGCATTTCCTATTGCTGTAACAACAGCAACTGGAGTTGAGACTACTAAGGCACAAGGACAACCAACCACTAATACAGCTAATCCTTGATAAATCCATTGGCTCCAGTCTCCCCCAAATAATGGTGGAACTACCGCAATTAAAAGAGCTAGTATCACAATAGCTGGTGTATAGTATTTAGCAAATTTATCGACAAACGCTTGAGAAGGGGCCCGTTCTGCTTGAGCTTCTTCTACCAAGTGAATGATTTTTGAAAGAGTAGTATCTTCAACTCGTTTTGTTACTTTAACCTCAAGTAACCCTTCTTCATTCAAGGTTCCTGCAAATACTTCATCATCTGTGTTTTTCATTACTGGAACACTTTCACCTGTAATCGCAGCCTGATTTAATGTCGATGTACCTTTAACCACTACTCCATCCATTGCTAACTTTTGACCGGGCTTAACAATCATGATGTCTCCAACTTGAATATCATCAACATGAATCATCATTTCTTCATTGCCTCGTCGAATTAACGCTTCTTTTGGGGCAATATCCATTAAAGATTCAATAGATTGACGTGCTTTATCCATTGAATAACGCTCTAATGCTTCACTAATCGCAAATAGGATAACAACGGTTGCCCCTTCACCCCATTCACCAATGATTGCAGCTCCTATAATGGCAATAGTCATAAGCGTATTCATATCGAAATTTAATCTACTTAGATTTTTGAGACCTTTAATGAATAACGAATATCCACCGATTAAAATGGACGCTGCATAACCAATTGTCGGTAGAACATGCTCCTCACCATACTGTTCTCCTAAGAACCAGCTAACTACAAGTAAAAGGGCTGATATATATACCTTAGCGTTTTCTTTCTGCTTCCAAAAAGGTTCTCGTTCTACCCTTTGTTCTTTTTCATCTCGAATTTTTAAATTTTCAAATGCTCCTGCTTTTTCTAATTCTTCAATGGTTGTCGTCCCTTTAACATAAACTTTGGATGCTCCGAAGTTTACTTTCGCATCCTGAACACCGGGAAGTTCTTTAACATTATTTTCAAAAATGGCTGCACAGTTAGTACAAGTAAATCCTTGAACACGATAGGCTTTCATTTCTTCTTCAGATAGTTTTGCTTTCTCACTAGACATTGCTCTTCACCTCTTTCTTATGTGCTAATGCAATCATCATAATTTGTCTGATATGCTCATCATCTAATGAATAAAATGCCAGTTTGCCTTCTTTTCTAAATTTCACAATCCCCTGTTTATGAAGGGAGCGTAAATGATGAGAAGCATTTGCAACCGTAACACCTATAATATTTGCTATATCACACACACACAGTTCGTCATCTTGACACAAAGCATAGGTAATTTTTGCTCTATTTTCATCTGCAATAGCTTTTAACATTTGGGCAACACTAGAAATATCTACTGTCTGTAAATTACCTTGTATTCGATTGACCTTTTCTTCGTCATAACAATAAATTTGACAAGTATCTTTCTTAATCATATTCTCACCTCAATCTCATTCAAGTGTTTGCTTGAATATAGTATAACCATTTTTAATAATTCATTCAAGTGTTTATTTGAATGAATAAAAAAATTCATAAAAAAAGAATTGGAGTACCCAATTCTAATAACA
The DNA here is from genome assembly GCF_002835735.1 of Cytobacillus horneckiae. GTDB lineage: Bacteria > Bacillota > Bacilli > Bacillales > Cytobacillaceae > Cytobacillus > Cytobacillus horneckiae. The sequence goes on along the minus strand of NZ_PISD01000079.1, from coordinate 28,367 downwards.
AAATAACCAAACTGCATAAGACTTTAAGTACATAATTCATAATCTCCTTTAAAACATAGGATAAGGATCTGATTTTCTTTAAAGGGGTTACTTCATAATCTGGCCCTTTAATGGAATAGGACTGAACTATTTGTTCTCTTCCGATAGCTTTCTATATAATGAAGCCCTAGACACATTTGTAATTTCACAAATTTGATTTACAGTCATATTTCCTTCTTTATATAGCTTTACTGCATAATTCATTCCCGCATGATTTTTATGATATTTCTTTATCCGACCTTTAAACTTTCCTTCTTTCTTAGCCAGCTCAATCCCTTCACGTTGACGCATACGGATAAGATCTCTCTCTAACTGATTAACTCCAGCCATTACTGTAATTAAGAATTGGCTGTATGGATTATCTTCTGATAAATCTAACCACGTATCCTTTAGGGACTTTAAACTGGCCTTTTTACTTCGTATTAAATCAATTAATTCAAACAAGTCCTGCGTACTTCGAGTGATTCGAGTTAAATCTGTAACATAAATAATGTCACCTTCCTGTAAATCCTCTAACATTTTTTGAAGTTCCTCACGTTTCTTTGTTGCCCCAGAAACTTTTTCTTCGTATATAATATCCATTCCGATTTCGTTCAGCTGCTGAAATTGCCTTGAAGGGTTTTGGCTAGTCGAACTGACACGTATATAACCGATTTTTCGCAAAATATCACCTCGTTTTTGAGACAAGTCTTATGAGACGCTCTTAACTATGATTTTATCAGTCTACTACACTTGTATCAATAGAGTACACTCTATTGATATATAATTGAACTAATAAATTGAAAAATACAGAAATGGGATGATACTGAATGAAAATTGCGAGAGGTAGAGAATTGCTTACACCGGAACAGAGACAGTCTTTTATGCAAATCCCTGAAGATGAATGGATATTGGGGACCTACTTCACTTTTTCCAAACGTGATTTAGAAATAGTTAATAAGCGAAGGAGGGAAGAAAACCGTTTAGGGTTTGCCGTTCAATTAGCTGTTCTTCGGTATCCCGGTTGGCCATACACTCATATCAAAAGCATCCCGGAATCAGTCATACATTATATATCGAAACAAATCGGTGCCACTCCATCTTCGATTAGTCTTTATCCTCAAAGGGAAAATACACTTTGGGATCATTTGAAAGAAATTCGAAGTGAATACGACTTTGTAACTTTTACCCTGAGTGAATATCGAATGACATTTAAGTACCTTCATCAATTAGCTTTGGAAAATGGTGATCCCATTCATCTACTGCATGAATGCATAGATTTTCTAAGAAAAAACAAAATTATACTGCCTGCTATCACTACACTTGAAAGAATGGTGTGGGAAGCAAGGGCGATGGCTGAAAAGAAGCTATTTAATACAGTTAGTAAATCTCTTACAAATGAGCAAAAAGAAAAGCTTGAAGAGATTATTACTTCGCAGCATCCATCTGAATCTAATAAAACGATATTGGGTTGGTTAAAGGAACCACCGGGTCATCCTTCACCCGAAACATTTCTAAAAGTAATAGAACGACTCGAATATATACGAGGAATGGAATTGGAAACGGTACAAATTAGTCATTTGCACCGCAACCGCCTGTTGCAGCTGTCTCGCTTAGGTTCAAGATACGAGCCGTATGCATTCCGTGACTTTCAAGAAAATAAACGTTATTCGATATTAACCGTCTATTTATTACAACTTACTCAGGAGCTAACGGATAAAGCGTTTGAAATTCATGATAGGCAAATACTTAGTTTGTTATCAAAAGGTCGTAAGGCTCAAGAGGAAATCCAGAAACAAAATGGTAAAAAGCTAAATGAGAAAGTTATACACTTTACGAACATCGGACAAGCATTAATTAAAGCAAAAGAGGAAAAATTAGATGTTTTTAAGGTTTTAGAATCGGTTATTGAATGGAATACCTTTGTCTCTTCAGTAGAAGAGGCTCAGGAGCTTGCACGTCCTGCCGACTATGATTATTTGGACTTACTGCAAAAACGGTTTTATTCACTAAGAAAATATACGCCAACGCTATTAAGAGTATTGGAATTTCATTCTACAAAAGCAAATGAGCCACTTTTACAGGCTGTTGAGATTATCCGAGGAATGAACGAATCCGGAAAGCGAAAAGTGCCTGACGACTCACCTGTGGATTTTATTTCAAAACGATGGAAAAAGCATTTATACGAGGATGATGGTACAACAATTAATCGTCATTACTATGAAATGGCTGTTTTAACAGAACTTCGGGAGCATGTTCGGGCAGGAGATGTTTCCATTGTGGGCAGCAGACAATATAGGGATTTTGGGGAATATTTGTTTTCGGAAGATACATGGAATCAATCGAAGGGGAATACGAGATTATCAGTTAGTTTATCATTTGAAGATTATATAACAGAGAGAACTAGAAGCCTTAATGAAAGGTTAAAGTGGTTAGCTGCCAATTTCAACAAGCTAGATGGAGTTTCTCTTGAAAAAGGAAAACTGTCACTTGCACGCTTAGAAAAAGATGTTCCAGAAGAAGCAAAAAAATTTAGCGCAAGCCTCTATCAGATACTACCAAGAATAAAATTAACTGATTTACTCATGGATGTGGCTCATATAACAGGATTTCATGAGCAATTCACTCATGCTTCCAATAATCGAAAACCAGATAAGGAAGAAACAATCATTATCATGGCTGCCCTTTTAGGAATGGGTATGAATATTGGCTTGAGCAAGATGGCCGAGGCCACACCCGGACTTACATATAAGCAACTAGCCAATGTATCTCAATGGCGTATGTATGAAGATGCAATGAATAAAGCCCAAGCCATATTAGTAAATTTCCATCATAAATTACAGTTGTCCTCCAATTGGGGCGACGGTACAACATCCTCGTCAGATGGTATGAGAATGCAGCTAGGTGTTTCATCACTTCATGCAGATGCAAACCCACATTACGGGACTGGAAAAGGAGCCACCATCTACCGTTTTACTAGTGATCAATTCTCTTCTTACTACACAAAGATTATTCATACAAATTCAAGGGATGCGATTCATGTTTTGGATGGATTGTTGCACCATGAGACGGATCTAAATATAGAAGAGCATTATACAGACACAGCTGGTTATCAATACCTTTTTATAAAAAAATTAGAATTATAATGTGATCTTTCATTGTAGACATGTATTTAAAGAATGATTTAAAAATGACTAACGATTCAAAGTCGTTAGCCATCATCTTCTGCAATCGCGCCCGATTGCGGAAGACTCGATTTCGAGATAACTTATATATGTTCTTCGATTAAAACTCCGAGATTGTTTAAGGCGTGATCTGGAGATATCAAATAGTCTAGTCCCTTTAAAATCAATTTATTACTCTGATTAATACCACTCTCTCCTATGTTCACGAATGAATTCTATATCCTTTTCATAATGCTCAAGGTGTCCTTCGGCTATCATTTTTTGAAATGCAGTGTCTCCTTCGTTGGATTTTCTCTTTATGTATTTACATAACCCTTCTAACCGTAACAATACCATCTCTAAATAGTCTTCATCTATACCTTCAATATCGTAAGAGTTAAAGAACAACTTGATTCTTGTTTTGATCCTTTCTGCATCATATAAAGTATTATAATTGACTGTCTCACCTTTTTCATTATGATAAAGTCTGCTTAAAGGAACGCATATATAGAGGGTGTAAGCTATGTCCCAAAGTCTTGGGCCGGGAGCTGCAACATCAAAGTCAATAATGCCTACTGGCTGTTCATGATTAAAAATAATATTGTACACAGCAAAATCATTATGACAAAGGACCTCTCTATTTATAGGAGTATTGTCAATTGGAATCCATTCATCAAACAAAGGAAAGTCACTAACTGCGTCATGGTAAAGACGAAGCATATGTGCTATTTCTTTTAACACATCATTTGACCACATATATTTTTTCAAAGGGTAATTTCCAGCCTATCCTTCAATGAAGGATAATATCTCCCTGTATTTTTCATCAATACCCAAAAACTTCGGAGCATAATTAAAACCTTTGCTCTCTAAGTGCTGCAATAATTTATGTATTTTCAAACTATTAGGTTTTATTTCTCGTCGAACAGTATCTTCAAATCGATATACATTTGAGACATTCCCTCCAGCTAACTTTTCTTCTTCCTTAGAGTTTGACATTGTATTCATCTCCCTTACTAACAATTAAGGCACTCTATATTACCTCCTATCATTCGTTGTTAGAAGAAAAAACGATTGCCTATATTGAACAATCGCTCCATTTAAACGGAATAAAGAAAAAGGTGTAGATTTTACATGCTCTCCAGAGGGATATCTAAACCACAAAAAAACCGGGATGATATATCACCCCGGTTGGATTATAATAACTTTTCTTTATGGTTTTAGTGGTACATAAAACCTACCCCTCGTTTCCAAGATCCATCTTTACCTGTTAATATAAATCTGTAACTTGATAAAATCTGCACACCAAAAGTAGCCTCTGTAGTTGCTAGCTTAGGGTATGTCCTACTACCCATGAAGGCACCGTCGCTTACTCTATATAGGTTGAAAGTTACTGGCAAATTTATGGTTGTTTGTATTCTAACTTTTAAAGTGCTAGTCGTAGCGCTTATATGATTCCTACCAGGAAGAGAGGGACCGAGGAAATCAAATTCAAAACCAACATTTTGGATGGAGAAATCATCTTCCTTAACTGGAGAAGCATTGAAAACCTTATCTGGATTGTTTTTTTGATCGCGCTCAACTCTTTTGGAAAGTTGTTTAGATTCTTCTTCTGTTAAGTCGCCTTCTTTACTTAATAGTTCAATAAATCTCTCATCGCTTATAATAGGTTCTTCTACTGGAGAAGCGTACATTACTTTGTCTGGGTTAGCTTCCATATCCCTTTTGACTTGTTCAGCTAATCTTATTGCTTCTTCTCTATCAATGTCTTTGTCTGTTAAGATTTCACTAGCTTCCCCGCACAAACGTCACCATTTCCAATTGATGGTGAAGAAGTAGTAGATGTTGCCGTTACCATTGGTCCAAAGGCAAAAAAAACAATGAAAATAAAAATTCCACTTTTGATCAGTGGAATGGCATATGGGATTGCACTTAGTGAACAAGCAAGGCTTTCTTTGGCGGAAGCAGCAAAAAAGACAGGAACTGCGATTAATTCAGTTCAGGTTTTGAATTTGCTGAAATGGTGTTAAACAAAGCCCTTCGTAATTTCCGAAAAGAGATTTTGTTTTGCATAATTCTCCGCAAAACGTCCGAAAGAAATAATTTTGGTTTTATCCTCGGAAATTTCCAAGTTAAATTTCTTTAATCTGCATTTTAATGATTGGAATTGCCATAGTTTCCTGAATATAATAGATCCATAAATTTGTTATTTCTGCAGAAGTTAATCTTTTTTTAATCAAATCCAATCTTTCAAATCCTTTCGTTGTAAACTTTTGCTTTTAAAATTTTATTAATAATGTGCTACTAATGAAAGTTTTTTATTCCATTGTCAACTGAAACAAAATTATTAAGTCATTTTTAAAGCTTTGTAAATTATCCTGTTCGTTTTGTTGTTGACTTTAACAATTTAAACAATTTTTTATACACTCTCGTGAATTTTTTTCAGCTTCAAGGCTAAACTATGCAAGTAATTATAATTAGCTGATTTTAAGGGGGTTTTCCATGAATCAAAAGATGATTCAAGCTGTTCATATTTATATCTTATTTATTATGTCTACAGGATTCATGGTACATGTTCTAATTATCCCAGCTATATTATCAACCGCTAACAGGGATGCCTGGTTAAGTGTCATTTTCAGTACGATACCATTTATCCTCTGGATTCTGCTTGTTTTTCATATTTATAAAAAATTAAATACTCATGATGATATTCTCTCTTTACTTAAACGAAAATTATCTCAATCCGGGGTTTTTATAATATTTTCAATAGTATTCGGAGCCTATTTTCTAATTTCTGCCTTTATTACTCTTAAGTATACTTTTTTTTGGGCAAATGCTAATTATACTTTTGAGGTCCCTAATTTTGTCAGTGTATTGTTATTCGGACTCATTTGCTTGTATGCGTCTGTGAAAGGAATACGAACGATAAGTACGATTGCTTTTCTAGTGTTTCCATTAGTGTCATTTTTCGGATTTTTAGTAGGTTTCGGAAATTCGAAAAATAAGAATTATGAACTGTTATTTCCGATATTTGAGAATGGATACATAGATTTTCTTCATGGTTTAGTGTATAGCTGTGCTGGTTTGTTTGAAATGATCTTTCTTTTGTTTTTAACGTCTTTTATTAAAGACAGATTAAAGATTAAATGGCTTATATTGGTTGGGATCATCCTTGTGTTTTTAATCTTAGGTCCACTTGTGGGAGCCATTTCACAATTTGGTCCAGAAGAAGCAACAAAATTGAAGAATCCAGCTTATGAGCAGTGGAAGCTTTTAGAAATTAGCGAGCATATTACTCGACTTGATTTTCTTTCAATCTTTCAATGGCTCTCTGGAGCATTTGTTCGGATAAGCTTATCATTATTTATTGCAGACAAACTATTTTTATCAAACAAAAGGAAAAAATGGGGTCTTCCTATCCTTTATTTACTATTAATCATTGGTGCCTCCATTCCTTGGAATGCTACCTCATTTTTTTACTTTTTACAAAATTATTTTTTCCCTTTTAGCCTTATTTTTCAAATTTGCACGCTACTGATTTTTTTACTAATCATTCATTTAAAAGGAGATCAACATGAAGAAAGTTCAACCTAATAAAAAAGTCGTCAGCATAGAACAATTGAAAATTTGGTTTGAAGGTTCTTCTGATACCGTGATAAAAACGAGGGACTATCAAGATCATACTTTGGATTTTTTGTATTGTCCTCAATTAGTAGATATGAAATTTATAAATGAGGTTATTTTTCCAACTATTAATGAAGTTATAGAAAAGAACGGTCACTTAAATTTTGAATTATTAAATAATGTTCTGGAGGCCAATAAGCTTAAAGATATACATACCGTTAAAACAGAGACAGAGGAAAAACTATTTTCAGGTGAATTAATCATATTTAATCATCATTTAAACGATCTTTACTTTCTACCCGTATCAAATCTTCCAAAACGAGGTCCTGAAGAATCTAACATGGAATCCTCAATTAGAGGGCCAAGGGATGGATTAGTAGAAAATATATCGGATAATATGGCATTAATTCGTCAGAGATTAAAAACATCATCATTAAAAAGCATTGATTATACAATTGGTGAAAGAAGCAGAACGAAAATCTTATTACTTTATATAAATGATATTATGAATCCTTCTATTCTTGAAGATGTCAAAAAGCGATTAGATTCCATAAAGGTAGATAGTGTCGCTAGCAGTTACGAAATTGAGGAATTCCTATATGACAAAACCTTTTCACTATTCCCTTTGATGGAGAATTCAGGCAGACCAGACTTTGCTGTTCAATCCTTAACACAAGGAAGATTTGTGATCATAGTAGATGGAAATCCGACTTGCCTAATAGGACCCGCAAATTTAAATCAACTATTATATTCACCAGAAGACGCTCATGATAGTTTTTTTTACGTTAGTATGGTCCGTGTTCTGCGGTTTTTGGCTATATCTACGACGATTTTCTTACCTGGTTTTTATATTTCGTTAATAACCTTTCAACTTGATCAAATTCCTTATTCACTTATCGCAACAATATCTGCCTCTAGAATTGGCTTGCCTATATCTGCGCCTATGGAAGTTTTTATTATGCTTGTTTTATTTGAATTATTTAAAGAAGCCGGGGTACGCCTACCTAAGGCTGTTGGACAAACTGTTGCTGTTTTAGGCGGATTATTTATTGGTGATGCTGCGATTCGTGCAGGGTTAACATCTCCATCCTGTTTGGTCATTGTTGCTGTTACAGTGATATCAGGTTATATCCTAAGTAATCAAACCCTGGCAGGCAATCTCGTGATTCTGCGATTTCTAGTTTTAGCCTTTTCAGGTCTATTTGGATTATATGGCTTCTTTATTTCTTTTTTTCTCATTCTAACAAACGTGGTTTCATTAGAAAGCTTTGGTCAGCCGTATATGTCGTATTTATCCAAACCCCATGGAGCAGATATCATTAAAAATATGTTGAAGTTGCCTTATCGATTTATGAAGAAGCGAAATCAAGCATACCAACCTATTGATAGCGATAGTCAAAAGGAGTAATATATGAAAAAGATTTTATTGATCATCATGATAAGCAGTCAGATTTTTTTCCTGACTGGGTGCTGGGGTGCAAAAGAAATACAAAGTCAAACTTATATTACAGCTTTAGGACTAGATTACGCTGAAGGAGAATTTATCGCCTATATTCAAGCCTTGAATTTTGCCAATATCGCGAAGCAAGAAGGCGCTTCTTCTCTACAGCAAGCCTCCCCCATCTTAATTGGAGAAGCTAAAGGAAAAACAATACAGGCCGCTTTAAGCAAATTAGAACAAAAGTCGGCATTACCTCTCTATTACGGGCATGTTGAATCCATTCTTTTAAGTGAAAATCTTATAAAGGAGCAAATGAAGTCCGTCATCGAATTTATTGGACAAAATTCTTTACTTAGATACAATATATGGCTTTTTGGTACGGAACAGGATATTAAACAAATTTTAACAAGTGAGAGCTTTTTTAATTTCCCATCTATATATACAATCATCCATAATCCCAAAACCCTAACTGAAAACAACTTTTTTATTCCCATTGAAAAGTATAATAAATTTATCTCGACCTATTCCCAGCCAGTTGGTACACAGATCATACCTTCATTAGAAATGAATAAAACTCATTACTCAGAGGATGAAGAAAAGAAAAATATTGCTGTTGTTACCGGAGGATTTGTCATTTCACAGAAACAATATAAAGGATGGGTAAATAAAAAAGACCTAGTTGGCTTAAAATGGTTTTCTAAAAAAGCTACTAATATCCCTCTCTCCCTCTTTGAAGAAAAAGTAAGTGTAATCATACAGAAACCTAAAAAAACAATTGAAGTAGTAAATGGTTATAAACCTTCCTATCACTTAATTGTAAAAGCCAATGCAGTATTGATTCAAAATGAGGAAGATATTAGTATAGATAAAATTAAAAAAGTATTAGAAAAGAAAATTAAAAGGGAAATATTAAAGACGATGGAGAAAAGTGAAGAAATAAATGCAGATTTGTTAAATATAAGTGAAAAAACATATCGATATCATCTGAAAAAGTGGGATGTAAGTGCAATTAATTCGATTGATAAAGAATCTATAGAACATATTGAAGTAAAGATACACATTGAACAAAATATAAACTATAAACATTAAAAGGACAATATTTGAAACATGGAAGATGCAATTGCTTTGCTCACTTAACAAAATTAATAGTCATACTTTTTATTTATTTCTAATACGACATTAATGGTCTTTATCCATTATTCGATCTTCAACAATCTGGCCAGATTGCGGAATACAACTTATCTTTTAAATGGCATTGTCATATTACACAAAAAAATCAATCAGGGAAGGGAAAATCGTAGGAACTTAAATTCCCTCATAAATCTTCCCAAATTGAATTTTCAATTGTTCTTTAATTTCTTTATTTTCATTTTCTAAATCCTTGACTCGCTTCCGTAAGGAAGCAATAATTACATCTTTTGATGCGTCACTCATATTCCTTTTAACTTGTTTTATTGAGGAGAGACCTTCTTGTTGTTTGCGAAGTGTTTCGATTCGATCTCGGAGCTCTGTATTTCTGTATAGAAATGCCTTTGAAACCCCTGATTCTGCAGATACAGAGTTAAAATTGATTTTTATTTGTTTTTTTATCATCTTTTTGATCGTTTCTTCAACTTTTTGAATGGTCTTTTCCGTTTTCAACTTCGCATGTTTTATAATACCTTCGGTATTTGGGCTTTCATTAGACATTTTGCATCACCTTTTCACGTTCATTTCCAACATACTCACGTCTAGTTTTATCCAAACCAAAGATACCACCAGTATGTAGTAAACCACTTGCTAATTCTTTATATCTCTTTAATTTGGGTTCGATTAACTCAATAGAACGTAACCTTCCGGATTTTTTGTATACTTCAATATCAGCTTCCATTTTAGATATTTGATCTTGATAATAGCCGAGAAAAGTCTTGTCAACGTGAAAACTTCTGCAGTTATTTTTAATACACGGTGGTTCCAATGTCTGTTCAAGAAAATCACAATGAAGTTTTGGGCTTTTTACACAAAACCCATGATCTAAACGAATGGAGTCCATGTTGTGCCGTATCCACTCCAGTTCAACTCCATTTTCTTCAGCCTGTTGAGCTAAATCAGCGACAATAACTTCTCCATGAGTATCTAGTCTTACTGCACCATTATCTCGAGCCTTTTCCCATTCATCACGTAGTGTTTTATCATGAATTTGGGCATAGACTAATGTCATTTCAGGACTGGCATGTGCCATCAGTTTTTGAACATGAAGGATATTCATTCCGTTATTAATCAAATTAACACCGTAACGGTGTCGAAATGCATGATTTTTAAACCAATAAATTTCTCCATCCTTGTCCTTAATATTACATCTATTAGCTAGTTTATTAAGGTTCAGCTTAATGGAATCCTGTGATATGGGATTACCCATCCTTTTCCCTTTTAGTATTGGAAACAAATATTTCTTAGGGTTCGTGTCCGAAGTTGATCTCTTTTTTGTAAGTTCTTGCTGCGCTAAGACCACATTAGCAATTTCTTCTGAAATAGGAACTTTATGATTTTTATAACTTACTTTTCTTTGATCTCCGATAATCCACCAACCATCTTCTTGATTTACTAAGCAGTCAATTTTAAGTGATAAAACGTCACTTATTCGAAAACCTGTAGCTTCCATTAGAAGAATTATAGGTATATGATCTGAGGAAAGTTGGTTAATATGGTAAACTAACTGTTCCCATACTTCATCCGGAATATATTTAATTTCATCAGCTTTTGCTCTTTTCTTTTTAGGGATATCTTCAATTGACAATAGTGAAATTACTGACTTTGTCGGAGCTTCTTCCCATTCGAATTTCTGTATGTATGAGATAAACGTTTTAAGGTCTATTAAAAAACGATTTACATAATTGTGATCTGGATTAATTAAATATTTTCCCTTTTTAATAGTGGAATGTCGCAAGTATTCAATGTACTCCTCGATATCCATTCTGGATAGCTGGTTTAATTCTTTCCACTCAGGATGTTTATCCTTCAAAAAGGTGAAGAAAAACGAAAGTCTATTTAAATAACATACGGCTGTAGAAAAGCTAATGGATTGCTGAAAAACTAGGCGAGTCTTTATATATTTTTTAAATAATTGTCTATAAGGTTGCGGAACCTTCGAAAAGTCTAATGAATATCTACTGATTGTATTGTTATAATTAATCTTCAATTTTCGAACATCCCAACAATCCTTATCTGTTTCTTCACGTTCATCATAAAGGTGATAATAAAATTCATAAACTTGAAGAAATAGTCTAATATACAAGGATGGTTGAACTGTTGGTGATATCCATGGTGATGACTTTTTCCGGTGTATAATTTCAACTGATTTTCCATTCTCTACAAGAAATGTTCGATATTCTGTTAGAAACTTTTCTTTCGGTATATCAATAATAGAATCTAAATTAGCATAATATCGAGAGATGAATTCTGTAAAAACTTTAAGACATGGAGAATAATGCATAAAAGCATAGGTAATCGAAATCCTTGTCTCCTGTAACCCCTTATAAAAATAATATTTTAGTTCATTTTTTAATCCAAGATTTTGTACCTTATCAAAAATCAATTTTCTATTCCAATCATAGTGTTTATCCAAGAAGGGACATTCTTGTACATTCCACACATCATTTGCCCAATATCCAAGTAATGGTTCATTTATCTGTTCCAGATGGTGGGGAAGGGGTTTAATTTCCAATGCACTCTGTATCATTATTTATCTCTTCTTCCCATTTTTTTATTTGATTGAGCTTGTTCCCAGCTTCCACGTATGGTTTCATCGGATGCATGGATATAAGTCTGTATGGTTGTTTGAACGTGTGCATGCCCTAATAACCTCTGTATGATGGCAATATCTACTCCTGCTTCATGTAACTCTGTAGCATATGTATGCCGAAGCATATGAGGGGTAAAATCTATTCCTGTTTTTTTCTTCATCCGTTTAATTAAAGAACGTACAGAACCATCAGTCATTGGCTTACCACGATTTGGTCCAGTTAAGGTGATAAAAACATAATTGCTATCAATTTCGTAAGAATGAAAGTCTATTAGATAATCTTGAAAGAGATTCATAGTCTCAATAGATACATAAATTTTTCGTTTTTCCCCATCGGATGTTTTGGATTTCCTCACCGTAATAGCATTTTTACCTATATCAAAATCCTCTACCCACAGAGAAAGGGCCTCTCCAATACGTAATCCCCCTTCATATAATATACGGAATAATAATTCATCCCGTATATTGCTGCAAGCATCATGGATCACTTGGATTTGATTTTTACTCAAAGTTTTGATTAAACGCTTTGGTTCCTTAATCTTTAAAATGTTTTTATCGTATGAATTCCCTTTTGTAATGTGGTGGAGGAAAGGTTTAAAAGTCTTAAAACGCCCTGGGGCTTGTTTTTTTAACTGATCATTTACATTTCCTCCGTAATCCTCATTACGAGTCAAATAGTCATAGAACCCCATGACACATGTTATGACGGTATTGACCGTTTTTTCTGATCGTTTTGCTAAGGTTTCTTCAAAATAAATGACTTTTGTAGATTGATCAGGAATTCTCAGCCATCCGATGAACTGAGCCAAAATATCAAGGTTTACTTCTTGATATTCTAATCCACACTCCTCTAGGAATTGAAAGTAAAGCTTTAGATGGTAACAGTATGATTTTAGTGTGTTTTCAGCTTTTCCAACGTTATCTAAATACTTTATATACTTTGCAACCGGTATGACAGGATAGCCATCCTTGTCAATTAACAGATATCTTTTCTTCTCTTGAATAAGAACCTCTTGTACTTTCAACATTACCACCCCCTGGTTTCTTAGGATACTTTATATACATAAATTTCATAGTACAGATAATGATTCTATAAGGAAATAAAAAAGAAGTAGTTGTTATCGTAAGATACGTTAATAACTACTTCTAATGATAGTACAATTAAGGCCGGTTACACAGACCAAATATTCGGACTGACTCATTTATTAGGATTTAAATTTGCTCCTAGAATAAGAGATTTATCAGACTCAAAATTATTTACAATAGATAAAGCAAGTGAATATCCAAAATTAGAAGCCATTTTACGTGGACAAATAAATACAAAGGTCATTAAAGAAAATTATGAGGATGTTTTGCGATTAGCTCATTCTATAAGAGAGGGAACAGTTTCAGCATCCCTTATTATGGGGAAACTAGGTTCCTATTCAAGACAAAACAGCTTGGCTTCGGCCTTACGTGAGATGGGCCGAATAGAAAAAACGATCTTTATTTTGAATTATATATCGGATGAATCATTAAGAAGAAAAATACAAAGAGGATTGAATAAAGGAGAAGCCATGAATGGATTAGCAAGAGCTATTTTCTTCGGAAAACAAGGTGAGCTTAGGGAACGGACTATACAACATCAATTGCAAAGGGCCAGTGCCTTAAACATAATCATTAATGCCATCAGTATATGGAATACCTTACACCTAACAAAAGCAGTTGAATATCAAAAACAGGCTAGTAGTTTTAATGAAGAATTATTGCACCATATGTCGCCTCTAGGTTGGGAACATATTAATTTGCTAGGAGAATACCATTTTAATTCCGAGAAAATGGTCTCGTTAGATTCTTTAAGACCATTGAAATTTTCTTAACGTTGTTAAAAATGGGGGAATCGTCTCGAAAATGTGCTTAGCGTTGTAAATCCGCATTTTCCTGACGCTACCCCTATTTCGTGCTTGTTGCCTTGCCAGATTAAAAAAATATCTCCACCGCTGATTTTTTTCAACAGAATTCCTAAGTTGTGTAGAAATACTCTTAGGAGAATCTACTCTATAATCCATCAAAATATTTTTTACATATTTTATCTCACACTCTTCGGTTAATCTTAGCCAATATTCATAATCTTCTACAGGCTCCATTACATATCCTTCGATCTTTTGTGCGTAAATTTTTTTGTACATAAATGAAACGCCGATAAAACATGCATCGATTAGATATTCCTTAGGCTGTTCTTGGAATTGATGGAAGGCCTCAAAGTCTGGATGATCTTTCATTAAATGGCCATTTTCATCAACATGGCGAAAGCTGCTATATACGAGGCCCAGCTCAGGTGGACCATTATGAAGCGAATCTCTCAGTTTTTCTAAAAATTCCTGATAGTAGATGTTATCGCTTGACACCCAAGTGAAATATTTGATGTCTGAAAGTTCCATTAAATATTCAAAGCCCGTGTTCAAGGCTTTGGCTACTCCTTCGTTTTTCTTTTTATATATAATTTTAGTTCTCGCGTCATCTTTAGTCTCATCCTCAACAATTGTAATCGTGTCATTAGAAGCACCATCAATGACAATAACAAAGTGAAAATGAATATAACTTTGATGAAGAATGGATTGAATAGCATCTCTCAAAAACTCTGGTACTTGATTATAAACAGGCATGACAATCCCTATATCATTCATTCTATTCCTCCATGATAACTGACATAGTGTATTCTATTCACCAAAGCTGCTTAAAGTATGGGTTAACAGCCATTTTTTATCGCAGATTAACGGAAGTAAGACCCCACCGCAAAGTTTAGAGAAATCGAAGAAGCTCAGGTGCTGGGAACGGCCCGTAAAAGCCCGATTAGTGAAGGATGAAAGAAAGCTCTATTAAAAGAAGTTTCACTTTATGCGTAATCAGAAGGATTTCAGCACATGCATGATGTTGAAAAAGCAGCTATCCACCAAATTTTATTAATATCTAGGTGTTTATATTTAACTTAATTTTATTATATACATATATTGAAAGAGAATGATGTACACATCTGTATTTAGAAGGTGGTAAAAGATATGTTACGTGATGTTTTTCTAGAATTTAACGGTAAAGATTATATAGTCGCACAAAAACAATTATTTACTAATATAAAAAACACATTTACTGTCGAATTTTGGGTAAAACCGGAAAAAACACATGAAGTAGATAAAGAATCGAGACGGGGGATCAAAGGCATTACTGGAAAAAGGTATGCAATCGCACCTGTTTATGGTGCGTATTTGAACGGCGATATTTTTCAAGCGGGTGTTGGTGTTTCCGTAGGAACAAACGGTATATCAGTATATGAACATACGAAAAACTATTTCCCAGCAACATTAGTATATGAAACTAAGTTAGAAACTTGGACACATATTGCAATCGTTTATAAGGATAAAACGCCTACATTATATGTAAATGGAAATTTCGTCAAGTCTGGAGTTTGTAGTTCGATGAAAACCGTAGTTCCATCAGGTGTTTTTGGTGGAGTCGACCCGTATGGATTTTATGTAGGTGGTTTAGGAGAAGTTCGAATATGGAATACGGCAAGAACAAGTAGTGAAATTCAGCAGCATATGAACCATGAACTAACTGGGAATGAATTGAATCTTTCAGCTAATTGGAGATTTGATGAAGGAAATGGATTAATATCCAAAGATATCACAAGCAATGGTAACAATTGTTCAATAAATGGTGTTCGTTGGAAGGAAGCAAAACGTCCAGAAAATAAAAATGTATTATTTACATTTTTTGTTCCGAGCGGAGGCGTGGAAACATTAAATAGACAACGACACTATGCACTAAATAATGTTGGAGTCAATTGTGAATTTTTATACTCTCAAGAAGGAACTGGCTTACAAAATAAAATGGATGCTCCTATTTATATTACAAATAAAGATCATGAGATTAAGGAGATTATAAACAAGGGAAACTACGATGCAATTGTAGTTGGCTCTGATTTACTTCTACTAAAAAAGTTACGAGATTTTGGGTATAAAGGGATAGTTATTTATGAAATTCAAGGTCTAGGCTTTAATAAAGAGTATGCAGAACAATTTTTGATAGAGCACGCGCCTCCGTATCTTAATGAATATTGTGACGCTTTATTATATCCGAAAACACCTCATCTAATAGAAGCCTTTGAAAGGAATTATCCTCATAAGGAAAAATTCAGCTTCCATAATTGTTTTAATACAACGGATTTTAATTATAAAGATCTTCAAATGAATAATCAAAATCCGATCATTGGGTGGGTAGGGAGATTAGAGGAAAATAAAAATTGGCAGGATTTCCTTGTTATTGGTAGTGAACTAATAAAAAAGAATCATTCAATCATTCTTTGGATGTTTGAAGATAATACATTAGCAGCAGAATCTGAAAGAATAAAGTTTGAAAAAATGATCGATAAATTAAATATTAGAAACAACCTTATAATACATGCAAATCAGCCGCATAAAAAGATGGAAGAATTTTTTTCAAAGATAGGAGATTCTGGTGGATTTCTATGTTCAACTTCTAAGGTGGAAGGGTTTGGATATGCGGTCCTTGAGGCAATGATTTGTCGGTGTCCAGTCCTATCCACTCATTCAGATGGTGTCAGCAGTTTCATTATTCATAATAAAACCGGTAAATTTTTTGAGTTGGGTAATATCCAGCAAGCAGTCGAAGAGGGCAATGAATTAATGGCTGATATTCCGTTGAGGGAAAGCATTAGACAAAATGGTGTCGACCATATTAAACAATATTTCTCACCAGCCACTTATGCAAAAAACTTTTTAGAGATGGTTAATTATCTTTCTAATCATTCATAATGTTTTTCGCCTTGACGCTATTGAAATCGATGATAAAAAATGACTAAAAGCTGACAAATCGAAAGGACATAGTTAGGCAGACGAAAAGAAGTACTGAAAAATGCGGAAATCATCTATTTGAGTACAAGTGTTAAAAAAATTAAAAAAGAAGGTTTTATAATGAATAAAGAGATCATTCGTTTACGACCATTTTTAATGAATTCAGTTCCTAAAAGCGGCACCCATCTTTTACATCAATTATTAACGGGGATACCTCAGCTTTCAATGGATATTTCTAATGACAAAAAAAAGTTTTTTATTGACGATATCTATTTTTTAACTAAAAATAATTTTGAGAATCATTATGACCGTCTGAAATCTCTTTCTATAAATGAGTTTGGATTAGGACATGTATGGTTTACGCAAGATTATGTTGAAATCCTCAATACATTAAAAATGAAACATGTGTTCCTCTATAGAGATCCGAGAGATGTACTCGTATCAATGTCCTACTTTATTACGAACCACTGGAAAGAACATCCTTTTCATGAATTATTTAAGAATCTCAGTACTTTCAAAGAACGCCATCTTACTTTAATCAATGGAATAAATGATGAATGGCTGGATTTTAATAATTATATCAGCCCTTTTTATAGGTGGTTAGACGATAAAAATACGTACCATGTCTCCTTTGAACAATTAACACAAACAGTTGAATCAAGAGCTGAAACCTTAAAAGGGCTGATCTCTTATTTGTACGAAGGTGAAATAACACCTTTCAATCAGGAACAAATGTTAAACAAAATGATTGGTAATGATGACCCACGAACATCTAATACCTTTCGATCTGGTAAGATTGGTTCTTGGAAACTAGAATTTGATGAGGAATTAACAACCGCTTTTAAAAAGAATGCAGGGGAATTATTAGTAAAATACGGGTATGAAAAAAACAATAATTGGTAGTGTGTGCAAATGATTAAGTCATTCAATTGAGCAATATGGAACATTGCTTATTCACCGTTACTAAATTTATCTTAACTCATCTTAAGTAAAAATTGAAATATGTTCGTTCATGAAAGGAGCTACCGGTTTGCCAAATGTATCGATCATCGTTCCATTCTATAATTGTCCTTATATCCAACAAGCTTTGGAAAGTTTGCTGAACCAGACCTATCAGGATATTGAAATCATTGTCGTCAACGATGGATCCAACCAATATACAGAATTGCTCGAGCCATATTTAGGTAGAATCCGTTATTTTGAGAAAGAAAATGGAGGGACGGCAAGTGCATTAAATTTAGGAATAAAGCAGGCAAAAGGTAATTATTTTTGCTGGTTAAGTTCTGATGATCGGTTTGTTGAGAATAAAATTGAAATGCAGCTTCAATTTATGAATCTAACAAACGCAACGATTTCATATACTCCTGCAGAGATCATCAATCATTTTTCACACACTGTTCGGAATTATTTTAATGTAACATATAAAAATCGACACGAGTTTCTTAAAGGATTAATGAGAGGGTGTACGATTAACGGCTGTTCCGTCATGATGAAAATGGATGTTTTCTCTCAAATAGGATTATTTGATGAGGAGCTTATGTATACCCATGATTATGAATTTTGGTTAAGGGCTGTCCAGACTTATGATTTCTATTACTTGAATGAACCGCTTGTTCAATATCGGGTTCATGAAAGAATGGGGTCGAAGAAACATGAAAAAGAAATTATGGCAGAATTGAAAATTCTCAGAAGGAAATACAAGAATAATTTGAACAATATGATTATGAAAGAGCAACGTGGTTAAAAAGAAGGTGAATGATATGTATTCACCTTCTTTTTTCTATAATACCATTTCAGATTGCAAGTAATGATAAAGGAGTTTTGCTGTATTCTCAATCGATTTTTCATGTGTTCGTTCAAATGCATGAGAGGAATCAATCCCTGGACCAATCAAACCATGTACGATATCATGACCGCTACGTATAGCTGCAGACGCATCAGAACCATAAAAAGGATAAATATCAAGCTTGTAACCGATATCATTGTCCTTGGCAAGCTGTATAAGGCGCTTTCTTAGCTCATAATGATAAGGGCCGCTTGCGTCCTTTACACAAATGGAAACAGTATATTCATCTGTGGATTGGCCGTCTCCCATAGCCCCCATGTCAACTGCCAAGTATTCCACTGTTTCCGATGGAATATTTGAATTTCCGCCGTAGCCAATTTCTTCGTTATTTGAGATCAAGAAATGAGTGGTATAGGGAAGTACGATACTTTCGTTTTTCACTTGCTTAATTAATTGTAGCAGGATGGCAACACTAGCTTTATCATCTAAATGACGTGATTTAATAAAGCCTGATTGTGTAATCTGTACTCTCGGATCAAACGAAACGAAATCACCAACCTCAATGCCTAAAGCTCTTACATCATCTGCATTATGTACTAACTCATCTATTCGCACTTCCATATTGTCTTGATTGCGCTCAGCTTTACCGGCATCCTTATAAACATGAACAGAAGTTTGGTGCATCAGAATTGTTCCTGTATAAATTATTCCAGCAGATGTTTCAATTTGGCAGTACTCTCCTTCAATAGAGTTATATCTGAATCCGCCAATCAAGTCCAGTTTAAGCCGGCCACTCGGCTTTATTTCTTTAACGATAGCACCTAATGTATCAACATGAGCTGTGAGCATCCGGTGGTTTTGATTATCCTCGCCAGCAATAGTAGCAATTAAACCACCTTTTCTATTGCGCATTGTATCAACATTTATTTGTTTAAAAAAGTTCTCAACGTATGTTATTACTTCATTCGTATTGCCTGAAGGACTTGGTATAGATACAAGTTCTTCTAATAATTTCATTGTTTCGCTCGTATTTGGATTAGCCAAAGTTAATCTCCTTTCAAAAAATAAATTTTTCTTCCTATATATTATACTCTTTTAGGTTCCTTCAGCATAAGAAAAAAATAAAAGCTTCTGTCTAAGTAGTGCAGTTTAATTGACCTGCTATAACATAAAAAAATAACCGGTCAATTCTGACCGGTTTAAAGTAATTTGTAATTAACTTTTTAGCAAAGCTTTTACCCCAAGAAATAGAAGGGCCAAGGAAAAAATAACGATTGCGATTCCGCCAACAATTGTGAAAAATTCAGCAATTCCAGGTGTGATGAGTACTGATGTTGGAAGATTGGCTAAAGCAAACCCTGCTAATACAGCAGCCAAATACAATAGTGCAAGATGATACATAATTATCCCTCCTTCCACTATAAAGTATGAAAGAGGATAACCTTGTGCTTAGCCGATTGCCTAAATTGATTTCATTTTTTTATCGTGCATTACCGGGAAGTAAGACCCGAATTTCAAGACTTGAAGGGCAACTACCCTAAAAGGCTGAACTCTGACTAAATACGACACGTCCTGTGACAACGTCTTGGTGACCCGAATCCTGCAGGCACCAATAACCATCAGTGAGGAATGAAGGAAATCCCGCTGATGGAAGTTTCTCTTTATCGATAATGGTTAGCGCTTCATCATTTCTTGAACAGCAATTACTTTAATAGCAGTTAACTCTTCTTCAGTTAGTCGCTCTGTCAACATATTAAAAATTTCAGACTGTTCATCAGTCGACATTCCATTTTTAATTTTTGATGATATTTCGCGGATTTCCTCCATAGAAAAATCACTGGATAGTTTTTTAACTGCTTGTTCTTTTGTTTTAATAGGGAGATTTGAATCCTTCAAATTAATTGATCTTAAGTCTTCTGTATGTTCATTCATCAATTTCTGTACACTAGGATCACTAGTAAGTAATTCTATTTCTTCATCTGAAATTCCTGAAACGACATCTTTCAAAATTGTGTTAGAAATCCCTTCAATGGAAGCGAGATATATTAATATTCCAGTAAATACAACAGAAGAACAGGACATGATGATTAAGATAATCTTTTTCTTTTTAGCCATATTTGATTAATTATTGTCACATCCTTTTCTTGCCCTTTAAAAAAAGATTGAGCAAACATATCTATATTTTATAGCGAATATTTTAATAATTCAATATGAGGGAACGGTAATTTACTGATTGCTACGTTTATTAATTAATGAATCAATATTTTTTATACAGTTTAATCAATGAGTTTACTGTTTGTTCAAGATTAAAGTCCTTTAACACTAGAGAGCGGAGGCTTTTGGTTTTTTTGTTTGAATCATGATATTCAGCTTGAGATTTTATATCTTCCATTAATATTGGCTCGGTAAGAGGATTGGGAGCTGTATGATCACCAAAATGGCTATAACGTGCTTGTTCCCAATTATCCTCTGTGACTAGACCTAAATATCCTTTATTGCCGACAGCAATCACTTGTTTATCACATGCAAGTCCTTCAAGCGCGGTTCTACCAGTTCCTATAATACAGTCAGCGAGTGAAAAATATTCATTCAGATAAGTCTGTTGTCCTACAAAATGAATGATGTTTTCGGGCTGCTTTTTGTTGATAATTACTGCCATATCTTTTATTTGTTTCTCTCTTTTACCTTCGCCTGCAATAATAATGTGAATATTCATGTTAACATTTCTTTTAAGCATCATAACTGATTTAAGAAGCATCATACAAATTTTCGCTTTTTTCCACTCCAATCTACTTGCGTAAAAAATGGTGATAGCTTCCATTGGAATTTTCAATTGTTCTCTTAATTCTTTTGAGCTGACTAGTTTAAACTCATTTAAATCGATTCCATTCGGGATAAAGATTGGTTTTTTTGAACTAAGATCATTTAAATGACTATAAACATAGGGACTGACTGCAATAACTTCATCAGATTGACTAATCATTTTCATTAATTCATCGTTTGTATTGTATAAGCCATGTACAGTGTATATGTACGGAATATTATAGGATTGAGCAAATTTTGATACTAAATAACTGGAATATGCTTGGTGGCCGTGAATCAGAGTAATTTTTTCTTTCTGAATGATTCGCTCCAAACTTTCCATGATTCCAGGAAACTTTTGAATTTCATTTGTAAACAAATCCGGGAAGTCTATTTCATAGTATGGAATCCTTTCTTCATGTATCCGGTCATGCATGGAGCCGATTTTTCCTGCTATGACTGCTGAAACCCCTTTCGTCCTTAATGATCTTACAATGCTGAGGATGTGGGTAATCGTTCCATTAGTACCTATGTGATCAACAATCATCAAAACTCTTACAGTACTCAATAATATCACCTTTATTAGTTTAATAGAAAATTATTTAAGACCTAAAAGGATGTTGGAATCAATAAAAAGGCAAAAATCATAGGGGACTCGTCCAATCTTAATTACCTTTCTACCATATTATAGTTAATGAATAATAAAAGAAAGGGGTACTGATCAATGCGTATTGATTTATCTAGGTTAAAATCTGTTCCAGCAGTGGTGGATTTAAGTTTTATTGATGATCTTGTAAGTAACCTCAAAGGGATAACATGCCCAATTCCACCAACACCACCAACACCACCAACACCTCCTGCTTCAGGGATAGGAGAAGAATTATTAGAATTTCTTGGTTCTAGAGTAATCATTTCAACACCTGCTGGTCCTGTTATCGGTATTTTATCTGTTGTTAATACTGATTATGCGGTTGTGACATCAGAAACATCGATTTTCCTTGTTCCGTTTAATAATATGTTAGGGTTGTCATCTCAAGATTAAGGAGTGAAAATAATTCAAAATTAAGGAGTGAAAATATGTTCCAGTCAACATTTGCTGCAGAATTAGCTAGCTTAATAGGCCGTGAGATTACTGTTTATACAGAAGGCTATGATTATGACGGAGTTCTAATCGCGGTAGAAAATGGTGTTCTTCGAATGTCAGAACTAGTTCCTGGCTATGAAACTCAGACCGAGCGAATCATTGTTCCAATTACTGCTATTAGCTATGTTGTTCCTGCAATTCCAGTAGGCTAAAACAAATCAAATGACTCTCCCTGCTTTACAAGCAGGAGAGAGTTTCTTGTTATATGATTACAATTAAGCTTTCTTCATTTCAATACAAATCATCTCTTACATATATACGATGAAAAACATAATCTATGCTTATTTTCACTAGTGAAATAAGTTTATTAGCCATTTATTTATTGTAGAAATTTGGTGGAAATCTATAAGGTAATATTAATACAAAAATTTCATTTACTATGATATATTATATAACGTAATTTTTAACAAAAATTTAATATGACCGTACAGAGACTTTGTCTTGTTTGAAACGAGGTTTGTTCATGAGCTTATTTAATCGACTACATAAAAATCATATGAATTTATTTTTATTTGTAATCATTCTATTCTGGATGAAGACCTATATTACTTATTTAATCGAGTTTAATTTAGGTATTGAAAGCGGCATTCAGCATTTTTTATTATTCATTAATCCGCTAAGTTCTACATTAGTTTTCTTTGGCATCGCCTTATTCTTTAAAGGAAAAGGACAAACGACAGTATTGATGACCATGAATATCGTCTTATCGATATTATTATATGCGAATGTCGTTTATTACCGTTTTTTCAGCGATTTTATTACGATACCAGTGATTATGCAAACAAAAACAAATGCAGGACAGCTTAGTGATAGTGCTTTATCATTAATGTCTCCATTTGATATTTTTTATTTTCTTGATAGCCTTATTTTGCTTGGTTTAATATTAAAGCGAATTTATATACCTACTGTTAAGGCGGAAAGCAAAAAAGCAGCGCTAATCATTGCCACAGGTCTGATCGTATTTTTCTTCAATTTAGCACTTGCTGAGAAGGATCGCCCCGACTTATTAAGCCGTTCTTTTGATCGTGCATATTTAGTAAAGTATTTAGGCACTTATAATTTTACAATCTATGACGGTATACAAAATGTGAAGTCTTCAAGTGAAAGAGCGATGGCGGATTCAAATGATATAACTGAGATAGAAAATTACATAAAAAGTCATCCAACTCCACCAAACATGCAATATTTCGGAAAGGCAGCAGGGATGAATGTCATCTATATTTCAATGGAGTCATTACAAACTTTCATTATTGATTATGAATTAAATGGGATGGAAGTGACGCCATTTCTTAATTCGTTAACAAGAGACAATCATACTTTTTATTTTGATCATATTTATAACCAGACGGGTCAAGGAAAAACTTCAGATGCAGAATTTATTATGGATAATGCACTCTTCCCGATGGCACAAGGGGCAGTCTATGTCAATAAAGCGCAAAATACATTTCATGCCATGCCGGCAATATTAAAAAGCCATGGCTACACTTCTGCATCCTTTCATGGGAATTATAAAACGTTCTGGAATCGCAATGAAATGTACCGCTCTATGGGATATGATGAATTTTTTGATGCAGAGTATTATCATTTGACAGATGAAAACACTAAAAACTATGGGTTGAAAGATAAACCATTTTTTGATGAGTCCATACCATTAATCAAAAAATTACCAGAGCCGTTTTACGCAAAGTTCATCACTTTATCGAATCATTTCCCATTTAAAATGGATGAGTGGGATACCGATTTTCCAATGGCGGAGACAAATAATAATATTGTGAATCAATATTTCCAATCTGCACATTATATGGATGAAGCATTGGAGCAATTCTTTCATGATATGAAAAAAACAGATATGTATAATCGTACGGTCTTTGTATTATATGGCGACCACCATGGTATTTCGGATAATCATAACGAAGCAATGTCAGAGATAATCGGCAAAGAAATCACGCCATTTGAATTTTTGCAATTACAGAAAGTTCCTGTTTTTATCCATGTGCCCGGACTAGAAACAGAGAATGCTGAAAGTAAACTGGGCGGACAGGTGGATGTGCGGTCAACCGTTCTTCACTTATTGGGAATTGACTCAAGCAAGTTTATCGATTTTGGTTCTGACTTGCTGTCTGAAGGTCATAGAGAAATCATTCCCCTTAGAAATGGAGATTTTGTTTCACCGCAAGTTACAATGATTAATGAAAAGTTTTATGATACTGAATCTGGGGAATTAGTCGAAGAGCCGGATGATTTTAAAGAGTTTGCAGAAAAAGCAAGAGGGCAGCTTGAACGATCCGACGAAGTTTTACAAAAAGATTTATTAAGGTTTTACAAGCCGAAAGGATTTACACCGATTGATCGGGAAGATTATCAATATATTCATCCAGATGAAGAAGGAGATTAGATGATGAGCGAATGCAAAATTGATCATAGTCATGAAGATGTTCAGAAGAAGTTTGAAGCGCAAAAAGCATTTCTTCCAGGAGAAATGCTTCCGTTATTCGATGCTTTCTTTAAAGAAGAGCATACACAAGATATTTTAAATCATGTGTTTCATTTGTTAAAAAAGTATGATTTAGCTGATGTAGATGATCAGGAAGAGCGAAATAAGCGCTTATATTTAGTACTGAAAAATGTGTAACAAAAAATCCGCAACTCTCATGTTGCGGATTTTTTGGTGGAACTGAATGGCAGAAGAAATCATCTTATTGCAATTTTTTTGTAGCTGTTAAAATATTATTTTAATAATAGCAGGATTTATGTTATGATGATTAAGATTTACATTACCATGAGTTTGAAAACGGTTTCAATATAAGAGATACCTTTCTTTTTACTGTCATAAAGGAAGTGAAATAAGTGAAAAAGAATGATCAGCCGGTATTTGACATGGCGATAAGAACAGCTGATATGCTTGTGAAAATGTTTGGACCAAATTGTGAAGTGGCTGTGCATGATTTTTCTGATTTAAAAAAATCATTAATTCATATTGCAGGAAATGTTACCCAGCGAACGCCAGGCGCTCCTATTACAGATTTGGTTTTAAACGAATTGGCCAAAAGGAAAAGTGAAATAAAAGATATTGCAAATTATAAAACACAAACAAAAAAAGGTAAGATATTAAAATCATCTACTGTATTTTTACGAAATGCTGATAACAAGGTTATTGGCGCTCTTTGCATGAATTATGATATCAGCCTTATGATACAGTTCGGTGGAGATATTGAAGCATTTACAAGCTTTGATGAATCCGATTCAAAAGAGGAGACCTTTTTTACCTCGGTTCAAGATGTGATTCATGAAATGGTTGACCAAGTTTTACAGCAGTTTAAAAAGGCGCCAGCTCTTATGACTTTAGATGAGAAGGTTGATTGCGTCAGACAGCTGGATGATAAAGGCACATTTTTAATTAAAGGTTCAACTGAATACGTTGCTTCCGTTCTCGGGGTATCTAAATTCACTATTTACAACTATTTGCAAAAAATAAAGACAATGAATGATGACCAAGCACATGAAATAGTTGAACAAAGTAAATAAAGATTAATAGAATAATATATAGAAATTCTGAAAAAAGGGGAACGCTAATATGAAATATAGATCTGCATTTGATATTATTGGACCGGTTATGATTGGCCCTTCAAGCTCTCATACAGCGGGAGCAGCTAGAATTGGGAGAGTTGCACGCACTTTATTTGGACATCAGCCTAAAAGAGCAGAAATTTATTTATATGGCTCTTTTGCAAAAACTTATAAAGGCCACGGCACCGATGTAGCAATAGTTGGCGGAATTCTTGATTTTGATACTTTTGACGAAAGAATTCCTTCATCTTTAACACTTGCTGAACAAGCGGGTATGGAGGTTCAATTTACTGTCGAAGAGGCAGTGACTGATCATCCAAATACAGTCCGGATTAAATTGTTTGATGATGAAAAAGAGATGGAGCTTGTCGGTATATCTATTGGCGGCGGAACGATTGAAATTATTGAACTTAACTCATTTGCATTAAAGCTTTCAGGCGAGCACCCAGCGATTCTTGTTGTTCATAATGATCAATTTGGCGTTATTTCAAATGTAACGAAAATATTAGCTCAACACGAAATTAATATTGGTCATATGGAAGTTTCTCGTAAAGAAAAAGGGAAAATGGCATTAATGGTTATTGAGGTTGATCAGAAAATCGATCAATCACTGATGGACGATATTGCAGAACTGACAAATGTGACTCAAGTCATCAAGATGGTTGATTAATGAAAGTACAGCTTAAGGGGGTCATGATATGATGTTTAAAAACGTTGCAGAATTAGTAGAATTAGCTGAAAAAGAAAATGTAAAAATTGCTGAAATAATGATTAGACAGGAAATTGAAGTAACAGGCTTAACACGTGAAGCGATTATTGAGAAAATGGACCGCAATCTGACAGTGATGGAACAAGCAGTTGAACGGGGATTAAACGGTGTTACTTCTGTTTCAGGCTTAACTGGAGGAGACGCTGTTTTACTACAGAAATATATTAAATCAGGAAAAGCATTATCAGGACACACTTTATTAGATGCTGTAAGTAAAGCGGTTGCAACGAACGAAGTAAACGCAGCAATGGGGACGATTTGTGCAACCCCTACTGCCGGTTCAGCAGGTGTTGTGCCTGGAACATTATTTGCAGTAAAAGAGGTATTGAATCCAACTAGGGATGAAATGATAGAATTTCTATTTACTTCAGCTGCGTTTGGTTTCGTTGTTGCCAACAACGCATCCATTTCAGGTGCAGCCGGAGGTTGCCAGGCTGAAGTTGGTTCAGCAAGCGGAATGGCAGCGGCAGCGATAACGGAAATGGCAGGGGGCACACCATCACAATCAGCACATGCAATGGCGATTACGCTTAAAAATATGCTTGGGCTTGTATGTGACCCTGTTGCCGGTTTAGTTGAAGTACCTTGTGTAAAGCGTAATGCGATGGGGGCATCAAATGCAATGACTGCTGCAGATATGGCATTGGCAGGTATTACAAGCCGCATTCCATGTGACGAAGTAATCGATGCGATGTATAGAATTGGACAGACAATGCCTTCAGCATTAAGAGAAACCGCAGAAGGCGGCTTGGCAGCAACACCGACCGGCAGACGGCTTGAGGCAGAGATATTCGGCAAGCAATCTAAATAGCATAAAAGGGGTAGTTGACAGCAAAAAATAACCGTGCTGCACTACCCCTTTTATAATGTATTCTGATGCATCATGTTACCGAAATTAAGAAATTCTCTTTTGATGATCTTTAATTTCCACCAATGCTCCTTTATTTAACCAATAGTAGAAATGATCAGAAGGAAATACACCGCGTCTATTAGATTTGTTCATTTGAATAATGATGCTTCCATCTGTTACATCTATTATTTTTAATGATTCTGAGAAGCAGATGTTAGGTGAAAATCCATCTTTGATCTTAAATTCCATATTTTTTTTCAACGAAATCATATTTATCGTCCTCCTATATGAATAAAGATACATATTAATTTATCCAAATTCAGTATATTCTATCCAGTCAATAAGGGAGGCTCCGGCAAAATGGTCCTAGTTCTGCCAACTGGAACCAAAATCAAGAGAGACAGCGTAAAAATGGTCCTAGTTCTCCAAACTGGAACCAAAATTAAGAAAGACAGCGTAAAAATGGTCCTAGTTCACCAAACTGGAACCAAAATCAAGAAAGACAGCGTAAAAATGGTCCTAGTTCACCAAACTGGAACCAAAATCAAGAAAGACAGCGTAAAAATGGTCCTAG
>NZ_PISD01000078.1 GCF_002835735.1 Cytobacillus horneckiae | reverse complement strand
TGAAAAACACAAGTGCAAATGGGATGGTTGTGAAGAATTTAATGGTGATTCCAATATTTTCGAAATGATGCTAGGTGAATCTGATGATATTCCCAAAGACAATTGTAATGATGATCATAAACTCTGCCCAGAAGAAATCAAAGGATTTGATTTCTGCAGAAAGGAAGAAGAACTAAGATGCTTTAAACATTGCGGCCCTATCTCACAACCCTGCGATTGTAATTATTACAACCATTTTACCAGCCGTTCGAACCTTGATTTTAGCGGGTTGATTGTGATAAAGAACACAGGCAATTCGGCTAGCGGCTGTTCCATGGAAGTCCGCGTCACTGATATTGCAGGTTCAGCAATAGTCGCTACAGTCAGTCCTGGAGCATCCGTCCCAATCTTTGTCGAATGTTTAAGATCACTTGATATTGCATGTTTTAAAAATGAATCAGTAACAGAAACGTGCAGCGGTGAAGTCATCTTTGACCTTGAATACTGTACCACAAGATATGTTTCACATCGCTATAAATGATGGGTTCCTATAGACTGAAAGCTTTCTTAATATATTTTGTTGGAAAACATGTAAAGAAAATCATCCCATTCACATTACTATAACGTACACCATAATGAAATTGAGTAGGAGGGGGTGACTAACCCCCGACCTCCCACACTCCTGTACGTCTCGTTCGAACTGTTCTATGAAATATCACCCTTATATCTATTTTGGGCTGATTTTGGATTTGTTATGGTTTCCATGTAACTGTATTCATAGTGCTTACTAAATCCTCCAACGTATCGCCCTCCCCTCTGAAAGTGATTTCTATTTCATCATTCTTTAACTGGATTAGCGTTTTATTTAACGTATCTAACAATTTGTCCGACGGGACATCTGAAAAGTCTCTATTTTCAAGTTCCTTTTTCATGCGCTCAACTTGCCGTCCTAATAATTCGATACGGGCTTTTTTTGTCATATAAAATTGCTCCTGTAACGATTCAATTTCAACTGCCTTCATATTTTCTATTTCCATGAGATGTTCCTTTGACCACGCAATAAGCGTTGACTTCGATACGTTAAGTTCCTTGGCAATTTTACTAAAGCTGATCCCTTTCGCTCTTAATTCAATAAACTTTTGCCTTGTTTTGTTGTCCTTCATTCTCAATCCCTCCACGAAATAATTATTTTATCCGAAGTTTTTTTCGGTAATCTTCTGTAAATAAGTCAATGAATTTTGTATTATCGTATAGACGGCTAAAGACTCTTTCTCCTACGACCATAGGTAAGTCTTGATCCGTCAAATTACTCGTGTAGATTGTCGGTTTACCACTCCGACTTTCTACTATTTCAAAAATTATACTCTTTCTCCAATCATCATTTCCTCCCGATGCTTCCGCACCCAAGTCATCCAAAATCAATAAATCTAGCTTTTTTAAATCCTTAAAGATATTTTCTTCTGTTATGATAGATGCTTTGTTATACGTAGATTTAATTTTTGAAAGTAATTGTCCTGTGGTTAAAAACCCAACTATAAAACCTTTTTCTTTTAGCGTTCTGGCAATAGCTACACACAAATGTGTTTTTCCTGTTCCCGGATTGCCTTGAATTAAAAGGTTGTAGCGATCTTGTTCGGAAGCTAAAAATGTTTTCACATAGGAAATTGCCCTTTGTTTTGCAACAGTAGTAACGGGATTAGTTTCATGGTAATCCTTAAAACCTGAACCCTTTAATTTTTCGGGGAGAAGAAAATAGTCGTTCATAAGCCTTTCAGATATGAGCTGACTTTGCTCCTTTAAACCTTTTTCCATAGAAAGATTAAGCATATCCCTATCCCTACATCTACAACATTTGAATGTTTCACCTAACTGCTTCCAACTGTCATTATTATTTAGGCGGTAAACCAAAGCGGATGCACTTTCTTGTCCACACTGCGGGCATACAAGTTTTTTAAGAAAATCCGCTTCTAGCTCATGCCCTTCTAATTCTGGCATGAGTCTAAAAACAGCCTTTTTGTAAATGTTATTCTCATCCTCAGGTAGAAAGCTACTCGCAACTCTCATAGTTTAACCTCCTAAAATGGGAGTTCATCTTCCCATTCTTTCATTTTCTCAAATTCATCTTTTGTAATTGGTTTTGGTTCTTCCCAATGACTAGGGCGATCTAATGAAAAATGCTGTTGGCTCTTTTTCCTTATTACATTTCTGCTTGTTTGAATTTTCAGAACCAATTGATCATACTGTTTTCTTAATTTTGATGGAGAAAGTATATTTGTCTTCCAAAAGGAATCTTGCTGACACCAATCAATCACGGTGGATATTTCTTCTGGTAAACGATTGTCCCTTTCTATCATTAAACGAAAGTCATCCGACCATTTTTGAAGATTTGGTTCTTTAAATCCCGGATTATTTTCCCTAATGTTATTTAAAAGTC
Organism: Cytobacillus horneckiae; assembly: GCF_002835735.1. Classification (GTDB taxonomy): domain Bacteria; phylum Bacillota; class Bacilli; order Bacillales; family Cytobacillaceae; genus Cytobacillus; species Cytobacillus horneckiae. The sequence continues at coordinate 20,725 of NZ_PISD01000078.1, read as the reverse complement.
TTAATGCTAATTGATACGGTATGCTTTTTTCGTCGTAAGTTTTTGACTTGCGACAATAAGAATCTTTTACTTCTTTATCATTCTTTAATTTTTTATCATTCTTGTTAGTTGTTAGTCGATTGTTAATTGATTGTTGGCCGCCTGTTAAGTTGCTTGTTAATCCATCTCCATTATTCTGATAATCCTCCCAATTATTAATGGTTATAAGCCTATTTTTGTTTGTTGATTCATTTGTTAGAAAACCGAATTTTTCAAACCGCTTTATTGCAGTTCTTACGTTTTGAATTGAAATCCCCTTACCGCATTTTTCAACAATGGATTCCAAGCTTGTAATTACCTGGCCAGCGGTAACGTTATAAGGTTCCCCTTGCCATTCCCATTGTTTTTCTTGATGATTAACCATCAAAAGAAGTGTTATTAGAATGGTTTTTTGTTCCGGTGTGGATTCTATCCAAATAGGCTTATGCAATAAATCCCGATAAAGCTTAACCCATCCTAACATCACACTTCACCCGCTTCAGCCAGAATTATTTCGCAACCATTTCTGTACATCCCAGCGATTTAAACGAATGATTTGCCCTCTTTGAAAAAAAGGAATTTCTTTGCTTGAAATCATGTTTCGAATTGTGGGTACACTGACCTTTAAATAATCGGCAGCTTCTTTTATGGTTAATATTTGATCATGCCCGTTTTCTTCTTGTAATTCCATTAGAAGCTCCTGTAATGCATTTTTTAAATCTGTCCGATTTATGATTAGCGTTTCTTCTGGGAATTCTAGCTTTATATTCATTTATTTATCCCCCTTTTTCAACTTGAGTACAAAGATCCTCTACTTCTTTATTTAGGTTTTCAGCAATCTGTTTGATTGTAGAAAACCGTACCTTTTTTTTAGTCCCCTTTTCGATTTCACCAATGGTTTTTCTATTTACACCAGATACATCAGCCAATTTAGTGATTGTCCACCCCATTTCCGCTCGAGCAAGTTTAATTTTTTTACTGTCAATTTTCAGGTGATGCTCTTGTTTTATTAGTTTTGTACATTTCATCTTTTAAACATCTCCTAATTACTCATATTGGGTACAAATAAACAATATCATCCCGTTTTGAGAAATTCAAGTTGATATTTGTATTCATTATGTGTAATATTGATTTGTAATTACTCATTGGAGGTTGATAAATTATGTTTGGAGAACGAATTAGAACGTTACGAAGGGAAAAGAATATGACTTTAAGAGACTTAGCCGACAAGTTGAATATTCCCTTTACTACATTAGGAAATTACGAGCGGGAAGACCGGGAACCGAATGTTTCAACCTTTTTAGCATTGGCTGATTTCTTCGATGTAAGCGTCGATTATTTAACCGGAAAACAAGACATAAGAACATCAGATCAATATGGTTTCCAAAGGGATTTTAGCCTGCTTGAAGATCTACTGAAACAAGCTACTCCTGATATTAGGAAAAAAGCAGAAGACATCATTAACCAGTTGACTATAATCATTGGGGATGAACTAGAAGCAACAGATGTAAGAGAAACATCTAAAACATTTGAGCATCTATTCCAAGTTGTGGATTTTATTTTTAGTATGAAAATGGGATTTAAGTATAATTACGGGCAAGACCCTTCAACACCTTATGAATGTATAAAACTATATCTAGAGCACAAACCCACATTAGATATGAACTTAAATAACTTATGTGAAATTTACGCTAATAAGAAAAACGGTTAAATGAGGTGAAAAAATGGCATCATTTCAAAAATACACAACCAAACAAGGTCAAATGTGGTTATTTAAGACGGACACTGGAATTAATCCCGAAACAGGAAAAAGACAAACTACAACCCGAAGGGGCTTTAAAACCAAAAAAGAAGCACAAATAGCTGCTGCCAAGCTTGAACAAGAAATAGCGAGCGGAAGATCAATAAAGAATGACAACCTGACTTTTCAGAATGTATACGATCAATGGTTTTCCAATCATTCGAAAACGATTAAATTAAGCACAAAGAAAGCCATTGAATCCAAATTCAATAGGCATATATTGCCCCGCTTCAGCAAATTGAAAATAAAAGAAATAACAAGACCATATTGCCAAAAAATGATCAATGAAATCGCTCAATTAATTAAATCGGTAAATGACATAAAAATACAGGCTAACCAAGTATTCAAATATGCTTTAAAAATGGAGATTATTGAAAGGAATCCATTAGAGCATGTCACCATACCAAGACAGCAAAATGAAATTATTAATGAGGATAATGAAACGGATGAGCGGAATTATTGGAAAAAGGATGAGATACGTAATTTCCTTTCAATAACGAAACATGAATTAGATTTTCGAGATCATGTACTTTTTCATCTGTTAATCTATACCGGTGCACGCAAGGGAGAAATTTTAGCCCTTACATGGGATGATATTGATTTCGAAGCTGGCTCCATACGGTTAAACAAAACGTTATTTCATCATGATGGTAAATTCATCTTCCAAACGTCCAAAACAAGGGAATCTAAGCGTTTAATTAGCTTGGATCCTCTAACCCTCTCTCTGCTTAATAAATGGCGTATAAAGCAAAATGAAGCTTATTTAGCCGGGAAAGGTTATTTGAATAATAACAAGGTGGTTTTTGACAGGGATGATGGCTCTCCGATGCGGTTAGCCTATCCAAACGAAAAGCTGGCCGCTTTAATCAAAAAACATAACCTACACAAAATTACAATACATGGTTTACGTCATACTCATGCTTCCCTTTTATTCGAAGCAGGAGCCAGTATAAAAGAGGTTCAGGAGCGGTTAGGCCACTCTGATATACAAATGACGATGAACATCTATACACACGTAACAGATACGCTAAAAGAGCAAACTGCACAAAAGTTTCAAAGATATATTGAGTTATGAGATGTGGTCAGATGTGGTCAAAAATATTTTCGTGGTCAAAGTGTGGTCAAAAGCACTTTTCAGACATAAAAAAGACCCCCAACCAAATCGGTTGAGAGCCTTTGAAACATTGATAATTAACGTTTTGAGAACTGAGGTGCACGACGAGCGCCTTTAAGACCGTATTTTTTACGTTCTTTCAGTAACGAAGGAAAAAGGGGAAACTCTATCCATCATTCAAAAAGAACGCTCATTATTGTTTGTTAAGTTTGTCTGACCTTAAAAGGTAAGGTCTAATAAAAATAATAAAGTAAATCATCTATACCTTTATTGTACCTTCAATATACACACGTTTTAAGCTTTTACAGAAAAAATTAATTCTCTAGCACTTCTTTTACTTCTTCTATTGTCATTCCTAATGCTTCAGCAATTACTGAAGATGAAACTTCATTTTCGGACAACACTGGAATAGCATTACGCCTTACTTCATTTCTTCCCCGTTCAATTAACTTCTTTTGCTCTTCATTAAATCTTTCCGGGTAATGGGTTGCTAAATCTAATACACCATCAATTCGATAACTCTCCAGTGCTTTGATGAATTGTTCTACTGCCTTGTCCTGTTTTTTATAGTTATATAAAAGTTGATAAGCAGCTTCCATCAAAATAGCGTATGCTCCCCACCCTGCTATCTCTAGAAGTGAATCAATCATCATTTTAAAATCGTATGTCCTCTTAGACTTGGTTTTAAGATAGTTTTCATAATGATCGCTTAGGACAAATGCAAATGCTTCTACATTATCTTTATCCTCGAAATATGCTATTAGCTTTTCAAAGTCCTCAGATGTAGCATTTTTCAATCTTTCTCTAAGGTCTGGTACTAACATCAAATCAGCAATTAAATAATTGTTCTCAAGGATATCGTCTATGTTTAATTGCACATCTTTTCTATCTTCGTAAGCCATAATGTCTACTTCCTTCCTAATAATTAAGTGATTGTACCTACTTATAATTAGAAGAAAGAATTAAAAATCCTCCTTTTCACCGCTGAAAACTAAGCAATTTTCTTTGCTTTTAGGATATGAGTAGCAAGGATGCTTACTCCTTTCTGAACTTGGAGGACTAAAACCTCTCCCTCTTTGATGTATCTATAATGCTTTCCAACTTCTACCCACGCTTTCTCGGAGCGGTCTTGTAAGAGAATCTTTCCTTGTTTAACAGCAATAACCTGACCAATCCATGTTTGAGGTCCAATTATATCTTCTTTAATAAGGTTTGTATATTTCATCCTTTTCTCTCCTTTTCATTCCAATAAAAAAACCACACCTCTTGAAGAAGTGTGGATCTTTTATTTAATAGTTATTGTTTACTAGCTGACCACTCGCTTGTACGGTTCCTACAAATTCAGTTTGACCATTATAAACCGCGAATACATCACCTTGTTTTACCGGCCAACCTTGTCCTTCTTTTACTTCTTTCGCTTGATTGAAGCGGTTGAACATCACTAAATGTTTATCTCCAGTAGCAACTAGTTTATTTAATTGCTCCTTACGTGCTGCTTCTTTCCCTTTTAAGATTGTTTGAATGATAGTTTTCATGTTTGATTACCTTCCTTTATAAAGTATGATTTTTTTCTTCTTGCGTTTCCCTTTTAAATAAGATTTTTTAATATTTTCATTAAAAAATGGCTTTGTATTCATATGAAGCCTCTTTTTGCTTCTGTTTAATTCTGATCCTACGATAGATACGATAACCGACAAATAATAGCCAGTAGAACCCGATACCTAAAATAAGTTGATCAATCTCCCAGCCACTTGCTAATGCTCGTTTTCCAAACCAAATCGCAAATACGAAGAATAGTAAATGAGCGAATAACGTACCGATGAATGTAGGACTTTTTGGTGCTTTCTCTGTGTTTTTTACAATTAACATTTGAAACTCCCTTTCTGTACTGAAAAATTTTTTTGGAATCAAAAAAGCGTCCTTACGAAACGATTAATAGAAGAAACACCTAAAGTGCCTTCAATAACGGTTCCGAAAGAACGCTCCCTGATTATTAAGTTGCCCGACCTTTTCCTTTGGTCTACTAAATAAAAAATATAAATCAATTAACCTTATATCTATATTATAGCTACGACATACACACGTTTTAAGACTTTTAATAAAACTTTTTCGCTAATTATTTAAAATTTTTATGTTTATCAAATCCAAGGAAGCCAACTTCCTACCCAATTAATAAGCCATTTGACAACGAAATATCCGACTAATACTAATCCCGCAAATTTAAAACTTTTGGTAAACATCGTAACGATGGCACTTATTACAATTAGTATGACAAGGAAAGAAAATTCCATAGACTAACCCCTTTCTAGTATGTGAATAGAGTCACCGATTGCTACTCCATATTGACCGTATCCTTTTTCGTCCACTACCCATACCATTCTACTTTGAAGACTTCTAGAAGCTTTATGATCAAATACAGGGATAGCCGACTTAAATGCGTGTTTTTCTTTATCAACTACAACTAAATTACCTTTTAGGCGTAGATTATCGGTAATTTTACATTTATTTTGAATCCAGCAGCCATACGATAAATCCTCGGATATATGCCACTGTAAATCTATAAAACGATTATCTAAACGGATATCTGGTTCAAAAGGGTAAGAACTAAACTGTTGATGATTTTCCTCTGAGTCAACAAGTTCTAACAAATCTTTTTCTAAGAATATTTGTGTGTCTCCACTTTCCCATTCTTCTTTTTTTATAGTTTCATCTAAGCTATCAGAGTAGTCTTGATAATAACTTTGAAGTCTAGTTACATCGGTAAATTCTAAACAACGGTTTGCTACTTTTGGGTCATCATAATCGACACCGGCAAACATGGTACATTTACCTAAGTCATCATTAAAGAATGTACAATTCTTTCGGCATGTTTTCCCTTTATGTAATGTAGGTGGTTCGTGACGAACAGGAATTTCTATGTTTGATTTTGAATGGACTAACCTTAGATGTGACAACCTTCTTCCCTCCTTTTCTCCTTTACTAGTTGGAATTTTTTCTCTTCCTTATCCAATAACAAAGAAATGTTTTTATAGATCTGGGTTTGTTCAGAAAAATCTGCTTCAATCGTTTCATCGAACGGATTCACTGAAACTAGATTTGATACATAACCCTCCAACTCTCGCTTTACTTCTTCATCCATTTGTCTATAACGTTCCATCGCGTGATTTAACACGCATTGTATATCAAATAAAAGGGGCTGATAAATTAATATTTTTTCGGTCACCGGTTGGTCTAACATATCTCTTTGCCATTGAAGGATTTGTTGCGTTTCGCTATTTGTAAGTAAATGTTTCATTGGAATATTCATTAATAATTCACCTTCTCAAATCTTTATCATGTTCTTCATTATAAATAGTAAAATAATAAAACACAATAAATTAATGTCCAAGTATAAAAATACTATTTCGTTTTTAAAACTCTATATATTATAATTAAACAAATGAAAAATATAAAAAAGGGAGGTTGAAACCTCTATGAGACTTGTGTCAATTTACAATTGCGAAGCTGGATTAAAAATAGCCAAACCCATTTATGATGACCAAAATAGAGTTTTATTAAATGAAGGGGCAACTTTAACGGATAGTATATTAAACCGTTTAAAAAGCAAAGGGATTAGTCATATATACGCCCAAACTGACTTAACTGAAGGAATAATTAAAAATGATGATGTCCCTCATACTTTACGGTTTGAAACCACAAAATCAATGGTAAAGGTGTTTAATAGCCTAAGTAGCGATTTAAACAGTAAAGTAGCAGCAGCTACTCATGGTAAGTTGTTGAGAGAATTCAAATTAGTGTACGGGCAACTAGTAAAAGAAATGAAATACAACGCTCACTTATTAAATTTGTTAACTCACTTACAAGCCAACTCCGATTACTTGTTCGAACATTCCATGAATGTGAGTATTTATTCTCTAGCAATAGCAAGACAGCTCTACATTAACGAAGATGATATGTATGTATTAGGGTTAGGGGCTATATTCCATGATATAGGGAAAATAAAGTTAGAACGCGATCTCCTACATAAAAAAGCTAAATTCACTGAAGAAGAAAAGGCGACTATGAGAACTCATGCGGAATTAGGATTTGAACTGCTTCGTAAAGAACGAGAATTGCATTTGCTTATCTCCCACTGTGCCTACCAACACCATGAAAACATAGATGGTTCTGGTTATCCGAGGGGTTTGAAAGATAAGGAAATTCATTTATTCGCTAAAATAATAGGAGTAGCAGATATGTTTGATTCTCTTATGAGAAATAGAAGAGAAAAAAAGGCCCTGCTCCCTCATGAGGCGATGGAAGTTCTTTGGGGTTATTGTTATAAAAGATATGATAAGAAGATACTTGATGCTTTTATTAAATCTGTTGCATTATACCCTATTGGAGTAACTGTAACATTAAATACTGGAGAAAAAGGAGTCGTGGTTGGTTATAACGATAACTTCCCTCAACGTCCCGTAATCCGAGTCTATACAGATACAAAGGGAAATAAGCTACAAGAACCACATGATGTAGATATGTTGAAACATTTATCCATTATGATCGAACAATGTGATGCTATTTTAGATGAAGGAAAAATCGAGCGCGGGGCAACCGCATAATAAACGAAGGGAAAAGGTTAATAACCTTACCTTTTATAAAGATATGTTACCCTTATTATTAATATATATTTTTAAGCAAAAAAAGAACTGTTAATCCAACAGCTCTAATGCCCTCTTTTGTATGACCGTCATATATTCTTCTCCGTGTTTATTTTTCAAATGAAGGAAAGCAGTAATGTACATTCGTGCTTGAAATGTTTCTTCCACCTCGTCTACTCGATAACGTACCAAATTGTTCAATTTTACCTTATTAATTCCTAATGTATCTAAATGTCTATAAAACTCTACTTTATGATTCACACCAAAAATATTCATCAAATCACGCTGACTGAATAGTTGGGGTGGAAAGATATCTATTTTGGGTTTCGTTATCGGCTCATTCTTGAAATGTCTCCACATAAAGCTATCCATCACTCGTTGCATGTATTTCTCGAATGTAATGGATTTCCCTGTGCTTTTTTGATTCAAAATCGCAAGTTTCTGTTTCATCTGTAAAACGACTTCCGCTTCAAAATCCCTTTCATAGAATCGCTTGAATGAAATAACAGATTCCGCGCTATTACAAACATATCGTTGAAATTCTCCCCTATGAAACAATATTCTTTTAACAAATAACGAAGAGATTTCTTCATCCAAATCGTGTTCGATTGCATATTTGAATAACATCAGCTTGCTGACTTCTGTAATACGGATATGCGGAACTTCTGGAACGATTTTATCCAGTACATATTGATACGTACACCGAAGATAGGAAGCTATTTCTTCAATGGTGAGAGAAAAACCACTATTGATGAATTCTAGATAGGATAAACATATATCTTCTTTCGTTCTCCCTTGCCCTTCTATCTTGATTAGATTGGTTTCATCATATGTTTTTTCCTTTTTCTTCTGTTCCATCCTCTGCCCTCCTTTAATAAAATATTATGTTATCTTTATTAGTAACATATTTTTCCTTACAAAAAAAGAGTGTCTGTAATAGACACCCTTCATTTTTATGAATTTTTTACTGCATCTTTCAAGGCTTTTCCCGGTGAAAACGCAGGAACTTTGGAAGCAGCGATTTCAATTTCTTGTCCTGTTTGTGGATTTCTACCTTTTCTAGCAGCTCTTTCACGGACTTCGAAATTTCCAAATCCAATTAGCTGTACTTTATCGCCATCTTTTAAAGCATTTAGGATAGAATCAAATACTGCATCTACCGCTTTAGAAGCATCTTTTTTAGATAATTCGCTTGTTTCAGCAACTTGATTAATAAGTTCAGTTTTGTTCATGTTTATATGTATCTCCTTTTAGATCCTATTTAATAGGGAATACCTCATTTTTAACACAAGGAAAAATGTATGGCAACGTTGAAATGTCCGTTAACAACTTTATGTTCCTAGTTTTTTTGCATAGCAAAGGCTCCTTCTCTCATTGAGCAAGAGCCTTAATTCATTTTATAAAACTCCAACCCTCTTAAAATGGACTTCATGACCTTATCATTATTCCCTTCTTGTTTTACTTTCTCTATAAAATCGAGATACACAATCACCAGCATATCCTCTACGGTAATCACTTGGTCATTCATATAGGGGGAAACATCGTATAAAAGGATCTCTGTTCTTTGAATTTTGCTTTCTTTTAACCTAATGGTAATTTCAGCTAGGTCCCGGTCTTCTTTTTCCTCTATTTCTTCCTCTTCTTCAAAGCTCATGACAAAAGTGTGTTCGTTTACCCGTTTTAAGGTCTGCTTTTCACGTTTTGTCACGGTTTGGTAGGCTAGGTACTGCCTTTGTCCATAGCACAGATATTGAGCGGTTTGCTGATGGTTTCTGGAGCCTTTTTTCGTGTGATACAAAAAGTCATCATGTAACAAAGACAATAAAGCAGCCAAGTCAAAGGAATCCGGACATTCTTCATAAACCGTTTTTATATCATCTATAAAGACTTGTCCACGCAAATAATCATAATAAGGCACTGATAAAGTTAGATTTGCAATATCTAGCTGCAACCACTGAGAAATACCTTTTTTGAAAGGTGAAAGATAGGATTGTCGAAGGAGATTAAGGCGACTAAAAGATTTTTGCATAATCACCATCTCCTTTTATAAATTTCAAAGCGGATAAGACTAAATAAAAGGTAACTTTGCGTTCTGAAATTCCTTTTTGGATAGCAAGTCCATGAGGACCGCCAATATCTTGATAGATCGTTTCTAAGGGAGTTACGTGCATATACTTCTTGCTGTCTTGATAAGGACGATTCCAGTTCACAATAGCAAGGTTTTTAAGCGCGTAATTTAAAAGATAGGTATTAAACTTCGTTTGGGTAAGATCGTCGTTTTTAAGCTGTTTATATAGATTTGAGACTTGTTTACAAGTAGTCCTTAACTCCATGTGTTCAACCGGTGTGACAGGAAATTTGAGGTTATGAGTTTTATCGGAACGTGTCTTCCGAGGTTTGATAGATTTTTTAGATTGAGCGGGATTCACTGGTGAATTAATAACTACTGGCTTTCTTTCAGGTATCTTCTTTTCTGAAAAGAATGGATTTAAACTCATTGATATTCCACCTTTCATTTATCTCATGGTCACTTTTCCGATTCTCCACTTTTCCAAAAGTATATGAGATAAATAGAAAGATAGAACAAAAAAACATTCCTCACAATAGGATAATGGTTTTTAAATTAAGGTATTCAACTTAAACATCATCATTGGGTTCCTCTGATATATTTTGAGTCCCTTCTTCTTGAACATTTTTTGTCATATTAGTCCGAAGTGACCTACCGTATTCTTCATATTTCTCCCCGTGAAATTGTTTTGCTTTTATAACAATATAGCCTTCTTCGTAGGCTAATTTTAAAAATAAATCTATTATGTTTTGTGCTTGAATGAATTTTATCTCATTCTCAGTTGCAATCTCTTTAGCTATTTTATCGCGATCATTACGTATCATTGGATACCCCCCTAGTCTAGAGACCATTTTAATATGATTATACGACAGATAAATAGATAATTGATTGGTTTAAATTCTGAAAATTTCGTCCAAACTGCTACCAAGTAATCAATCATTGGTAAGGAGCGTATACAAATGAGTAAAAGAAAAACTAGTAAAGAGACAGCTAAAGATTTTGTGAAAGCAGCTGTAACATCTTCTAAACGTTCTGCTACGAAATTGGTGAGCGTAAAGCGAGTTAAAGCCTAAATGAATAACGAAGAAAAAATAAAAAAAGAGCCTACCGAAGAAGGCTCAAGCGGAAATTGACTTTAAGATTGTAACGTCAATCTCAAATAAGGTTGGTAGTGTTAAAAATTCATCTACTTGTTGAAGGGTTAAAGTGTAATGTTGACTCACCTTGATATTTAAGCGGATCTGACTTTGATGTTGAATATGATTGGATTTAATCACCTTGAAGGCTAGGGTCTGTCCTATCTCATCCACTACCTGTTCTTGAATAATACGAATATGTAGGGACTGATAATCCATGCCAGTATAAATATCGAATAAGTTGTACTGAATAAATGTTTGTTTCTTCATAGGTTCTCCTTTCATTTCCCTTCTTCTTTAGTCTATAACGTGAAATTGATTTGGAGAAATGAGAGTTTGATAGCAAAAAACCACCCTACTTTTAGGATGGTCCAAATAAAAATTCTATTTAGCATAAACATCTTCCCATGTTTCTTTTTTAATCTTATAGGCTTTGCTTGTTTCATCATAAGCAATAGTAAGGGTATATCGGTCCAAAGATTCGGCTGGTTCATTGGTAGACAGTAATTGACCTGTCACTAGCACATCCCCATGATAGATAAATTCATCTTTCTTTTTTTCTACTGATTCATCTGAAAAAGACTGTTCATAATCAGAGTAGTTATTCAAATGTTCGCTGTAATCACGATAATAGGTTGAAATATCTGTGATTGATTCTGCATCATCAAAATACAATTCTTGTTTCAATTTTTTAAGCTCTTGGATTCCACGGTTATTATAGCCTTCATCCCATAATTCTTCTTCCTTTTTCTTTAGTAAAGTGTGGGCGATATCAATCATATTTTCTTCTTTTAATTCATCAAATGCTACTGGTGGAAAGGAAAACCCTCCTTTTTCAGCTGTTCCACAAGCAGATAGAGGAAAACATAACCCTAATGCTGTTAGTCCGATTACTAATTTCTTCACTAAAAATCCTCCTATTGTTTCATTTCGCCTTTTTAATCCCGTATATTATTATTTCATATACAGAAAAAACTTTTATATGTTTATGTCCATTTTTATAATAGACATTGGTATTTTCTGATAGATAAAAGTATAAAAAAAGACCGATAGAAGCTTCTATCAGTCTTTCATATAATTCGTTATGGAATAAGGTTAACTTCTACATTAAAGGCTGGACCCGCTGAAATTCCTTCTGGAACATTTTGTCCTGCCCCCACGCTGATATCAGCATTTATTGTTTGCCCTGCGTTCATTTTTAAATCTCCATTTGGCTTATATGCCTCTGGAGAAGAGAAATCATAAATAGAGCCATTTCCGCTTTTTAAAATCACTTTGTCACTAGAAGTAATATTTGCTCCAGCTCCGTCAAATTCAGAAGCACTAGCGGATGTGTAAGTAATTTCAGGGGTGAAAGGAATATCACCAGTTGATTCGATTGTAATAGATTTTGTATCCCACGCTCCACGTTGCATATTGAAATTCAATGTTTCTGGTGTTACGGCTGCAGCTAATATTGGGGTATTTTCAATTGTAACGGTGGCTGGAATGTTTGCGGTATTCGCAAAAGCTGCTGTTCCACTAATCAGCATACCCGCGACAAAACCTGTCACCACTATTTTTTTTGAATTAAGCACTTTGTTCCATTTGCTTGTACGTTTTTTCATCATTTTCTTTCCCTCTCTTTCTCTTTTTCAAAAATACAATGCTACCGACAAAAATTAATCCTACGATCAATAAAAGGAATGGTAGGTAATCGTAAGTGTAAAAAACAAACAGTGCGTAAAGAAATTGAAATTGAGCGATAAATGAATCACTGTCTGGTTTTAACGGTGGAATAATCCTTGGTGCCTCAACATCAATTGGGACTTGTACTTTTACATTTTCTTTATTAATAAACGATAGATTTAATATCGTTAGTTCATATTCTTTCACCTTTTTAGAAGGTGCTTGTAACACTATCGGGATATAAGTCTGCTTTCCAGAAGGAATAATAACTTTTTCTCCAACTTTACTTTCATCGAATAGAACCTTAACAGGCCCTACGGATTCTAATTTCACTTCTAGGTCACCTTTTGTAATATTACCCATGAAAATCTTTCCTTCAATCGTCTCGCCTGCGTGAAACTTATCTAAATGAAGAGGTACAAAGGTAGTTAAGATTCCACCGTAATCCTCGGTCTTGATGGTTTTAGGAAAATACTTTTCATCTACATTAGAGAATTGCAATCCGCTTACGGTACTATCTGTCCGATAATCATGGCGAAAGATACTTTGAAAGTGATCGATACTTGGTCCGACAAATGAACCTAAAAAGAAAGCAATAATAATTCCAATGATGATAAGGAGATTTAGATTTTTGTATCCCTTTTTCTTTTCTTTCTTTCTCTGTTTCTCCTTATCTCTATCCTCCTGATATTCGATTTTCACTGGTTCTTCGAGCATTCTGTACTCTTCCCCCTTCGAGAACAAAGGCTTTCTTTTTGTTCTTTTTTAAAAAATCAATCTTACAAAAACAATAAATATCTTTTTACCAACTTACAAATATAATATATAAGCTTTTAATAACATTATTCATTATACATAAACCATTTAAAAAGGAAATAATGAAATGTCCTTTCTTCGATTAAAACTATATATTTTCATTAATTAAAAATATTAAACATCAACAATCCCCTTACTGACTGGTTTTAGAGGTCTCTTTTTATTAATAAAATGCGGTAGGTGAAATTTAATTCATTAATACTTATAAGTCATGCTCTTAAAAGACTCACCACTTACGATATCTTGTGTACTTTCGATGAACTTCTCTAATTGAATGACGTACTTTTCCGCACCTTCTGGATGATCAGCGATATCCTGAATAGATTTATAAGCATAATCTTGATTGATTTCATTTGATTGATTAATAAAATTGAAGGTAACACTAGGAGAAACTCGGCTAACAAATACCACAGCAATAAAACAAAATAAGGATAGTTTCATCATTCCGGTAAAAAATGACCGGATAAAGATTATACCTCCATTCATTGCAGAAACTATGACCGCAATAAATACAAAAGTCATTATGAAAAAGAGTGTGGGTAAATCAACCATGATTCTCCCCTCCTTTATTAATATATTTCTATTAATATTTTAACTTCAATTTTACGTTATTCTTAGTGGCTAATGTAGATTAGTAGTCTTTATGGTATAGTGATTTCTAGTTATTAAGGAGGGTTGATAAATGGAAACAATTAAGGAATTTTGTGATTCTGTTGGTAAAGAATATACTTATTATCTCTATCAATACTTTAATATTCAAAATAAGGGAAAGTTAAATCGATTTCCGTGGTGTTGTCACGCTTCTTCTAATCTAATTGCCTCCTATTTGTCTGTTCATTATGATAAATCGATTGTTCACAAAAAAACACCTGCTCATGGAGTGGCTCTAGGAGAAGATTGTGTGGTAGATTTTACGGAGTTTCAATTCAGACTAACCAAAGAGGAAAAAGAGCGATTCTACGATTCTTCTAATCCTTATAAGAAAGAAGAAATCTACGCATTGCTTAATCGTGAACCGGTCTATCAGAATTCGGATTCGGCTAGTTTTATAGTTGCTAATTCATTCGGTAACTGCCCTTTATTTGGAGTAAAGTATGCTAAAAAAATCGAGGATCCAAAAACACTCAATGGCTTTATGCAATATGTAAAGTTGGCTATCAAGGATGTTGGAGAAAAAGTGGTCAATGCAGGGCTATATTAAAAAAGTGTAGGGGATGTCCTCTACACTTTTCCTTTCAATTCTATTCGGTTGGAATATCCTCTGGTAAAACTGTTTCGAAATCATCAATGTTCATATCAGAAATGCGATTGTTTTGATTTACATGGATAGCATCAATGATATTTCGTACTGTTCTTCCGTTCCCTTTTACGTGTCCGTCATATCTCGCCTTTTCCTCTAGTAAAATACGTAGCTTTTCTTGAGCTTTCAGTGTTGGTTTCATATCTAAACCTTTCATCATCAGCTTAGCTAATTCCATTAATTCATCAATACTATAATTAGGGAAGTCGAAATGATATCGAACCCTTGATTCAAAGCCTTGATTTTTCTCAAATAAACGCTGCATATCTTCCTCATACCCAGCTAAAATACAAACAAATTTATCTCGATGATTTTCTAGCTCTGGTATTAAGGTGTCTATCGCTTCCTGTCCAAAGTCTTGTGGCCCACCACTAGCAAGAGCGTACGCTTCATCAATAAAGAGAACTCCCCCCATTGCTTGCTGAACCAATTCTTTTGTTTTTTCAGCTGTTTGACCTACATAAGAAGCGACTAAACCGCTCCGATCAGTCTCGATATAGTGACCGCTCTCTAACACACCTACACCTTTTAGAAGGTCAGCGATAATACGAGCAACTGTTGTTTTTCCTGTTCCAGCATCTCCTTTAAAGACCATATGGAGCGTAACTGGTTTTGTTTTCTTTCCCGCTTTTTCTTTCTTTTTTTCGATTTCTAGAAATTTAACAACACGTAGTACCTCTTCTTTTAAATCATCCATACCGATTAATTGATTCAGCTCTGATAAAGCCTTTTGTTTAATCTCTTCTAAACCTTTTTCTCCTTTTTCCTCTTTCACAAAATTATCTGGAATGAATAAATCAATATCATCATGGTCTACATCTTGTAATCCCCATTCTTCTTCTGGTAAAAGGTCAGGATCTTCCTCTACCTCTACTACCGTTGAAGGAGAATTAGATACATCCTCTTCAAAAAATAGTTCATCAAATTCATCCATCGTTTGTTTCTCTTCTGTTTCTGGCTGATACACTAATTCATCTAATACATCGTCAGATATTGGAGTTTCAACCTTTTGAGGTTCAAGGAAATCTAATTCAAAATCCTGTCCAACCTTTTCTTCCGTAGTTGCTGCTACCTGTTGAGCAGGCGAAAAAAATTCCTCTTCTAGTTCCTTATCCAACTCGGACAACTCCGAATCAATATCATCAAATAGGGTATCATCTAAGCCAAAATCATCTTCTACATCGTCAAAAAGGTCATCCTCTGTGTCCTCTTTATCTTCAAACACATAGTCCTCTTCCTCAACTTCTAACGAAGGAGAAGAAGTAGAATGGGGAAAGGCTTGGTCGTAGCCTTCCCACAAATTCTTTTCTTCTTCTTGTATTTCCGTTTTTTCTGTAACAACTGAGGCTGAATTCTTTTTTGGTCGAAACATCGTTATGGCATAAATGAAGGCAGGAACGATGAAATACCAAATATTATGAGTGGTTATAAATGCTATCAACCCCACGACTAGTAAGCCGATCATCAAAAACAATCGCATAAAGCGGTGTCCCCCTTTTAATCTCTCATTTCTTTAATTGCTAACTCAATCGTAGTCGAATGAATTTTCCGTACATCAGCAATCTGATTATTAGCAATCATTATTTTGTGGTGTTTTTCTACCTTATCAACGAAATTTCGAACCCATCTACCGTTTCCGTCAATCGCTCCATTCTTCACTTTAGAGGAAATAGCTTTTTCGATAAGCGATTGAAGATGTGAACCTTCGTAACCACGTTTGCCAATATAAAGCATGGCCAATTTAGAAAGCTGTTCTGGAGTATAATCAACAAAGCGGAATTTATAAGCAATACGGCTTGTGAATCCCGGATTGGCTTTCATTAATTTATTCATTTCCGCATCATAACCGGCAAGAATGACCACCATTTCTTTTCGATAATCTTCCATGCACTTGATGATGGTATCAATCGCTTCCTGTCCGAATTGATCATTCTCTCCATTTTTCAACGCGTAAGCCTCATCTATGAAAAGCACTCCACCTTTAGCTTCTTCAAATTTGTCCATTACCTTTTTAGCGGTCTGTCCTTGATATTCTGCAACTAAATCCCCTCTTTGAGCTTCAATAAGTTGTCCTGTTTCAAGATAACCTGTGGCTTGTAGGATTTTAGCAATTAATCTTGCGGTTTCTGTTTTCCCTGTTCCCGGAGGACCGGAGAAAATCATGTGCATGGTGTTTTTATCTGGGGAAATCCCTTCCCTTTCTAATTTTCGGTTCGCTTTGATTTCAAGAATGATATTTTTAACTTCCTGTTTCACTTCTTCTAATCCAATCATGCTGTGCAATTCTTTCATAGATTCCGTATATATGGATTGGCGTTCTTCTCTCGTAAGTGGAGCCGGACGGAAGGTAGAAGGTTCGGCTGAATTTTCATATCCTTGAGCTTGCTGATAACCTGCAGCACTTTCTTCTTCTTTTTCCCCTTTTGCAAATAAATCACTAATCGCTCCGATATCCCCTTCCATAACAGCACCAAGAGCGTCAAAACGATCAGAAATAGAACCTACTGTGTCACCGATATTACTTACCATATCAACGACATTTCCAATTCCGTTTGAAGAATTCAACTCTTCCGTTACATATGATTGTGACGGAGATTGATTTTGTTTTGTTTGGTATTCTTCTATATCCCTATCTCTTTTGTCTAGCTCCGCTTGTAAGGAATCCCTTGCTTCGTCTAAACCATTTTCAGATAGCTCCCATAATTCTTCATGACCATATTTCGCTGCATGGTTATAAGAAAGGAGATAAGGTGGAATTGCGGATTCAAAAGGAAGAACTTTCTGTGCAATCCAACCTAACAAACTAAGTCCTACTACTAATATGTAAAAGGGAATCGGAAGAAATAAAGATAAAATAATCGAAAGGGTTAAGGCAATTAGTACAAAAGGATTTTCCCCTAACCAAATGAAAGGAACATGAACTAGCCGATCTATCCATGTTGCTGACATTAAATAAACAGGTTGGTTCTCTAATTCCGAGATATATCCTTCTTCCCTACTTTTTTCTTCAAATGGTTCCGACTCATATTTATTTTGGCTTTGCATCTCACTTCACCCCTCCAAAAAATCGCTTGAAATTTTCTTTGTAAAATTGGATATAGCGGAAGGTTAATCGTTCAGTAAACGAGTCCTCTCTTATTTTTTGAGTTCGAGCTGCAGCTATCACCCAAACTAGAAATACTATCATAAAGAAAATAGATAAAGAGAGATCAAAATGTAATGCTTTCTCTAAGTACGTCATTACAACAAAAAAAGCGATAGTAATAACGGTATACTCTTTATGTCGCCATAAAAAGGCGATAAATTGACCAATACGATACATAATATGCTCCTTTCTATTAAACAAACTTCACTTTTTTTCCTTTATATATTTAACTCATATGCTACATTATCCACGAAAATATGTGATTCGTCTATAATATATTAACGTTTAATACCGTTTTCTCTTTAGTTAATAACTTTTTAAAAGTTAAAGGAAAAATAAATAAACAAAATTTTAAAATATAATCCAAAAAATAGTAAAATGGTAATTAGCTAGTATAAAAGTTCTATGACGATAGTTTAGGAGGTACATATAAATGGGGGTTTTTCGGAAAGTAAGTAAAGGGGTCGGCACTGTAGGGGGAGGTCTAATAGGTGGAGCGGTTAAATTAACCGGTAAAGCGGTTGGGACTAAATTTAAAGGCGCTGGTGAGTGGATGGAAGAAGTCGGAGGGAATGTCCATAGTGCATCTAAGATAGCTATGGATAATTTTGGACAGTTTGCCGAAGGTGTTGGAGAAAGTGCTTATGGGGCAATAAAAAAAGATGAGTATTATAAGCAAAAAGGGATCGAAAATTTAAAGGATTCTACTGGACGTACTGTAAAAGGAATTGGCTCTGCTATCAAGTACACTGCTTCAAATGCTGGTACCACTATTAAAGGCGTAACAAGCGGAAATAAGGAAGAAACGATAAAAGGACTTAAAAATTTAGGGAAAGTAGTAGCGGTATCTGCTTTAGCGGTTGGTGTTGTTGATATTATCGATGGAGCGGATATCGCTGATGCCGAACAACTTGATACAATAAACGATAGTTTAAATGGGTATGAGCATCCAGAAACTGGTGTACCATTTGTTGAAAAAACAGTCGATTTACCAAATGGACAAGTTGTTGAAGGGACTTTCCCTGTTTTTGAATCTGATTTTAGTGTCGTTATCGCAGAAGAGTTGTATTTAGAAAGTGATGATGTTCATTTTGAATTAGCGAATAACACTTTATATCAAGCAATTCAAGAAGATCCAAGCCTTGTTCGTGAACTAGGACTCTCCAACGCTGATGTACAAGTATTAGCTAACGGAGAAACTCCTGAAGGCTTTACATGGCACCATAATGAGGAACCCGGCAAACTCCAGCTGGTCAATGAAGAAATTCACGAACAAACTGGACACACTGGAGGACGTTCTATTTGGGGTGGAGGAAGCGCGTATCGTTAATAACCTTATAACAGAAATTAATTTCAAAAAAGTTGATCTGATTTGTGATCAACTTTTTTTGAAATTGTTATGGTAAAAAGCACATGAAACTATGCCCTTTTAAAAAGTTGTATAAACCCCTTTATTAAATTTTTCCCTCTATTTCATCAATAAATCTCGATCAATCGATACTACATTATTAGACTTAGTGAGTTCCTCTGCTGGATCTGTAAATAGTTATTTGTAACCACCCAACCGTCATCATTAATAATGATACTTAGTAAAAATAATTTCTTGAACTGCTTTGAGTCCGCTCTTTAACTTCATATCTTATTTCAAAACTTAACTCGACAACATTTACAACGACTACTATTTCTAGCATTGGGTGATTGCTGCCAACTGCACCCATTCGCACATTTCCACCAAACTAATTCTCTAGCGTAAGCCCCAGTTTCCTCCGGAGAAAATTCATTCATTTCATAGTCCCATAATTTTAATAAATACGGTTTCTTTTTAGCAATACTCTTTTCAAATGGAACCTTATGAGGCTGAAAACGTCCAAATTCTTCATAGCATCTTTTACAACCTCGTCCAGCTACTCTAGAATATACATAGCTTGTATAGGTATGTCCACGCTCACAAATCCATGTTGCTAAGTAATGCGATCCTAATGGGATCTCACTAGGCTGTTTCTTGTTCTCTGTAGGATGCCATTCATTCGCTAAGTTAGGTCGTAGTACAGCTAGAGAATTGGTATCATTAACTCGTTTCCCAGCACAGTAAGGACAATTCTCCCCTCTACCTGTACGTTCATTGACCATATTATCATAGGAAGAATGACAATCAGGACAGTTCCAAAAAACCACTTCATTAGAATGAGCAGAGATTCTTTCGGGTATTAATTCACCATTCCTTTCGTAATCCCATTCTAATGCAATCGAAGGAAACAAATAAGCTAAACTACTTTCTACAGTTACTTCATTACCAGTACAAAAGCGGCAACCATGCCCTTTAGTTCTACTTATGATCTTAGCATCAAAGTCATGGCCGTTTTTTTTACATTTCCACCATACTTGATAACCTGACTTAGCTTTAAAATGTTCTGGAGTAAAAGGAGCATTCCTTTCAAAATGCCATTCCCCCTCAAGCTCCGGAAACAAATCTTGTAAACTGTTATTTACTTTTACTGGAGAAAGTTGCCTTAGTATTGGAATAGTATCTTTAAGGACATCTACTTCGTCTATAATTAGTTTATCTGCTCCGAGAAATAGAAGAACGGCTTTTATATATTCATTAACTGATGGTTCCCCAGTTCTTTTGTACGAATATATCTTTAAATTTGAATGAGAAAAAGTGAATTCTGGCAGTCCTTCTTCTCGAATTCGCAAAAGAGAGAGATTTTTTTCAAGAACCCTCTTACTCTTCTCTTCATCTTTATCCCTTCTATTTCGATGTGGATGTAGCCCATCATACTCAATGGCAAGTCCAAGAGAAGGAATAAACAAATCAACTGACTTAAATGGCTTGATACTCAGATCTTCATCCAATCTAGTATCTGGAAATACCCGTTTTACGTAGAAAAGTAAAGCCAACTCAGGAAACGAGTGATTCCACCGTTTCTTACATAAAGGACAGCCGCTTTTTTTACTTGTCCGATTAGCAACTCTTCTTCTCCATTCATATCCACAATTTTAAGAAAAACCGGGCATA
>NZ_PISD01000008.1 GCF_002835735.1 Cytobacillus horneckiae | reverse complement strand
TTTCCTTTACAGCTTTTTTATTTTCTCCTTCCAGGCTAATGCTACAATACCCAATGTCTATTTTTAACAATCTCGTTGATGCGACAAATTGTTTTTAGATGGGAATCCGGCGCTTTCTTATCAACCAGACTTGGAGATTGGTTTTCTTGCGTTGTATCACTGCAAAAAATACAGCGCTGGAATGTTTCCTTGTACATCTAGGGGATGACTTTTGAGTGACCGTTTGGGAACATTGAATATAAAAAAAGAACTGCCAAAAATTCAGGTCATACTGACTTTTTGGACAGCCTTTTTTCAATTATGCATTTGTTTGAATCGCTATTTGCAGCTCTTCTTCTTCTATTTGCACTGACCTCATCTCATTTATATCGCTATAGTGGATTTTATTGACGAGTAAATTGTTGTGCAATAGATCTTCAAATTTAATTAAGGTTGATTGCAAAGAACCCTTCGTTTTAATAAATAAATCAACTCTTAACTCTACTGGCAGATTTAATTCCTTTCGATAATTTTGAACTGCTCGTATGACTTCCCTTACAAGACCTTCCTCTTTCAGCGCAGGAGTAATTCTTGTGTCCAATGCAACGGTATAATCCTTTCCTTCAGCTATTTCGAAGCCTTCTTTTCCTCTTTTTTCTAGAAGCACATCTTCAATAGTTAAATGTACGATCTCGCTACCTGCTTTTAGAGAAATCTCTTGTTCTTTCAGGAGGATTTGTTTTTCTTCATATGACAGTGCTTCTATCTGTTGCTTTACTACATTGACAAGCTTGCCGAATTTTCTACCAGCAACTGCGAAGTTTAATTTCAGTTCAACCTGTAAATAAGAATCAGTTGGATTAGCAACGACCACTTCTTTTACATTCGTTTCTTCTTCTACAATGCTTGCATAAGCCTGCAGCCTAGTAGGATTTACATGGTTGGCTGGTATCACAGCGACAGTTGCCAATGGCTGCTTTGTTTTTAATCCTGTGTTGGTTCTTATCGACCTTGTTAATTCTACGATTTGCAATACGGCATCCATATCTTTTTCGAGTTGCTCATCTATGACTGCTGGAACACTCTTAGGGAAATCTGATAAATGCACACTATCCCCATTCAGCTTCGTATAAATATCATCTGTTATGAAGGGTGTATACGGCGCCATAAGCTGCGTCAGTTTTGTAAGCACTTCATATAAAGTTGTGAAGGCAGCTTGTTTATCCCCATCCATACCGCTTTTCCAAAAACGTTGTCTTGAACGGCGCACATACCAATTGCTTACCTCATCAAGAAGTCCGGCAATTGACCTCGCTCCTTTGGTCATGTCATATTGATCAAGGCTCTCTCTTACTTCATTAATCACAGTGTGAAGTCTTGATATCATCCATTTATCCAATGTTGTTTTTTCTCCACCTTGATCATTTTTTGGATTGAAATCATCAATTTCAGCGTACATTTGATAAAAAGCAAATACGTTTTGTAGTGTATCGATCACTTTCGATTTCGCATGGGCAACGGTCTTATTAGAGAATCGTTTATTGTTCCATGGTGCACTATCGGCAAGTAAAGCCCATCTAAGCGCATCTGCACCAAACTCATTGATTAATTCCACTGGATTCAGTGCATTTCCTTTGCTTTTTGACATCTTTTGCCCATTTTCATCTAATATGTGACCTAGCGATAATACTCTTTTATATGGTGCCTTACCTGTGAAGAGTGTTGATACTGCCAGTAAACTGTAAAACCAGCCTCTCGTTTGATCAACCCCTTCAATTACGACATCTGCTGGGTATTGATTATGATAAGCAGCTTGATTCTCAAATGGGTAATGGTATTGTGCAAATGGCATTGACCCGCTGTCAAACCAAACATCAATCACTTCATTCGTCCGTTTCATTACACCGCTGCAATCACATTTAAGATGAATTTCATCGACATATGGTTTATGAAGTTCAATATTATCTGCGACCTTTTCGATTGCCATTTCTTGCAGCTGCTTTATTGAACTAGGCGATTTTTCAGCTCGGCAAGCTTGGCAAACCCAAACATTTAATGGTGTACCCCAATAACGGTTTCGTCCGATATTCCAGTCAACCATATTTTCTAAGAAATTTCCGAAGCGGCCGTCGCGCATATGGAGAGGATGCCATTCAACCTGCTGGTTATTCGATTGCATTTTTTCTTTTACTGCTGTAGTTTTAATAAACCAGCCTTCCATTGCGTAATAAAGCAACGGGCTGTCACAGCGCCAGCAATGCGGATAACTATGTTCATACTTTTGCTTATCGAAAAGAAGACCTTTAGCAGCAAGCATTTTAATAATATCTACATCACAATCTTTAACAAATCTTCCTGCAAGCGGTGTGATGTCGTCTTTATAACATCCTTTGCGGTCAACAGCATTAATGAAATCGAGTCCATGCTCTGCGATCAGTTTATAATCATCTTCCCCATGTGCGGGTGCGATATGAACAAGACCAGTCCCGCTTGTTTCGGTAACAAACTGTGCTGGCAACACTTTATGGCTATTATTCAATGAGAGATAATTAAACGGTGCCTCATATGTTAATCCAACCAGCTTTTCTCCTTTAAAGGAGTCCAAAATGGTGTAATCTGATTTTAATACTTTTTCTGCAAGCGTTTCTGCAACGATATAGACCTCATTTCCCTGCTTCGCACGTATATAGGTCATCTCAGGATTTACTGCAATCGCTACGTTGCTCGGCAATGTCCAAGGTGTCGTTGTCCAACCAAGTAAAAACTCATTTTCTTTAAGGCGAAACTTAGCTGTCGCTGATAAATCTGTTACATCTTTGTAGCCTTGTGCCACTTCATGGGAGCTTAATGAAGTTTCACAATGTGGACAATAAGGTACCACTCTGTGTCCTTTGTATAGTAAATCTTTTTTGTGTATTTCTGAAAGAATATACCAAACAGACTCAATATACGAATTTTGCAAGGTGATGTAAGGATCATCCATATCGACCCAATAGCCAAGTGCATTTGTAAATTGACGCCATTCTTTTTCATACGTAAAAACACTTTCCTTGCATTTTTCTATAAAACTCTCTACACCATATGCTTCAATTTCATCCTTACCGCGAATGTTCAGCATTTTTTCAACTTCAAGCTCTACT
Organism: Cytobacillus horneckiae; assembly: GCF_002835735.1. Taxonomy (GTDB): domain Bacteria; phylum Bacillota; class Bacilli; order Bacillales; family Cytobacillaceae; genus Cytobacillus; species Cytobacillus horneckiae. Next base: position 453,533 of record NZ_PISD01000008.1, on the reverse strand, counting down.
GGTAACCCGTGCGTATCCCAGCCTGCTTTTCTTAACACCTTAAATCCGCTCATTGTCTTGTAGCGTGCGACAAAATCTTTGATTGTTCTTCCTAATGCATGGCCAGCATGCGGAAGTCCATTTGCTGTTGGCGGACCTTCATAAAATACATAGGACTCCCTTCCTTCACGGTTGACAATGGATTGTTCAAACACATTTTCTTCTTCCCAAAGTTTTCTGACTCTCAACTCTCTTTCAGCTGCTGTTTCTTTCATCTTTCCCACCTCTTTTTATTAGAAAAAATACTTAAGGAGCATAAAAAACTCGACTCTATACGCAGAGTCGAGTTTATATAACAAATATAAATTCATTTTTAGCAAAATAAAAAACCATCAGTAGTGGTTTTTTGCTGCTATCACTACGTACCATCATACGCGTTCAAGGTATCGGTTGAATGCCGTCAAGGCTTAATTAGAAATTCAGCCTTGCTTCTCGGAGAGGATTTTCATCATGGTCTTAACATCGGCCTTTCAGCAAAATAGCCGACTCTCTGCAGATAAGATAATCATCATTACTCTTTCTCGTCATCGAATTTTTTATTCAAGATTAATTAATGTTCATAATATGCGAGGAAACATGAAAAGTCAAATGTTTTAAAAAAATTAAAGCAAGTGACTTTCTCACTTGCTTTAATTGGCAGTGCTTGATGCATAGGAAAATTTATGCTTTTGAATATGCAGCAATCTCCCTGATAGAAAAATGCCTGCTACCAAAAGTCCTGCTGTTAATCCCAGCCAATAGCCATTAGCACCTAAGCTAGTATAATTGGCGAGAACAAAGCCAACTGGCAGACAAATTAACCAATACGCTACTAAAGTAATAATAAAGGCAATGTTTACATCCTTATACCCGCGCAAGGCAGCCTGTGCAGTTACTTGCATCGCATCCGATATTTGGAAGAACAAAGCAAAGATAAGAAAATGAGACGTTAAAGCAACAACTGCCGGTTCACTTGAGTACAAGCTTGCTACTTCATATCTAAAGAACACAATTAATAGTCCAGTTAACAGCGCAATAAACATAGCCATATAAATACCTAACCAGCTATATGTTTTCGCATCTTTATTCCTTCCCGCTCCGACTTCATAGCCAACCACAACCGTTAATGCCATTGATATGCTAATAGGAATCATATATAGGAAGGAGACAATATTTAATGCTGATTGGTAAGCGGCTATCGTTGTCACATCAAATCGGCTAAGCAGAATTGTCACACAAGCAAACATGCTCGTTTCGAAAAAAGCGGACAGTCCCATCGGAATGCCGATTTTTAAAATTTCGCCGATTTTACTCCATTCTATGCCTTTAGAACCTGCAAAGATTTTATATGTCGAGTATGGCTGCAATTTTAAAATGACTAAAATGGTCATGAATAATATAAACCAATAGGTGATCGCGGTCGCATATCCGCCACCTGCGCCTCCTAGCTCTGGAAAACCAAATTTTCCAAAGATAAGAATATAGTTCATTACTAGATTAATAGGAATAGCAAGCAGAAGAATCACCATTACTATCCTTGTTTTTCCTAAAGCATATATAAACGAGCGCAATACATTGAAGGCAAAGAGCGGAAAAATTCCAATGCTTAAACCAGATAAATAATGAAAAGCTATTTCATATACTCTGCCTTCAATTCCCATACTTGATAAAAGAGGATTCAATAACAGAATACCGGCAATAATGACAATCAATGCTATAAGAACAGATAAAACTAGACCGTTCTTAACAATTGCAGTGACCTCACTATTATTTTTCTCCCCTATTTTCTGTGCTGCAATAGGTGAAACGGCCAATAGAATGCCGCTTAGCCCTATAAATACAGGATTCCATATTGATGCACCGATCGCCACTCCCGCTAGATCTGCAGAGTCATATCGGCCTGACATCATCGTATTAAAAAACACCATCGAAAACATGCTTAGCTGAGTGATCAAAATCGGAATCAGTAAAATCAGGATCAGTTTTGTCTTTTCTTTTAAAGTAAACGTCTGTTTCATGATGTTTTCTCCTTGAATGAATTTTTGCAAAACATCATTTATATGATACACCTTTTGGTGGTGAAAACAAGGTTTAAAGTATAAAAAACTAAATAACCACCATAATAATATGGTGGTCGGCCTTTGTAAATCTTTACATAAAGTAATAGATGCTTAATGACGAGTTGGAATTTCAAAAGGAGTAACAATGGGTAAACTATGTCTAGTTGGAATTTCGTTTATTACAGGACTTGCTTCTTTAAACTTTGATGCTGGTATAGCTGCTTCCACTGAATTTGAGGATAAACTAGTAAAACCACTTACCCCAAGTACTAATACTACTGCTAATACTAATTTCTTCATAAACTCACCACTTTCATTATTATTAATTAGATACGTTTTCCATTCTAGCTAACTCACTTTTCATTATTTGAGCAAGCTTTTCTTGTTTAGTTAACTCACATATATAAATAGAATGTTTCACGTATTTTCGACCTAGATTTCTATCCCCAAATTTAATATAGTTTTCACCTGTTTGATACAATAATTCTGCAAAAAGGTACATTAACTCTTCTTCTATACAAATATCTATTCCTTGTTTGCAAAAATCAAGAGATAGTAAATACTCTTCTTCCCCTGTTAATGACTGAGCATATCCAAATAAAATTCTAATTTTCACTTTTGGATCTACTATAGTTGGTAGACTTTTAAGGTTATCTAATGCTCTCTGAAAGTTTAAAGATGCTTCTTTATAATTTTTAGTTTCATAAATTATCATAGCAATACTAGTTAAAATCTCCAATTCAGATTCAGTTAAATCCCCCATATTCGGATTCGTTAACTTAATTGCATTTTCTAATATACTTATTGCAGTTTGTACATCATTATGTAAGTAATAAATGCAAATACCTTCATGCCATTTTAAATATTGCTTTAATTGTACATTTTCAAATACAGGAGATTTCTGTTCCTTTAAAACAATTTGATGAATTGTTTTATAATCCCTTTCCTTTTTGTATTTATCAATTAGCTTAATAATCAGCTGCGAATAATTCTGGTTGCTCTTCTTTGCCATTGAGAAAAAGTACATAAGGTTTACTTGTAGTCGTTGTCCTAATAAATATAGTTGGTCCACTGTTGGGTAGGCGCTTTCTTTTTCAAATTGTTCGTATTCTTCCACAGAGCAGATATTTTTTGTGAGGTCTTCAATCGATATTTCTTTGTTCATTCTTAAAGTTTGTAAAATTTCACCGATATTGTATTCGTGTAACATAAAGCCTACCAGCTCCTTAAAATCTATTTCTCTATAAAATACCTCACTGACAGTTAGAACTTAAGGCCTACGAAATGTAAACTTTTATCATATTATATTATATTTATTGAATTTTTAATAGAGGGTGAGCCTTAAGAATTGTTAATTTTTTTCTTGAGACTATTACTATTGTCAATCTTTCTGCGTTCAAACAGCATTGTTGCAGTAATATGCAATCTAGCTTATGATATTAATATTATTTTACCAAAGGAGAGGTGCAAATGTCCTCTTTTATTAAAGAAAAAGACGGAATTTTCCCATCAGTTTGTTCATTAGATTGCCCTGATCAATGCGGATTGCTTGTGCATAAAAAAGACGGCAAAATCGTAAAGGTCGAAGGCGATCCAAATCACCCTGTAACGAAAGGGAATATATGCAATAAAGTTCGCAATATGGCTGCCCGCCTATATGATGAAAAGCGGCTGGAATATCCCCTAAAACGGGTAGGCGCCAAAGGTGAAGGCAAATTCGAGCGAATCACCTGGGATGAAGCCATTGCAACAATTACAAATCGCTGGAAGTCACTTATTGAAACAAAGGGACCAGAAAGCATTATTCCATACAGCTTCTATGGAAATATGGGCTATATTACCGCCGAAGGGATGGATAGACGTTTTTTCCACCGTATGGGTGCAAGTCAATTGGATCGTGCAGTATGCCAAGCCGCAGGTTCGGAAGGGTATAAATATACTATGGGCGGCAGCTTCGGGATTGACCCTGAAGATTCGGTTGATTCCAAGCTTATTATCTTCTGGGGTGTGAATGCCGTAAGTACGAATATGCATCAAGTCGTACTTGCACAAAAAGCGAAAAAGAACGGCGCCAAAATCGTCGTCATTGACGTTCATAAAAATCAAACTGGAAGAATAGCAGATTGGTTTATTCCGATATTGCCTGGCACTGATGGTGCATTAGCTCTAGGGATGATGAATATTCTATTTGATGAAAATTTAATAGATGAAGATTTTCTTAAGAATTTTACAATCGGCTATGAACAATTGCGTGAACATGTTCGTCAATATGATCCTGTCACTGTTTCAGGTATTACCGGCGTTCCTGTAGATAATTTGTATAAATTAGCCCGCTTGTATGGCGAAATCACCCCATCATTTATTAGAGTTGGTAATGGTTTGCAGCATCATGATAATGGCGGTATGTCTGTTCGTTCAATTGCATGCCTTCCAGCGCTCACAGGGCAATGGCTCCATAAAGGCGGCGGTGCGCTTAAGTCTAATTCCGGTTATTTGGCTCATAATACGTACTCCATGCAAAGACCAGATTTATTAGAAAATAAACAAACGCGTACAATTAATATGAATGCAATCGGTGACGCCCTGCTGCAAAAGAACAACCCAATCCAATCTATGTATGTATATGGCAGCAACCCGGCAGTTATTGCACCAAACAGCAATAAAGTTAAAGCTGGTTTAGAAAGGAACGACTTATTTCTTGTTGTCCACGACTTATTCTTAACTGAGACAGCAAGATATGCAGATATTGTCCTTCCATCTACATCGTCCTATGAAAACACTGACCTTTACGGATCTTATTGGCATAATCATTTTCACCTCCAACAGCCGGTAATTGAAGCTTATGGTGAATCGAAATCAAATTATGAAGTGTTTAAACTGCTAGCAAACGGTATGGAGTATGATGACGATGCCTTCAAGGAAACGGAAGCAGAAATGATTGAAAATGCTTTAAGCAATACTGGAAATCCATACATTGAAGAAATCACCTATGAAAAGCTTGCTAAAAATGAGTATATGAAAGCAAATGTAAAACCATTACTACCTGGGAAACTTTTGACCCCAAGTGGAAAAATAGAATTGTATTCAGAAAAAATGGTAGAAGACGGTTACCATGGGCTGCCAACCTATACTCCTATTGTAAATGATGGCGATGCACCATTCTTATTTGTACCTGGTCCAAACCATAATTTCCTGAACTCCACATTCTCCAATAATGAAAAACATATTAAGCTTGAAAAAACACCTAAGCTGCATATCAATAGTGAAGATGCCATAGCTTACGGAATTGAAACAGATGACATTGTGAAAATTTGGAACGAGCGCGGCGAATGTGAATTAACTGCAGCAGTAGGAGATAATGTTTTAAAAGGCGTGCTTGTCAGCCAGGGCCTTTGGGCTGATCAGCCTGGAACAAAGCAAATCGTCAACTCGCTAACGCCCGACAGAATTGCAGACATGGGCGGCGGAGCCACATTTTTCTCAGGAAGAGTAAATATAGAAAAAAAATAAGATCACTTTAAAACAAGAAGCCTAAATTGGCTTCTTGTTTTAAAGTGTAAACTAATAAGTTCTTCGTTAAATAAATCGAGTACATGTGATAGCTACAGCTCTTTTTCCAATAGATAAAACTGAGTAGTCTCTGTCACCTTTTTTTCATTTAGGTAAATCGCTCTAATTTGAAGATTAAAGTATACTCCCTCTTTAAAAGATTTATATTTCTGTAACTGGAACCAATATTCGGGGCAGGCATGCGGAAAATGGTCTTAGTTTCTATAACTTGGACCGATATTAATTGTAGTCAAGCAGGCATTGGCCTTTCTCGATTATCGCTCACACTAATGCCCCAATCTTGTGTGTGCTCTCGTTCAGCGCTCGCAAACGGTAAGCTTCGGAAATCACTCCTCTTCAATTAAATATAAAAAAGGCGAATCAATGACTGATTCGCTTTTTTATCATTAAATATATAATTTTTATCCGAAGCGTCCCGTTACATAATCCTCTGTTCTTTGGTCTTTCGGCATTGAGAAGATATGATCAGTTTCGTCATATTCAATGATTTCGCCGTTTAAGAAAAACGCTGTTTTATCTGATACACGTGCTGCTTGTTGCATGTTATGGGTGACGATGACAATTGTGTAATCCTTTTTCATTTGGGCAATTAGCTCTTCCACTTTTAATGTTGAGATTGGATCTAATGCTGAGGTTGGTTCATCCATTAAAATGACGTCTGGCTTCATTGCGATTGCACGTGCGATACAGACACGCTGCTGCTGTCCGCCTGATAAACCAAGGGCAGAAGATTTTAGACGATCCTTCACTTCATCCCAAATGGCTGCGCCGCGCAGGCTTTCCTCTACAATTTTATTCAGCGCTTTTTTGTTTTTAATTCCTTGCATTCTTGGACCGTACGCAACATTATCGAAAATGCTCATTGGGAATAAATTCGGCTTTTGAAATACCATGCCTACTCTTGTTCTTAATTTGATTACGTCGCTTGAATTATAAATATTTTCATTATCAATAACGATTTCTCCATTGATTTTCACACCATCAATTAAATCGTTCATGCGGTTTAATGTTCTTAAGAATGTAGACTTTCCGCATCCTGAAGGACCGATAAGCGCTGTTACTTCTTTTTCTTTAATATCCAGTGATACTTGGTATAGCGCCTGCTTTTCGCCATAAAACAAATCAAGGTTTTTTACTTTGATTTTTGCGTCTGTTGTTTGCTGTTCATTATTGCTTGAGAATTTTTCAGTTCCTTTATTATTTCTTTCCAATGTCGTTGCACTCATTCATTACACTCCCTTTAATAGTCAGCTTTATTTAATTTCTTTGATATGAACGTGGCCGAGAGATTAAGAACTAAGATAATTACAATTAAGACAATCCCGACTGCTGCAGCGAGCTCAATGTCACCTGACTCCTGTGTAACTAAATAAGAATGAACTGTTAAAGTTCTTGCTGATGAAAAAATGCTTTCCGGCATTGCTGCTACTGTTCCAGCTGTTAAAAAGATCGCCGCAGATTCGCCGACAATCCGCCCCATTGAAAGGATAATTCCTGACAATATTCCCGGCATTGCACTTGGTAAAATGACTTTGTATAAAGTTTGCAGCTTTGTTGTTCCTAAAGCAAGCGAGCCTTCACGATACGACAAAGGTACTGTTTTTAAAGCTTCCTCTGTTGTTCTTATAATGACTGGCAAAACAATAATCGTTAATGTTAATGAGGCTGCGATGATTGACATGCCCAGTTTAAGTGTTGTAACAAAAAATACTGCCCCGAATAATCCGTAAATGATTGATGGTATACCTGTTAAACTTTCTGTTGCAAATCGTATCACTCTAACCAATCTGCCTTGCTTTGCATATTCCTGCAAATAGACTGCAGCAAGAATTCCGATAGGCGTGGCAATAATTAACGAAATGACGATTGTATATATCGTTGTGATAATCATCGGCCAAATTCCGCCGTGGCCAACTGGAGAATAGTCTCCGAAGATAAAGTCAAAATTAATTAACCGGAAACCTTTAAAAAATATATATCCTACAATGACTACAAGGACGGCAACAGTTAAGAAAGCTGAAAACCAAAGCAGTCCAAGCATAAAATTATCTTTAAACTTCCTCAACTTACTTACCACCTTTCGAAGAGATTTTTGCTAGTACAAAGTTTAATATTAAGATGAATGAGAATAACACGATACCTGTTGCGAATAACATCTCTTGATGCGTTCCAAATGCATATCCCATTTCTAATGCGATATTCGTTGTTAACGGACGCACACTGTCTGTTAAGCTCGTTGGCAAGATGAGGCTGTTACCTGCTACTAGAATAACCGCCATGGTTTCACCAATTGCTCTTCCTAATCCAAGAACAATTGCGGCCATAATCCCAGACTTTGCTGCAGGGACGACTACTTTAAAGATTGTTCCGATTGGTGAAGCCCCTAATGCTAAAGAGCCTTCTCTATATGTTTTTGGCACTGCTCTAATGGCTGTTTCGGCTACCGTCACAATCGTTGGCAGCATCATGATGGCTAGTACAATAATTACCGCTAATAAGCTTTGTCCTTTAGCTAATCCAAAATTGTTTTGCAACATAGGAACGATGATAGCTAGTCCAAACACACCGTACAATACAGAAGGAATTCCAGCTAATAATTGCACCGCCGGCGAAATAATTTTAGCGACTCTTTTTGGCGCAATTTCCGCTAAGAAAATAGCTGTAAAAAGTCCAATTGGTACACCAATTACTAATGCACCGATTGTTGAAAAAATGGATGCTACAATCATTGGCAATATGCCGAATTTATCTTCGCTTGGAACCCATTCCATACCGAAGATAAAATCAATAAAGCTGTAGCCTTCAGCTACAAAGGGATGAGATCCTTTATAAAATACAAATCCGATAATTAATAATAAGCTAATTACAGATAGCATCGCACAAATCAAGAATAATTTTTCCGATGCGCTTTCAAAAAAGTACTTGAGTTTATTTGATTTTTTCATATCTACTATTTGATTTTCATTTGATGGGCTTGGCATGTTGCATTCCTCCAAGGTTGCTTTTACACATATCATTCATGTCTAAAGCGTCAGATTTACATCAGCAATTACTTAACTGGTATAGCACCCGCTTCTGAAACAATTTTTTGTCCGTCTGGACTTAAAATATAATCAATAAATTCCTGGCCAGCTTCAGTAAAATTCCCGTCTTTATGAACAAATAAGAAAGGTCTTGATAAGCTGTATTGCTGATTTAATACATTTTCAGCAGTTGCTTCCACTCCATTTATTTTTAGAGTTGCTATTGAGTCATCTATATATTCAAAAGAAATAAATCCTACTGCATGTTTGTTTGTCGCTACTGTTGTTTTAATATTTCCGTTTCCACTGGCGATGATTGAATTTCTAATTAATTCACCAGAAGAATATCCGACAATTTCTTGAAAGGCATCGCGCGAACCTGAGCCATCCTCACGAGATACAACAACAATTTCCATATCTTCTCCACCAAGCTGGTTCCAATTCGTAATCTCACCAGTAAAAATTTGCTTCACTTCTTCCATCGTTAAATCTTTTACTTTATTGCTTGGATGAGTTACAACGACAATTCCATCGTATGCAATGACCGTTTCTGTCAGTTCACTCGCTTCTTCTTCCTTTAAATCACGCGATGACATGCCTATCTGTGACACACCGCTTATCGCATTCGTGATTCCTGCAGAAGAACCAATTTGGTTAATTTCAATATTTGTATTGCTTTGCTTTTCTTTATATTTTTCAGCTAATTTTTCAGCTAAAGGTCCAACAGAGGTTGATCCCGAAATGGAAACAGTATCTGTGCCTGTGCCTGATGATTCAGTTTCATTATCATTACTATCCCCACATGCTGCTAACAGGGCTGCAGCGGATAGAATAAATAATCCAATTGATAATTTCTTTAATAACCCCATTTAAAAACCTCCAAGATAATCTGCTTCAAATAATTTGTTTACTATTCGGTTTTAATATAGTTTAAATATAAACAAGCATAGTTAATGCACTATTAATGTTTTGTAAAGGCTTTGTAAATTTCAGCATAAAATGATTAAAATACATGGATATATTGTAAATTTTTTACTAAAAATAACTGCCATTTGTAAAAGAATAGCTGAGATTTCTTTAATCTCAGCTATTCTTTGCATTTCTAATGTTTTTTATAGAATTTTTCTCAAACTATAAGCAGTGCTTTTACTTTATTGATCATTACAGCTGAAATGTAAACTAGTCGAATTTTAGTTAAACAACGATTTTATCTATCGTAGATTAAAACTAATTTCTCATTATCTATTTTCCAAACCTGATCCGCTATTTTTTCAGTGAAATAGCGATCATGTGATGTAAAGATAACCGTGCCTTCATATTTTTTAATAAACTCTTCCAGTGCTTCAATTGTTAATACATCAATAAAATTTGTTGGCTCATCTAGTATTAATACATTAGAAGGCTGAAGAAACAACCTCGCCAATACAAGTCTTGTCGCTTCTCCGCCGCTTATGTCACTCACTATCTTCCCTAAATCTGTTTGCCTAAACCCTATGTTACTTAATACAGCACGGATTGTAGACTCTGAATAGTCGGTGAATTTTTGAAGGTATTCAATTATAGAAACTCGGTTAGAAAATTTATAGTCCATTTGATGATACTGGCCAAATACTACTTTGGGAGACAATACGATTCCTTCACCATCTTGTAAAATATAATTCAGGAGTGTTGATTTACCTGTACCGTTATTGCCTGTGATTGATATAACCTTACCTAGAGGGAATTGAAAGTTTGCTCTATTTAATAGAACTTTATTACCTCGCATAAGCGAAATATCTTGCCCCATGACAGGATATTTATTATGAATAGCCAAGTTCCTGCTTAACGGAAAATGAATCTGCTGTTGTTTTTGCATTGGTGAAACTTCTTCTAATTGGTCTATTCGCTTTTCGATTGATTTAACTGTTTTTTGAGCTGCTTTTTGGACCGAATCCTTCGATTTAGAAGCTGAAAGACGATCTGGCTTTATGCTTCTTTTCTGTTTTTTCACACTGACTTGACTCATTTTTTGAACCTGCAACAATTTCTTTTCAGCCGATCTTTCTAAACGCTTTTTTTCTGTTAGATAATTTTCATGATTGCGCTGTTTTTCTAATGCTGCCAGTTTTTTTTGTTCGGAATAGTCACTATAGTTCCCTTCATACTCATGGACTGTTCCATTATTTACCTCCCATATTTTTGTAACTAAATGATCCAAGAAATATCGGTCATGACTGACTAATATAAGGGTTCCATAATAGTATCGTAATTCATCAATTAAATAATTGATAGCATCCGCATCTAAATGGGTTGTCGGTTCATCCATTATCAGCCCTAATTCATATTTGGACAATACTTGCGCAAGCCGCAGCCTAGTCTGCTCGCCTCCGCTTAGTGTTTCAACACTATTCAATGGCACCTTCATCCTGCCAAGCAGCTCCGCATCCAGTAAATCTGCATTTAAACTCGCATTTGCTTGTTTAATTTGTTCATAGTAGTTAAAGCTGACCACTCTATTTACATTTCCACTATTTGGTTTTATCCTTCCGTTTATGAGATCAAGTAAAGTAGTTTTTCCTTGTCCGTTTGCGCCAACAATTCCAATTCGATCATTTTGATAGACAGTTAGCTTAGGAATATTCAGTATTACCCGGTCAAGATATGTGACTTCAACTTCGTTCAATTCTAAATTTAATGTTTCCATCTTATTATCCTCCTTTAATAATAAGGCTATGTTAAGCAGATTGTTGTTTAAACATGGAAGAAGCGAAACAGCGTGCTCCTGAATTTGATGTCAACAATCGATTGAACAAAGCCTAAAAAACAAAAATCACAGGCTATTTGCCTGTGATTAGGAGTAAACGGAAATATATTTCTCTTTAGGAGATAAGCCCATACTAAACAATACAAGTAAAAAAATCCTCCTGTTACTATTTGTTGTTGGTCGTTGACATCAATAAAGAAGGAATATATAAAAAAGGCAGACTACTCCCGTTTACTCTGTATCACAAAACAGAGCCCTTGAACATATTTAGTTATTTGTTCAAAGCGCGGTAACGTAATCTCATTGAAGCCGTCATTTTAATGATCCCCCTTCTTTAATTTTTCCTATAATTATTAATCCTGAATTGGATTAAGCATTTGCTGTGCTATCTCCCTATATTCCTTTAATCCAGAGCTCTCAGCAAACTCGGCAACTGCAATCGCTTGCGTACAGTTCAATTCAACGATATGATCCTTCATTAATGGCCATGTCGTTCCTCCAGCTTCGTTATAGGCAGCAATTGCTTTCTCTAACCCAGCTTCTCCAGTTATTAAATAATGCGCAATAAAATCACGCGAGACATCGGTGACCGCTGCTTCTGTCCAATCAATTAAACCTGTCACCTCTGATTTTTTATTGATTAATATATGTCCGGGATGTACATCACCGTGACTTAATCCAGTATGATTCGGCCACATTGCATCATTATTCAGCCATCTTTCCCAGCGATTCCACAATTCCTCTTGTACAACATAATCATTTTTTACTTTCAGCATTCTTTCTTTCATTAATTCTCTTGCTTGTTCAGCAGTATATATGGTTAATCCAGCACTTTTAAGGGCCGCCTCTGGAACACGATGTAAATCTGCCAGAACTCGCCCAAAAGAACAGAAATATGAATCAGGTATATTTTCAATATCCAGCACCCAATCATAATTTTGTATTTCAGGATTAACCGTTCCTGCCGGGACACCACTTAACTGTTTATAAGCAATCAAATCTGCTGCATCAACCTCCCAGATTGGGGCTTCAATACTTGTGTATTTATTGACAATATCTAAAACCATTTTCTCTTGTTTAGACTTTGCCATTGAGTCTGGTCGGCGGGGCACTCGCAATATCCATCTTTCGCCTTTTCGATCCATTGCATGTGCAACTTGAAAATCAAGACCTGATTCATTTATTTTCAACGACTCTTCTAATACATCTATTCCATTGCTTTTCGCTAATTTTCTTAGTTCTTTTTTATTCATGATTTGTGCCTCCAATATGTTTTTTATCGTTCTAACTGCGCTCTATTTTATGATTAAAGTTAAGCCTTAAAATTAATTTAAGACATAAAAAAACCTGCAGCTATCTCTGTCTGCAGGTTAGAAAAGTAAACGGAACTATCCCCTTTTTTATAAAAAAGAGAACTTCATCTATGTTTAAGGATAGAAAAATCCAAATTACTTAAAAATATTACAATGACCGATTAAGATAATTAAAAATGGACAGACTACTCCCGTTTACTCTGCAAGCAAAAAACAGAGCCTTTGAACATATTAAATTATTTGTTCAAAGCACGGTAACGCAATCTGATTGAAGCAGTCATTTTTAATCATCCTCCTAAATAGAATATATTTATTTTATATTGATGCATGATTTTTTTCAACCCCAAAATATAAAACTAAGACCAATGTCTCGGTCTCTGTACATAATCAGGCAGCGTTGTATCAATATTCCCCTTTGCTGCATTTACTTGGGATTGTGTTAAAAAAATGCAATCAGTTAAGTCTGCTGAATGTAGTTTGGCGTCTCTTAAATCTGCCCCTAAAAAGTCAACTCTGCGTAAATCCGCATGGCTGAAATCGGCAGCTATACAAAGCTTGCCTCTTAAATTAATTCCTGCCATTTTAGCATACTTAAGGTTTGCCGCTATATAATCTGCCTTTTTGTGTTTTTTTTCGTGATTTATTTCATTTCTGACGCTATCGCTTATTCGCAGTAAATATTCATTAACAGTAAAACGATGCTGTACAAGATCAACTTCCAAAATATCATCCGGCGGAAGCCCTGTCAGCCTGTATGTTAATTCATAAATTTCCTTTAATTCATTTCGATAAGCTTTAGTTTCATCCAAACACAATGATTGATTGAGATAATATAACATCTCATTCAGCTGATGGATGATTGGAAACACAGCAAACATCTGCTTAGCGATGCCGCCGTTCTGCCGCCAGTCTTGACCACCATATATCTGTTGGGATACGTGCTGACCAGCTCCAAAGCATTCAAATGAAACACATCCCTTAAAACCTTTTTTTAATAGATGATTATGTATGCTGCATTGATTATCGTTACATAGATTTCCGCAAGGCTCCCCGCCTTCTTTATTTATTGGAAAATCCGCAGATTTCCCATAAGGCAAGGCAACACAGCATAGTGCAAAGCAATGTTCACAGTCTGATATTAAATTGTCATTCATGAAAAACCTTCCTACTCTAAATCTTAATTATTTTTTTTATATAAGCTATTTGACCGATATGATAGGCATTATGTGTCGCTAGATTAGCAATCATTCCCCACCATTCTGCTGAGACGGGATAGCCTGGCACTTCTGCTTCAAGCTTTTCTGCCGTTAATAAATGCTGCCACTTCAATAACACATGCAATAACTCTTCCTTTAGTTCTTTATAGGAGCTACCTTCCTTATATTTAAAACTGTCCTCATTTCTTTCGATTTTTGGGACAGCTGCAACATCATTCTTTTCATACCTTACTTGCCATGCTTCATTCCAATAAATCAAATGCTGAACAATTTCCACAATACTATGGCTGTTCTCGTCTGGCTTCCAAACAGCATCAGCTTCGGCTATTCCGTCTGCCACTTGCTCAAAAGACATATACCAGCTTTCATCATTTGCATTCGCAAGTAATTGATCTAATAACACAGTTTCTGCATGCACCATTTCTTAATCACTCCTTCACATTACTTTAATTCTTTGTCTTTAAAAAAATCTCCTTCTTTCTTTACAGGCTTTTCTTCTATTTCAAAGGAGGATGCCATTCATGTATGGAATAGTATATAGAGGTGGTGATGGAATGATAAAAACCGACATTTCAGAAAAGCTGCGTTTGCTTGAGGATGCCATTCAAAAATACGTTAGACCAGATAGCTTTGCGCTTGCTATCCGAGTAATGAAGAAAAATGAAAGTTTGCCTCCGCACATAAAGCAGCCGCATATTGACTTCGCAAAAACTTTTAGTATTTGCCAAGCGATAACAATGGCACGCAAATATGGCTGGTCATTGGCAATGGGGGCAAAGGATTTATCCTGTCCAATTGCCAAAGTCGCTTTTGGGTTTGAAGAAGAATTAGATTATTATTCAGCAGGAAATTTAACAGACGGAATGTATACTAAAACATGTGAAGCAGGCGCTATAACTGAGGCTGCTGTGCCGAAGTTCAGTCAGAATGAAGCTGGAACAGTACTTATTTCCCCGCTTAACCGGACAAATTATGAACCTGAGGTCATTACTGTTTATGGAAACTCTGCACAAGTCATGAGGATGGTTGCTGCAGCACTTTATCAAACAGGCGGAGAAATTGCATCGACTTTCACTGCAAGAGCTGATTGTGCAGATATTGTGATTAAGACCGTTCAAACAAGCAAACCGCAAGTGATTCTTCCGTGCTACGGAGATCGGGTATTTGGACAAACACAGGACCATGAAATGGCGTTCACTCTTCCATATATTATGGTGGACGATTTTATTGTTGGATTAGAGAGAACACATAAAGGAGGCGTACGCTACCCAATCCCACATTATCTTCAATATGAAGCAAAGTATCCTGAGACATATGAGAAATTAAATAATATGTTTGAAAACTCTAAACTTGAATCCCAATAAGCCAGCAGAATTTAAATATGCTTAATCTATCATGTTTTTAATACAATTATCTACATTTAATTGGAGAGGTGATTGCTCTACTCCTGCGGTTGAGAAGCTAGACAGTCGAGAAACATTTGGAGGCATTTTTTTCTATGGAAACACGTTCTTCAGTGCCTCCACGGAGATAAACAACTTATTTCTCTGTGAACACTCACTTTTTCACTCCCTTTATGGAAATAAACGGAATTATTACCTGTAATTCTCAGGAAATATTATTGCCATAACCGAATAAGGCCTTTTTTGACATATCTAGTCTTTAAGTAAAAAGTCTATCTGCCATTTAAACAATTTGAAAATTTATTCTTTTTTTATCAATCGAGTGGATATGGATAATGCAATTCATTTATGGTACGATGAAGGGCAGAATAGGAAGTGATGACAAATGATAGAAATTCAAATACCATCTCCGGATATAGTAATAACTAGAAAAAATCATGGTGGAGAAGGAACGGAGTCACCTTTGAGCAACACGTACGGATTTATTGATTATCATAAAATCCCTCGCGATAAAGGCGGCATTATTCTCTTCTTTGATGCAAATGAAGACCTGTTATTCGTAGGTAAAGCAAGAAAATTGAGACAGCGAGTAAAGAAGCATTTTGAAGACAATGTTTCCCCGATTAAAGCTCATCGAGATGAAGTCCACAAAATTGCTGCTATTTTTGTTGATGATGCGATGGAGCGCGAAATTTATGAAACATATATTATTAATACTTTAGAAGCAAAGTATAATGTTGATAAGGTGTTTTATAAATAAATATAAAAAAGCGATTTTCACTATCACAAGTGAAAATCGCTTTTTTATTTGGCTTTTTCGTTTTAAAAACTTGGCTGCTAAACAATTACCAATTTAAACATATCATTAATCTGCTGATTTATTGCTTTTTCCTTTTTTAAACCGATGAGCTAAATAAGCGATATAAAGCGGCGTTGCAATATAAATTAAATAAGGATAGGCACCGTATGTCCCCTTATATAGAACGAATAGCAGGCAGCCTAGAAAAATCGTTACAATTGTTCCGTACTTTGGCAGAGGAACATCTTTAAAGCTAGGAATTCTAATGCGGCTTACCATTAAGAAACAAAGGGCTGTAAATACAACCGTTGTAATGATATTAGGAACCCAATTGCCTAAAAGTGTAAGAATCGCTAGGATTCCTCCTGCAGCTGTAATGGGTACACCAATAAAATAGTTCTTTGATTGCTTCGGAGATCCAACATTGAACCTTGCCAATCTATATGCCCCAAATAAAGGGAATAAACCAGAAACGGCTAATCCGATCGTGCCAAACTGATAAAAATATGTATAATATACTAAAAATGACGGGGCGACGCCAAATGTCACAACATCAGCTAACGAATCCAGCTCCATCCCTAGAGTGCTATCGGCTTTCAGCATTCGTGCCACTCTGCCGTCCATGCTATCCAGCATCATTCCGATAATGATTAATATTGCCGCATTATTATATTGTCCGTGGGCTGCGTATCCAATTGATAGAAAACCACAGTACAAATTGCCAAGCGTCATCATGTTTGGAATCATCTTAATAAACTTCACGCGTTT
Organism: Cytobacillus horneckiae; assembly: GCF_002835735.1. Lineage (GTDB taxonomy): Bacteria > Bacillota > Bacilli > Bacillales > Cytobacillaceae > Cytobacillus > Cytobacillus horneckiae. The sequence continues at coordinate 436,619 of NZ_PISD01000008.1, read as the reverse complement.
TCATCACTCACTTTTCTATAAATCATCATTGATGTTAAATGAAATAAACCTAAACATTTATTATTGTTTAGGTTTAGATTCCTTATATTATATCACTTTATTCTATAAAGTTAATCATTATAACTGACATTTATTGAAAAGATTGTTTTTTCCACTTTTTCATTTCCCTTGGGACAATGAGGACAATATTTCATTTGTATTTTCTCCTAGTTTCGGAGGTGCACATTGTGATGCATCATATCTATCACTGTGCAACTTTGGTAGTAAAATATCATTTTCATTTTTAATGATATCTCTATTTGTAAAATAGGAAAAATTAGATAGTTCATCCACTTCTAGTACTGGAGTCATACAGCAGTCGACCTTTTCACTAAATTCAATCCATTGCTGAAACGATTTGCTCATAAAAACAGTCTTTACTTCTTGATATATATCTGAATTTGTTTGATGATAATAGTAAACAGCCCATTCTCTCTTCTGTATCGCCTCACAAAAGTTTTCCCAAAATTTCTTTTCTAGCGCTCCTAATGCGATATAGCGTTGGTCCATCGTTTCATAAATCGCGTAATTTATAATCGATCCTGAGAGAATTTCAACTCCATTTATTGCACCAGTCGCCTGATTCATAATAAAATGGTTTCCCATCATTGAAGTCATAACATCTGCAATCGAGATACAATGATAGCTACCTTCACCCGAAATCCCCCTTGCAACAAGCCCTGCTAATATCCTTTCACTTGCCGCAATTCCGCCGACAAAGTCAGCAATTGTTTGCGAAGGATGAATCGGTTTTCCACTTCTATCCTTCAGTTGTGCGAGCATGCCGCTAATAGCCATATAATTTAAATCATGACTTCCGTGCTGATGATACTTCCCGTTATTTCCATAGCCTGTTAATGAACAATAAACAAGCTTCGTGTTAAGCGAACGGACCGTCTCATAATCCAAACCGAGCTTTTTCATCACACCTGGTCTAAAGCTTTCGAGCACTGCATCTGCAGAAGCAATTAACCGCTTTGCTAACTGTTGATCTTTAAAATTTTTCAAGTCGAGTGTTACGCTTTTTTTGCTTTTATTATTTGCTAGAAAAACAACTCCTGTACCGTCCAGCTTTACATCTAGTTCACGGGCGGGATCTCCTCTTGGTGATTCCACTTTAATAATTTCAGCACCGAGCTCAGCTAGTCTCATTGTTGCGTATGGACCAGGCAAATAATTAGAGAAGTCCACTACCCTCATTCCATTTAGCATCATACTGCCTCTCTTCGTTGTTTGATTATTCTGATATTATCCCATCCAGTTCTTTTCTTAAAACAAACTTTTGAATTTTCCCGCTAGCATTTCTTGGTAATTGTTCACAAAACATATATTTACGGGGACGCTTATAATTCGCCAGCTCCTCACTAGATTTACATAGTTCATCCAATTCTTCCTCTGTTACATTAGGGTCTTTTTTGACAACGAAAGCTGTAACAATTTCACCCCAATGATCATCTGGCTGCCCAAGGACTGCGACATCTAGCACACCGGCATGAGAGTGAATAATATCTTCAACTTCTCTCGGATAAATATTTTCCCCACCGCTAATAATCATGTCATCAACACGGTCTTTTACATAAAGGAACCCTTCATCATCCAAATAGCCAATATCCCCTGAATGATACCATCCTTCAGCCAATGCTTGCTCACTTGCTTCTTCTCTTTTAAAATATCCCTTCATCATACTAGGGCCTCTAACAATGATTTCACCAGTTTCACCAGCAGGAACGATAGCATTCGGGTCTGACCGCCCATCCTCATTTGGCACAACAATTCTGATTTCATGATTAATCGCAGCTACTCCGGCTGAACCAGCTTTTCTAATTTGATCTTCATCAGATAAAAACGTAATTGCCGGCCCCATTTCTGTCATTCCATATGCCTGTACAAGCCTAACTCCCAGCTTCTCTTGACAAGCAAAGACAAGTGAGGGGGCCATTGGAGCTGCACCATATAATCCTGTAGCTAAGCTCTCAATATTATAGTCATCTAAATTTTCCTGCAATAGCATATTCCACATTGTAGGTGCTGCAAAAAGAATCGTCACCTTTTCTTTTTCTATTAATTCTAATACTTTTTTTGCATCAAATTGATGTAAAATTGTGTTTTTTGCACCAATATGAACGCGCGGTAAAAATGCACAATGCAGCTCGGCACAGTGGAACATCGGTGCTGTCACCAAGCCATTATCATTAATGTTATACTGTACTGAATTGATGACGACCAAGCTTTGTTCAGTCATGTCACGATGGCGATGCAATACGCCTTTTGGCCTTCCTGTTGTACCGCTTGTATACATAATCGCGTAAATATCATCAGGTTCGACAGATGCAGCAATACCTTTATTAGATGCAGATTTTACTTTTTCATGATAGCTTTCAGCATATGTGGGGGTATGATCATTAATTGTCCAAAATGCAGTTTGTTGAAACCGCTCTGCTATTGGATCTATACTTGATTGCAGTAATTCTTCAAAAATAACGACTTTTGGTTCAGCATCACTTAAAATAAACGCAAGCTCTTCGGCCATTAATCTAAAGTTAACGGGGTTGAAAACAGCGCCAATTTTCGCACAAGCAAAGAAAACGGTTGCAAGCTCTTCAGTATTATAAAGGTATGTCGTTACTCTATCTCCTTTTCTAATACCATGGTCTAGAAGAACATTAGCTAATTTATTTACTTCTTCACTCCACTCTTTATACGTATAGCGCAAATCCTTTCTAACATCATATATTGCTTCTTTGTTCGGATATTTGCTTACAGTTAAATCGAAAATTTTTCCAATCGTCATCGTCATTCATCATACCCCCAAAGTAATTAATCTACTATGCTTCTAACCTTTCAATAATCGTTGCATTCGCCATTCCATGGCCTTCGCACATCGTTTGCAATCCATATTTCCCACCGGTTCTCTCCAATTCGCTCATCATAGTAAGCATTAAACGCGCACCGCTTGCACCAAGTGGATGTCCAAGTGCAATCGCACCGCCATTTGGATTCAATTTAGCTGGATCTGCGCCAGTATCTTTAAGCCATGCCAATGGGACAGAGGCAAACGCTTCATTTACTTCAAATACATCAATTTCATCAATTGATAAACCAGCTTTTTTCAACACTTTTTCAGTAGCAGGAATTGGTCCAGTTAACATTAAGGTGGGATCAGACCCTACAACAGTTCTTGTCAATATTTTGAATCTAGGTTTCAAACCAAGCTCTTCTGCCTTTTCGCGCGACATGATCAGTAGAGCAGCAGCACCGTCGCTTATTTGGCTTGAATTACCGGCATGTATGACACCATCCTCTTTGAAAACGGTTTTTAGGCTGCTCAATGCTTCAAGGCTTGTTCCCTTTCGCGGACCAGCGTCCTCTGTAACTGAAACTTTTTCTCCCTCAGTATTGGATCCTTCAATTGGAACAATCTCATGATCAAAATAGCCATTTTCCTGAGCATGCAATGCTTTTTCATGGCTTTGCAATGAAAATTCATCCAGCTCTTCTCTAGTAAAGCCGTACTTCTCAGCTATTCTTTCTGCTGATAAGCCTTGATGAATCATTTCATGGCGGCTTTTCAGCTTCTCACTCAATCCTACACCTTGATAACTTGAACCTATTGGGATTCTTGACATGCTTTCCACCCCGCCGGCGATGACAATATCCATATCTCCTGAAAGAATCGCCTGTGCTGCAAAATGAACAGCCTGCTGGCTTGAACCGCATTGACGGTCAATGGTCGTCCCAGGAACTTCAATTGGAAATCCAGCAATAAGGGCGGCTACTCTTGCAATATCGCCCGTCTGCTCTCCAATTTGAGATACGCAGCCTAAAATGACATCATCAATCATTGCTGGATCTATACCCGCACGATTGACTAATGCCTTTAACACTTCAGCAGCTAAATCGTCGGGACGAATATCTTTTAATGATCCGTTTTTCCTGCCAACCGGGCTCCGAACTCCTTCAACAATCACTACTTCACGCATGAAAACTCCTCCTCTATAATCCTAATTTCTTTGCAATAATTGTTTTCATGATTTCATTTGTGCCGGCATAAATGCTAGCCACCGGAATATCACGATACCTTCTTGCAATCTCGTACTCTTCCATATAGCCGTAACCGCCATGAAGCTGCATGCAATCTGTAGCAATTCTACGGGCATTTTCGGTTAGTTTCCATTTAGCCATAGAAACTTGGGTAACTACATCTTTTTGTTTCATATGATCGCATATGAGCTGATTAAGAAATGCTCTGCCCATTTCAACTTCTGTTGCCATTTCAGCCATTTTAAATTGCGTATTTTGAAACCTGCTAATCGATTTCCCGAAGGCCTGACGCTCTTTCACATAATCAATTGTAAGCCTTAACATTTCCTCTGCTGCCACTTGTGCTGCAATCGCTACGACAAGTCTTTCCTGCTGCAGTTTTTGCATTAAATATTTAAAACCCATACCCTCTTCACCGATTAAGTTCTCCTTTGGCACAAGGCAGTCTTCAAAGATAAGTTCAGCTGTATCCTGACAGTGGAGACCAACTTTTTCAAGTTTTCTTCCTCTTGAAAACCCTGGCGTATCTCTTTCAATTGCAATTAAACTAATTCCTTTATGCTTAGGCTGTGCATTCGGATCTGTCTTGCAGGCGACTATTACTAAATCGGAGTGAATCCCATTCGTAATAAATGTCTTCGCACCATTTACAATGTAAGTATCTCCTTCAAGCTTAGCTATTGTCGAAATAGAAGCAAGATCAGACCCAGCACCCGGTTCAGTCATTGCAATAGCTGTAATGATTTCACCTGTTGTACATTTTGGCAGCCATCTTTTTTTCTGCTCATCTGTTCCATATGCTGTTATATATGGAACGACAATATCATTATGAAGTCCAATCCCTACTGTCCCAGAACCAACTTTTTCAATTTCTTCATTTATGACAACAGAAAAGCCCCAATCTACATCACTGCCGCCATATTGCTCTTCAATATCCGGGCAGAGATATCCTTGTTCACCCATCTTTTTCCAAAATTCTCTTGGAATGATTCGGTCTTTTTCCCATTGTTCATAGTAAGGATACGCTTCTTTTTCCAAAAACTTTCTTAATGACTTACGAAAAATTTCATGATCCTCTGTTAAGTATGCAGCTGCCATAAAAGTCTCCTTTCCATTTCTCAATCATATTGTACAATACTTTTCGTTATTTTTCGAACATTTAGAATATAATTTCCGAGAAAACTGAAAAAATATGCGTCTCTAGTCTGATATGAAGTTCAATCTGCAGCTAGTTATCTTTTAATCTAAGCCTTGATACCATTTAATTACCAACCACTCCATATAGAAAAAGAAGGTCATATGTCATGAAAAAAGAAATTTATATATTATTAACAGATACTGGTACTTGGTTTACAAAATGCATAAAATTATATACTAAAAAAACTTTTAATCATGCCTCGCTTTCATTAGATAAAGATTTTCATCAAGTTTATAGCTTTGGCCGTAAAAATCCTTATAACCCTTTTTTTGGAGGTTTTGTTAAAGAAAACTGGCGCAATCCTTTTTTTCGCCACACAACATGCGCCATTTATGCTTGCACTATTTCAAATAATCAATATAACGATATTCAAGCCTTCCTTAAAGAATTAAACGAATGCAAGCATCAATACCGCTATAACTTGCTTGGACTATTTGCCATTCTTTTTAATATTGAACTGGAGCGTTCAAATGCGTATTTTTGTTCTCAATTTGTGGCTGCAACACTTGAAAAAGGTAAAGTTAATGGATTTGGAAAACCTGTATCATTGGTTACTCCCTTCGATTTAGGCAGGCTCCCGCAATTAAGAAAAGTGTATGAAGGAAAGCTATCATCTTATATAAATTCAGTTGATGAGCGTCATAAAATAAACCGCTTTTATTTCGCCTAAAATATAATGTTCGTTTTAATTGCCTATCTGTGATATTATTTAGATATCTAAATACTCTCTGTTACATAAATCAGTGTATAGAAAACAAAACAGTAATATAGAGGGATATAGAATGGGAAGATTACAGGACAAAATTGCCATCATTACTGGGGGCGCTTCTGGAATTGGTGCCGGTATGGTTGAATTATTCAGAAATGAAGGCGCAACAGTAATCGCCGCAGATATCAATGAGGATGCAGTAAAGCAAATAGACCGAAAGGAAAATATTGTTAAATGTTTCTTCTGATGAAGATTGGAGCAGACTTGCTGAGGAAGTATACAATCGCTTAAGCTGTTCTTAACCAACTGTTTGCTATGACACCACTACAGCGATTAGGTGAACCTGAAGATATTGCTAAAGCTACTTTATATCTTGCTTCAGATGATTCCTCTGTTGTTACAGGTACAGAGCTTGTAATCGATGGTGGATTTACTGCTCATTAATAAGAGGATGAACAACTAAAAATCTCGTTTAAAAAAGAATAGAATAAAATTATGAATAGAAGGATTTAATAAGGGAGCATGGTAAAAATGAAAGATCAATCTGTATTTGAACTCATACATACAATGGAAAAAGTAACAAATCGATTAATTATTCAATGGAACCAATCATTCAATGAAAATTTAGGCATCACGCATATCCTTTTGCTTGGACAATTAAAAAATAATGGCAAATGCCGGCCAATTGATTTAGCGAATTACTTAGGTATTGCTCCCTCATCCATTACACATCTTACAGATAAGCTGCTTAGCAGAAAACTTATTATTCGTATCGCTGATGAGAACGATAAGCGGATATCCTATGTGGCTATTACAGAGAATGGACTAGAGATTTTACAAAAGGCACAGGAAGAAGGTTATCTTTTACAAATGCGAACGTTTGAAAAGCTGTCTGCTGAAGAAAGACATCAATTATTAACTATTTACAATAAATTAAACAACCTATTAGAAAAATCTTGATCGCTATAATTGTGCACGAAAAACTCTGTAACCAAGTTTTTCTGCATACTGATAAGTAAGAACATAATGATCTTCTAAAACCCCTCTTAAGTCATCATTGTCTATCATGACAAAAGGTACAGGCTGTTCTTGTCCTTCCGGCGCGCTTTGCATACTCATTTCATTCGAAACGGTATTTGCCTTTACTACTTGTACAGTCTGGAATCCTGCTTTTTTTAATCTTTCCTTCCACCCTTCTTCTGTTAACATTTCCACCATTCCATAAAAATCCAAAAATTCTTCTTCCTCATCTTTTGAAAATGGCTGTTCCACTGTCATTTCTATTAAATAGAGAACACCGTTTTCCTTTAATGTTCTTGAGAACTCTGCTAATGTTTTGCTTGTATCAGTAAAAGCAGTCACAGATTCTGAAATGATGACTTCAAACGTTTCGTTTTTATAGGGCAGGTTCTCAATATTTCCTTGCGCAACAGTAATCGCATGGGCCGAATTTTTTGCCTTCGCAGCTGTGACTCGAACCATTTCCGGATGTTGATCAATTGCTTCAATTTGGCAATGAAACATTTCAGCTAATAATATTGAAGTGTCACCAATACCACAGCCAGCATCAAGAACTGTGGCACTAGATTGTATATTTTCGTTTAATAAAATTTCTTTAGTTAATCTCATTCCACCTGGATGTGCAGAGCCAATTCTAAAATAAGCTAATGCATCTTCGTATGAATAACTCAGGATTCTTCTTCCTCCTTTTCTAAATCTCTTACCTATCTTATGAGGATTAAATCAGCAATGATACGATTTTTCGAAATTGAAAAAAATTCCGCACCATTATTAGGCTTGTATCTATTCATTCTCAATAAATGGACATACATTGTAAGTGATATTAATTTTTCAACATTCGTTTGGAGGTGTATGTTTTGTCAGGAAATTGTTATTATAATCGTTGCCGCGGTGGAGTCGGCAAACCCGTAGAAGTAAGACTACATGATGGCAGAATCCAACGCGGAATTATTGATCGCGTTTCTTCAGACAGAGTTTATCTTCGCCCTCTAGGTAAAAATTATGGCGGATATGGATATGCAGGTAGATGTCGCGGTGGATTCTGCGGCGGCGGATGGGGATGGGGCTTTGGTGCAGGCATTGCCCTTGGCGCTATTGCATCATTATTTTTCTTGCCATTATTTTTCTGGTAGGATAATAAAGATATATGGTATTTTTCCGTTAATGAGGGTCTAATGAATCACCAATCTAAAGAAATTAAGCTTGACAATTATTCCAGGCTTACAGGCTGTAGAGAAACTCATCTCAAAAATTAATATGAATGGGTTGGGATTTTCTCCGAGGCTTTCCACAGAGCGAGCATCGCAGCCGCTTCAGCGCTACGCGCCTGCAGGTCTGGACTGTCTCCTTACTCTCCCGCAGGAGTCGAGCGGACACCTCTCCAAATCCAACGGAATATTCTTATTGCAACTTTTGAAGAAACTCTGAAAGCCTGGCAATTATGCCAGGCTTTCTCTTAAGACCATTCAATTATTTCGTTATTATTTAACAATTGCTTTAATTGCTTCCTCAGCCGATATATTTTTGTCTTTACTGTGTTTTGATTTAATTGTAGAAGCGCAGCAATTTCTTTCTCCTTTAGGCCAGCCTTCATTTTCAACTGATAAACGTTTTGCTGATCTGTTGATATCGAATCAATAAAACGGGAAATTTTTTCTTCTATTATATGTGCCGCTACTTCATCTTCAACGTTTTGCTTCATCCGTAAGTTTGACTTCTCCCAATCATCTATACTCTCTGTTCGCTCCTTCGTTAACCGCTCTTTTCTAACTACATCTATAGCCGTCCTAGTCGTGATAGCTGCAAGCCATGACCCGATTTTCTCATGGTCCTGAAGTGTATCGAGTTTCATATATGCTTTTACAAATGATTCTTGCACAACATCTTGAGCAGTATAATGATCACGAGTAATTCGATAAGCTATGTGGAACATTCTTTTCTCATATTGTCCGCATAGCTCTTTCATCAGCGTTTCTTTTCTGTTCACGCTTCTCCCTCCTTTTATTTTAAATTATTCTTTATAAACTCAGGGGCATCCTTAGCAGATATCCCGCTTATCTCTACCTGATTAATATCTTTATAGTAATAGACAATGACATAGTCGCCGTCCACAAAAGGACGCGTTTTTACTAATGTCTCTTCCAGATCAGACGTTTTCTCTATTTTTAGCTTATTAGGAGATTTTTCTATCGTATCTCTTATTTCTTCATATGATTGCCGATCATTAATTTCCACCGCATCTTTTTTCACAATAAGGGCATAGTCAAGATCATCACCAGTTAATCTTACATCGCTATATCCGTGGTTATTTAACCAAGCTTCAACTTCTTTATTGTAATAATTCCAGTCTAGATAGATATCATCTTTATCAGTAATTATGTTAATGGAAGCATACGGATTAGTCATTTCTTGCATATCTTCATATTTCGAGGTTAGAATATCTTGCTTTAATGCCTTTATGAACTCAAGCTTTTCCTCATGTTTATTGATGGATGTAATTTTATCGACAATCGAATTGGAATGTATCATAATCTTAGAAACTTCATTTTCATTGATTGAAAAAATATCATTAGTAGCGATCTTATATTCCTCAGATTCGAAAATAAGTTTATACATTCCTTCATAGTTTTTCTTATCAATCTTGTATTCGCGCACGACCTTTTTCCCGTTTTTAAGCTTGTAGGCAAAAAAAGCAGAATCTCCAAAACGACTATCAAGCCTTTTTCCTTCATGGTTGTTTAATATGCTTTTATGCAGCTGTTGAACAAAATGAATATTATCTCTTTCTTTTAGAGAATATTGTTCTTGATCTTCCTCAAGGTAATATCCGTAATAGCCTTCACTAAAATGGACAGACTCTATTTCGTTCATTGCAGGCATCTTTTTTTCAAAAAACATTAAGTCCATCTTTAATAAAACAACAAGACAGATAATTGCTGCACAATATAATATAAACCCTTTAAGGTGGACAGTGATTCGCCATGATTTCTGCAGGACCATTTCGGCGATCAAATAGCCTAATATCGCTCCAAAAATATAGCCAATCATCACCCATGTGCGATCTCCCTGCATCTCCCCAAAGTACAAGACACCTAGGAGCATCATGCAAAAGGTAACTCCGTATTTAAAAAATGGCTTTAATATCGGGAATACTAATGCGTGTGAAACAGATTCCACATTCCTTTTCTTATAAAGAAATAATGCTGTGAAATATAAGACAATGATTAAACCAATATATAAAACCAACTGAATTGTTGATAAACTATAATAATTAATTTGGGCTGCTACAACAAGCGGTGATATAAAGTCTAATTTATTTTGTAAAATATATTCTGCCGAAAAGCCAAAAAGAAAATATTGCAGGTTATAGCTTATTAATATAAGCAACCCTAACGGAAGCAACAAAGCAATATAAGTTAATACGCCCTGTACAATTGAAATCCCCGAAATCATTGCTACCGCAACGCCGGCAATATAGAAAACAGTGTTGAACAAAATTGTTAATCCAAGCCATTCAAATATATCCGTTAGCGGAAAATACCCATTTAATTCTAAAGGCGAGTATAATAGTAAAATCACGCCCGCAATGAGAACAATTGGCGTTATTAAAATGAAATAGCCTAGCAATGTATATTGATGAAATATACTCGTGCGTTTTATTGGCAAACTATGAATAAAATCACTGTATTGTTTAACTTGTAAAAACCGGAATAGGAACATCGACAATATCACAGGAATACCAATCATTAATGCCGCTTGATAAAAGAAATTATAAGAAAATAAATTATCATAATAATAAAATTGTCCTTGACCATTCGAAAAGAGAATAAACATATTCAAAGGAAGGATAAATATTAAACATAGGAAATACAGGATGGATACCCATCCGACACTGCGAAAAATACTTTTTATAATCTCTTTATTAATTAAGGATGTTTTTGACTGCATAACCGACATCCTCCATTTCATAGATAAAAATTTCCTCAAGAGTTAGATGCAATAAATCAAATATGATCGGCTGGTAACTTTGAATCACTGATGATATTTCCTCTTCATCCCCCTTGGCAATTAACAGGACAATACTTCCTCTTTTCTCTTTATGCAAAACCTTCATATTTTGATAAATAACCGGAGGAACAGGTCCTTTAAATGCGATCTGAATTTTATGAGTATCTGATTTTAAATCATCAATATCTTTTTCAAGTATCAATTTCCCTTTATGCATAATTCCGATCGTATCACATAAATCTTCAACTTCTCGCAAGTTATGTGAGGAGATGATTACTGTCATTTCCCTTGCGGCAACTTCATCGATAATGAGGGATTTAATCTTCTTGCGCAGCACTGGATCTAAGCCGTCCATCGGTTCATCTAGTATTAATACATCTGGTTTCGCTGATAGTGCAAAGATAAAGGCCGCCTGTCTTTGTATACCTTTTGAAAAGCGGTGAATTTTTTTATTCGTGTTCATTTCAAAACTAGCAATCAGCGCTTCATAACATTCCCAATCCCATCTGCTGTAAATTTGACTATAAAAATTAGCCATTTGCTTTACAGTATATTGCGGAATAAAATAAGGGCTGTCTTGAATAAAAAAGATTCGTCTTTTATTTGATGGATTTTCAAAAACTTGATTTCCGTCAAAAATTACTTCGCCATCATCTTGTAAGTAAATCCCTGACATAATCTTCAGCAATGTAGTTTTTCCGGCACCATTCGAACCTAAAAGACCGTAAATCGATCCCTTTGCTACATGAATAGTCACATTATCTACTGCCCAGGTATTTTCTAATTTCTTTCTGACTTGGATCATTTTCATCATTTATGACCCTCCTCCCATTGAATCTTCTATCTCTTTTATTAAATTTATAATCTCTTCAGAAGGCATTCCTAAAAACATGGCCTCTGACAAGTATTTGGCTAATTCTTTTTTTACTTGAATCAGTTTTTCTATGTCAGGTTGTGGCGTAGCTGGACTGACAAAGCTTCCTTTCCCTTTGACCGAGTAGATATATCCCTGATTTTCCAATTCACGATAGGCTTTTTGGATGGTATTTGGGTTTATCGCAAGCTCTTGTGCCATCGACCTTACAGATGGAAGCTGTTCATCAGGCTTCATCACTTCTATGATAATTAACTCTTTTATTTTATCGACTAATTGCTCATAAATCGGCTTACGACTCCGCAAATCAAGCTCAAGCATAGCCACCCTCCTATCTGGATATAGCTGTATGTAGTGTACTATGATACGTAGTACAGTTGAATTATATATCAATTTTATGGAAAATAGAAGCTTTATTTTAATTTATTTATTTTCAAACCGGGAGAAGTGAATTACGATAGGTGTATATTGAAAAGCTTAGGAGAGTGAATCATGATATTAGTCAGCTCTTGTTTAGCAGGCCATAAAGTGCGGTATGATGCTTCAGATTGTTACAATAACAGCATTGCTCAGCTCCTCCAGCAACAATTAGCCATTTCTGTATGTCCAGAATTACTGGGCGGATTTTCTACTCCTAGAGAACCCGCGGAGATTGTTGGTGGAAATGGAGATGATGTATTAAATGGGAGAGCGAAAGTATATGATGCTTCTGGCAACGACGTAACCGATCTTTATATTACTGGGGCTGAAGAAGCATTAAAAAAAGCAAAAGAATTATCTGCTTCTATAGTTATATTGAAAGAAAATAGCCCTTCATGTGGCAGCGGAAAAATTTATGATGGCAGCTTTTCTGGAAGAAAAGTCGAAGGAACTGGAGTTACAGCTGCTTTGTTTAAACAGAATGGGATTAAAGTTTTATCTGAGAAAAACTTAGATGAAATAAATCATCTTTTACAAAGTAATTAATGTCATCTGGAATATTATTCCAACCTAACAAAAGAGCTATCTGTTAAATGAAGCTGTTGGCGTCCGTTTCCAGGAACTCACCTTAAACCTTACTTAGCTTCTTTTTCCATAAAAAAAGAGCCATTACTGGCTCAAAAAAGTTTTAATAACTGCATCTTCATAATGTCAGGGGTGTGCGGGCATAAAGTTAAGCCCAACAGTATAAATATATCGCTTTATTATTTAAAATATGAAAAAAACTGCTCAGTTCTTGCATCTTTTTCTTAATCTGAACTCTCCCTTCATTATTAGACACGAATAAGAATGAGGGGCGTTTTTGTTTTCAAAGGATATTTATGATTATTTCGAGATCGTTTTATTATTCGGATATTCTAAACTTAATCTCCGATTGTTAGTGGCAATGATGTATACTGCCGCGACTGCAATCAGGACAGCAACAATTGAACCAACATTAAATATTCCTTTTGTTGAATACCATACAATTGAATATCCAACTGCACCAGCAAATAAAGAGTAATAAACAAACGGGAATAAAGTTTTCCTAATGACCTCTCCCTCTTTGCCGACAAGACCTACGACAGCGGATGCTGCAACGACATTATGCACACAAATCATATTCCCTGCTGCCCCACCAACAGCCTGGAGAGCAACAATCCATGTTGGATCAACGCCAATTTGGCTGCCCACATCATATTGGAAAAGAGCAAACATCATGTTACTGACAGTATTACTTCCTGCTATAAAAGCGCCAATCCCACCGATAAATGTAGCAAAGAATGGCCAGAATTCGCCAGCAAGTGCCGCTGCTCCATTTGCAAGCTCGATTGGCATCTGGTTATAGCCCGCTGCTCCGCCCCCTGTATTGATAAAGACTTGAACCATCGGGACAGTAAAGACAAGCGCAACTGATGCTGCCAATGTAGTCTTGCCAGATTGTTTCCATGCATTTACATAAGCTCCGCTCCTCATTCCGTGTATAAAGAAAGTGAGTATGGATACAAGGATAAAAACTGTCCCCGGTGAATATAAAATTTCAAAGCTCGTACCTATTCCTGAGCCAAATAAATTTTCTATCTTTAATACGACTGATTGCAGCCATGCTTTTAATGGAAGTGCATTCAGTCTTGTTAACACCAAGAATAATCCAACTAATACATAGGGTAGCCATGCTGTAAACATGCTCATCTCTTTACCTTTTTTGTCTAATTGTATTTCAATTTTCCCTGTCCAATCAGGATTCCACTTTGATTTTTCTTCAAACTGCCACACTTCATCCTTAGGCATAAGAAAGCCTTTCTTTGCCGCAAATATAACAATTGCCAAACCAACTAAACCGCCTGTCATCGAAGGAAATTCAGGGCCAAGTGTGTTGGCAACGATTACATAAGGAATCGTCATTGCAAATGCTGAAAATAGTGCAAACTTCCAAATTTTAATTCCTTCTGAGAAAGATTTATTTTTCCCAAAAAATCGCGTCATTAGCGCTACAACGAATAAAGGCACCAATGTACCTGCGATCATATGTAGTATCGCTACTTGACCGCCAATTTGCGAGACAAGTGCAAGAAAATTATCAGTAATACTTGCGTCAGCTGATAGCCCTGATAGAACACCTACTAGAATGGGTGTTCCAACTGCTCCAAAGGAAACGGGGGTACTTTGAATAACCATTCCTGCTACTACAGCAGCCATTGCAGGGAATCCTAATCCAACCATTAATGGTACGGCAACGGCAGCAGGTGTACCAAAACCAGACGCTCCCTCAATAAATGAGCCAAAGAGCCAGGCAATGATAATAACTTGAATTCTACGGTCTGCGGTTATATCCGTAAACCCCTGTCGAATTGTTCTCATGCCACCGCTTTCCTGTAATGTGTTGAGCAGAAGTATCGATCCGAAAATAATATAAAGCAAGGTAATTGCAACTACTAATCCGTGTACAGAAGCAGCCGCCACATTGACGCCTGGCACTTTCCATACAAACAGAGCTAATGCAACCGCTACCAAAAATGCTATTGGCATGGCTTTACTTGCAGGCCACTTTAATCCGACTAAGAAAACGGCAACGGCAATAATCGGTAAAAGTGATAAAATTGCTAACATTCCTGTACTCATTTGACCTCTCCCCCTTAGTTCATGTTTCTTCATAACAAACAATAAATGCAAGATGTTGCGCATCAGTAAACATTGTTATATAACTATATTTTATATGTTATATAACAAACACTTTAATATAATTATACTAAGATTCTCATCAATTACAATAATATTCTGAGAATTTATTATATTAATTTTATTCAATTATTTTGTTCGGCAGTCAAAAAATAAGAGCCATCTAACAAACGCTTATAGCGACTGTTAGATGGCTCTTATTTGAAATAAAAAGATTCCCTAAATTTATTTATCATTCGTTTGCATTTTTTCTGAAGGATGCCTCTTTGATCAGCTCTTGCCGGTAAGTTAAAATGGCTTATGACTGTTTCGGCCACATCATCAATTGACCGTTCATTTACGTCCAGTTTGAAAGTGTCTATTTGCTTGATTTCATTTTTTTTATATTCAAATTGCTTGTACGCCCATGACGATTTAGTCTCCATTCGTGATTGAAGAAGCTTAAGGAGCTTATCTTCCTTTATTTCCAAAAGAACTTCATGCACTTCCAGCCCATTGCTTTTCAGTGCACTAAAAATTTCATGCCGATAATCTTTATTTGTAAGTGTCATAGGGACAATGATTATTTTTCCTTGTAAACGCATGGATAATTCGAGAATCATTGAGCAGACCATTGTTCGCCATGCCTGATACTTTTGAAAATCATTCTCTGCGACGTTTGCTGGAATCGTTCTCATTAAATGGCTGCCCAGCTTTTCCGGGTCATAACGAAAGGAACCCTCGATACGATCATTTAATTCGTATGAAAGCGTTGTTTTTCCAGAACCGAATGTCCCATTGATCCAAAGAATCATTGTACATATCCAAGCCTTGCAGAGATTTGCTGTCCTGTTTGAATCATAAGCGGCCGAAGCTCCTGCAACCGCTCGTCTGTCATTCTCATAGTTGGGCCCGAAATACTGACTGCTGCAGAAACTTTACCTTGGTGATCGAAAATGGGCACTGCAATACATGTAATCCCATACTCATTTTCCTGCAAGTCAAGGGCAAAGCCTTTATGCCTGACTTCTATTAGTTCTCTAAGCAATGTTTCTTTATCTACAATCGTTTGATTTGTATGTGCAGGCAGCCCCTTGCGATCAAGAATGTCATGAACAAGATGAACGGGCAGCTGAGATAAAATCGCCTTGCCGACAGATGTACAGTGCATTGGCGCGCGCTTACCAACTTTTGAGTGCATGCGCAGCGCTTCATTCCCATCTAGCTTTTCAATATACACGACTTCATCCTGATCATATACAACAAGATGAATGACCTCATTTGTTGCATTTTCAAGCTCACGCAAGAACGGATGTGCTTCAGTACGCAAATCAATCGAATCGAGCAGCCGTGAACTAATTTCTAAAAGTTTATAACCGAGTTTATATCTCCCTGTATCATCATCTTGTTCTACATAACCATACTGGACTAGTGTAGATAAGATCCTATAGACTGAACTCTTATTAATATCTATTTGGTTGGCGATCTCGGTTACTCCGAGGCCGCCTTTTTTCATACTGACAATTGAAATAATATCCAGAGCCCGGCTCACAGATTTCACCATATTTTCCCGTTCCATCGTCTCACCTCAAAACAAGCTTTCACCTATCTCTATTTAACTTTTTACAGATTGACGAGCAGCTACAAATGAATTTCTTAAAGTGCCGATTTCTTTAATTTCACATTGAATGACATCCCCTTCATTCACAAGCTCTGCTCCTACAGGACTTCCTGTTAAAATGACATCGCCAGGTTGTAGTGTCATCACTTTCGATAAATATGAAATCATTTTACGGATAGGAATAATCATTAAATCAGTCGCGCTATTTTGCTTCTCAACATCATTCAGCTTCGCTTCGACTTTAACAGAAAATGGGTCTAATTCCGTTTCAATAACCGGTCCTAAAGGTGTAAAAGTATCAAATGATTTTCCAACGGTCCAATGGCCATCCTCATGAAAAAATTGAGGTGCGGTAACATCATTTCCAACAGTGTACCCAAAAACATAATCCAGCACTTCATCTTCTTTTATATCCTTTGCTGTTTTTCCTATAACCACAGCAAGTTCAGACTCAAATTTCACCTGATTTATCCCATCTGGAATGACAATTTCAGCTTCAGGTCCAATGACAGACGAAGACGGCTTATAGAAGAAGACAGGAATTTCCGGCAAGCTTTCTGGCAAGTCCTCCTTCCTTGCAACGAAATTGGCTCCAATTCCAATAATATGATTCGGCTGCAAAGGAGCCAGCAAGTTCACTTCATCTCTTTTATATGTATCTCCCGTATAAGACCAATCTCCAAATAACTCTCCTGAGAAAACGCGAATTTCATCTCCTTCAATTACTCCTTGGAAGATATTATCATTCGCTTCAAACCTTGTGAATTTCATTATGCTTCTCCCTCTCTGTTTTTATTTTACTAAAATAGTAGCATTATATTGTGGTAGATACTAATTTAATTTTCTGGATATTAATTAAGTTTTTATTAGACATTTATTTATTATGCTGATAAGTTAGTTATTTACACAATTGAAGATTGGCAGCTTTTTTATGCCAGTATTGATCGGTATCATAATGGGAAATTTTTTGGTTTTTGCTTCTTGATGCCACTTTTGCTCATTACAAGCGAAATACCAGTTTCACATTTCTTCTCAATCCACATAAAATCTTGCAGCAACCACCGCTACAGTCATTTGCTAAACTTTATAGCAAGACAGGGCAACATAACTGCCCTGCCTAACATTCATTACTGTTTTACCGCAAATTTAGCTTTTGCTTCTAAGCGGCGGTGGTGGAGAATTGGTTCAGTGTAGCCACTTGGCTGGTCATATCCTTTAAAAACAAGATCACATGCCGCCTGGAAAGCAACGGATTCATCAAAATTAGGAGCCATGGGACGATATTCAACATCGCCGGCATTTTGCTCATCGACTACTGCAGCCATGCGCTGAAGTGTTTCAAGTACTTGTTCTTTTGTCGTAATGCCGTGATGCAGCCAATTTGCCATATGCTGACTGGAAATTCTTAATGTTGCACGATCTTCCATCAATGCCACATCATTAATATCCGGTACTTTTGAACAGCCGATGCCCTGCTCTACCCAGCGTACGACATAGCCGAGTATGCCTTGCGCATTATTATCCAATTCGGCTTGAACCTCTTTTTCCGTCCAGTTCGCATTTGCTGCTACCGGGATTTGCAGAATGTCATCCCTTAAATTATTTTGACTATTTAGCAAGTCTTTTTGTACTTCTGCAACATTTACTTGATGGTAGTGCAGCGCATGCAATGTTGCCGCTGTTGGTGAAGGGACCCATGCGGTATTCGCTCCTGCTTGCGGATGCCCGATTTTTTGTTCAAGCATACCCGCCATCAAATCCGGCATTGCCCACATTCCTTTTCCAATTTGCGCCTTTCCTTGAAAGCCTATTGCAAGTCCTGTTAATACATTTGATTTTTCATATCCTTGCAGCCACTTAGTTGACTTCATATCATTTTTACGAATCATTGGTCCCATTTCCATTGAAGTATGCATTTCGTCACCTGTTCGATCGAGAAAACCTGTGTTAATGAAAACAACTCGGTCCTTTACTTCTTTAATGCATGCTTTTAAATTCAATGACGTTCTGCGTTCTTCATCCATTACTCCAATTTTTAATGTATTTCTTTCCAAATCTAATAAATCTTCAGTACGATTAAATAATTCATTTGCGAACGCAACTTCTTCCGGTCCGTGCATTTTAGGTTTAACAATATAGATAGATCCTTTTTCAGTATTTTTATATGTGCCATTACCTAAAAGGGTATGTTTAGCAGCTAAAGAAGTAATGACTGCATCTAGGATGCCTTCTTGAATTTCATTTCCCTCATGGTCAAGGATTGCTTCATTTGTCATTAAATGTCCTACATTCCGGACAAACATTAACGAGCGGCCATTTAAAGTGATCTTTTCACCGTCTGGACTGGAATATACACGATTAGGATTCATGTTTCTTGTGATTGTTTTTGCACCTTTACTGAAAGTGGCTGACAATTCACCCTTCATTAAGCCAAGCCAATTTCTATAAACAAGCACTTTATCCTCAGCATCAACAGCAGCCACCGAGTCTTCACAATCCATAATAGTTGTGAGGGCAGCTTCTAGTAAAATGTCTTTTACTCCTGCATCATCTGATTTTCCAATCGGATGTTCACGATTAATTTGGATTTCAAAATGAAGTCGATTATTTTTCAACAATACGGCAAAAGGTTCATTTGCTTCACCTTGGAAGCCGGCAAATTTTGAATCATCTTGTAATCCAACCTTTTCACCGCTATGGAGTGTAACAACTAGATTTCCTTCTTCCACACTATATAGAATCGCGTCACTATGCGAACCTGAAGATAGTGGTACTGTTTCATCTAAGAAATTGCGGCCAAATTCAATGACCTTATTTCCACGCACAGGATTGTACGGTCCTTCTCTATGGGCGCCATCATCCATACTAATTGCATCTGTTCCATATAATGCATCATAAAGGCTGCCCCATCTTGCGTTCGCTGCATTAATAGCATAGCGGCCATTATTTATTGGAACAACAAGCTGCGGACCTGCTTGTAATGAGATTTCTTCATCAACATTTTCAGTCGTGATTTGGAAATCTTCTGCTTCAGGAAGCAAATAATCGATTTCCTCAAGAAAGGATTTATATTTATTAAAATCAAAACCTTTATTTTCACGGTGCCATTCATGAATTTTTTCTTGCAGTTCTTCCCTTTTTGCTAATAAAGCTTTATTCTTTGGTGTCAAATCTTTAACAAGTTCTTCAAATCCATTCCAGAATACCGCTTGATCCAAACCTGAACCTGGCAGTGCTTCTGAATTAATAAATTCATAGAGTTCATTTGCTACTTTCAATTGACCTGCATTTACATAATTACTCATTGCATAAAGCCTCCTAGTATTATTTGTTTGTTATTACAAAACGCTGTTTCTATAATTCTTAAAAAAATAATATCATGATTGTAAAGGGGATTTCAATTATTTTCATATTTTTCTGAATAAAAATGGTTTTGTCTTTGAATCTGGAACCATTTTTTAGCATTGCCTTGCGAAAATCGTCTTAGTTTGCCTTTCTGGTACCGTTTTCGAGCATTGTCTTTCAATTTTTTACGAAATGGCTGCTGCTTTCATTTCTTTCTTTACTTCAGCACAACGTCCTGGCGTTGGGAACAGCTTTCCTGCATTCAATAGATTGTCAGGATTAAAGACATCGCGGATATCCGTTTGAGCTTGAATTTCTTCATCTTTGAATACAAATCTCATTTCTTCTCTTTTCTCAATTCCAACTCCGTGTTCACCAGTTATCGTGCCGCCTACATCTGCACAAACTTTTAAGCAAGCGCTGCCTGCCTCCATTGCTTTTTCTGTTTCACCTGGAATACGTGCATCAAACAAAACGAGCGGATGCAAGTTCCCATCACCGGCATGAAAAATATTAGCGATTCTTAAACCTGATTCTTCGCTGATTTTATTAATTTTGCTTAATACTTCTGGAAGCTTGCTGCGCGGAATAACACCGTCCTGTACTAGGTAATCCGGTGAAATGGCCCCCATTGCGCCAAAGCCCGTCTTCCGATTAGCCCACCACGCTGCGCGTTCCTGTTCATCCTTAGCTGCGCGAACCTCACGGACATTTTGGTTTCTGCAAACTTGTAAAATTTGTTCAATTTGCTCACCAATCCCTGCTTCAATTCCATCCACTTCAATAAGTAATAATGCTTCAATATCCTTTGGGTGCCCTACCGGAAATGCAGCTGCCTCCACCCCTTCAATCGCGGTTTTATCCATCATTTCCAATGCTGCAGGCACGATGCCGGCAGAAATAATATCTGAAACTGCCTGACTTCCGTCTTCTACTTTATCAAAATAAGCCAATACGGTTTGCTTTGATTCAGGGTTCTTTAAAATGCGGACAGTTATTTTTGTCACAATGCCAAGCGTTCCTTCTGATCCGGTTATTAAGCCCAATAAATCATAGCCTGGTTCGTCTGCTATACCATTTTTGCCAATTTCAATGACATCGCCATTCGGCAATACAACTTCAAGCCCAAGAATATGGTTGGTCGTTACGCCGTATTTTAAACAGTGTGCGCCTCCAGCATTCTCAGCCACATTCCCGCCAATTGTACAGCAATATTGACTTGAAGGGTCTGGTGCATAATAATATCCTTTATCAGAAATTGTATTCGTTAATTTTAAGTTCACAAATCCAGGTTCTACTACTGCTCTCCTATTCTCTAAATCTACACTCAGCAGTTTTTTCATTTTCACCATGCTAATAATGACTTCACCATTTAACGGGATAGCTCCGCCGCTAAGGCCCGTTCCAGCTCCTCGCGCTAAAAAAGGTAAAGAATGATCATGACAGTACTTTACGATTTTAGCTACTTGTTCCGTATTTTCTGGAAAAACAACTGCTTTAGGTGTTGCTTTATGAATTGTAAAGCCGTCACAATCGTAGGCAATTAAATCTTCTTTTTCATAGAGGATTGCACTTGGATGATTGACTAGAGTGGACAGAGCAAGAATATGTTTATCTTTTGATTTAATCTTTTTTCGCGCCATTTATTTCTCAGCCTCCTTTTGGTACGCCCAATCAAGCAATTGTACAGTATGAACAATTTTATGATTGCGGCCATACTTTTCCACACCCATTGCCATTTGCAGCATACACCCTGGATTGCCCATTGAAATCATCTCTACATCATCAGGAACATTTTCCATTTTGCTTTCTAATACAGCCCCAGCCATGTCCGGGTTTGTTATATTATAAATGCCTGCACTGCCGCAGCAGCGGTCTGCGTTTGGCATGTGAACCATGTCTACACCTGGGATATCAAGGAGTATGTCACGCGGTTCCTGCCTGACACCTTGCCCATGCGCTAAATGGCAGGCATCATGATAAGTAATGCGAGTGTTAAGTTCAGCTTTTGGCTTTTCATAGCCTGTATCATGAAGGAACTTTGATATATCCTCCACTTTTTCTGAGAATTTTTCTGCTCTTTCTTTCCATTCAGGCTCTTCTCGGAACAGCTCTTCATATTCTTTCATCATACAGCCACAGCCAGCCGCATTAACGATTATTTTCTCTGTTCCTTCAAACGCTTCTATATTTTGCTTGGCAAGCTTTCGGCCCATGTCGCGATCACCTGCATGAACATGAAGCGCCCCACAGCATGTTTGGTTTTTAGGAATTACGACATCATTGCCATTCCGTGTAAGTACATTAATTGTCGATTCATTAATGTCACTGAACATTACATCCATCACACACCCAGTCAGCATCGCTACCTCACGCTTCGTTTCACCTTTTGCCTTTATGATGTTATTATTTTTATACTTCTTTTTAATTGGCTGATTTATTTCTGGCATAATGGCTTCCATTTCAACAAGATGCTTTGGCATGACATTGATCAGCTTTGTTTTGCGGACGAGCGTTTGCATGCCGCTCTTTTGATAAAACTTAAGTAATCCTCCAAGCGATTGCAGCCGCTTATCATGAGGAAAGATACCATGCAAAAACAACTTGCTGACCGCTCCCTGCCATCCGGTTAATGGCATTGCCTGCCGAATTTGACCGCGCGCTTCTTCGATTAAGCCGCCTACATCAACATCTGCTGGACATGCAGTTGTACAAGCACGACAGTCCAAACATGCAAACACTGGGTCCATAAATTGTTCATTGACTGTCAATTTTCCTTCTGCGACAGACTTGATTAAATATACCCTTCCTCTTGGCGAATGCTGCTCCTGCCCGGTTTGTTCATAGGTAGGGCAAGATTCCAAACACATTCCGCAATGGACGCAATCCGCCCATTTATTCTCATCCGGTGCATCTTTCCAAAGATAGTTACTTAAGCTGTTATTCGTACAAGGCGGGCTTTGTTTTAAACGCTCTTCAGTTACAGCCATTTATATCCCTCCTACATATCTATGCCGGTTCAGCATCCGTTTTGGGTCTATTTTTTCTTTAATACCTTCTAGCAGGAAAAATGATGATGGTTTTTCTCCCCAAGTATCAATTTGTTTTCTGAGATTGAATGGTAAATGACGAATAACCGCATAGCCATTATACATCTTTGCCAAACTCCTTAGTTTTTTCAATGCATCAATGACATCAACTTCAGCACCATCTATATATAACTGCATAATGCCGTGACCCAAACCCCCATGACCGAAAATCTTTACATTGCATGTATCCTGGATTAATGAACTTTCTTTTAGAATAGGAGCGATGTTCACATTAACCGTCCCTATTTTTACTGCAGCTTTTACTTTCTCATTTTTTGGATTTTCCAATGCATTTGGCACTAACTGATAAAAAGCCTGCCAAAAATGCGCACTATCTTCTCCCTTTAATTTTTTCATTTTTGCATTCTTGGGAATTTGCTTTTTTAAATATTCTTCTTGATATTGAACAGATTTTTCAACATCTTCAAAACTTATTAATAGTGCAAACGATTTCTCGCCGGAAAAAATTTCTGTCAATTCAGGGTTTAATAGCTCAAAACATATTGGTTCAATCATTGAATCTAAAAGTTGAATACTAAACGCCTTAATTTCCTCAATTTTATGGTTTGGAAAAGTGATAAGCATTGTCGTTTCATCTTTCGTGACCGGTCTAAGCTTAATGGTTATTTCTGAGAGCACACCAATGGTGCCCATTGATCCGATAAAAAGCTTATTCATATCATAGCCGGCAACATTTTTTACAACTTTGCCGCCGGAACGGATGACTTTTCCATCGGGATAGACGATGCGGAGACCGATCACAGCATCTCTTGCTGATCCATAGCCAAGCCGTTTCGGACCGCTGTCATTACAGGCAATTAACCCGCCAATAGTCGCCTGCTGTGGTAAAAATGGATCCAAGGCGATTTTCTGATTATATGGTTTCAAGTAATTTTGAATCTCTTGAAATGATGTGCCTGCTTTCACAGTAATAGTCATATCGCCTGCGTGATGTTCAACAATACCAGTGTATCGCTCTAATGATAATAGAATATTAGCTGATTCCATTTCTCCGCCAAAGCCTCTTTTTGATCCGGCACCTGCGATGTTAACTAATAAATGATGGTTAGAGGCATATTGTAAAATATCGCATATTTCTTGCTCTGTCTGTGGATGTATCGTGATATGGCCGGAATTGCCATATGGCTGATTATCCTTAGTTGAATCAATTACTTGATCCTCATCGATAAGGCTTTTTATTTCATCTAAAAAGCTAGTTGTTGTCAATTGCTTCGCACCTCCCGTGTATTGTAATAACAAACACTGTTTTTTAGTAAGGCAAAAATTAATTTTGTTGGAGAATTTGTTTCTGCAGCAATTTTTCTACAAGATTCAAATGTTCAATCATTGACTGATAAGCGCTGTTTGATTGTTTGTTTTTTATCGCTTCATAAATCATGAGATGTTGCTGATTGATAGTATGAACGATTTCTTGATCACTCTGAATTAAATCGTGAAAATTAACCATCGATTTTTTTAAGGTTGATGAAATAAACTCAATAAAATGAACCATGATTGTATTTCCTGCAGCTGTAGCAATACTATGGTGAAATAAATAGTCTGATTCCCAGCCATCATCCCGTTTCAGAAGGCTAGCCATATTTTTTAAATCGTCATCTGTTCGATGTTTGGCTGCCATTTCTGCTAATCCTGCCTCTACCATTTTCCTCGCCTGGAAAAGCTCTTTAATATCCTTAATTCCAGGAAGAAGATGATTAGCAGTAAACAATTTCGAAGAATCAAAGCCAAGTATATACGTCCCTTCTCCTTGTTTAACTTGAACTAATCCTTTTCCTTGCAGCGCTGTAATTGCATCTCTAACTGCTGATCTACCTACCCCATATAATTCACATAGTTCACGGACCGACGGAAGTTTCTCACCTGCAGTAAACTTACCTTCATCTATCATGTCCTCAATCTTTTCCGCTACGATTTCAGAGATCTTTCTCGTTGATATTTTTTCGACCTTCAAATAGTCACCGCCTTTGTTTGCAGACATCACATATCTGATAAGTTAATATTATTTAAACATTTAGAAAATAAAAATGCAATGATTATTTAGAATTAACAGATTTTTCTGTTCATTTTTTTTTAAAATAATAGTAAAAGTTAGCAAATGAAAGGTTATTCTTAAATATCACTTGGAAAAGAGATAAAGTGAAGCAGATTTACGAAAATTATATTAGTAGAATGGAATCATACCTTTATCGCGATGATTCATATATTCGCAGGAATGAACACTTTTTATATGTTTTATTTACCTAGAACGATATACTCGCCCCGTAATTTTGAATTAAAGCGCGCACTCAATGCAAAGTTCAGCGTTTATTTGTTCTATATAAGTGGTATAAAAATAATAAAAGCCCAACCACTATCGTGATTGGACTTTAGGATATTTATTAGTTGATACGGTTTACACGGCCGTTGAAGGCGTCTTTCCAATATCCGCTAGACATGTTGGCAATGGCAACACCAGTGCTGCTTTGAGAACCGATGAATTTACCGCCGCCAATGTAGATTCCTACATGGCCATCTTTTTTATATGTGTCGAAGAATACCATGTCACCAGGCTGCATTTGGCTAGCTGATACAGGTGTACCTTGGTTTTTTAATGCTTCTGTGCTTGAACCAACGCTATATCCACCTTGAGCGAATGCCCAGTGAACAAAGCCAGAGCAGTCGAAACGACCAGCAGCGATATCTGCTGCAGATCTACCGCCACCAAATACGTATACTGAGTTTCCGATGTATTTATTACCAGCACTAATTACAGCGCTAATTCCGCTACCAACAGTTGTAGAAGGCGCAGACTTAGCAGGTGCTGATTTTCCGCCACTAGATTTTACAGATGTTGAATCTGCAGATGAACCAGAGTTACCTGAGTTAGGAGTTGAAGCTACAGATGCAACAGCTGTGTTTTGAGCTGCCATGCTTCTTTCAATGTCTGCTTGCATCGCTGCTAGTTCGCTATCTTTTGTTTGTAGTTTAGATTTTTTATCAGCTGCTGCTGTTTCTTTTGTTTTTAACTCTTTTTTAAGAACATCATTTTGTTTCTTTTGATCTTCCATCTGAGCGCGCATACCTTCAAGCTCAGTCATTTTCTCATTAAGCCCAGATAATTCTTTGTCAACAGTGCTTTTCTTTTCTTTAACTTCTTTTTTATCTGCATCATGTTGTAATAATAGATCTTGGTCAGCTTCAACGATCTTAGAAACTGCACCGACACGATCGATGAAGTCACCGAAACTAGTAGATCCGAGTAATACCTCTATGTATCCAACATTTGTTCCGCCGCTCTCTTGGAAAGCTACTGCGCGCTCTTTTAAAACTTCGCTGCGCTGATCGATGCGTTCTTGAATAACTTTAATTTCTTCTTCTAGCTTTTTAACCTTTTTCTTTGTATCTTCGATTTCTTTTTCAGTGTCAACAATAAACTTGTCATTATCAGCCATTGCTTTGTCTACTTTTTTAATTTGATCTTCTAATTTGCTAAGTTCAGCTAATACAGTTGCCAGCTCTTTTTCAGCTTTAGATAAATTTGATTGAACATCTGAGCGTTCCTTTTTAATATCGTCTACTGATTCCGCGTTCACTGCCGGTAATGCAAAAGCTCCTAATCCAAGCATAATCGTTGTGTTTAAAGCAATTATTTTCTTCTTCACTCAAATTCCCCTGCTTTCTCTCTAATTATTTCTCTTTTCGACATATGTATGTTATTTAAAGTTCATTATGTTCTATTATTCTATGTGTTTACTAAATATACGACAAAATACTACGTTCTTACTATGTTTACAAAAAGCATTATAACATCTGTTTTTGACAATCAGGTAATAGTAATATTACAAATATATTACTAAACCGACACAATTCATCATTTTTTTGAAAAATTTAAGAAAAATCTCCTAAATAATTGTAATTACTTAAGCGAAATACCTATTTATTACGACCTACAAAAAAAGAAGCTAAAAAAACTTTAGCTTCTCAATTCTAAAATATCTAAAATATCCTCTTCGGTAAGTGTGGATTGTGTTTGCTTATCTAATATTTCCTCTATTAAATGCTTCTTTTTATCTTGAAGCTCTTCTATTTTTTCTTCAATCGTTCCTCTTGTTATCATTTTTATTACATGAACATCCTTTGTTTGTCCCATTCTGTATGCCCTATCCGCAGCTTGCTCCTCAACAGCTGGATTCCACCATAAGTCATATAAAATGACGGTATCTGCACCGGTTAAGTTTAGCCCTGTTCCCCCTGCTTTTAAGGAAATAAGAAACAAATCCTTTTCACCTTCGTTAAATTGATTGCAAATCTTTACTCTTTCATAAGTGGGGGTTTGTCCATCCAAATAGAAATATTCTCTACCTTCATTTGCGAGCTCTCTTCCGATTATTTCAAGCATCTTTGTAAATTGTGAAAACACAAGTACCCTTCTGCCTGACTGCTTTGCTTCACGAAGAATAGATAGTAATTGCTCAAACTTAGCAGAGTTCCCATTATAACCGTCTACAAATAGCTTTGGATGACAGCATATTTGCCTCAATCTAGTTAAACCAGCAAGAATGCGGATGCGATTTTTTCGCAGCGTTTGCTTGTTTAAATGCTTTAACGTATCATGACGCAGCTTTGATAAGTAAGCGGCATATAATTTTTTCTGTTCCGGCAATAACTCAACTGCCTCCAAGGTTTCAATTTTCTCAGGCAGCTCCGACAAAACCTCTGCTTTTACTCTTCTTAACATAAAGGGTTGTACCATACGTGCAATTTTTTGTCTGCTCAGCTGACTATATTCCTTCAGCCCTAAGAATAATTCTGGAAAAACCACATGAAAAATTGACCATAACTCTTCTATAGAATTTTCTATCGGTGTGCCAGTAAGCGCAAAGCGATGATTTGATTGCAGTTTTTTTACAGCTTTTGCGGTTTCTGTTACAGGATTTTTAAAACTCTGAGCCTCATCAAAAATAATCGTATGAAAAAACTGTTTCTCATACCATGTAATATCCTTTCTTAGAAGCGGATAAGAAGTAATAAGAACATCTGCCACTTTAGCTTCCTTTTGGATAGTTGCTCTTTCCACTTGCTTTCCGTCCACAATTACCGCTTTTACTGATGGCGCAAACCGCAGAAATTCGCTTAACCAATTATAAGTAACAGAAGATGGACAAATGATTAGAGCCGGCTGTTCATTTCTACGAATCTCATCCATGGAGGATAAAATAAATGCAATGGCCTGTATCGTTTTTCCAAGACCCATATCATCAGCAAGCACACCGCCGAATCCATATTGTGCCATCAACTTCATCCAGTAATAACCTTCTTTTTGATAAGTGCGAAGTAGCGTCTGCATGCCCGTTGGAAGCGGAAAGCTTTTGTATCCGGGCTGCTTAAATTGCAGCATAAATTCACGAAACGATTTTTCAAAATGAAGAATTTCTTCATTAGATTGACTAATCGTTTGCATTCCCTTTAAAAACGGAAAATCAATCCATGAATCATCCTGAACAGGCACTCTTTTGAGAAATGCTTGTATTTCAGCAAATTCTCTAGATTCTAATGAGAATAATGTGCCATCTTTTAAACGATGGTATTTTCTTTTTTCCTCAAGCGACGCAAGAACATTTCGTATTTCCTGTTCCGATATCCCAGTAATATCAAATTTGAATTCTAGCCAGTTCGTTCGTTCTTTTTTCATACGGACATTGATTTTTGGCTTTGGGTTTTCCCGGTAGATACGATTTCTAATTGCAGTTGTAGCATAAACTTTTACAAGCTTCTGCAGTTTAGGAAGTAGATGATATAAAAACTCGTATTCTAATTCTTCATTGTGAAGATAATAGCCCTCATCTGTTGTAGTAAATGAAGCTGTCCCCATCAGTTCCAAAATCGTTTCTTCTTTATCAATATCTCGAAAAACCATCACATCTTTATGTACATGACTGCCTTCGACTGGATTGATGACGATATTTCCATAATGAAATTCGAGGCTAGCAAGTATTCGGTGATTGACGCGATCAAGATAAAGCTTTGCTTTTAGAGGCGACGCCACATATTGCATTGTCATTTCTTTCGAGATATGTACATGACCAAGCTTTCTTAATCCTGGAACGACTTTCTCGAGAAAAAATCCTATTTGTTTTTCTTCAATGACTATTTCATCAGCATGAGATTTCTCAATCATTGTTTTTATTTCTGTGAGTCTTTGAAAGTCTTTCAATGAAAGAAGATAAAATACACCATCAATAAAAACCATGTCATACATATCAAATAAAACGGATGAATGTAAACCGCTAATCGTAACAGCTGCTGAATCGGTCTTTTTGTAAAAAGAGAATGATAATGGCGGTACTTCATTCTTCACAATTAATCGATCATACTGCTTATCTACATATATAAAGTGAACATCTTTGATTTTCAAAAGGATTGGATAAACATTTTTCCAAATCGATGGGCTCAATAATATAGACTTGCCTTCACCTTCATAATCTCCGTCAGCAAGAAACTGGAATATTGTATCAACACTTTCACGAAAACAATGAAGCTCAGGTGAGTATTTAATTTGATGCGTTATTGTGTATGCCTTATTGCTGCGAACAGCTTGAATAAAAGAAGCTGCGTCTAATACGTCACTATTTTTAAATGCAAGCGAAATCCCCAAATATTGTTTTCCATCAACTGGAATTACTTTGCATATAAAAGTCGGATTTAACAGTTCCCTGTTTTCAAAATGGGCTTGTTCTGTAGAAAGCCTTTCTGAGTCAGTTGAGAAAATGGCAATTAAATCCTCTGCCATTCCCTGTGTTTGTCCTTCTCTACTAGGTTTTACCTCTCCCAATGCGATAAGGACAGCTGCAATATGCTGACAATCCTTATTAAATGAAGCGAGCTTTGGGCATGAACATTCGGTAAACAAGCTGCCGTTTTCGTCTATATCCACAGTGACTGAAAAAGCTTCTGCAGCTTTTACTTTACCTACATATTTATGGTCATTCGTTTTATGTATTAGCACTTTATTACCGCGATAAAAAGCCTCTCCTCTTTTATAGGAGACAGCTCCGCAGCGCTCAATGATGTTTTTTTGACTTAATTGGTTATTCAACAGGAAAACTCCCTTGATTGCGAATCTGTTTCTACTTTTTAATTATAACAAACATGCCCATTCACAATAAAGTAGTTCCAGTAACGACAATTCCGTCATCAACAACGAGAACCATTCCTAAATATCATTTATTGAGCTGAATATTGTATTCTAGTTTATAGCCACTTAGCTATAGTTTCATATACGAACTCCCTCTATTTTTTAATTATTACAGATAAAAACTTCTTTATAACTTTATTTTATAAATATATTTATTTCCAAATCCATTTTTTTCTAGTAATATTGGATTATATATAAATGTGAAGGAGAATCTTAAATGCCGAAAATCACATTAGCAGAAGCAGTGAAATTAAAAAGTGTCTTATCTAAGAGGATCCATGAACTTGAAGAAGAAATGGATAGACTTGCCTTCTTTGAAATCGAGAAAGCGAGTCCTCTCCCTACACAGAAAAGGCTGTTTCAAGATGCAGAAAAGGATATAGATGAAATTAGAAAGGATTTCCGATTGCTTGATAAGCTTGTTTATCGAGCTAATATTGACAATGAAATCCAGTTCAATGGCGACTCTTTATCTATTGTCGAAGCGATTGAACTGGCGACACAGCTTCGGGCAAAAGCACGGAAATGTAAACAATTTGGATCTGCTCAAAAAGAAGAATTTCTTTATATGATTGGAGAGTCAAGCAGCATGTTGCGAGTTGCCGCCTTTGAACCGGAGGAGTATCGCATAAAGTCGCTTGAAATTGAAAGACATGCAAACAGACTGTCAAACTTAATAAATAGTAAAAACTATACAATTGAGCTTGAATTTGACCAAGATAAATATTTCTAAAACCTTGAAGCAGTGAGACTCTGCTTCAAGGCATAGAAGGATTCTTATAGAGTACATCTAAGTACTAAATACAAGTAATGGCAAACCAATGACACATTACCTGTTAAACCTTCACCATTTACCCATAACCGCCTATGGCTATGGCTGGTCGATGACCGATTCTTTGGTTTTCAGTAATCCCTTCTATGAAGCCCCGGCAGTCATTTTGCCGGGGTTAGTTTTCTTTTATCTTTAAAATAAATCCCTCGCTGTTATCATCATTCCATTTAATGAAAAATTGCTGCTCCTCAAATTGGATAGAACTAATACCTATCTCATCATCACTAATAATTACACGATGATTATCAAGCATGAAATCTCCCCCGCCAGTTGCAATTCCATTGGATTGTACCTTCCATTCTCGAATATTAATTTCATTGTCAGAGCCTAAATATTTAATCTCGATATGATGATGATATTTTCTTTCCCCCTCTGAAGTTAGCTTGCTGAAGACCTCCCAATTTTCTCCTTTTCCCGTAAACTCTCTTTGTTCACTTATATGCCTCTGATGAATGAAATCAACAGCAAAATCATTTTCCATCGTTTCATCTCACATCCCCTAGTAATTACATTTAATGTATGATTATGTAATATATCTTTATTTTATTTTACTATTTTATCGTTCTAAAGTACCAAATGTAATCATACTGTAATATTATGAATCTTTTTAGCGGGTAATACGTCTAATATATAGTAAGAAATCATTGGAGGTTTTAATATGTTCAAGCTTATTTTTTCAGTTTCCTTCCTAACCCTAGGCCTAATTTCAATGCCGTTACATTTTTCTGATGCCAGTGGAGAGACAAGCTATACTGAACCGACCATTGAAGCTGCTGTTGAAGAAGAAAAAGTCACAATCGATTCAATTAAAGAGAAGATTCACCCTAATTTAAGTACAGAGGAAATAACAGACACATTTGGTGATCCTGATCAACGCCTGACAGATTCAATGTACAATTTGCCAACATGGAGATATGATATAAAAATAAATGAGGACTATGAAAGTAAAACGGGTACTGATTCAGTTGATTTCCAAGCATTAAAGGATAAAGAATTGCAAGCTATCATTTTCTTTAGCTTTGATGACAATGAAAATATTAGAAATATATCGGTATATTACTTAAATAAAGATGGAAAAGTGCAGGAATACCGTCAGTTTGCAGATGGATTTGAGAAGAATACAGTGATCGAATAAATTGAACTTAACTATTGCAGCATTGCTAATCAAAGCCCCGCTTTAGAAAAAGCGGGGCTTCTTTGGCTATACTCCAGGAACCCACCCAGGCACACTCATAATAACTTTCCAAAGTGGATCTGGGATAACGAGTTTGTCCTGCTGTTCATGATCAAGCTTTGTTACTACTTCCTCTTCTCTGCCTTCCGCTATTTTCTGTACCCAATCAGGATCAACCAAAAGTTCACGGCCCAATGCCAACAGAGGGACATTCGTTTCATTCATTGCTACTATTGCATCTTCCGGATGATATATAGATCCCACCCCAATTAGCGGCACTCTATCAGCAATTTGTTCCAGAACATACGCCAGCCTTGTTTTTTCCAGCGCTCCTCCCCATCTATCTGCTCTCTGGTTTGAGTGAGGAGAGAAGAATTGCTGAATTAAGTATCCATTTGCACCATGAATTTCTACACCATCAAATCCTGCCTCAATAGCTCTTTTTGTCGTATCACCAAATGCTTTCACAATTTGGTTTATTTCATCATCATGCAATGCTCTTGGTTCTTGCCCACTCCTATTTGGTGAGGGAACTGAGCTTGCTGAGACAATTTCTCCGTTCGGGACTAGATTAGGTGGGCACTCTCTTCCTCCATGAAAGATTTGCAGGATAGCTTTTGCTCCTTGCCCTTTTATGGTATCGGCTAATTGTTTAAAGCTAGGAATAAATTTATCATCATAGCCTGCAAATTCACCTGGAAACCCAATGCCATTTTCTGTTACGTAAGTACAGGCAGTAATGACCATCCCAGCTCCAGTCGAACGGCGTGCATAATAAGCCAATTCACCTTTAGAAACCGTACCATCTTCATTGGAGGAATAATTCGTCATCGGCGCCATGACAACGCGATTCTTTAGAGTGACTCCGTTTTTAAATTGAAACTCTTTAAAAAGCGGTTCAAATTTCTTTTTCATAGTAAAGTCCCCTTTGTGTCTGTGTGTAAAATGATAACTATCAAGTTAGATGATAAACATAAAAAATTCAAATGTTCTGCTTGAAAAGAAACGCAAATTATATAATGTTGGAAGCTTCGCAGTTATCTTTCGCATTCCGAACGGCAATCATCCTTTAGAGATAAAAAAAAAGCACTAATCAGTGCTTTTTGGTTGTTTCTTTTCCCTTCATCTCGCTCTGTTTTTGCAACGATATGAACATTTTTATTAAAACTATCGTGCCGGCAATGTTTAAAATTATGCTGCCTATAAGCAGTAAGAGAGCTAAAATAGGGGACATTGGAAATTTAAAAGATAAATATAAAAATATTAATCCAATAAATATTAACAGAAATCCGGGATATTTCTTTTGCAAGTACAGCACCGCCCTATACAATCTTTCTTCTCTTTATTGTAGAGAACAAGAAACCCGCAGTCAATTGACTCGCGGGTCATTTCATCTTAAATGGGTTTCTCCATTCCATTAATACACCAAAGTTATTCGATTCGGCGTCATCTAAATAGTTTGCTGCAATGGCGAGCGGCTTTCTCCCGCAGCTTAGCAAGAATGTGAGAACAGGGTCTTTTAACTCGCCTTTTACAACCGAATCAACGTATTGCTCAGGTGTTTTTTCGTGCGAAACTTTATGATAGCCTGGCATTCGGCCTCCACCTAACAAGCGGTCTATACCTAGTTCAACAACTACATGATACATCGCCTGCATTAGTATTTTCCCTATACCAAGCTTTCGGTAATCCGGCCTGACAGCAATATCGACAATATATAAAGTATTCCCGGTGGAATTATGCGTTCCGATATAGCCATTATCAGTCATTTCTTCCCATGTATGAGCAGGATAATCAGAATTAAAGTTCACTCTTACACCAGTTAATGAACCTGCCAGTATGCCATCAACTTCGATGCAAAGTGCGCCTTCAGGGAAAATGGCTACATGGTTCTTCAATTGTGCTTCATTCCACCAAAGGTCTGGTGGAAACGGCGGAGGAAAACACTTAGCTTGAATAGCTATTAAATTCTCGAAATCAGCTTCAGTATAATTTCTTATTACGGCTGGAATCGGCTTGCTGTCTTTCATAACGAAAAATTCATTGTGATATTTAGCCGTCAATGTTTTCTTTCTCCCAATCTGTGTACAAATCGACTCTGCGATCACGCCAAGTAGTAACAGAACCTCTTTCTCTTACTTCATAAAGAAGGCTTAAGTCCAAATCAGCAGTAATAATCATATCATCATTCAGCTCGCCTTCTGCCATAATGCCTTTAGGCGGAAACGGGATATCATTAGGAGTAATCACCGCAGCTTGCCCAAAGTTTGCTCTCATAAAGTCAACAGTCGGCAAGGAGCCAATTGTTCCTGTTACAACCACATACACTTGATTTTCAATCGCACGTGCGTGTGAAGTGTAGCGAACGCGATGAAAGCCGTGGCGATCATCTGTACAGGACGGGCAAAAGATGACATCTGCCCCCTTTGCCTTTGCCATGCGGACAATTTCAGGAAATTCAATATCATAGCATGTAAGAATCGCTATTCTGCCTTTATCAGTATCAAATACATGTAAATCTTCACCCGGAGACATATTCCACTCGTGTACTTCAGTTGGCGTTATATGGAGCTTGGCCTGCTCGCCGATTCTTCCATCCGGGTAAAAAAGATGAGCGACATTGTACAGCTTTCCATCCCGATGAATGACATGGGTACCGGCAATGATATGCATGCCTGATTCGACTGCCAGTCTTGTAAATAAATTTCTATATTGTTCAGTAAAACCAGGAAGTTCGTTGATAGTAAGGCTCGTTCCTTGCTCACTTCCAATTGAAAGCAGCTGAGTTGTGAAGAACTCTGGAAAGAGCACAAATTCTGTGCCGAACTCCTGGGCAGTTTTAATATAATGTTCACATTGTGTTGCAAAATCTTCAAACGAACGGATGGTATGCAAATGATATTGCACACTAGAAACTCTCATTTTCATCGTCATCCCCCTCAATTTATTATTCCTAGATGAAGGTACTAGGCCGTAAATATCATATGCTTTTTAGACAATCTTATCTCCATAAGATTATCAATGATTTTCACTAAGAAAACAACCACTTTTCATTAATAATTGGAAGGATATATTTGTAAGCGTTTATGCCCGTTGATACTGAACTTGATGAAGGTTCGCAAAAATCCCTCCAAGCTCGATAAGCTCTTCGTGAGAGCCCTCTTCGGCAATGCCGTCCTCTGTCACTACCTTGATTGTATCTGCATTCCTAATTGTTGCCAGTCTATGCGCAATCACAAGTGTTGTTCTATCTTTTGCCAAATCATTAAGAGCTGCTTGAATAATTTTTTCTGTTTCCGTATCAAGTGCTGAAGTGGCTTCATCGAGAATGAGGATAGGCGGATTCTTCAAGAACATTCGCGCAATCGCTAACCTTTGTTTCTGGCCACCTGATAACTTAAGACCTCTTTCCCCTATTTGCGTTTCATAGCCATTCGGTAATGACTTTATGAAACTTTCAAGATGCGCTCTTTTTGCAGCATCAAAAATTTCTTCATCCGTCGCATCCAGCTTTCCATAAGCGATATTTTCCTTTAATGTTCCGGTAAAAAGAAAGACATCTTGCTGGACGATACCAATTTGCGAACGCAATGATTGTTTTGTCATATCTCTAATATCCATACGATCAATTGTAATTTGGCCAGCATTCACATCGTAAAATCTTGGTATAAGTGAGCAAATCGTTGATTTCCCGGCACCAGAAGGCCCTACAAAAGCAACTGTTTCCCCTGCATTTATTTTCATATTTAAATTCGATAGTACCGTTTTATTGTCATCATAGCTAAATGAGACATTTTTAAATGCGATATCTCCGCGCAAAGATGCAACATCAATCGCATGCTCTCTATCCTCTATTTCAGGCTGCATATCGAGCATTTCCGTAAAACGCTTAAACCCTGCCATTCCTTTCGGATAAAGCTCCATTAATGCACTGATTTTATCAATCGGTTTCATTAAAACATTGGCATATAATACAAAAGCAACTAGCTCTCCTGGCTTTAGCTCGCCGTTGAAAGCCAAATAGGAACCGTATACCAATATCGCTAAAATTAAGATTCGCGTAAGAAAATATACGCCAGAGGCAGTATACCCCATTACTTTATATCCTCCAAGCTTCGCTTTGCGGAATCTTCGATTATCTTTTGTAAAGCGCTCGATTTCAAAATCTTCATTTGTAAAAGATTGAACAACGCGTGCACCTGAAACACTATCTTCTACACGGCCGTTCACTTCTGCAATTTCACTATACATCTTTTTCCACGCTTTATTCATGGCAATATTGCAATAAGCAATAAGCCAGATTAGAAATGGAACAATAAAGATGGCTAATAAAGCTAGTTTCACATTTATTGTCATCATAATCCAAAAAGCGCCTATAAAAGTCATCGCAGCAATAAATAAATCTTCAGGTCCGTGATGGGCGAGCTCCCCAATATCCATTAAATCGTTTGTTGTACGGCTCATAATATGCCCAGTTTTAGTATTATCAAAAAAACGGAAGGACTGGCTTTGCACGTGCTTAAATAACTGTTGTCTCATATCTGTTTCAATATTAATCCCAAGTTTATGTCCCCAGTAGTTAACGACAAATTGCAGACCCGTGCTTACTAAATAAAGCGTCAATAATCCAGCACTAACTGAGACAATCATCGACCAATTGCTTGTAGGAAGCAGATCATCTACAAACCACTGCACGGCAATTGGAAAGGCAAGCTCTAATATAGCAACGATAATCGCACAACTAAAATCAATAATAAATAATCGTTTATGAGGCCGGTAATAACTAAAAAATCGTTTAATCATGCTTATCCCCTATTCTATGCATCTATTAAAATATACTTTGGATTATATGCTTCTATCTGAGGTGATACAAGCAGTCATTCATAAAATTAATTTTGCATGACACTGCTTTCCAAGTATGTATTGTATACCAATTGAAAATGATATTCAATATCAATTATATTTTTTTCAAAGTGAACCATCAAAACCATCGACCTTTCTCCGCTCTTTGTTACTCTCCTTGTCGAATAAGAGGCAGGTAGCTTTTCGACCTTTCCTTACTAATTGTTTCTTACTTTTGGTTAATTGGAGGTAGCTTATTGACCGTTCATTATCCATTGTTGCTCACTTGATCGAATTGGACGCGGCTAATCGACTGTTCATCTTCCATTGCTGCTCATCTGGTCGATTAGCAGGCAGCTTTCCGATCCTCATCTGTTATTTGGTCGTATTAAACAGGCAAAATTAGACGGTTCTCTTTCTACTGCCTCTCGCCAATTAATCATATGATAAGCCCTCTCGAAAATGATACAGCACATGTCCGTTTTTATCTGGAATGGCTACTGGTAATCGTCCAGATGGATTAAACCCACCGAACAATGCTTCAGCTGTCGCTTGATAGCTCGCTTTCGTTTGTCCGAATTGGGCAATAACGCTATCAGCAGAAGGAAGTGCAGTAATTGCATACGGAGTACCGACTGATATGAATACAACAGGCACATCCCTATTTTCGCCTAAATCTATGTAATCTTCTGACAGTTTTTTATTATTACTTACAGAAATGATGATTAAATCAGCCTCTTTACATTCTTCAAATCCATCGCTTTTATTTTCTAATCGAAAAGCGGTAATATTTGAGTGAAACTTTTCTAAGCTGGCCGCTAACACATCACTACTATCATCGCCAATTACGATGATTTTTTTATATAGATTTTGCGAAATAGGGAGCGTTCCATTATTTTTCACTAATGTAATTCCTTTTTTTGCTGCTAGTTTTTCTAATTGTTGATGCTCTATAGAATGAATTCCACTTCTAGCCGCTTCAAGCTTTTTTTGATAAGAAGGAGCTTCTTCCTCTTTTAAAATCCCATGCTTTAGTTTAAGCGTCAATATTCGAGTGACAGACTGATTGATTCTTTCCTCTGTTATATCTCCCTTTGCAACTGCCTCATATAAACCATTAGCCACCTCTTCGACTCCTACAGGCATTAGAAGGACATCCACTCCGGCTTTAATTGCACGTATCGCCGAGTCCACAGGCTGAAAATGAGATGCGATCGCATTCATATTCAAGGCATCTGTAATGATCACCCCTTCGTATCCCATTTCGTCTCTCACTAGTCTTGTCAAGATTTTATGCGACAATGTAGCAGGCAGTGTAATTTCTTGTCCTGACACAGCTGACTTAAATTTCTCAGTTTCGATGAAAGGATAGGTAATATGTGCCGACATGACCGCATCAATATCTTTATCCATTAATTGTTGAAATGGTTGTAGTTCCATCTTCTTCAACTCATCAAGTTTTGTCCTTACAACAGGCAAACCTATATGTGAATCAACCGCAGTATTCCCGTGACCTGGAAAATGCTTGGCTGCCGCAACAATATTAGCTTCATCAAGCCCTTTTGCTAGCGCTGTACCCATTTTTGTAACTGTCTCCGGATCAGAACTAAAGGATCTCAACCCAATAACAGGATTTTCCGGATTATTATTAATATCTAATACTGGGGCAAAATCCATGTTGATTCCGAGTAACGACAACTCTTTTCCAATCGCCTTACCGACAAGTTCTGTAAGCCTTTTATCATTTCCTGCTCCTAATGCCATATTTCCAGGCATTGTTGTGCCAAAATTCAAGCGGTCAATACTGCCACCCTCTTGGTCAATCGACAATAATAATCCAAATTTTTCTGCATTGCTTTGAAATCCAGTTGTTAAATGGAGCGTTTGTTCGATAGATTGAATATTTTCTTTGAATAGGATGATGCCGCCAAGATGATATTTTTGAATGATTTGAGCGATCTCTGGTTTAACCTCAGTTACAGCTTTACCGTCCCACTGCCGGAAATCCGGCATCAGCATCTGTCCTATTTTTTCTTCTAAAGTTAAGCTTTTAACCAGTTGTGAAATCAAATGATATTTAGTCCCTTTTTCTTTAATAACGGAAACTTTTTCTTTGCCATGATTAATGACAAGATTATCCTGAAAAGTTCCGTCTGTAACTGTTATTTTTGTCATCCCTTTTTTACCTTTTAATCTTATTTGACCATCTTGACTTACTTGAGCGACACTTCTGTCAGAAGAATGCCATGTTAAAGCTCTGGCTGCTTTTTTGACGTGGCCATCCTTATATAAATGGATTGCAGTCAACCTCGTTTTTCCTTTATGAAAGGAGGTTTCAACCTCTGGCAAGTTATTTATTATGATTAAGTCGTCCCATACAGTTTCTGCAGGGGCTGGCTTCGAGTATACAAATAGAAAACAAACAAGTGCCAGCATTAAAAAAATAATAAAGATGATTCGTAGTTTTAGCATATTGGCCCCCATTCCTTATACTTTAGTGTGAACGAGTTTACCTTAGAATAAACGCTAATCAAAACAAAAGAAGCTTCGAATGAACGAAGCTTCTTACGCTTTTTTTAATTTCAATCTTGCCTTCATGATCAGCTGATAGATGACTTCTGATATCACTAAGCCGACAGCGATTGCACCAGATATCATAAATGCTCTCGCCGCAAGCTGAATCGCCATATTATAATCATTTTCCACAAAGTTTCTCATGGCATCGTATGCAATTCCTCCAGGCACGAGGGGAATGATGCCGGCTACGCTAAAAATAATAATTGGCGTGCGATATATTTTTGCAAACACTTGACTAATAGCGGAGATAAAAATGGCTGCAATTAAAGAAGCCAATACGGCATCATGATTATGATTGACTAATGATATATAAATAAGCCAGCCGAACATGCCGACAAAGCCACATTGCAGCAAAGATTTTTTTGGTGCATTAAAAATAACGCCAAAAGCTGCCGCGGCAATAAAACTTGTCATTAAATTGATGATAATTGTCATTTTTATCCCGCCTTATCGTTTTAAGATAGAAAGGAGAACACCACTGCGATTCCCGCTCCGATTGCAAATGCAGTTAAAAATGCCTCCGCCCCTTTAGATAATCCAGATACAAGGTGGCCAGCCATTAAGTCCCGTACAGCATTCGTGATCAGCAGCCCCGGCACAAGCGGCATCACTGAACCAATAATTATTTTATCCAGCTGCGTCCCCAGTCCGGCCTTTATGAAAAGAATGGACAGGATGCCGATAATAAACGAAGCAATAAATTCCGAGAAGAATTTTATTTGCACCACTCTATGCAGAAAGATAAATGAAGTAAAACCTACTCCACCTGTTATGAGCGCAGGAATAAAGTTGTTCCATTCACCTTGAAACATAACCATAAAGCAGGCGCTTGCAATAGAAGCTGCCAGGATTTGCTGATAGATTGGAAAAGTGTAATTGGCATTTTCAATCTCTTTTAATTTTAGAAAAGCCTGTTCTCTCGTCATTTCCCCGCTGCTCACCTTCCGTGAAACGCCGTTTACTAACGTCACTTTATATAGATCAGTCGTACGTTCCGAAATGCGGATCAGTTTGGCGGGATTCGTATCATCTGTTGAAAAGACGATTCCTGTTGGCGTAACATAGCTATGTGAATTTGGTATCCCAAGAGCTGCAGCAATCCGGGTCATTGTGTCCTCCACCCGATACGTTTCTGCTCCGCACTGCAGCATAATTTTTCCTGCTAACAGACACAGTTCAATCACTTCGAAAGTCTGAGGGTATTTATTCTCCATTGTACTCCCTCCTTTTTAATCAAATTCTCGTCTTTACATATTAAATGAATTGTTAAAAATATGAAAGTATGATTTCTATAAACAGAAAATTAAATTTTAAAGAGTATTAAATTCCTGAATGGCAATCAACAAAAAAGCAGTAAAGGAAACGAACTGTCCCCTTTTCTGCTTCAGGTTGTAGAAAACTCATTTAACGTAAAATAAAGAGTTTTGGATTTTTCGAGGCTTTCTGCTCCCTTTCTAGCAGCTCTAGCGTCGGGTCGCATCTCCTGGTTCTCGACTGTCTCGCTTCTCTCCCGCAGGTGTCGAGCGGACACCTCTTTCGAATCCTACTAAATTTTCTTATTTTCACTTTCGAAGGCACTCTAAAGCAGTAAATGAATCTTATACGGCTGTCCTTTACTGCTTTCGATGATGAATCCATTCAGCTAAATCGCTTCCCGTTTTTTTGCGTCATAAATCTTGCATTAAGCTGTCCTTGAATCATTTTCTTTCTAGTTTCACGATCTTCTCTCGTCTTTTCTTTCTTATATTCCATTCTTATTTCATCCGTCCTCACACCCTCTTCCCGTTTATTGGCGATATCTATCAACCGTTCAACGTCGGAAAAGGAGTATTTTCGATTGCCGCGATTAGACCGTGACGGAAAAATTAGCTTTCTTTCTTCATAATACCTAATCTGTCTTTCACTTAATCCAGTTAATTCACTTACCGCTCCAATAGAAATGACTTTTCTTTCTTTATAGGAGTATTCACTTTCCATCTGCAGACCACCCCATATTAGTTAGAAGGTTTTATTTCTATTATACAGAATTGTTAAATAATTTCACCTTTAATGTCAGAATTTCTTACATAATATAAAGTATGTAAGAAATTCTGACAGACTAAATGAATTTTTCTTTTATTTTAATTAAAATAACACCATCATAATTTAAAGGAGCAGGTTGTATGCAATATTTAAGAAAAGCGGTTGAAAAAAAACGCAACTATTTAATCCAACTTTTGAAAGAAAATAAAATACATGAACTCGAGAAAAACTTACAAAATTTAACAT
Organism: Cytobacillus horneckiae; assembly: GCF_002835735.1. GTDB lineage: Bacteria > Bacillota > Bacilli > Bacillales > Cytobacillaceae > Cytobacillus > Cytobacillus horneckiae. Next base: position 394,670 of record NZ_PISD01000008.1, on the reverse strand, counting down.
TATCAGAACTTGAGGGGTTATCAAAGAAATATTTGTCGGTAAAATAACGATTTAGGAGGACTTTCCGGATGGCAAGCCAGGAAGCTGTTGAGTTAGCGAAAAAGATTATTGAACTTGATATGTTGCGAGATGAGATTTGGGAGCATTATGCTGCTCTTACAGGTGACGATGTACATAAATTGTTAAGACTTGTACAAAACAGCTAAGCTTTTCGACTCTCTCTATTTCGGTTGTTGTTGGTTATGCCCGTTAAATATTTGCAATAATTGAAACCTTCCCCTCTACCCATCCGTAATTTCCATTATAAGGGGGAATGCAAAATATGAAACGCGCAATTATATTCATATCAACACTCATAGTAGAATTTGCAGTAACCTATGCTTTTTCTCAACTTTTTTCCATTCGATTTATCGAAATTATGTTTTTTAGCGGTGTTATGTTTACATTAATAGTTATATTTTTCACGAGCAGTGGTGGAGCAGCAAGGAATTATTATAATACGCAAACAACAACTGCGACAGGAATTATTCTTAAATGGGAACAATTTAAATTACACCCCAGTTTTGCCTTAATTGCATCTATAATCTTTACTGTTATTGGATTAGTATTTTTTATTCTTCTTGTATCAGGACTTATACCTCCTGCTTAATCTTTAGAAATATGATAAAATCAAATGAACCAATTTTTAGATGAGGTGAATTTGATGAGTAAATCACGAGCAAAGAAAATGAGAGAAAAGCTTGAAAGAGAAGGCAAAAGGAATCCTGACCAAAATCGAGGTATATATGCATTTGCAGATATGCGTACAAGAATAACGAAAACGAAGAAGGATTATCTATACAAGCAAAAATATAAGAACCAATCATTGAATGACAATAATGATGGTTCTTTTTTTATTTTTACGACTTCTTTCTATGCAAGAGCGGTACAAACACATTTTACATAGCTTTCAAATAAGCATAGTAAAAAATACGGCATGTAGACATGCCGCAGTCATATTACCTTGTTTGTGTATTTAGCCATTTTCCTCCGTCCATCGTAATACATTCACCATTAATATATGATAATTCAGGAGTTGAAAGAAGGTAGGCCATATGAGCAATTTCCTCGACCTTACCAAACCTGCTTAATGGAATCGACTCAATGGCTCTTTCTCTCGCTTTTTCTGAAGCTACTAGCCTTGCTACGCCTTCCGTATTTTCAATTGGCCCAGGAGCAATTGCATTTGCACGTATGCCATATTTCTTTCCCCATTCAACAGCCAAAGTCTGAGTCATTGTCAAAACTCCGGCCTTTGCGCTTGCAGAGTGAATCGTCCCGACTCCTGCACCCCAAGCATAAGTCGCAACGATATTAAGGATACTACCCTTCGTCCCATTGGCAATCCAGTCCTTTCCAGCTGCCTGGGAACAGTACCAAGTTCCATTTAAGACAATATCTATAACTGAATTCCAGCCATTAAAAGAGAGGTCCTCTGCCGGACATATAAAATTACCGGCAGCATTATTGATGAGGACATCTACTTTTTGGAATGCATCCTTTGTAAATTCAATCATTTCAATTGCTTTTTCTGGATTGCGGACGTCCATCTGAAACTGCAGTACCTTCCCCGTTGCTATTTGCTCGATTTCTTTTTTCGCATCTGCTAATCTTTCTGCACTTCGGCCTGTAATGACAACATTGGCTCCCTTTTCTGCAAATTTCATTGCCATGGCTTTTCCGATTCCGCTGCCGCCGCCAGTCACAATAACACTACTTCTTTCCATCCTCATCAACTCCATTGATCATTATCATTTACTTTTTTGCGTGAATTCTTCCACTAGAGTCCGTCTTAAAATTTTTCCTACAATCGTTTTTGGAAGGGAGTCACGGAATTCGATCACACGCGGTATTTTATAGCGGGCAATCTTTCCTTCACACCAGCTGGAAAGTTCCTTGTCTGTCAGCTTGGCCCCCTCTTTTAAAATGACCACTGCATATAATTTCTCACCTAAATACGGATCAGGGACACCGAATGTGCATGCTTCAGCGATATCAGGATGCTGATAAATGACTTCTTCGACCTCTGCGGGATAAATATTGAGGCCGCCGGCAATCACCATATCTTTTTTTCTGCCCACGATAAAATAGTAATTATCCTCATCACGTACAGCGATATCCCCTGTATACAGCCATCCGCCCTTAATCGTTAAATTCGTTTCTTCAGGCTTTTTCCAATAGCCTTTCATCACTTGAGGTCCTTAGATGATTAATTCTCCCTTTTCTCCTGGAGGCAATTCTTTTGTGCCTGTTTCCTCATCAACTATTTTTGCTTCTGTTAGAGCGATGGGCGAGCCAACACTGCCAATTTTTCTCTTTTTATTTAATGGCGTCCGATGTGTCGAGGTTGTTCCTTCCGATAATCCATAACCTTCTAAAATATGAGCCCCTGATTTTTTTTCAAGATTTTTTAATACTTCTGCCGGAATAGGCGCCGCACCGGAAATACATATTTTAAAACACGATAGATCATTTGGCTGCAAATCCTGTAAATTAAGAAGAGCAATATACATTGTAGGTGAGCCTAACATCATCGTCGGCTGATACTTTCGAATAAGCTCCAGCACTTTCCCTGCATCAAATTTCCCCAAAATAATAAACGTGGAAGCTAACCGAACGGAATTATTCATATTTGTCATTGCCATTGCATGTGTTAACGGGGCCACACCCAAAATTCTCTCTTCCCCTTTATTCAGTACATCTGAAAACGCCTCACCTGATTGATGAATATTACAGACAATATTGAAATGTGTAAGCATGACACCCTTTGACTTTCCGGTTGTACCACCTGTATATTGAATCACTGCAATGTCCGCTTTCGGACTTATACTCACTTGCTCAGGCTGTACACCGCTGCTTGGCTGCAGGATTCGGTCTGCACCGTAATCATCTGTTGTAAAAATTACATGAACATCATTAAAAGCTCTCACCTCACGTATTTTCCCATGTTGAATGCGTTCACAAATAAACCATTTTGGTTCAGCATCCACCATTATGTAATCCAATTCAACCGCTTGATATTGCGGGTTCACTTGAACAACAATTCCACCAAGCCGTTGGACAGCATAGTAGGAAACAATATAATGAATGCTATTAGGAAGCATCATGCCTACTCTGTCCCCTTTTCTAAAGCCTTGATAATAGAGACTGGATGAGAATGCATCGACTGCCTTCACCAGCTCTTCGTAAGTAAACTGCAATGACCCGTCAATAACTGCCATTTTGCTCGGAAACTCCTTTGCAGACTGCAGTAATAAATCATAGAGTGTTAGTTTTGATAATGCTTCCTGATCAATCATTTTTGTTGGCCTCCTATCGTTGAACTTTATTTATACAAGTGGTTCATATGGAAATACATCTGCACTAACTTCCAAAGGAGTAAAGCTTCCTTGCAAGGAGCCCTTAATTTCACTCAAGCTTTCAATTGACCAGCCCTCCTCTTTGTATACAGACCGGATTGGCCGAGGCTGAGAAAAGACCATAATTTCTTTTCCTCTAACGCCAAAAATTTGGCCTGACACGTCTGCTGCCTCATCTGAACAAAGGAAAGCAACTAGAGGGGCGATATGTGCAGGAGACAGCTTTTTCAATTTGTCCACACGTGCTTTTTCTTTATCACTATCAGTCGGAATTGAACCGATCAATCTGCTCCAAGCAAATGGAGCTACCGCATTTGCGGTAACATTATACCTAGCCATGTCTAAAGCTGTAATCTTGTTAAGACCAGCAATTCCAAGCTTAGCTGCAGCATAGTTTGCCTGCCCAACATTCCCAATTAATCCGGAAGTGGATGTGAAATTGATAAATCTGCCACTTTTCTGCTCTTTAAAATGTGGTGATGCTGCTCTTGTCATATTAAAAGAGCCTTTTAAGTGGACCGCTATGACTGCATCCCATTCTTCTTCACTCATTTTAAACACCATGCGATCACGCAAGATTCCTGCATTATTGACAACGATATCAATGCCGCCAAATTCCTCTACCGCTGTATTTACGATATTTTCTGCATTCTCAAGCTCTGTTACAGATTGATCGTTCGCAATTGCTGCACCGCCAAATTCTTTAATTTCCGCTACTACCTCATCCGCAACCTTAGTATCATTTCCTTTACCGTCTGAACCTCCGCCAAGATCGTTGACAACAACACTTGCCCCTTCTTTTGCCAGTAATATAGCAATCTCTCTGCCTATTCCTCTTCCTGACCCTGTAACAATCGCCACTTTTCCTTGTAAATTCCCCATCACTCAATTCTCCCTTCACTTTTTTCTGTAAAAACTTGTGATTTTAATACAGTTTTTAAAACTTTTCCTGAAGCATTACGTGGTAACGCTTCCAAAAACTCAATTAGACGTGGTTTTTTATATGACGCAATTCTAGTTTGGCAAAATTCTAAAACTTCCTCTTTCGATAATTGCTTATCTTCCTTTAATACGATACATGCTTTTACTGTTTCTCCCCATTTAGCATCTGGTACGCCAATGACTGCAGCATCCAAAATATATGGATGGGTATATAGAACCTCTTCCAATTCCTTCGGATAAATATTTTCACCGCCGCTAATAATCATGTCTTTTTTGCGGTCGATGACATAAATATAGCCGTCTTCATCCATTCGCACTAAATCGCCGCTGTGAAACCAGCCCCCTTTAAAAGCTTCTGAAGTAGCTTCCGGATTTTTGTAATACTCTTTCATCATTGTCGGGCCCTGGTAAAGGATTTCTCCCACCTCACCAGCCGGTACATCATTCATATATTCATCAACAATGCGGATTCTTACATTTAAAGACGGCCTGCCTACAGAGGCGGCTTTTCCTTCTTTTATAGATTCCTCTCCTGATAAATACGTTGTCGATGGGCTCATCTCCGTTTGCCCAAATGCTTCATGCAGGCCAGCATTTTTAAACGTGCTCATAATTTTTTTCTTAAGTTCAAGCGGGCAAATCGCTCCTCCGGTAGAACAACTCGTCATCGAATCAAGCGCATACTTTTCGTAATTTCGGACTTGAAAAAGCATATTCCACATCGCAGGGACTAGAAACATTGAATTAATCTTTTCATTTTCAATCGTTTGCCATACTTTTTCCGGGTTGAACTCACGATGGATGACCATTGTTCCTTCCAACAAGCAGTTGGTAACTAGCAGGGAGAGTGCTGCTACATGAAATAATGGCGGAATAAGCAAGTGCTTTGCACCGCGTTTGCTCTGACCGTGATAAGATTTGTTCATCCCATTTATGTATATATTTTTATGTGTAAGCACAGCGCCCTTTGGCTTTCCAGTCGTACCAGAGGTGTAAATGATTGCATGTGCATCATCATCACAAAGCTCTTCAGCCTCACCTTTTATGTTCATTGGAAAAATAGTTTCATATGAGAGTACTTCTTTATTTAATAGTGGATAAACTTCTCCCACTACAACTATCTGCTCAATTTTTTTTAATTTATTTACAATCGGTTCAATAGAACTTAAAAGATCCTCTTCGACAAATAAAATCTTCACATCTGCATGGTCTAAAATATATTCAACTTCATTAGGCACTAACCGAAAGTTTACCGGAACAAGCACACCGCCGGAAAGACTCGCCCCAAAGTATACTTCAACAAATGATAACCCGTTCTTAAAAAGACAGCCTATTTTATCACCCTTGCTAATTCCGGTTTCCGTTAGCCAGCCCGCCAACAGCTGTGCGCGATTCAGAAGCTGCTTGTATGATAATCTCTTATTCTCGAAAACAAATGCAGATCTATTAGGGGAACTATGTGCAGCATATTTTAACGCTTCCCCGATTAATAATTGCCGTACCTTCGTCTCACTTTCCTTCAAATCTATCCCTCCCTCAAATTATTAATATAGATTTGGTTGTCTGCACTTTAAAACAATGCAAGTACTATGCCAGTCATGATTAGCACAGTCTTTTCATATTTTTTCAAAAAAAAAGAAAGACAAACTGTTTCATAAAATGTCCATTAATGAAGACAGTGTTTGTTTTTTCATACATTATTCAGAAAATTAAAAGGATTTTGTATTACTTATGAAGAATTCATATAATGTCTCTAATTAAATACAAAATTACGGAGTGAGGAAATTGCTTGTAAGAAATTCTTTTACACAGACTGTAGAAAATTATATGAATCGAAATGTCCCTAAATTGACCGCTAAGCACACAGTACGAGATGCAGTTGAAATTTTCAGAAAAGATAAAATATGGATCTTGCCTGTCATGGATGAACATAATTTATTTATCGGCGCAATGACTCCATCCGCTATTTTTAAAGCCCTTTCAGAAAACGCTTCCATTGATGACAACATTCTTCCATATATTATTAAAAATACGATTACCGTTTATGAAACAGATGACCTGGCTGAAGTCCGTCTGTTTCTTCAAGAAAAACAGGTCGGCCAAGCTGTTGTGCTATCATCAGATAATACGGTAAGCGGCGTACTTGATACAAAAAACATTATTTATGCCTATCAAACACGAAGCGATACGTACGGCAACTCTTTGGAATCTTTATTTCAGCATATGCAAAGCGGCCTGCTTGCTTTAGACCGAAATGGAAGAATCTTGGTTGCTAATCACTCGGCAGAAATCATGTGCAACATAAAGAGAGATTATAGTATCGGACGGCATTATTCTGAGGTTTTCCCTGATCTAATAGAGTTTACTAGTGAGCATAATCAGATGACCGATATTCCCCTTCAGAGGGTTACAATTGAAAATAAACAGCTGCTCGTTAAATATAAGTCCTTATCACGCGAGAGCAAGTATTGGGGCGGCATTATCCTGATATCCGATTTAACTGATTATGAAGAAATCGCAAAAGAGCTGGAAATAACGAAAAGACTTGAAAGAACTTTACAAACTGTTCTAAATACGACAAATGACGCTTACATTGTAATTGATCAGAGCGGTAAAGTAGACATGGTTAATGAAGCTGCAATGGAGTTCATAAAAGAACCAAGAAGCGCGCTGCTAAATAAGCATGTACGAGAGGTTATACCGGAAATTCACTTAGAAGAAGCGTTAAGTAAAGACTTTCAAACTGAAAAATTAGAAGCGCTGATTATCGGCAACCGAAAATGCCTTGTCCAAAAAACACCCATTTATAAAGATCAGCAGCTTGTAGGTTCCATCGCAAAAATTATTTATAAAGATTTACACAAGTGGAAAAGCGTGATAAAAACATTAACCGAATTAGAAAAAGAAGTATCCTTTTACAGAGGTGAATTATCGTTAATTGGCGGAACTCCATTTGATTTGGATGATATTATCACTCAGGACGATGAACTGAAAAAATTGAAGAACTTCGCACGTCAGTCTGCATCAGGTTTTTCCAATGTTTTACTTTTAGGTGAAAGCGGTACAGGTAAAGAATTGTTTGCCAGAGGAATTCATAATGCTTCACTTCGTTCAGGGAAGTTTATAAAAGTGAATTGCGCTGCCATACCTGAAGAGTTATGGGAGTCTGAATTTTTCGGCTATGCGGACGGTGCTTTCACAGGAGCAAAAAAAGGTGGAAAGCCGGGAAAATTTGAACTAGCAAACAATGGAACTTTATTTCTTGATGAAATCGGCGATATGCCATTACTCATGCAGGTTAAGCTACTAAGGGTTATACAAGAGAAGGAGTTTGAGAGAGTAGGCGGAAGTGAAACAATCAATGTGAATGTACGAATCATTGCTGCAACAAATAAAAATTTAACTGAGATGGTTGCAAAAAATGAATTTAGAGAGGATTTATTTTATAGATTGAATGTCATCGTCATAAATATTCCACCATTGCGTGAACGAACAAATGATATCCCACTGTTGTCCAATTTCATCATAAAAAAATTAAGCCATTTGATGGGAATGGGAGAAATAAACATAAGCAAACAAGCGTTAATGGTCTTATCCATGCACAACTGGCCCGGCAACGTCAGGGAACTTGAAAATGCAATCGAACGTGCCTTGAACGCTGTTGAAGGTGATTTATTAGATACAGAGCATTTGCCGGAATATATTCAAAAGCAGAAAAACAATAACACAAATGAGAAAGTATCTATAAAACAGTCTAATGAAGATCAAGTTTCCATTTCTGATTTTTATAAATTGAATATGGACAATGCCGAAAAAGATGCGATTACTTTTGCTTTAAATCAGTCTAACGGCAATCGTACAGCTGCAGCCAAGCTTTTAGGCATCAGCCGCTCTCAATTTTATAAAAAGCTAAGAAAATTAGATATTCAATAGCCTTTCTCATTAAAAATAACTAGGAATCATTGTGAAAGATTCCTAGTTAATGACGATGTTTAAGTGTAGGAGCCTCCATTTACTAAATGAACTTGACCATTTATATAGTTTGATAACGGTGAACATAAATGGAAGATTGCCGCTGCAGCTTCCTTTGCTTCGCCTGGTCTTTTCTGAGGGATTTTGCTAATAATTGCGTCACGCACCTTTGTTGGAATGCCAACATCTGCTCCATCAACCTGACCGCCTTCTTCTTTCGGACGAGTTAATCTCGTATCTATGAAGCCGAATGCAACTGCATTACAGTTGACATTAAACTGACCCCACTCTAACGCGACAGTTTTAGTTAGCCCAATCACGCCTGACTTTGCGGCAGCGTAGTTTGCCTGGCCGACATTCCCTTTTACACCTGACATCGAGGATACATTGACAATCTTGCGGTAATGGCTGATGCCATTCTCTCTTTCTTTCTTGCCTGCCTCCCGCATATATGGAGCCGCTTCACGAATTAGGCGAAATGGGGCAACTAAATGGATATCAAGCATTTTTTGAAATTGATCATCCGTTAACTTGTGCACTAAATTATCAACAGTATAACCGGCATTATTCACTAAAATATCTAATTTGCCATATTCTCCAATTGTAGAATCGATTATATGTTTTGCAAAACGGGGCTCAGTGACATCACCGCAAACCGCTATTGCCTGCCCGCCCTCTGCACGAATGGCTGCAACCACCTCTGCTGCAGGCGCTTCATCTTTGTCGGATACGACAACCTTTGCACCGTGTTCAACAAACATTTTAACAACTTCCAGCCCAATTCCTCTAGCTGCACCTGTTACAATGGCAACTTGATTCTCTAAAAGATTCGACATATATAACTCCCCCCACAATAAACCTCCACATCAAAATCATGATGCGCAGGTAGATTACATTAACTTGAGTGCGAAATGAACTTTTGCATCTATTTCTTTACTTCAAATGATGCCTTCACTTTTACTTCGCCTTCCTTATTTTGCGCTTTTGCTTCACAAATCCATCTGTTTTCGGTTTCACCGACAACTTTCCCGGTAACTACAATTTCTTCGCCATGTCTTGTCATTTTGCTGAACCTTACAGAGAACTTTGCCAAGTCTTTTACTGACACCCATTCACCAATGGCTTGGCCAATAAACCCCATTATCATCATTCCATGGGCAATCACGCCGCCCAAGCCCGCCTTTTCCGCAAATGGAACGACTGTATGAATCGGATTAAAATCCCCTGAGGCACCTGCATAACGGACTAATTGAGAATGCGTAATTTCTTGTTTTACCAATGGTTTAAATTCAAATCCTGTCTGCATCATAATTCACTCCTAATGTCTTTCTATAATCGTTGATTTTGCAATTAGCACCGTTTCTCCATTTTGATTCACATACTCTTTCTTAATAACGAAGAAATTCATTGAAGCTTTTGAATATACGTTCTCTACCTCACCAGTTATCGTAATCTCATCGCCTGCTTTAATTTCTGCTAAATACTCGTATTCCTGGCCGCCATGCAAAACCTTTTCCATGTTGACACCGAGCAATGCTGAGGTCGAATCTCCTTCCGACCAAAAGTCTATAACTGTTGGAAAAGTCGGAGGCACCTTTTCCCCGCTTAAATACTCTTCCTTTAAATCACCAATTGCCAGCGCAAATTCTTTAATTTTTCCGCTCTCCACTTTAAATGTAGCTGGTGTTAGCTTTAAACCTATCTTCTCCTCTAAGGCTGCTGCCATTTAACAATCACTCCTTTTTAAATTAAGATATTTCCTTTCCAACAATGGAAATGAAGGAGACACATTGCATCGGTGTGCCGCCAAGATTATGGGTAAGGCCGATTTTCGGATTGTCTAACTGGCGCTTGCCTGCTTTCCCCTGGAACTGCAAGTACATTTCATAAAGCATTCTAAGTCCGCTTGCTCCTATCGGATGGCCGAATGATTTCAACCCTCCATCAGGATTAACTGGCAGTTCTCCATCTAGCTCAAAAACGCCATTAAGCACGTCCTGCCAGCCATGTCCCCGTTCACTAAAGCCTAAGTCCTCATAGATTACCAGTTCAGTCGGTGTGAAGCAGTCATGAACTTCAGCCATATCAATTTCTTTGCGGGGATTTTTAATTCCAGCTTGTGCATAAGCAGCTGCTGCTGCTGCGACATTTTCTTTAATAGTAGTAAAATCATAATCTTGCCGCAGCCTCCCATCGCCTGGTCCTGCTGCAATCGATAGCGCCTTAACATACATCGGGTCTTTTTTATATTTATGAGCATCTTCTGTTCTTACAATAATCGCTGCCGCTGCCCCATCTGCAACACCGGAACAGTCCATAATGCCCAAAAGGGCTGCAACCATCGGCGATTTAGTAATTTTCTCCATTGGCACTTCATTCCTATATTGCGCTTTTGGATTTAATGAGCCGTTATAGTGGTTCTTCCAGGCAATTCTCGACAGTACTTCCCTGCCCTGCTCATTGGAAAGGCCATATTTTTCATAGTAGGCAGGAGCTAAAAATGAAAATGAAGCAGGAGCGGATATATTGGGCACCGTGCCGTCATTTGCAGGTTTTGGCGCATTTAATCCGCTAAATCCAGAATCCTTCAGCTTTTCTACGCCTATTGCCAGAACGATATCATAGGCACCAGAAGCTACTGCATAGCATGCATTTCTAAAAGCTTCTGATCCTGTTGCACACATATTCTCCACTCTCGTCACTGGAATAAATTGCGTTTTTAATGGTCCTGAAAGGGTAATGCCGGCATAACCTGAGATCATCGTGCCTAGCCACGCTGCCTCTACATCTGAAGGTTCAATTCCTGCATCCGCAAAAGCTTCATAAGCGGCCTCTACTAACAAATCATCTACACTTTTATCCCAATGTTCAGCAAACCTTGTACAGCCCATACCAATGACAGCAACTTTATCTGTTATTCCCTTTTTCCCCATATCAGCTACTCTCCTTCTGACGAATTGGTCTTGCTTTCCAGAAATAGTTATTAATGCCGCCAGCTTCATATAGCCGTCTGAATGTCATCTCAACATTCATCCCAATCTTCATTTCCTTAGGATCACAATCCGTTACTTCACAAATAATGCGGCCGCCATTCACAAAGTCGATTACAGCAACAATCATCGGTGGCGCTGGTGAGGCAGCTAAATAATCAAGTGTGAAAGTCGTTACTTTGGCGGATTGACCAACAAAGCGATAGTCTTCCATTTCATCCTTCTGTTGACATTGGACGCAAACTCGCTGTTTCGGAAATTGAGGTATGCCACAGCTGCGGCATTTAGACCCTGTAAAAGATAAGTTTTGATTATAACCGCGATATAATGCCGGAGCGGACGGCCGTTCTATGTCCGGTCGTCTTGGCGGTTCAGTAACTATTAATTCTCTCCATTTCAAATAATCACTGTAAGCAATTTTATCGCTATGAATCTTTAAATAACCATTCACGCCTTTTCTTGCTGGCAGCTGTTCAATTGCTGCAGTTACTTTAAATAGAATGAAATCGAGGCCTTCAGAGAAATTTATAGTTAATAGATAATCGCCAGGATGGGCAGCTTCCAAAGCGGAGACGATCATCATCGGCGCATGCGCATTTCCGGCAGCACCTACTTTATCAAACAAAGGATCTTGAATTTGCTCGTTTTTAAAGCCAAGTGCCCGCGCCGCAGCAGTATGTGCCCTAGTTCCAGGGCCGGAGATCATTACCTTTGCTATCGCGTCTGCTGTGACATCATTTTTCTCTAAAAATGGAACAATATTAGATTTAACCTGTTCAAGGAAAACAGTGGAACCAAGCCTTTCTTCCCAGTTTTGTGTGAATGGATCGCTTTGACTGCGCCAGGAAGTAATGACTTCACCTTGAACAGTCCCTGAATCAATTATGTGGGCGATGACATCTTCACCGCTGCCGATTAGAAAAGAAGCTGCCCCATCACCGAACCACTGTTCATTTTGACCAGTTGGTGCACCTGTACGGCTATCCGAAGCAATTACCAATGTATTTTCAGTTTCATTTGCAGCAAGTATTGCTGATGTTCCACTTCTTAATGAAGTTGATGCTTCAATCCCGCGTATAGTATTTGGCAAGTTTAATGCTGCTGCAATCGTTGGGATTGATCCTTTCTCTCTATAAGAGGCACTTACAGTAGCAAAATAAATTGAATCTACTTTTTCATGTTCCATTCGCTGCAAACAATCGATGGCAGCTTCAACTCCCATAGAGACACTGTCTTCATCATAGCCAGCAACCGCCTTTACTCCTCCGAATACTGGCTTATTGAAAAAGTCGCCTATTTTCTTCCGCTGGAGCCGATTGTAAGGTATATATGCGCCATAAGAAATAATGCCTTTCATATCCTTTCCTCCTCATTATGAAAGTGTTATCGTTTCACTCAGTCTCTATATATTCATTTATTAATTGACGGCGCAAAATCTTGCCGACCGTCGTTTTCGGTAAAGTTTTTCTTATATTCAATTCTCGCGGTACTTTATAGCGGGCAATCATTTCATTACACCACGCTAGCAATTGTGTTGAATCGATTGTCTTATCTTCGATGGGAACGATAGCAGCTACAACTTTTTCACCTAAATACTCGTCTGGCACCCCAAAGACACATACTTCGGCTATCGCATCATGGGCGTAAAGCACTTCTTCTATTTCAGTTGGATATATATTATAACCGCCGGAAATAATCATATCTTTTTTCCGTCCGACGATAAAATAGTGGCCATCTTCATCTTTTATGGCAATATCCCCTGTATAAAGCCATGAATTGCGTATCGTTTCTGCTGTTGCTGCTTCGTTATTCCAATAGCCTTTCATCACTTGCGGGCCTTTTACAACCAGTTCACCTGGCTCCCCGACAGGCAGTTCTTTTTCTCCATTTTCGAGATCCATTATTTTAGCTTTTGTCAACGGGATTGGCACACCGATACTGCCAAGCTTTTGCTTCCCGATCAGAGGTGTTCGGTGTGTTGCAGTCGTTGCTTCTGTTTGCCCAAACCCTTCCAAAATTCTCGCACCGGATTTTTCTTCTAATTCTCTTCTGACCTCTAATGGCAGCGGAGCTGATCCGGAAGTACAAATCTTCAATGAAGTTAAATCAGAATCCTTTAAATCAGAAAAATGAAGGATGGAAATATACATTGTCGGCGATCCGGTAAATACTGTAGGACGATGCTTCCGAAATGCCAGAATAACAGAATTTATCTTGAATTTTTCGAGAATGACATATGTACCTGCAATTAATATTGTCATATTCATATTATTTAGCGCCATCGCATGTGAGAGCGGCGAAACGCCTAAAGTAATTTCTACACCTTTATTTAATACTGAAGAAAAAACAGCAAACGATTGATGAATATTACTGACAATATTTTTATGGGTAATCATAGCACCCTTTGACTTCCCAGTCGTACCGCCAGTATATTGAAGAACAGCAACATCTTCTTCCCAGTTGATACTTGCAGGTGAAAATGCCATAGGCACATAACCAAATAGCTTTTCATATGAAAGTTCTTCCTCGATTAATAATATATTCAATCGCCTGTTCCATTCTGTTTGTTCCAGCTTTTCTGTTTGAGCGCGATTGCATATTATCCAGCTGGGGCGACTATCGTTTATAATCAAGTCCAATTCAACAGATTGATATAAATGATTGACTTGTACAACAGTCCCTCCTAAATGTTGTACTGCAAAAAACGAAACAATATATTCCAAGCAATTTGGCAGCATGAACGCGACACGAGCCCCTTTACGAACTCCTTTCTCATTCAAGCATGATGCAAACCCTTGCACAGCTTGAAGAAGCTGATCATATGTGAGCTGCTTCTCACCATCAATTACAGCTATACGATTAGGATAGTCATTGGCAGATTGATGAAGGATTTCGTACACAGATTGTTCTGGAATGGCTAATGATGTATTTATTTCATATGATGAATGTGAGGCTTCCATTTCCCACTCCTCCTTACTTAAGCTGTTTCAATTCATCCGCATGCTGTGACAGCTTCGGCGGGGGAGAGAATTTGCTTTCTTGTTCTGAAAATCTGGTAGCCGTGTAATTCACACCTTGTTTAGTAAAGACTAGGTTGCGGCTTTTCACTAGTGGATGATTGACTACTTCGCTTGTTTCTAAAATCGGCGCTAAACAGCAATCCACTTCCATTGAAAACTGAGTCCATTCAGCTAAAGTTCTGTTCGCAAAAACTTCTTTCAGCTCTTTAAAGACTGGATTGTCATCCGTCGTTTTTGAGAAGTGGCCAGTTAACCAGGACTCTTTATTTAAAGCATGGCAAAGGTTTTTCCAAAACTTAGGTTCAAGGGCGCCAAGGGTAACATACCTTCCGTCTTTCGTCTCATAAATGTAATAACATACATATTTGCCACCAAGCTTATCAGCTCCATTTTGCTCGCCTGTATAGCCTTCAATTAAAAAGTGATTTGACATAAACGGAAATAACGAGTCTGTAATTGAAATATCCAGATAACTCGGTTCACCTGTTCTTTCTCTTTTGACAAGGGCGCCTAAAATCGTTTCACTTGCTGTTATTCCGCCGATAAAATCTGCTAATTGTGTCCCCGGTTGAATCGGGCGCCCAGTTTGATCCTTCAGCTGGGATAAAACCCCGCTAATAGATAAATAATTTAAATCATGTCCACCTAAGTGGCGCATTGTTTCTGTTCTTCCATAGCCTGATAGCGAGCAGTAAATAACTTTTTCGTTTACCGATAGTGCCTCTTTATACCCAATTCCTAACCTATCAGCTACTCCCGGTCGATAGCTTTCTACCACCACATCTGCGGCGGCAATGAGCTGTAATGCCCATTCCTTGTCTGCTTCATCTTTTAAATTCAATACTATACTCTTTTTATTTCGATTTTGCGCTTGAAAAATATAGCCCATCTCTTCTTCCCCAGAAGGCGCTCTCGAAGGATCTCCAACAGGAGATTCTACTTTAATGACCTCAGCTCCTAATTCTGCAAGGCGAAGAGTAGTATGCGGGGCAGGCAAGTATTGTGAAAAATCGATGACTTTTATTCCCGATAGCATCCGTTTTATCTCCTCTCATATATATAAAATGGGTTGACACTGTTTATGATGCAAAAAACATGCCAATGAGGAAAGCGCTTTCTAGCTGTATCCTTTCTAATTTGTAGTTTTTAATTGTGTTTTAGTTGGACGATATAGCGGACACTGTTTACTAAACGAGACAATTAATTTTATATAGGAAAATATGAAAATACACATTTTTTATTATCATTTCTATCATTCTTTCATTCGTCAGTATGTAGGGGAAAATCTTAGAGTTGCAGAGATGCGAAAAAGGTGTTCTTTATAGAGAAATAGAAATATAATATTGGTAAATAGTTACTAAAAAAGTGGGGTGTCTTTCATGTGGTTTTGGTTGGCTGTTCTCTTAGGACCAATTATCATCGTCGCGCTAATTGAAGAAAGCATACAATTTATCCTTCGCCGCTTTGTAGGAAATAGCCCTGCTAAAGCAGAGAAACGAGGGAGCAAAATCAGGAATATTTTTAAAAGGAGCAGTGTTTCTTAATTGAAAACAAAAGATTTGCCCTTTCTGTGTTAGGTTAGATAAGATAGTTAACAGTAACAATTAACAATGGAAAGATATGAAAAAGGATGAGCGTTATGTTTACATTCACTTCAGAGGCAATTGAAGCAATTCAATCATTTCAAAAAGATGAAACTACACCATCTTACGTAAGATATCGGATTGCGAACGTCTGCTGCAATCAAATGCAATATGACTTAGCGATGACTGCTTCTGCCATGCCACAAGAGAAAATAATTAACTTTAATGGCGTAGACGTACTATACCACCCGGCTGATTTGAAATATTTAGAAGGAACCGAAATCGATTATAAAGATGATGGATTTTTTATTCGATCACCCCATCCGTTAGTGGCCACATTTTAACAATAAACAAGAGCCGATGATTAGTCATTGGCTCTTGTTATAAGCTGTTCAATTGTTTTATCATTTCTGGATGATCTTGCTTTGATGAATTGACAAGGGTAGACACAGGATACATTTCCATCGCTCCTTCATCATATGGAACAAGGAGCTTTGATAGCTGCACTGTTTCGCTGACTGACGAATTAAGCCAAAAATCATAATCCTCCTCATTTAATATAACCGGCATTCGGTCATGCACCTTTTCTGTCACTTTATTAGGTGCAGTAGTCAATATCGTACAAGTGACAAGGGGCTCTTCTCCCTTATCCCAGACATCCCAAAGCCCTGCAAAGGCAAAAGGCAAACCGCTTTTCATTACAAATCTGTAAGGCTGCTTTCCTTCGTTTATTCGCTTCCACTCATAAAATCCGTCAGCTAATATTAGACATCTTTGTTTTTTAAACGGTACTTTAAAGCTTGGTTTCGTTTCAATTCCTTCTGAACGTGCGTTAATCATTTTATATCCAGTCTTTAAATCTTTTGCCCAACTTGGAACTAGTCCCCACTTCATTGACTTGCCAATCCTTGCACCTTCTTGCTCAATGACGGTTAATATTTGCTGTCCCGGTGCAATATTATATCTTGGGCGCTCTTCATCTGCATAATAAAATTCAAATCCTCTTTGTAAATTTAAAACTTCTTCTGTTAGCGAAAATCTGCCGCACATATGATTCAGCACCTCCAATCCATCTTTATTGTATATGAAAAAGGAAGGCTTTCACCTTCCTTTTTCATATTTCTAATAACGATCAGCATCATGGCCCATATTTTCTGCATTTTTAGGAGCGTCATCGCCATCTTTATCTCCTAATGGGCGTCCTTTATGTTTTCCAGTTTCTTGTTTTGCATTTGCCAATCCTTCTCTTAAGCGGCGTCCATATTCCTCATCCGCTTCTTCGGCAAGTGCAATCATTTTATCTTGAATCACTTTGGCGCATGTAGATAAATCTCCGACTAGGTTGAAGATTAATTCATCCTGTTCCCATTTCTCGAATTCGCGATAAGTATTGCCTGCCTGCTTCGTATTATTTGTTCGCTCAATCGATTCCCTGACTAAATGTCCTTGTACCATCGGCGTATGTTCCTTGCCTGTCTGCTTCGCTTCTTTTAAACCGCCAAGATCTGATGGTTCATAATTTATATGCGGATTTTGTCCAGGTGCTTTATCTACATAGTAAGACATTGCCCCGCCACGCTGATTCGTTTGCGCCTGCTTTTTAGGCGCATTGATTGGCAATTGCAAATAGTTTGCACCGACGCGATAGCGCTGTGTATCTGAATAAGAGAATGTTCTACCTTGAAGCATTTTGTCATCAGAAAAATCTAAGCCGTCCACGAGTACACCGGTACCGAATGCAGCTTGTTCCACTTCATTGAAATAATCTTCCGGATTTTTATTAAGGACCATTTTACCAACATGTTTCCATGGAAATTGGTCCTCCGGCCAGAGCTTCGTGTCATCAAGCGGATCAAAATCCAGTTCCGGATGGTCATCATCACTCATAATTTGAACATAAAAATCCCATTCCGGGTAGTTACCTTCTTCAATTGCATCATACAAATCTTGTGTGGCATGATTAAAGTTTTTTGCCTGAATTTCTTCCGCTTCTTTTTGAGTTAAGTTTTTTATCCCTTGCTTTGGCTCCCAGTGATATTTTACGAGAACGCCTTCTCCATTTTCATTTACCCACTTATATGTATTCACTCCAGAGCCTTGCATTTGCCGGTAGTTTGCAGGAATTCCATACGGAGAGTATAAAAATGTAACCATGTGAAAGCTTTCAGGCGAGTTAGCGCAAAAATCAAAAAATCTTTCAGCATCCTGAATATTTGTTAATGGATCAGGCTTAAACGCATGGACCATATCAGGGAATTTCATTGCATCGCGAATAAAGAAAACCTTTAAGTTATTGCCTACTAGATCCCAGTTTCCGTCCTCCGTATAAAATTTAGTGGCAAAGCCGCGCGGATCACGCAACGTTTCCGGGGAATGGCCGCCATGAATAACGGAAGAAAACCGAACAAATACAGGTGTTTTCTTTCCTTTTTCTTGAAATAATTTTGCCCGTGTATATTGCGACACTGGCTCATCTCCAGCCATACCAGTCGCTTCAAAATAACCATGTGCGCCTGCACCGCGGGCATGGACGACACGCTCAGGGATTCTTTCTCTGTCAAAATGACTGATTTTTTCAATAAAATCATAATTTTCAAGAGTAGCAGGACCGCGATTACTCACAGTTCTAATATTTTGATTATTTGTTATTGGATGCCCCTGCCTTGTTGTTAACGTTTCATCTGTTTCGTGGTTTGTCTCTTTTTCATTATTATTCATAATTAACCTCCTTTGGAACTATTTACAATATTCCCGATTAGTTTCTTTTCTATTTATCGATTTCAAAAAAATTACATATGGGAAGTAAATAATAAGGAGATTATTTTCCAGAGTACTTTTTTATGGCCTTACTACATATAGTTCGCCCTCATAAGCAAAAGAAATTCTGCCCGTTTCCTCAGAGACGACAATGACTACTGCATCAGTATGTTCTGTCAGTCCAATAGCTGCTCGGTGCCGCGTTCCGAGCTTTTTTCCATTTGCCTGTTTCTCTGTCACCGGCAAAATATTTCCTGCAGAAATTATTTCATCTTTTCTAATCAATGTCCCTCCATCATGGATAGGGTTACCCGGATAAAAGATTGTTTCTAATAGAGTGTGACTTACTTTCGCCCCAATAGGTGTCCCGCTATGAATAAAGCCATCGACTTTGATACTTCGCTCAACAATCATCAATCCACCATGGCGTTTATTAGATAAGTGCTGAGCAGCAAGAGATAAGATAGAAAATTGTTCAGTATAAGGAGATAAATAATGTTGTAAGTAATATGTGGAGGTTAAATTATGCGCTTCATTTACAAGCTTTTGCAATTTTTCAAACTCTGTAAGGATACAGCAGTTAATTTCTTTCCAAGAAGATGAAAGATGGTTCAACTGCCCTTGAATATCATTCACATATCTCTCTATATCATTTTGATATTGATTGATGCCGTAGTTCACATCAGTCATCCTCCTTTTTGTATGTATAACATGTTATTACGTTTTCCAGATTGTTTATTTTTATCCTAAAAAAGAAGGCGAATCTTAACAAGATTCGCCATGATTGTAGACAAAGTGAAAATTAACCATATTTTATTTGGATATGAAGAGGTGTCCGCTCGACTCCTGCGGTAGTAGCGAGACCGTCTTGACCCGCGAGGTGCGTAGCGTGAAGTGGATCGCTCCATGCTGGTACTGTTCGCCTCTTTAAACCTCAGTTATAAGGACAATCCACTCTAATCAGCCACGTAATTGGAACCGTAATTGTGACTAGTCCGCAAAAAATGGTCCTTTCGTATACTCCTATTTATTTCATTACCGATTTTCTGTAGCAGCCTCATGATAAGAAAACTTGCCGGATAGATAGAGCTGAACCGCTAATAATTTCTCTTCTAGAGTAAATTTCCCCATTAGAGAAACCGCACCTCCAATTGATAGACGTGTACAACAATTGGGGTGCATTTCAGTGCCGAAGCGGCTCAACGTTCACCCTCGGTAAGCCTCGGAAAATCCCTAATCGGCACCTTTTAGAACAGGAAATGAGTTTGTCTTCAGCCTCAGCTAATTTTAATAAGATTAGCTTTCATAATTAAATAAATAATAGAATCATTATTAAGCTGATGATGCCTACGCAAAGAGAAGCGAACAATCCTGTTAATAAAGGTTTCAAGCCTAGCTTTGTCAATTCCTTCAAACTCACCTGCATGCCTACTCCTGCCATCACCATTGTAATTAAAAACTTCGATAAATCATTCAAAGGTATCTTTACTATTTCTGGAATCAGTCCGATTGTGTTTAACAAACTCACAAGGAGGAACCATAAGATGAACCAAGGAAATGCTTTTAAAATGGATGAATTCACCTTACTCTTTGCAGATTTTTTAATTATAAAAGGGAGGAGGAAGAGCAGAGGGAGCAGAAACAATGTCCGTGCTAATTTCACAGTCGTAGCAGTATCTCCAGCTTGATCCCCATATAAAAACCCGACAGCAATGGCTGATGATGTGTCATGCACAGCAGTACCCGCCCAAATCCCAAATGAAGTCTCACTTAGTTGAAAAAATTGTCCGATAATTGGATATGTAAAAAAAGCAAACAAATTGAATAATACAATAGTAGAAATAGCATAGGCTGTTTCATTTTCTTTCGCCTTCACGACCTCTTTTACTGCGGAAATCGCTGTGGCTCCGCATATACTTGTCCCCACTCCAATAAGAAGGGATAAAGTGTTGTCCAATTTAAGCATTTTCCCAACAAGCACTGTGAGAATGATGCCTAAACATACTGATGTAAAAATAATAAAAAAGGATTGCTTTCCTATTGTAGCAATTTCATGCAAATTTAAACCGACGCCTAATAATATGACAGCAAATTTTAAAAATCCTTTCACAGTATAATTAATTCCATGCTCAATCGTTGGAGAAATGCCGATTGTATTACGAATGAGCATTCCAATTAATATAGCAAATAAAAGATTGCCTAATAGCGGAAAATAACCGCCTAAAATCGTTGCCAGCACTGCAACAGCTGCTGCAATTAAGATGCCAGGCAGCAATCTTATGGCTAATGATGACTGACTCAATGAATTCACTTCTCCTTACTTCTAAAAGCACTTACATATAACAAATTTATCCTAACAGAGTTCTCCATTCCATACAATGAGAAGAGTCATACTCCAAAATAAAAAAATGCAGCTAACCTTTAATTACTTTTTTAGGCTAAAACAACTTCTTGAATTTCATTCCTTACTTGTTCAGTTATTTGAAATTCCTTTTCTAGATAATAATCAAAATTTCCATATTTTTGCTCAATGGCTTGTTTGGAAGCAAGTAAATAATCTTCTTGTAAAAGGAATGATTCCCTGAACTCTTTATGCTCTGTTTCGTTAAAGAATGCAGCTGTTTTATGAAAGATTTTATTATGATAGTTTTCTAGCGCATGATTGGAAAATAAATAATCCTCCATGATCGTTTCAAATGGTACACCGAGTGTCATTTGAATAATCATTGCGCCTACTCCAGTACGATCACGGCCACCTGTACAATGATGTACTAACGGAAGGTTTTCTTTAGGTTTTTTGAGGAAGTTCATTAACCTTTTATATGATGGGTTATTTATCGGCATTTCAGTGTAGATTTTCAAAAAGTGAGCACGCGTAAATTTACGATAATATTGCTGATCAAATTGATTGTTAACAAATATATTATTAATGACGTTCTCTTCATCCATTACAGAAATTCTTTCATTAATGACACTTTCCAATATCGGATCTGGCTGCCTGTTTGCTTCTTCAAATCTTCGATAGTCGAAAATTCTTTTTAGATTCAGGGCCGATATTTGGACGATGTCATCTGCAGTTAAGTCTGTCAATGCCGCTGCCCTAAATAATAACCCCTTCTTGATTGTTCTCCCATCTGCTGTTTGAATGCCTCCCATATCACGGAAGTTCACTGCACCTGTTAGAGGCAGAATATTATTTATCATTATATTTTCATTCATTTGAATTCCTCCATTGCCGATTAAAAATGAACTTGAATCGCTTTATAGCGTGTTTTCCTTATTTAACTGTAGTGCAAATTGGGCAATTTCCTGAACAACAGGTATTCCTTTTCGAGTTCTCGTATTAAACATGACGAAAACCTTTTTACATCTAGTTAAAAGCTGTTCTTCTTGGTTATAAATTTCCTGGTGAACAATAAAGCTCTTATTCCCAACATGTGTGAGCGAAGTAATGATCTTTAATTGATCTCCTAATCTTGCTTCTTGTTTATACGAAACATCAAATTGAATAAGGACTGTGCCTAACCCTTTTTCATCAAGCACTTTTCTTCCGATTCCAACCATCTCATACCAATTAATTACGCCCTTTTCCAAATAGAATAAATATTTCATATAATTCATGTGCCCTAAATGGTCAATATCTTCCGCCTTAACGACAATGTCTATCATTTTTTGCATTCTTCTTCCCCCATTTATAATCAGAGGCAAGGAGCATGATGAACTCCTTGCCTCTGATTGATTCATTCCCACCATGGATAAAAGTCGGGTAAATCCTTACTTGGCTTCATTTGAAAGTTAGGCTTCCGTTTCTCAAAGAAAGAGTTAATGCCTTCTCGTACGTCTTCCTGTTGACCTGTCCATTGAATCATCTTTGATTCTATTAAATGCGATTCTCGCGGATGATTAGCACCCATCATTTTCCACAGGAGCTGTCTTGATAGTGTAACTGAGATAGCTGATGTATTTTCGGCAATCTCTTTTGCAATTTCGCGGGCAGTTGAAAGCAAATCTTCAGGCTCCACGACTCTGCTCACAAGGCCGATATTTAATGCTTCTTCTGCCGGTACGATTTTACCTGTATAAACAAGTTCTGCCGCACGGCTAATCCCAACAACGCGCGGCAAGAACCATCCACTGCATGCCTCAGGAGTAATTCCTCTTCGTGCAAATACAAAACCTATTTTTGCTTTCGTGGAAGCAATTCTAATGTCCATTGGCAAAGTCATTGTTGCACCAACTCCAACTGCGGCGCCATTTATAGCTGCAATAATCGGCTTTTTCAATTCATATACACGGAGGCTGAGGATTCCTCCTCCATCACGAAATTCATTAGTAGGTGTGTCTGTATTTTTAAAGCTGCTTTCTCCCCGTCCTAAGTCAGCTCCAGCACAAAATGCTTTTCCGTCTCCAGTAAAAATAATGGCACGTATATGATCATCCTTATCAGCCTCATCAAAGACATGAAGTAGTTCCGTTAACATCTCTCTATTAAAGGCGTTCATATTTTCCCTGCATAGCGTAATTGTCAATATCCGGTCTTTTACTTCTGTTTTTAATGTTTTGTACGTCAAAGTTTGCATCAAGTTCACCCCATATTATTATTTTATAAGTATAAATAGTCAGAAAACAAGCTTTATATTATGTTTACAGATAAGATACCTTCTTCATGAAGGAGCTTCTTTGAACTACCCACCACTTAACACTTATACGAGCTGTTTGAAGGAAGGGATTTCTAAGAACACTTTCGTAACCAAAAGTTTTGATTAGCTATCCCCGTAGTCCATACGGTTAGAAGTCTGATCGCTTCGACTTCAATGTTTTTACTTGCGTTAAGAGCCTTGGCATGGTGCATCCCACGTCTTTATTCCGATAGCCCCAACAGGAACAGCGTTGACTTGATGGGGAATTCTTATCTACGGTGACCACTCGTTTCCCGTACCATTTCGCTTTGTATTCTAGGATAATTGAGATAGCTGAAGCTATTCTTAGTCCAAAGGCGATTCATCCCCCACCTACTCATTGGGATGTTCGCTCTTCGCATTCCTTGAGGAGGGGTTTCTCGACTATTTTTGATAAAATAAACATTATCTCCTGTTAAAATTTTTCTTCTGTCTTCTCCATTGCCCATTGGGTTAATTCTCTTACAAGTGAGTCAAGATTCTTAGATCTTTCATCTGCAGTCTGCCCCTTTCTCCAGCGATAGTACATTTGCTGCATAATGACAATATGTTTGAAATAGCCAAATACCATATAATAATTCATATTTGAAACATCACGGCCGCTCTTCTTTGCATAGGCTTCAATATATTCATTCCTTGTCATGAATCCCGGTCTTAAAGTAATTGGAGAATTTGATAAATGATTTTTAAACAATTCCGGATCGTCCTTTTCATGCCACAGAACTAAAGCGGAAGCAAGATCCGTTAATGGATCTCCAACAGTGCTCATTTCCCAATCAAGAATGCCTGAAATTTCACCTAAATTGTTCTCAGAGAACAATACATTTTTCAGATGAAAATCATAATGAATAAAAGTTGGAGGCTGTGAAATTGGTCTGTGGTCTGCAATCCATTCTATTAGCTCCTCCATATATGGAACTTCCTCTGTTTTTACATTCCTATAGCGTCCAACCCACCCATTCACCTGTCTTTCCAAAAATCCATCAGGCTTCGTGAAGTGAATAAGGGTTTGTTTCGTTATATTTAAGTGCATGAAGGTCCACAAGTGCATGTACCATGGAATGTGACACCCTTTGGAAAAGCTGCTGACTTCCATCTTCGTTATTCGGCAGGACCTGACCAAGTAAAACACCACTCTTAAGCTCCATTAAATAGAAGGGCGCACCAATAATCGCATCATCTTCAATATAATAAAACGGCTTAGGTGCTAGGGGAAAAATGGGACTTACAGCTTTAAGCACCTGGTACTCCCGTTCTATATCATGCGCTTTTGTATTGACTGGTCCTATAGGAGCCCGGCGGATGACAGCCTTCCAGTCTCCAATTTCCACTAAATATGTTAAGTTTGAACGGCCTGCACTAAATTGCTTCACTTTCATATCATCATCACTTATGCCGGCAAATTTATTCCGCAGCAGCACTTCCAGCCTAACATAATTAAATACTTCCCCATTACGGATCTGAATGGTATCGTTACGATGATCGTGCAAGGTCACATCCCTCCTTTCATGCTATTTATTACAATTTTGATGTCTCCATTTCGATTAGTTTCGTTCTTAAGATTTTCCCGACTGCCGTTTTTGGTAGCTCGGTTTTAAATTCAATCACACGGGGTACTTTGTATCTTGCTAAGTTCTCATTGCACCAATTTACAATTTCACTCTCATTCAGCTTCATTCCATCCTTTAATACGATAGCCGCTTTAACCGTTTCGCCCCGGTAGGAATCTGGGATGCCATATACACAAACTTCCTTCACTGCAGGAAGTTTATATAAAACTTCTTCTATTTCCATTGGATAAATATTGTATCCTCCTGCAATGATCATGTCTTTTTTTCTGCCAGAAATATAAAAAAAGCCGTCCTCATCCATATAAGCAAGATCACCAGTATACAGCCAGCCGTTTCTTAACGCTTTTTCTGTCTCATTTTTATTCCGCCAATATCCTTTCATAATTTGCGGCCCTTTTATAATCAGCTCGCCTATTTCTCCTATTGGCAATCTCTTTGTTCCAGTTTCCATATCTACGATTTGCGCATCTGTACTTGGAACTGGGATGCCGATACTGCCTACTTTTCTTTGATCAGTGGGATTTTTATGTGTCATCGTCGTTGCTTCTGAAAGCCCATATGATTCAATAATCGGTGTTGCAGATTTTTCTTCAAATGCTTTCATTACTTCTAACGATAATGGTGCAGAACCACTGCCAAATATTTTTATAGAATTTAACGTCTCGCTGTTTACATCAGGATGATTCAGCAGTGCAATAAACATTGTTGGAGATCCGCTGAAAATTGTAGGCTGAAAATCCTTTATTGTTTCTACTAAAGAATCTAATTCAAATCTTTTTATTGGATAGTATGTGCCACCATTATAAACAGTCGTATTCATTATTGTTAAGCCCATCGCATGAAACATCGGGGCAATGCCAATTACTCGCTCCCAGCTATTCAAATCACTGCTAGTAATCATATTTTGAGAGATATTACAGACAACGTTCTGATGAGTAATCATTACTCCTTTGGAACGTCCTGTCGTCCCTCCAGTGTATTGGAGAATAGCAATATCATTTTCGACCTCGACCAGAATGCTTGGCGGAGAATTTTCCGCCTTATTTATCCAAGTATAAAGAGTTTGCTTATCTTCATTTGCACCATCAGCAAATATACAAATCACATGTTCTATATGTTTTAGTTTTGGCTTTTGGAATTCGTTGCAGATTAGCCAAGTAGCTCCTGAGTCTTCTAAAATATAATCAAGCTCACGCTGCTGATACATTGGATTAACTTGAACAACTGTTCCACCTAATCTTTGTACAGCATAAAAGGAGATCACATATTCTAAGCAATTCGGGAGCATGATTGCAAACATATCACCCTTTTTGAAACCATTTTCATATAGGGCTGCTGCAAACTTGTTTACTGCTCGTTTCAATTCTGCATAGGTCGTTTCATGGTAATTTTCTTTTACCGCAATTTTATTTGGATGCTGTTCTGCAGCATTTGAAAGAAATTGATAAATAGAGTATTGTGCTGGCGCTATTTCATGAGGCACTCCAGTTGGATAAAAAGCCTGCCACGGTTTATTCAAAATAAGCACTCCTTTTTTCATTTAAGAAAGTTATTTTTCACGCAAGCTACGCAATCAAAAGAGGAAGCATGAACCATGATTGCAAATGGATTGCTGGAAGAGCTCAGTATTTCTCGTTAATTCCTCCTTTCTTATATAGAAAACGCTTTCAGTTCTATCGAGTACGAGCTTAATAAGTGATCAATTTTGTACAGTCCTTATCACATTTTTAATGCAAATACCATGCCAAAGTTCATCTAATTACAGCAAAGCCGCTGCTTGTTTGCTAACGCGTTTGAATGTTATGCAATGAACTGTTTGATTTTGCTTACACCTTGTATTTATTTGAATACAATTGTTAATTTATCAAACACTTCATTCTCCACGGCTATAATAAAAGCTAGAGTTAAATGCAGCATTGCATTGTCACTCTAGCTTTACTATCAACAATTTACTTTGATGATTGCTTTTCCCCAAGTTTTTCTCGTACCTAGCAAGTCTAATACTTCGGGAACTTGATTAAAGGCGTATTCATTGTAGATAAGTGGATTAATTTTTCCTTCATTATATAAGATCATTAATGATTGATGTGCTTCATGGACTTTTTCTGGAAAAAGCTTTGCATACAGTCCATAATGAACACCAACAACAGAATAATTCTTTATAAGAATATGATTCGTTGCCACTGTTGGGATTCTGCCCTCCGCGAAACCGATGACTAGTATTCTCCCATCGAATGCAATACATTTGCGGGATTTATCAAATACATCTCCTCCGACAGGATCATAAATAACATCCGCACCTTTTCCGTTCGTTTCGTTTTTTACTATACTGACAAAGTCTTCGGCCAAATAGTCAATTACGATATCAGCTCCGATGTCTTTACACACTTTTACTTTCTCCGGTCCGCCTGCTGTGGCAATGACAGTTGCACCGATGGCTTTTCCTAATTGAATGGCTGCCGAACCTACTCCTCCTGCACCTGCATGCACCAATAACACCTCGCCCGCTTGAAGCTTTGCTCTATCAACTAATGCATAATATGAAGTACGATAAGTGATGCTGAAAGCAGCAGCTTCTCCCCAAGGAATAGAGTCTGGTATCGGAAAAACATGATCTTCAGGAACGGATACATATTCCGCCAGTCCGCCTTTTGGCATTTTTGGTAGCGCCATCACACGCTGACCTCTTTTGAAAGCTCCCTCCTCATTCGCGTCCGTAATAACACCGGATATTTCAGAGCCGAACGTAAATGGGAGCGGCGGTTTTTCCTGATACTTTCCTTGGCATAAAAGAATGTCAAAGAAATTAAGTGCAGCAGCCTCAACCTTAATGCATACTTCGTTTTCTTCCCGTTCTGGCATCTGTTTTTCTTTGATTTCAAGCGCTTCCCTCGGCTCTCCTAATCTCTCCACCGACCATAACCTCAACGTTTTTCACCTCCTAAGGATGCTTGTCATTTTACTTTAATTATTTGTTATATTGCAGCACTTTTTCTTTATTCCAGCCTGATTCTTTTGCAATATTTTCTCGATGCTCCTGTGGCGATCCTAAATAATTTTCCAATGACCTTGCACGCTTTAAAAATAAATGGCAATCAAACTCCCAAGTAAAGCCCATACCGCCATGATTTTGAATATTGGCATTCGCTGTCCGAATAAATGCTTCAGAGTTATAGGATTTTGCCATCGATACTGCTTCAAATGTATCTCCTGCCTTGTTCTCGACAGTCCATGAAGCATAGTACGAAAGCGAGCGGGCATTTTCAAGTGCCAAGAGCATATCGACTACTTTATGCTTTACTGCTTGAAAACGTCCGACTGGCTGCCCAAATTGTTCACGTGTTTTCACATACTGAGCTGACATATCAACCACTCGGTCCATGCCTCCGACCATTGTTGCAGACCAAGCCGCAGTTAATTCATTTAAACCTGCTTTTAAAATTTGATCTCCGGCGCTTTCCTGCCCTAGCAAATTTTCCTTAGGAACAAGGAAGTCAGAGAAACTTACTGTAAATAGAGTCCGCGTTTCGTCGATGCTTTTTACCGGCTGACATTCAGCATGAAGCTGATGATCAACAATTAATAATGAAACATCTTGATTACTTGCACCTGTTCGTACAGCCACAATCATTAAATCAGCGAATTCGGCATGCGCCACGAGAATCTTCGCGCCATTTAAAACATAGTTGTCACCTTGCAGATCTGCCTTCAGTTGATTTTTCCGATCATCTATTATCGCAAGTGTAAATTTAGTTTTTCCGCTTGCAACATCAGGTAAATACCTTTTTTTCTGTTCCTCTGTTCCAAATTCGTTTAGTAATGGAATGGCAAAAGCAACAGTTTCCGGATAAGGGCCTGGAATAACTGCACGGCCCATTTCTTCCAATATCGGTAATATTGATAAATGGCCTAAGCCTATACCTCCGTATTGCTCTGGTACATTTATTCCCATAAAACCAAGCTCTGCTAATCCACCCCATAATTGTGTTAGGATTTCCTGTTTGCCTTCCATATAGTTTCGTGGAATCGCTAAATCACCTTTGGATTGTAAGTATTGGCGCGTCGTTTGTTGAAACATTGTTTGCTCTTCATTAAATGCGAAATCCATATTTTCACCCCTAAGAATTATTTTTTAATATCTTTTGGCAAACCTAAAATGCGTTCAGCAACAATATTTTTTTGAATTTCTGATGTTCCACCTTCAATTGTGTAGCCAAACGAGCGCAAATAATCTCTTTGCCAGCTGGCGTCAACGAGCGCGTCCTCTTTCCATAATGTATTTTCCGCTCCTTGCAGGCTCATTGCATAGGCAAGCATCTCCTGGCCCAATTCACTTGAGGCAAGCTTATCCATAGACCCTTCAGGACCTGGTTTACCTGTCCGAATTGAATTTGTTAGATGGCGGTAATAGCTAAATAGCAGCGCTTTCGTTTTTGCCCTGAATATGGCTAGATTTTGCTGAACAATTGGATCTAAAATTAATGGGCGTCCATTTTTCTCTAATGTTTCCGCTAATTCTACTAATTCATCAAACTGCTTTTGTAGCCTGAAGGTTTGTCTTGCAACACCCACTCTTTCGTGGCTTAATAAAGTAAGCGATACTTTCCAGCCATTGTTCACTTCGCCTACAATATCTGCATCATCAGCAACGGCGTCATTTAAATACACTTCATTAAAATCATACTGGTCATTGATAGAGCGAATCCCTCTTGTTTCTACACCCGGCTGATCCATCTTCACAAGGAATGCCGTAATTCCTTCATGCTTTTTGCCTGTATTTTCAGTTCTAGCAAGCAAAAAGCAACGATCAGATAAGTGGGCATAACTTGTCCAAATCTTCTGTCCATTTATAATCCATTTATCCCCTTGTTTTACAGCCTTAGTTTGTAATGAGGCTAAATCAGAGCCGGCATTTGGTTCTGAATACCCTTGGCACCAAATTTCCTCTCCGTTTAATATCTTCCGGACATATTTTTCTTTTTGTTCTTCTGTACCGATGTCAAGCAGCGTTGGGCCGACCATTGCCGTACCAATGATATTTAATACCGGGGGAGCTTTCACTCTTGCCATCTCTTGTTCATAAATTACTTCTTCTATGAGCGTGGCTCCTCTCCCGCCATATTCTACCGGCCATGAAATTCCCGCCCAGCCTCCTTCAGAGAGCTTCCTCTGCCAATCACGCAGGAATTCTCCTTTGCCTTTATTATCTGCTGGTATATTTCTATTTCCATCCAGCCAGCCTTCTGGCAGGTTTTCCTCAAGCCATGTTCTTAGCTCCGTTTGAAATAATAGCTCTGATTCTGAATAGGAAAAATCCATTTTAGTTCCTCCTCTATTTAGTGAAATATTTACTTTTTAATTTTTAAGCGGCGCTTTTAATATCTTCCCTGTTGCATTTTTAGGTAATGATTCTCGGAAATAAATGTTTTTTGGCACTTTATAGCGGGCAAGATTCTGTTTGCAAAAGGCCTTAATGTCTTCAGGACCTATATCGTTATTTACAACGAGATAGGCAGCAATCTCTTCTCCAAATACCGGGTCTGACTCCCCTAAGACTGCGCATTCAACTATATTTGGATGAGTGTAAAGCACTTCCTCTATTTCTCGGGGATATACGTTATAGCCTCCTCTAATGATCATATCTTTCTTCCTGTCAACGATGTACAAGTAGCCGTTTTCATCTCTTTTTGCTAAATCGCCTGTATAGACCCAGCCATCCTTTATTGTCTCTTTCGTTTCCAGTTCTTTTTTATAATAGCCTTTCATTGCGTTTGGTCCACGGAAAATAATTTCTCCAACTTCTCCTGTCGGAACTTCCCTGCCAGCTGGATCAATGACTTTTAATTCAATTCCTGGTAAAGGCAGTCCGACAGATCCATGTCTTCTTTCAACATTAGGAGGGAAACAGCTTATCATCACTGTACTTTCTGTTTGGCCATAGCCTTCACGCAATACAACGCCCATTACTTCTCTAACTTTGTCTATTGTTTCTAGAGGAAGTGAGGCACCTCCGCTTCCTGCAATTCTTAAATTTGAAAAATCAAGCTGATAGATAGAAGGGACAGCAAGAAACATTGTATACATTGTTGGAACACCTAAGAAAATAGTAATCTTATTGTCTGCCAGCCTATGTAGAATCGGTTCAGGAACGAAGCGCTCTTCTAAGTACACCTTGCATCCTTTATTAACCGCTTGCCAAAGACCCTGCAGTTTTGCGTAAGCATGGAAGATTGGCAACACGACAAGGATGCGATCTTCTTTTGTTAAGCTGTTCATCTCTGTGCAGGTTTTTGTCATCCATTTGAGATTACCGTGTGTAATAACTGCTCCTTTTGGGCTGCCGGTTGTTCCAGAAGTGTAAATGATTTGTGCAGTGTCATCCAGCGCTTTCTCCTCAAGAAAAAAGTCTTTATTGTGCCCATTCACTTTAGACCAATGAATGCAATGCTTAGATTCTGTTATTGAAATAACCATTTTCACCGTATTCAATGATGGCCGGGCGCTTTTCACAGACTCAATTGCATTCTCATCAGCAATGACAGCTTCTGCATCTGAGTCATTTAGAATATACGTTATTTCCTTCTGTCTAAAAGTGGGATTAATGGGGATGACAGTTGCCCCAAGAGAGAGCAGGGAGAAGTATGCAATAATATATTCCGGTTTATTCCCCATCATCAAAGCAACATGTGAACCATTTTTAATCCCATATTGCCTTAATCCTGAAGCTTTTTCCTTTA
This sequence comes from Cytobacillus horneckiae, assembly GCF_002835735.1. Lineage (GTDB taxonomy): Bacteria > Bacillota > Bacilli > Bacillales > Cytobacillaceae > Cytobacillus > Cytobacillus horneckiae. Next base: position 363,021 of record NZ_PISD01000008.1, on the reverse strand, counting down.
CCTTTTCGGCTATTGATCCGTAAGTTAGTACTTTGTTTTGAAAGAAGATAAACTCGTCTTTTGGATACTTCTCAGCGGAGTTAAATAATAATTGACTCATATTCATTATAAACACCTCCTCAAAAAAGCTTAGTGAAAAATGAATGCGTTTACAAAATGATGATTGGGGTTGTCTTTTATCTATATGCAAATTATGTGCCATGCTAGTTCAATATTTTTAATTGCTATCATCAGTTTTAATGCTTGTTGCTGTCTTATTCATCAGACATTGTCTTTTTTATGAGCATCAATTGTCTGCTTTTTAAGAATCATATCTATAGAAATAAAAATACCCTACAGAACAGACTCTTTTAGAAAGTGTCTACTCTATAGGGCGCAAATTAATATTTTCTTGTTCTTTTCACAATTGTGACGCTCGTATTTTCGAGGCATCGATCAAATCAACGATGGATTGTAAATCTCCTTTATCAAATAGCTCAATCATTTTGCTTCCGACGATAACACCATCACAATAAGTAATCATTTCCTCCACCTGGTCAGGAAATGAAATGCCAAACCCTGCCAATACTGGGATTGGGCTTAGCTCTTTTACCTTTTTCAGATGGGCGCCAAGCTCCTCTTTGAAGCTGCTTCTAGCCCCTGTTATTCCATTAACCGTTACCGCGTAGACAAATCCTTTTCCTCTTTTTGCTATTTCTTCTATTCTGCTAAGAGGGCTTTGCAATGTGACGAGTCGAATCAATTCAATATGGGCTTCTTCAAGATACGGAACGATTAATTCCTCTTGTTCAATAGGCATATCCGGTACAATGAGCCCATCGATTCCTGAAGCCTCAATATCTTTAATAAATTGTTCGAATCCATAGGCCATCATCGGATTTGTATAGGTCATGAATAATAATGGAATATGGACAATTGGACGGATTTCAGCTACTGCTGCAACTACATCCTTTAAGGTTGTTCCTTCTTTTAATGCTCTGATTCCTGCTTGCTGAATGACCGGACCGTCAGCTACTGGGTCAGAAAAAGGAATGCCGATTTCAATCGCAGTTGCACCTGCTTTTTCTAGGAAAGTAATCTTTTCTTTTAAACTGTCAATTCCGCCATCTCCGGCCATAATATATGGAACAAATGCTTTTTGATTATTTTTCTGCAAGTTTTGAAATACTTTTTCTATGCGGTTCATTAATTTGCGCCTCCCAACCGTGCTCTGACTGCATCCACATCTTTATCACCTCTGCCTGACAGGCAGATAACCATGCTTTCTTGCTTGTTCATCGTTGGTGCCAGCTTTAATGCATAGGCAATCGCATGCGCACTTTCTAAAGCTGGAATAATCCCCTCTGTTTTGCAAAGCAGCTGAAGGGCAGATAATGCTTCATCATCTGTAATTGAGTCATAATTGACTCTACCAATCTCTTTTAAATAGCAATGCTCAGGGCCGATTCCTGGATAATCCAGCCCTGCTGAAATTGAGTGGGCTTCTTGAATTTGACCATGCTCATCTTGCAGGAGATACATGAGTGCACCATGAAGGACACCTGGCGTTCCTTTTGTTAATGATGCGGCATGTTTATCCGTATCTAGACCGAGACCAGCCGCTTCTACACCATAAAGGCGAACCGATTCATCATTAATAAATGGATAAAACATGCCAATAGAGTTGCTTCCTCCACCTATACAGGCAACGACAGCATCAGGCAATTTGCCTTCTTTATGCTGAAATTGCTCTTTCGTTTCCTTCCCAATGACACTTTGAAAGTCACGAACCATCATTGGAAACGGATGCGGCCCCATCGCTGATCCGAGAATATAATGCGTATCCTCGACGTTTGTCACCCAATATCTTAGCGCTTCATTAACGGCATCTTTAAGTGTGGAGCTGCCGGAGTTTACCCCTACTACTTTTGCACCTAGCATTTCCATTCTGAAGACGTTTAGCTGCTGCCTTTTTATATCTTCTTCTCCCATAAATATAATACAGTCCAAGTTTAATAGAGCACAAGCAGTTGCAGTGGCAACACCATGTTGGCCCGCTCCCGTTTCTGCCACTACTTTTTTCTTGCCCATTCTTTTTGTGAGGAGTGCCTGGCCGAGTGAATTATTTATTTTATGGGCACCGGTATGATTTAGGTCTTCCCGCTTTAAATAAATTTTTGCGCCTCCGGCATAGTTTGTTAAGTTTTCTGCGAAATATAAAGGTGTTTCTCTTCCGACATAATCTGTAAGCAGTGTGTTTAATTCAGTTTGAAACGCGGGATCCGCTAATGCCTTTTTATATTCGGCTTCCAATTGAAGGATTGCTTGCATCAGTGTCTCTGGTACATATCTTCCCCCGTATATGCCAAATTGCCCTTTATCATCTGGATAGATTGTTGTAGCTGTCATTTTACTTCCTCCTTAACAGTACTTTTGGCGGCTTCAATAAATGCCTTGATTTTTCGATGATCTTTTTTTCCGTCTGTTTCTACTCCGCTACTGACGTCGACCATATATGGATTGGTTTGCCGAATCGCTTCAGCGACATTTTCCGGCGTGAGCCCGCCAGCAAGAATCACTTTTTTATCAATCAGCTGAATGCCCTCAAGCACAGTCCAATCAAAAGCGGTCCCATTTCCCCCGCGATACCTTCCCCTCGGACTATCCAGCAAATAATAATCACACCCATACCCATCAACCTGCCGCAAATCCTCCCTCGCCCCAACATTAAACGCTTTTATAGTCTTGATGGTACCTGTCACCCCCAGATTTCGACAAATTTCGGGAGGTTCGTCGCCGTGGAGCTGGATGGTGGTTAGGCCTACTTCGGAGGCGATGGCTGTCATGTTTTGGATTGTTTCGTTTACGAAGACGCCTACTTTTAGAATAGATGTAGGCAGTTTCTCCATGATTTCTTTTGCCTGTTGTACTGTCACCTTTCGTTTGCTGTCTGCGAATACGAAGCCTAATGCGTCTGCGCCACACTCAATTGCAAACTGAGCTGTCTTTATGTCTGTAATGCCACATATTTTAACTTTCATGATGATTTACCCTCTTTTCTTTTTTTCCGCTATCTGTACTCTTCATGGTTTTCAATAGTTTCTCTACATCGTCTGCTTTCATGAACGCTTCACCAACGAGAATGCCGTCTGCCCCTGCGCGAATCACTCTTCCGACATCTGCGGAAGTTTTCATGCCGCTTTCACTAATTAGGAAGGCGCCTGAACTTTTTATGAATGGGGCTAACTTCTCGGTCATACTTAAATCAACATGAAAAGTATTTAAGTCTCGATTATTTACTCCGATGATTTTTGCACCCAACTCTATCGCCTGCTTTGCCTCTGCTTCATTATGCACTTCTACAAGCACTTCAAGCTCATTGGCTAGAGCAAATGTATACAGACGCTTAAGCTCTGCAAAATTCAAAGCAGCGACAATAAGTAAAATCAAACTCGCACCAGCTTCCTTTGCCTGGCTTATTTGCGATTCATCAATGATAAAATCCTTGCACAAAATGGGAAGGTTAACTGTTTCGTACACCGCTGCTAAATCTTTGTGGCTTCCTTTAAAAAAAGTTTCATCAGTCAGTACAGATATGGCATCAGCGCCGAAGTCCTCGTAATTCCTCGCCTGTTCCTTTGGATCAAGCCCTTCATTTATTACCCCTTTTGAAGGAGATGCCCTTTTAAATTCCGCAAGGACAACGAGACCGTCTGCTTTTTCCAGCTTATGCAATAAAGATCGCTTTTTTGTTTCTATTGGAGCAGCAATATGACTGCCGCTTTTTAATTTTTCTACTTCTCTTTTTTTAACTAAAATAATTTTGTCTAATATAGAACCCACTTACATCACCTTTTCTGTCATTACTTTACTGAGCTTTGTTAATTCCATTAACTTATAAAGAGCAGCCCCAGAGTCAATTATTTCTTTTGCCTTGTCTACACCTGCTGCAATACTGTCTGTTTTTCCGCCTGTAAAAATTCCAATGCCGGCATTTAACAAAACGGTTTCCCGAGCTGCACCTTTTTCACCCTTTAATACTTTTAATAAAATGTCAGCATTCTCTTTGGAATCCCCGCCGCGAATTTCATCATTGGAATAAACGGATAATCCTACCTCTTCGGGATGAAGAGTTTTCACATGTATTTGGCCACTATCGAGCACGGCCATATAGTTCTCTCCCTGCAATGATGCTTCGTCCATATATCCTGCTCCATTAAGGACAACCGCTCTTTTTCTTCCTAAGGTCTGCAATACTTCCGCAAACATTTCTACTAAATCTCGGCGATAAATTCCAAGCAGTTGATTTTCCAATTTAATTGGGTTAATGAGCGGACCAATTAAATTAAATGTCGTTGGAATACGTAAGTCCTGTCTTACCTTCATTATCCGTTTAATTTGCGGATGGACATGCGGTGCGAACAAAAAGGCAATCCCAATTTCCGCTAAAATTTCCTCAGTACGTTTCACAGGCAAATTCAGATTAATCCCTAAATGTTCAAGAACATCCGCACTTCCCGTTTTACTGGAAACACTGCGGTTCCCATGCTTTGCAACTGGAATCCCGGCAGCGGCAATAACAAATGCCGAAGTTGTACTGATATTAAAACTCTTTGATCCATCTCCTCCAGTACCGCAATTATCCATAATATTAGGAATCTTCTTATTGAAGAATAACGACCTTTCCCTTAACGCACGAACAATTCCGGCAATTTCCTCTACAGTTTCACCTTTTGTTTTTAGACTAACTAAAAACGCTGCAATTTCACTATCCGTAACTTCTGGTGAAAAAACTTGAGCCATCGCCTCCATCATTTCTTTTTCTGTAAGTGAATCTCTTTCAGATAAGCGTTCTAGAATGTTTTTCATTTCCGCTTTCCCTCCTGGATAATTGAATAAAATGAGATAAAATCTTCTTTCCACATCCCGTCCCGACAGATTCAGGATGGAACTGAAGGCCATACAATGGATACTTTTCATGTTTCACTGCCATAATTTCATCATCATCCAATGATTTTGCCAATACTTTAAAGGCTGCAGGCAATGTTCCCTTCTGTATAACTAATGAATGATATCTCATCACTTCCAACGGCTGCGGCATATATTGAAAAGGCTCAGAACCATTGTGCATAAGCATAGATGTTTTTCCATGCATGATTTTTTTAGCCTTATCAATCCGAGCCCCAAAGGCATAGCCAATTGCTTGATGCCCAAGGCAAATTCCTAATATTGGTATGCGCTTGTAAAATTGCTGTATGAGTTCCACACAGATTCCGGCATTTTCTGGTCTTCCCGGACCTGGCGATAAAACGATACCTAAAGGTGCCATTTTACCGATTTCATCAATAGTCATACAATCATTTCTTACAACTTTTACATCCGCCCCTAATTCACCAAGATACTGATAAAGGTTATAAGTAAAGGAATCATAATTATCAATTAATAAAATCATGGTCTGCCTCCAAAAATGCATTTAATTTATGAATCGTTTCTTCATATTCCTTTTCCGGAATCGAATCGTGAACAATGCCAGCCCCAGCTTGAATATAAACTTTGTTATCCTTAGCAACCATCGTCCTGATCGCTAAAGCAAAATCCATATTTCCATTAGCTGAAAAATAGCCAATTGCGCCTGAATAAATGCCCCGTTTTACCTCTTCTAGCTCATTTATAATTTCCATCGCTCTTATTTTAGGTGCACCTGACACTGTACCTGCTGGCAAACAAGCTATTAACGCATCAACATTAGAAAATCCATTCTTTAAAATGCCACCTACTTCAGAAACAAGATGCATGACATGTTTATACCTTTCAATCTCCATGTATTTGCAAACATTTACAGAGCCGAATGTGCATACCCGGCCTAAATCATTTCTTCCTAAATCTAACAGCATTCGATGCTCTGCCATTTCCTTCTCATCTTCTGCTAATTCTTTCTCTAGCAGCTGATCTTCCTGATCTGTTTTCCCTCTAGGTCTTGTCCCGGCAATCGGATTGGTGATTACTTTATCTCCTGATACCTTGACAAGACTTTCTGGTGATGCCCCCGCAACAATGAAGTCTTCAAAGTCAATATAGTACATATATGGTGATGGATTTTGCACCCTTAGCCGGCGGTAAAAGCTAAATGGATCACCGTCTATATTTGCTGTTAAACGCTGTGACAAAACAACCTGAAAGATGTCACCTTCGACAATATAATCCTTCGCTTTCTCAACCTTTGCAATATACTGATGCTTCTCCATCATTGGCTTGAAGTTGGTAATTGCCACATTTTTTGTTTTTTCTGCAGCCCCTTCTGTAATTTGCTTTATTCTTGCCGCTATCTTAATAGCTAACTCATCTCGAGACGATTGCATTGGGATTCCAAGCAGAAATACTTTTTGTTCAAGATGATCAAAAACAGCCAGTTCTTCAAAAAACATAAAATATACATCAGGTACGCCCATTTCATCCTGCTGCGCGCTCCCGATATTTTCATACTCCCTAATGCTGTCGTAGCCAGCATACCCCACCGCTCCTCCCGTGAAAGGAAAGGTTTTTAATAATTCATGATCATATCGTGTCAATCGTTCTTGAATGACTTCAAGCGGCTTTTTCTCCAATACTTTCTCTTCATCTTTGCAAACGATGGTTTTGCCGCCAAATCCTTTAACCTCATATATCGGATCGGCACCAATGAATGAATACCTCCCCGATTTTTCATGCTTTAGCGAGCTCTCAAACAAAAACTTCTTCTTTCCTTTTAACCGTTGATAGATAAGAATCGGAGTTAATGTATCCCCCTCGATTTCCTCAACTAAAATATCGCCATGTACTGGTTGCATTTCTATCACTTCTCCCTTTAAAAATAAAAAAGTCCCCTATACGCGCAAAACTGCTGCGTATAGAGGACGTATCTGCTGAACGCGGTGCCACCTCTTTTTAGAACGAAAATCGTTCACTCCTTCAAGTACGGATAAAGTGAAACCGGGGGTTATATTGCCCGTTAAGTAATAATTTCATTTATCGATACTCTATCCTTTTAACGGCGGAAATCCGTGCCCCATACTAGAATTCAGGGTGCCTCTCACAAGTCCATTCAGTTATTCCATCGTACCAGCTCCCACCAACGCCAGCTCTCTGTAACGATTCAAGATTAACCTACTACTCTTGTTCAAACGATTTACTATATTTTTTTCCAAATAAAAAAGGGCTCTCTCCTATAAAAAGGACGAGAAACCCGTGGTGCCACCTTCATTAGCTGTAAAACAGCTCACTTTACAGATATCATAGCTATCGCTTTAATACCTGTCTCTTTTAACGATGAGACATGTCGCCAGAGCCTACTAGTTATCAAGGTTCGGTCTGGAAGCTCGGAAGTCCATTCACCAAAACATCCACACTGATTCTCACCAACCATCAGCTCTCTGGAAAGTTTCTGTTAAGGCTACTACTCTTCGTCATTGCTATTGCCTATATTGGTTATTATATTATTCTTAATATTTGATAATGTCAACACTATTTTAAAATTTTTTTAATGCTTTTTGAAGCCGTTCCTTCCAATCATCAGCAAGCTCATTAATTTGGAGCAGCGTTTCAAGTGCGTCCTTATCTCTTTTTTTATGGAGGATAATTTTATTTGCTTCTAGCACAGTCATAATAGTTTGCACTCTATCGACTAATTCTATACGGGAATGACTATTAACCTTTCCCTCCTTCAATACCTTGAAAAAGTAACCTGTATATCCGGTCTCAACAATGCGCGGTAATAAAGGATCGAGATTATTATGTTTAGAAATCGTAGAGCAAGGTATTCTTCCTTGGGTTATTTGTATTTCCGCTTCACCAAGTGAAAAGATATCTCCTATGTATACATCCTTTTCCAGCATTCCCGTGGCACAAATATTCTCTCCGAATGCCGGTAGTTCAAAATGATGATTAAATTCCTTTTTCCAATATTGATAATGCTCATAAGAATATAAACAAACAGCCCGATCTGGACCACCATGGAAAGCAGGATTTGCTACCCCATCTCCGATAAAAGCGTCTTTCGTTAAAAAAGCTTCTACTACTTTTGATTTCCCAATGCCTGATTCAAAGGTTTTACCCTTCCATTCATGTGTTTTTGGCTTTCCTACACTTAAAGTAATTAATTTCAAAAGAGACTCACTTCCTGAATATTATGTTTTTCTTATTCTATCTGTTATAGCAAAGATTGGCTAGACAAAAACCTCTCTTTTATTATTTTTCCAAAAAAAGTAAGCTTTTTTCCACGAAAGATTAGCTCATATTAATAAATAGTGTAAAATAATAAAGATGAGTAGGAGAAAATATGGAGCATATTGAAGAAGCAGTCAATAAATCCACAAAAAAAGCTAAAAAGAAGACTGATGGATATAACAATCAAAAATGGGCTATTCTCTCCATTTCTTCGATTCCATTAGTTATGACGCTTGGAAATTCTATGCTAATTCCGGTGTTGCCAGCAATGGAAAATGAATTATCCATTACTTCTTTTCAGGTTAGTATGATTATCACTGTATATTCCATTGTTGCTATCTTTCTCATACCAATTGCAGGATTTTTATCCGATCATATCGGCAGAAAAAAAGTGATTATTCCAAGCTTAATTATCGCTGGCATCGGTGGAATTATCTCAGGATGGGCAGCATGGAAAATGAAAGATCCCTATTGGCTGATTTTAGTCGGCCGGGCTTTGCAGGGAGTCGGAGCAGCTGGAGCTTCGCCAATCGTCATGCCGCTTGTAGGAGACATGTTTAAAAATGACGACGAGGTTAGCAGTTCCTTAGGCTTAATCGAAACCTCCAATACATTTGGTAAAGTCTTAAGCCCGATTCTAGGTGCATTATTAGCAGGCTTTATTTGGTTTCTTCCTTTCTTCTCCATTCCGGTCTTTTGCTTAATATCTATCCTTTTAATGCTTTTTCTCGTTAAAACACCGAATAAAAGAGAAAAGCCGATCCCAGTTAAACAATTCTTTATTAACATAAAAAAAATCTTTACCGACAATGGGATGTGGCTTTACGCCATCTTTGCTATAGGAGCAATTTTAATGTTTGCCCTTTTCGGTGTTCTATTTTTTTTATCTGACACACTGGAAAAAACATTCGAAATAAAAGATATAAAAAAAGGATTTCTTCTTGCTGTACCTTTATGTGCTTTATGTGCTTCTTCTTACGTAACTGGAAAGATTATTAAAGAAAACAAGGTGCTAATGAAAAGATTGACATTCTCTGGCTGCCTATTATCTGCTGCTGCCATCTTCATCTTAAGCTTTTCAGAGAAATTATGGTTTCTCATTGTCATGTTTTTAATTAGTGGAGTAGGTATTGGCCTTGCACTTCCTTGTCTTGATGCATTAATTACAGAAGGAATAGAAAAAGCAGCGAGAGGGACCATTTCTTCCATTTACAGTTCGATGCGTTTCATTGGGGTTGCTGCGGGTCCGCCAGCAGTAGCAGTATTATTAAAGCATTCCGATCATATATTGTTCTATTTATTGAGCGGCTTGATTTTTTTAGCTGCGATTTACACTTTTTTTGCGATTAAACCAGAAAAAGAGTGAATAATCATAATCTATATAATTAAAGCGTATAATTATTACAAAAATAAACGTTTCACCGTGACTTTCGAAAAACCATATGATATTCTAATATATATCATAAAATTATGGTGTATTATTGAACTAGCGGTATTAAACAAACCAAATAGGTCAAATCGCTAATAAAAATGACCGCAGGTGTTGCAGCACCAACGGTCACCTGCAATAGGTTCGTCCCTAAAGGGGTCGGCCAATATAATAAGACGTAGACCTTACCCTAATAGGTGTTTAAGATCAAGGGGGGTCTATTTTTTATGCTTAAAAGCTAAGACAGCCAACATCAATGTAGTGAAAGAAATCATTAGCATTAACGATTCAAATACTGTCAAAAGGCATCACCCCCTTTCAATACGGGGCTAGCCGACCACCCTTGCGAACTTCCCATTGCCTTTCTATTATAACATATTCTACATAATTTAACAGAACACCTGTTCTATTTCAGAAAATTGAGACCATCATCCTACTTTAATCGAATTGAATCTTTTTTAAAAATCCGAGCATAATCGCTGACACAATGCTCCCAATAAAAACGGCGGCCAAAAATACGATTGAACTACCAAATATGAACGGAGTTACGAGCACGCCTCCATGTGGAATCGCCAAACCTGTTCCTGCAAACATTGAAATTCCACCTGCACATCCTGCCCCAACAAGAATTGGCGGCAAAAATTTTCTGCGGTGCTTCGCTACAAACGGAATAGCTCCCTCAGTCATAAAGAATAGTCCTTTAATATAATTTGTTCTATATACTTTCTGTTCATAGCTTGAAAATCTGCTTCTAAAAATCGTCGATGCGATGGCGATGGATAGTGGAGGCACCATCCCTCCAGCCATAATCGCGGCCATTGGTTCATAAACGCCATTTAACATAAACCCAATCCCGCTTAAGTAGGTGATTTTATTTATTGGCCCACCTAAATCAATAGCCATCAAAAGTCCTAAAATTGCCCCTAAAGCAAGTGCTAGCATAGGATTAAGAACATTGAAAAAAGAAATTATTTTTTCGTTAACGATAACTAACGGAATAAGTATGACATACATTGCCAGTATCGTAATTAGAATTCCTGCTACTGGATAAATAATAATAGATGACATTGCTGTCAATACAGTAGGAAGTTTTCCAGAGAGTTTTTTCAGCCAGTTGACAATCCATCCGGCAAGCAGCCCTGCACATATACCGCCGAGTAATCCCGCACCGTTTATTGCTGCAAATAATCCGCCAATGGCTCCAGGAGCAAAGCCTGGGCGATCGGCAATGCTTTTGGCGATATATCCAGAGAATATTGGCATCAGCAAGCTGACTATTGTTTGCTCACCAAAGAATGAAAGTATTTCCCAAAAACTATGAGTCATGTCACTGCTATAAATCGCTAATGAGAGTAAAAATCCGGCGCCAATGGCTAAAGGTAGCATATTTGAAAGTCCATTCATCACATGCTGGTACAAATCTCTTCTTTTTCTACCACCACTTTGTTTCTCATTATTATGATCATATATGGGGCCATCACGTTTAACAGCCTTTTCTATAAGCTGCTTCGGCTTGCTCACTCCATCAGAAACGGATGAAATAATTAAATGCTTCCCGCTAAACCTCGCTAAATCAACTTTTGTATCTGAGGTGATAATAACTGCAATTGCCTGTTCAATCTCATCTTTCGTTAATTGATTTTTTACACCTGCTGCACCATTTGTTTCTACTTTAAGCGGAATGCCTGCCTCCGCTGCTGCAGATTCCAAAGCATGTGCAGCCATATATGTATGGGCAATCCCAGTTGGACAGCCTGTAACCGCCACTACAAATGGATGTTCATGATCGTTGCTTGCCAAATGTGATTGGACATCATTTTCATCGTAAAAATCTAGTATATCTATCATTTCCTTTGCCGTTTTCGCATGCAAAAGCTTAATTCTTGCGTTTTCATTCATTAATATTGTCGATAGTTTAGCGATAATATTCAAGTGAATTTCCGCTGCTTTTTCCGGAACGGCAATTAAAAAAATTAGATGAGTCGCTTCGCCATCTAATGAGGCAAAATCCACACCTTCATCACTTTTGGCACATGCAATGCTCACTTGCTTTACTGCTGCTGATTTTGCATGAGGAATAGCTACGCCCTTTCCAATACCTGTTGTACTCTGTTCTTCACGTTTAATTACATCAGTTAAAAATTGGTCTTTATTGTGTAGCACATCTGCAAGATTTAATTTTTCAACTAATGTTGTGATCACTTCTAATTTAGTTAGGTTTTTCATTGAGAGAAGGATGGTTTCTTCTGTTATTAAATCAGTGATTCTCAATTCACGTCCTCCTCCACTTTAGTTACAGTCACTTGGCCTATTAAATCAAATGCCGACTGCTTATTGCAAAGCTCTTCAGAATAAGCCGCCGCACTTCCCGCTGCCACGCTAAAACGAAATGCTGCCAATCGTGAATAGCCAAGTTGTATTTTCGTTAAAAATGCTGCAACCATAGAATCTCCTGCACCAATCGTATGAACGACTTCCCCTTTAGGTACATAGGCTTTATACAAAGCGTTTTTGTTTGCATATAGCGCGCCGCTGCTTCCCATCGAAAAAATTACGTTTTTGGCGCCCATATTGACCAGCTTCCTGCAATAGGGAATAGCATCATTCATATTTGAAAATGAACATTCAAAAAAATCCTCTAATTCCTGTTGATTCGGCTTTATTAAATAAGGCTGAAAAAATAAGGCCTGCTTTAAAAGTTCCGCCTCAGCATCAACAACTAATTTAATTCTCTTCTCTTTACATATTTGAAATATACGCGAAAGCTGCATTCCTTTATGAATACTGCCAGCAACTACAAGCAAATCGCCTTCAATAAACCGTTCCATTGTTTGAATTAGCTTACTAATATTATTATTTGAAATACGTGGCCCCGCTGCATTTATTTCTGTTTCTTCCTTGCCAACCAGCTTCACATTGATGCGAGAATCATAATCTATTTGGACAAAATCTGTTTTAATGTCTTCCTTATTTAAGAATGCAGTTATCCATTCTCCAGTAAAACCACCTGTAAATCCTAGTGCCACACTATCTTGACCAAACCTTTTCATCACTCGAGAGATATTTACCCCTTTTCCACCAGGCTGCAGCGTAACAGTTTCCGCACGATTCAGCTCGCCTTTATTCAGATCATGCACATTTAAAAAATAGTCAATAGAAGGATTACAGGTTAATGTATAAATCAATTCTTCACAGCCTTTTCAATATATATAGTACAATCTTACAAAACTAACGTATAAAATCAACTGTATTTTGGTTTCTATAATTTGATATGACAAATAAAATAGCTATTTGCTCTTAAATAAAAAATATGCTAGAATCAATATAACAATATATAGATGTCAATAATCTATTTAACCACTATATATTGTATATCCGATTGAAAACTTCTTAATCCATAGTCTCTTTTTTTCCGCTTATAAAAGAAGCGGATATTTTTTTGCCATGCTGTTGACCTTTATTGTTACCCTCTCTATGACTACATTTCATCTGTTTATCTTATAAGGTTCAGTTTCTACATTCAACTCTCCCTCTTCTAAATCCTGTTTATTCTACTCATTCATAAAAAAGGAATTTTAATTAATAAAGTAGAAATATTGGTTAAAAAATGATATGGAGGATGAGAATGTATACAATTGAGAATCTTATAGATGATTTAGAAAGCTTTAACCTTTGGGTTTCTTCTTTAGAAAATTTCGATGAAAAGCTATATTTCATCCCAATTGCTTCCGGTAAATGGTCAGTTGCGGAAATTATCTGCCATATAAGCTTCTGGGATCGTTATATTATTGAAGAAATGCTGCCAATCATGAAAAAAGATGCAGTGATAACAGGCATCGAATTTGAACCAATGAATCAAAGAGCGGCAGAGTATGCATTATCCGGATTCACATCAAAAGAATTAATTCAGCTGCAAATTGAGACAAGGTCCAAGCTTCTTTCCTCTCTTAAGAAAAAAACCGAAGAAGAATTCTTTGCTGAATTCATTTATGATGGGAAAGAAATCGATGAATACTCAGGCAGTCCCCACTCTTTATTCAATTATTTATGCGGTTTTGTTTGGCATGATGTCCACCATAAAAAACAGGTTGAAGCGTTCTTAAGTCAACAGATGGAGAAATAGATGAATGATCATTCATTCCTTTCCGTTAGAACATTTTACAAATTTAGAACAAGGAGCTTACCTCGACAATGAACAGCAATAAAAATTCACCAACAGGACTCACATATCCTGAAGACTGTAAAAACTCGCCACTTAAAGAGCTCATCAAGCAAATGCATATTCATTTTTTCAATAAGGATTTTAAGGAAATTTTTCATAGCCTAATAAATGAACCCACTTGGGTCATTATTCATTCAAAAAAAAAATGAACAGCGAGCAAGAGATTCATCATTTCTTAAACAATTACAAAGAATCTATCCAAGCGATGCATTTAAATGAAATCATTACACATGGGAAAAGCGCAGCCGCTGAAGGGAATTTTTTATTAAATGGCACGCTGTATCACTTTTGCCATTTAATAAAATTTAATAAAGCTGGTAAAAGTGGAAAAATAAAAGAGATTAGAACCTTTATTCTTCCATCGTAAAAAACCTCATAAAAATATGTTTTTTATCCATTTAAATTGGAAATTGTCCATAATTAAACTTTTTAAATTTTTCGAAAAAATAGTTCCCTTTAATCATAATCATGGTATTATAAATTATAAAATGCGATATATTACCGGGATGAGAAAACGAATGTAAGGGGATCATTTGAATGGAAAAACAAAGTATATCAGAGAAGGTATTTTTATATTTTATGGGATCGATGATTATCTTTGTTGCCGCTATTGGTATTAGTGTCCTGCTGAAAAAAAGTTATTTAGCTCATAATATTTCTGGATCAGAGCTTTGGATTATTATGCTCGTCTCATTTGGAGTTACCTTTTTATGCGACTTAGAACTAGAACTCGAAAAACGTAAAGACTCTTTAGAATAATTAAAATGCCGGGAACAAAGTCCCAGCATTTTTTTATGGTTCATTTTGAAGTCATTTGTGCAGATATGATTTTAATGACAGGTAACGCTTTTCTAGTAACTAGATGAAACATCACATATGTTTTCTTACATTCTGTTAACTGTTCATTTTCACTGTTAAACATATCTTGTTGAAACGTAAAGCTCGTGCTTCCTACATGAATAAGTTCGGTCCTCACCTTTAGCGAGTCACCTAACCTTGCTTCCTTCAAATAATCTACATCAAACTTCCTCAAAACTGCACCTATATCTCTCGTTATAAAATATTCTTCGCTAACGCCGATGCGTGCGAACCAATCTAGCTCACCTTTCTCAAAATATGTTAAGTATCTTAAATAATTCATATGTCCCAATTCATCAATATCCTCTGGCTGCACAACAATTTCGGTCAGGATTTCTTTCATGCTATCCACCCTTTCAAAAGATGTTGTTCCTACAGTCCCTGTAAATATGAACCTTTTTTATTCATTATAAATATATTTTGACTACCCCACCAAGCAGAATGCTAATAGCCATTCAAATGCCGCTCGTAATATATAAAATCATAACGAACATCATCACAAAAGCAACTAACAATCCGATAACACTGGCAATAACTAACTGCTTCCACCAGAAGCCCTTAACTTTGCCATTCTTTATTAGCCTGTTTATATAATAAATGTGGAATAATTGTCCTATGTTAATCATTAAAATAATCATTACTATTATTGCGATAATAATTGATGGATCTACGTCCAGTACTAAAGCAGCTGAACCATAAAAAACAAAAGATTTTCCAAACAGTACCATGCTAAATAAAATCAACCAGTAATTTATAACCTTTTTTTGCTTGACCCATTCTTCTCCCATCAAGCTTTTTTCATACTTATTCACTTCTTCATAAATAGAGATCATTGAACTTGTCGATTCTCTTTTCATTACGCCATATCCCCCTTGAAACAAACAGAAGATTGCAAGTGTAAGATAAAAATAAAAGCTAGTAATATTAAATATATATACGGCAACAACACTAAGCGTAACGACTGGGATAATCATAAGATTGATTGCGGCAAATTGTCTCTTCCTCATACTTTTTATATGAATAATTTTTTCACCTCTCTTTACATATTCTGCTGGTCTATCTCCCGAATTTGAGACCAATGAGTAAAATTCATTACCGTCCACACAGTGAGAAAGATGATGATTAAGCTTTTCATATCCAAATAGTCGCTTATATCGTTGCCTGAAAGACTAATAACTGACATAAAAATTAAAAATGAGCCGATGATTATTGACCACCATTGTCCTCTTCTCTTCTGCTTTTCCCACTTAACTCCAAGTTTGGCTTTTTCATAACTATTTACTTGTTCAAAGATTGGGATGAGTGATTTTGTTAATTCATTCTTAGTCAAGCCATAAACCCCATGCAATAAAGAGAAGCTACCAATCAATATTAAAGGTAGATAGCTTTTTAGTGAGAATGCATGAAATAATAGCACGAAAAATAGGCAAGGAATCATGAATGCATTCAACATTAATAATTGTTTTGTTCTCATACTTTTAATTTCCTTGCTAACCATCAGATATCCCCCAAAGTTTCAGCGACCAAACTCCGCAAATCAATCTGCAGACCCACCATTAGGATGAGCCCAACGTTCGTGAGGCCGATTTCGACATTTTTATCGGCTTCTAAAGAATTTAAGCTCATAAGTTTAATGTTGTTCCTTATTTTATACGTTAGAAAATGATTTCCTTTTATTTAAAACAGCAGTGATGGAATACATTTGATGCGCTTCCGCTCGCGGCGATAAAAATCTATTTCTTTTTATCCAATTTCTTTGCTAAATCAATATAATATTGTAAAGTATCTGGATTAGCCATTGATCCTCGATTTACTATTTTTTCAAGCGGTTGGCCAAGCAATATTCTTCTAACAGGAACTTCCAGCTTTTTGCCTGTTAATGTTTTAGGAATTTCCGGAACCTCAAAAACTTCATCAGGTACAAATCGCGGCGATACCTTTTGTTTAATTTCCGCTTTAATTTTTGCTTTTAATTCATCACTTAACGCTATGCCAGGCTTTAGTACAACAAATATAGGCATAAAGGATTCTCTGCCAAGCAGTTCCAAATCAATAACCATGCTCTCTATGATTTCTTCCAAGCCTTCAGCTGCCCGATAAATTTCACTCGTGCCTATCCGTACACCTTGTCTGTTAATTGTTGAGTCTGAACGTCCATAAATGACGGAGCTTCCTTTCTCATCAATTTGAATCCAGTCACCGTGGCGCCATACCCCGGGGTAAATATCGAAATAGCTATCATGATAGCGCTCATTATTCTTATCCTTCCAAAAATATATCGGCATGGAAGGCATTGGATCAACTATGACTAATTCACCAACTTCATTAATTAAAGGTTGGCCGACCTCATTAAAAGCTTGAACATTTGCTCCTAATGCTCTCGTTTGAATTTCACCTGAATAAACTGGCAAAATTGGCGATCCGCCAACAAATGCTGTGCATACATCCGTTCCGCCACTAACTGAGACTAGCCAAACATCTTTTTTTACATTTTCATACACCCAGTTAAAACCATTTATTGATAATGGTGATCCTGTAGAACAGATAGCCTTCAGCTTTTTAAATGAATACCTTTCATTTGGATTTACACCAAACTTTAGGTTGGTACTAATAAATGCAGCACTTGTACCAAAGAATGTTACTTCAGTCTCTTCTGCTAAGTTCCAAAGCACATCCATATTTGGATATGAAGGGCTGCCATCATAAAGAACGATCGTACCGCCGGCTAGCAATCCGCCCACCAGTAAATTCCACATCATCCACCCAGTGGTTGTAAACCAGAAGAATACATCTTCATCGTTCACACCCTGCTCAACAATTAAAGTTTTTAAATGTTCTAAAAGAATGCCGCCTTGACTTTGGACAATCGGCTTCGGCAATCCTGTAGTACCTGATGAGAACAATATCCAAAGCGGATGATCAAAAGGTAATGCTTCATATAGTAGTTCATGTTTATTCTTTGTTACATCATCCCATAGAACCGTATCTTTGCTTAGTTTCTCATCGTTCGCGTGAATATACGGCAGCAAAATTGTTTGTTTTAAAGTAGGAAGTTCACTTTGAAGCTTCTCTACACTAGATAAACGGCTATGCAATTTGCCATTATATGAATAACCATCAACAGCAAATAAAACAGTCGGTTCAATTTGTTGAAATCTTTCTATCACACTTCCAGTTCCAAAGTCAGGTGAACAGCTTGACCAAATGGCCCCAAGGCTTGCACATGCTAAAAAAGCAACAATCGTTTCAGGAATATTTGGCATATATCCAACGACACGGTCACCCGGCTTAACCCCTATTTCTCTTAAATACTGGGCAACTGAACCTGTTTTTTCCTGTAATTCATCCCAGCTAATTTCTGTTCTTGGCAAAATTTCAGATTGAAAAATCAATGCACATTTATTCTTCTTATAATTTTTAAACACATGTTCAGCATAATTGAGCGTTGCCCCTTCAAACCATTTAGCTCCAGGCATCTTTCTTGAATCTAATACTTGTTTATAGGGTGTTTTAGAATCAATTTCACAATATTCCCATATGCAGCTCCAAAAATTCTCTAACTGTTCTACTGACCACTTCCATACTTCTTGCTGATTAGTAAGTTCTATCTCTTCATTTTCCTTTAACCAATTCATAAACTTTGTTACGCCTGCTGTCTTAATCTTTTCCTCAGAAGGCTCCCATAAGAGTGTTCCTTTAGTAACCGTTTTCATTTTTATTCCCCCCTAACTATCAGAAAAACAACGAAACAAGTCTAAAAATATTAAATATTTTGATATTTATTATTATAGTATTATGATAATATCAGACTGTCAAATACTTGAATGATTATTCAGTTAATATAAAAAATAAACATTTTTTAAATCATCTCTATTACTGCTATATAGACCTTCAGACCGTTAAAACGCTTTTTCCGCTAAAAAAATCTTTGACAATCGATTAAAAATGATGTAAATTACCTTATGGACGAACGATTATTTAATAGTAGTCCAATAATATTCGTATTTAGGGGTGTCATCCATGGATAACGTATTTGATTATGAAGATATTCAATTAATTCCAGCAAAATGCATTGTTAATAGCAGATCAGAGTGTGATACATCAGTCACTTTAGGGAAATATACATTTAAACTTCCAGTTGTACCAGCAAACATGCAAACAATCATTGATGAAAAGATTGCTATCTACCTTGCCGAAAATGGTTATTTCTATGTGATGCATCGATTCCAGCCAGAAGAACGGAAAAACTTTATTCGAGATATGCATTCACGTGAGCTAATTGCTTCTATCAGCGTTGGTGTAAAAGAAGAGGAATATGGTTTTATCGAAAATTTAGCAAAAGAAAATATTATTCCAGAATATATTACAATTGATATTGCACACGGACATTCAAATGCAGTAATAAAAATGATTCAGCATATTAAAGCTCATCTTCCAGAAAGCTTCGTGATTGCCGGTAATGTAGGAACACCTGAAGCAGTGCGCGAACTGGAAAATGCAGGCGCCGATGCGACAAAAGTAGGAATTGGACCAGGTAAAGTATGTATTACAAAAATTAAAACTGGATTTGGCACAGGCGGTTGGCAATTAGCTGCGCTTCGTTGGTGTGCTAAAGCAGCAAGCAAACCGATTATTGCTGACGGCGGCATTCGTACGCATGGCGATATCGCTAAATCTATTCGCTTCGGCGCTACAATGGTGATGATTGGTTCATTATTCGCTGGTCACGAAGAATCACCAGGTGAAACATTTGAAAAAGACGGAAAACTATTTAAAGAGTATTTTGGTTCTGCTTCAGAGTTCCAAAAAGGTGAAAAGAAAAATGTTGAAGGTAAGAAAATGTATGTTGAGCATAAAGGCTCTCTAGTTGATACATTGAGAGAAATGGAGCAGGATTTACAATCTTCAATTTCTTATGCAGGCGGAAATAAATTAGAATCCATTCGCAATGTTGATTATGTTGTTGTGAAAAATTCAATTTTTAATGGTGATAAAGTATATTAAGGAACAGGAAGGATGCCTGCTTTTGCGGGCATCCTTTTTAATACTTTTTTTTGTCTATTACGATATTTATTTAGCGGTAAATTCAGGTTTTCTTTTCTCAATAAATGCTGATGTTCCTTCTTGTTTATCATTTGTTGCAAACAGAACGGCTTGAGCAAGTCGTTCAATCATTTGCCCAGTTTTCACATCTGTGTCTGCCCCCAAAGTGACAGCAATTTTTGCAAGCTTAACTGCTAGCGGACCTTTAGCTAAAATTTGGTCTGCCAACTCCTCTACCTTTGCTTTCAGCTCAAATAGCGGAACAACTTCAGAGACTAAACCAGATTGCTGCGCCTCTTGCGCAGAAAGAAACTTGCCTAATAATATCATTTCTAGTGCTTTTCCCCTGCCGACTATTCTTGTTAATCGCTGTGTTCCGCCAGCCCCAGGAATGATTGCCAGGTTGAGCTCTGGAAGGCCAATTTTTGCATGGTCAGCCATTACGCGAATGTCTGATGCCAGTGCAAGCTCACAGCCCCCTCCCAGTGCAAGTCCGTTTATCATTGCGATTGTCGGCTTTTCATAAGATTCAATATAATCATAGGCTTCCTGCATGCCTCCAGATGATAATACATCGAGCGGATTTTTCTTCACCAGTTGGGTAATATCTGCACCTGCAGCAAAAGCCTTTTCTCCCTGTCCTGTAAATACAATAACGCCAACTTCATCATCCGCTTTCAAGATTTCCAGCGTATGAAGCATTTCAGAAACGGTTTCCTTACTTAAACGATTTCTTACTTCTGGAAGATTTATTGTGATATAGGCGAGCCTGCCTTCTTTTTTTACTAAAATAGATTCATACATTTTTATCCACTCCTTCATCTTGGCGGAGATTTTCGATCAATATAGCCATCCCTTGGCCGCCGCCGACACATAGAGAAGCAACCCCATATTTTCCGCCTTTGTTTGATAGAGCATGCATTAGTGTTACAACGATTCTGGCACCTGTCGCACCTAGCGGATGACCGAGAGCAATCGCTCCGCCATTAATATTTAATTTATTTGGGTTGAGACCAAGCTCCCTCTGAACAGCTAAAGCCTGCGAAGCAAAAGCTTCATTAATCTCAAATAAATCTATTTCATCAAGCGACAGCCCTGTTCTTTCAAGAAGCTTCTTTATTGCCGGAACGGGGCCGATACCCATAATTTCTGGCGACACACCGACTGAGGACCAGTCAATAATTGCAGCATGGGGCTTTAATCCGCGCGCGCTTGCTTCGTCTTCACTCATAAGGAGTACGGCAGCTGCCCCGTCATTTCTGCCACAAGCATTTCCTGCTGTAACACTTCCGTCTTTTTTGAATGCTGGTTTCAATGTTGACAGCTTCTCAATCGTTGTTTCAGGTCTAGGGTGTTCATCTGTATTTACAACTAGTTCCGCTTTTTTCGATTTCACTGTGAATGGTGCAATCTCTTCCTTAAAAGCACCTGATTTGATCGCTTTATCTGCTTTTTGCTGGCTTTCATATGCAAATAAATCTTGATCTTCCCTTGATACATTAAATTTTTCTGCCACATTTTCTGCCGTCATGCCCATTCCAAGCTTTTCACCGTATATTTCTTGCGGCTGTTGACCATTTTCACTATTCGAATCAACTAAATGCGTTTTGTCGCCGCCAAAACGGGAGCCTCTAATAAATATTGGCGCATTGCTCATACTTTCTGTACCGCCGGCAATGACGACCTTTGCTTGATTTGATTGTATTTGCTGAATACCGGAAGCAATCGCCTGCATACCTGAGGCACATAAACGGTTAACTGTGAAAGCCGGTGTAGAATCTGGAATGCCTGCTCTCAATGAAGCAACTCTTGCCACATTAGATGATTGTGAAGTTTGCCGCACTTCACCGAGAATGACTTCTTCGACTGCATCCGCGTTTACACCGGCACGATTTAATACTTCGGAAATCACATGTGAAGCTAAATAACCGGAGCCCGTCTCTTTAAGAACCCCTCCGTAGCGCCCAATAGCTGTTCTTACACCTTCTACAATGACGATTCTGCTTTTATTGTCCACATTTATCCCCCTTAGCTATATTCCTTATTTAACTGGCCGACAATAATATTTTTTTGAATTTCGGATGTTCCTTCATAAATGCGTGCAATTCTTGCATCTCTATAAAATCGTTCAATTGGATAATCTGCAATATACCCAATGCCGCCATGAATTTGCACAGCCTTATCTGCTACGCGGTTATACACTTCAGAGCCGTACAGTTTAATCATTGCCGCTTCTTTAATGACCTTTTTCCCTTCATCAACCATATTTGCCACGCGGTAAGTGAACGAACGCAATGCCTCAATATCAACCGCCATTTCAGCAAGCATATGTGCTACTGCCTGATGTTCAATAATCGGGACATTAAACTGGATTCTCTCTTTTGCATATTGC
The DNA here is from genome assembly GCF_002835735.1 of Cytobacillus horneckiae. GTDB lineage: Bacteria > Bacillota > Bacilli > Bacillales > Cytobacillaceae > Cytobacillus > Cytobacillus horneckiae. Next base: position 340,896 of record NZ_PISD01000008.1, on the reverse strand, counting down.
ATGGATAAATCGAGCAGTTTTTGAGCTGAACCGAGGTTTCTTGCCGCTAGTCCTGCACGCCCATTTGCTAATATCGTTAATGCATTTACATACCCTCTGCCTTCTTCTCCAAGAACGTTCTCAACTGGCACCTCACAATCCTCCATGATTACTTCAGCAGAATGCGAACCTCGGAGCCCCATCTTATTCTCCACTGCACCAACTTGAAAGCCTGGAAAATCCTTTTCAACAATAAAAGAAGTAATCCCCTTTGCTCCCTTGGATGGATCTGTCACTGCCATTACCGTAAATACATCTGCTTCAGGCGCATTTGTAATATAATGCTTCAATCCGTTTAATATGTATTTATCTCCCTTTCGGACTGCTGTAGTCTTTAAATTAGTTGCATTTGATCCTGCCTGCGGTTCGGTTAAGGCGAAAGCGCCGATTTTCTCCCCAGCTGCCATATCGGGCAAATATTTTCTTTTCTGCGCGTCATTCCCCATTTCAACAATGCCGACTGATCCTATGCCTGTATGTGCGCCAATTAACGTTGTGAATCCATTATGTGTAGCGCCGATTTCTTCATAAAGCGCACATTTTCCTACCATGCCAATTCCGAGGCCGCCGTATTCTTCAGGAATGCTTAAGCCGAACAATCCCATTTCTTTTGCCATACTGACAATGCGGTGGGGGATTCTATTCTCTTTTTCTATTTCCATCGCCACTGCTTCAACTTCTGTTTGAACAAATTCACGGACATTCTGCTTTAGCATTTCAATATCTTCGCTAATCATATAGCTCATATTTTATTTCCCCTCTCATCATATTGATAAAATCCTCTGCCAGATTTCTTTCCTGTCCAGCCGGCGCTTACGTATTTTTGTAAAATCGGACATGGTCTGAATTTCTCTCCTAAAGTTTTGTGCAAATATTCCATATTTCTTAAGCGTGAATCCAGTCCGACTAAATCCGCAAGTTCTAGCGGTCCCATTGGATGATTTAAGCCGAGCTTCATCGCGCGGTCAATATCTTCAACCGAACCTACGCCTTCCATTACCATGAACATTGCTTCATTACCGATTAAACAGTTCATTCTGCTAGTTGCAAACCCGGGAAATTCATTAATTTTCACACATTCCTTGCCTATTTTTTCACCGAAAGCAAACGCAGACTCGATCGTTTCTTCACTTGTTTCTAAACCGCAAATCACTTCAATCAGCTTCATCTTATGAACGGGATTAAAGAAATGAAGAGCGATGCACTTATCCGGCCTTGAAGTCACAGAGGCAATCTCAGTCGGACTCATTGTTGAAGTATTTGTGGCTAAAATTGCCTCGCGAGGCGCAATTTGATCAATCTTTTTGAAGATTTCCTTCTTTAAATCCATTACCTCAAGAATGGCTTCAATTACTAAATCTGCAGAACCAACAGCATCTTCAAGGTTAGCTGTATATTCGATGCTGCCTGTTTCTAAAAATCTATCAATATATTGTTTGCATTTTTGTAAGGATTCCTGGTGAATATCCTGAACAATCACATGAAATCCAGCTTGAGCACAGACGAGGGCAATCCCTCTGCCCATCGTTCCTGCGCCAATCACCGTTATTTTCCTCATAATATCCACCTCTTTTATTGCTTTATTGTTTCGGAAACGACGCGTTTACCTTGTGCGTCATAGGTATACCAGCCTTTACCTGTTTTACGCCCAAGCTCTCCCTTTTCAACCTTTTCTTTTACAGATTTTGCCGGTTTGTCAGCTTCATCACCTGATTCAGAATAGCGCTGTTTTCTCACAGCATAATTTACATCCAGCCCTGTTAAATCCATCAGCGCAAACGGGCCGATAGGATGACCGAGCGCTTTTTCAACTACCACATCAATTTCCTCAAAGCTTGCATATCCGTTTTCATAAAGATAGACAGCTTCATTCATTAATTTAGCAAGGATGCGATTGGCGACAAAACCGGAGATTTCTTTTTTCAGAAGAACAGGAGTTTTACCAATCGTTTCTATGAATTTCATACTTGTATCAGCTGTTTCATCAGCAGTATGCGGCCCTTTTACTACTTCAACCAAATCCATGACTAGTACAGGATTGAAGAAGTGAATATTGCACACCTTGTCTTTGCGGACGACAGCTTCAGCAAGTTTCGAGCTAACGATGGTTGAACTGTTTGTTGCGAGAATGCAATGTTCAGGCAGAAGATGATCCAATTGCGCGAATAGCGATTTCTTCACTTCCAAATCTTCTATTATAGCTTCTATCACAATATCAACTTCTTTAAAGGCTTCAAGATTCGTTGTAAAAATGAGATTAGAAAATGCGCAATCCACATCTTCTCTTGTAAGCTTTCCTTTTATCACACGTTTCTCTAATTGTGTTCTTAACACTTCTTCTGCTTTTTTTAAGCTCTCACTTGAAATATCTTGAAGAATCACTTCATAGCCATGCAGCGCGGAAACAGCGGCAATTTGTGCGCCCATTGCTCCTGCACCTGCTACACCCACTTTTTTTATGTTAATTTCCGTCATATGAAACACCCCTTTTATCCAATTCTTCTTTTACGAGCACTCTTTTTAACAGTTTTCCTACACCATTACGAGGCAATTGATCAATCTTTTCGAAGAGTCTCGGTACTTTATATGGAGTTAGCTTCGTATAACAATAAGCTTTAATCTCTTCCAAATTAATATCTAACCCCTCTTTTGCTACAATAAATGCCTTCGCAACCTCACCTGAATCAGGGTCTGGCAGCCCGACAACAGCTGCTTCCTGAACAGATGGATGTTCATAAAGGACACCTTCAACTTCCTGTGGATACACGTTAAAGCCACCGAAAATAATCATTTCTTTTTTCCTGCCTACAATATAGAAATAGCCTTCCTCATCCATCGTTGCTAAGTCGCCCGTAAATAACCAGCCGTCTTTTAAATTCGCGTCAGTCTCTACAGGATTATTCCAATATCCTTTCATTACTTGCGGTCCTTTGATTAGCAGTTCGCCAACTTGATTAGCTGCTAGTACTTCATGATTTTTATCAACGATACGACAATCGGTTGCAGGTACAGGGATGCCTATGCTGCCATGCTTATGCTTTCCATTAATTGGTGTCCTGTGTGTAGTTGGCGAAGTTTCTGACATGCCAAATCCTTCTAATATCTTCGACCCCGTAAGCTCGTAAAACTTCCTAATAATTTCAATTGGTAATGGTGCAGATCCACTCGAGCACACTTTTAAAGAATTCAGGCCAGATGAGGCTGCATCTGGATGGTTCACAAATGAAATATACATTTTCGGTACACCTGGAAACATTGTTGGTTTATATCTTTTTACTTGCTTTAGTACTTCATCCGCTTTAAATTTTTCAATAATTAGAATTTTTGCTCCAAGATAGATACCTAAATTCATTGCGCTCGTCATCGCATATACATGATAGAATGGCGTAGCAGCAAGTACCGTTTCTGTTCCATATTCTACTCTTTGACGATATAGCACATAGCTTTGATACACATTTGCTACCAAATTATAATGGGTGAGCATCGCGCCTTTCACTTTGCCTGAAGTTCCACCAGTGTATTGAATCACTGCTACATCTTCTTTAGGATCGACTGCTATTGGCTTGATTGGATGGACTTCACGTGTAAATACATCATTCATCCTGGTTAATCGTTCATCGTCAATATAATCTTCAACTGCTGTCGATAATGTAATATGCTCAAATTGGTACATTTCTTTTATACTTTTTATTGTTGCTAACGATTGATTATCCACTGTGACATAGGAGATTTTGCTATCATGCAAAATTTGTAGCACCTCTCTTGGTGTATAGGCAGGATTCATCTGTACGACAATGATGCCAAGCGCATGTGCAGCATAATATGCAGCAATATAATCCGGATGATTCATCAGCATTAAGCCCATTCGATCACCTTTTTTAAACCCTTGTCTATGCCATTCAGCTGCAAGTAAATCAACACGAGTTTTTAACTCTTTATAAGTTAATGTTTTTGCTTGGAAAATAGTTGCCGTCAGATGGCCAAAGCGCTCAGCAGATTTTTGCAGCATATTGTATAATCCAATCTCAGGTATATTAAAGCGGTCAATAATATCTTCGTAGTATTTTCCCCACACCTTTGTGTTTGAAATTGCACTCAAAATATTCTCACTCCCTTCTTTTTAACTTGCCTCTTCCTCCATTTTTTCTTTTTGTTCCGTTGAATTTGGACGGGCAAATAGCATAAACAGTATTGAGAATATGAGCACTAATGAAGCCATTGCCCCGATAGACAGGCTGTAGCCTAATATTTGTGTACTTGCAAGGCTGACAACAAAGCCAGTAGCGAGTGGAGCAACAATGCCTGCCAGATTTCCTGAAGAGGTTAAAATACTTGTCATTAACCCTCCGCGCTCCGGCATTTCATTTATCATAATTGTTGGTCCTATCGGCAAAATTGCGTATGTAAGCCCTTTCGATAAACACATTGCTATGACAACCCAAATCGGGTTTTGATAGACGATGACTGACAGCATGCATATGGCACCAATTAACATTGAAGCGCCCGTAATATAAATCCGGGAGAGCTTCCAATTCTTCGTTTTTTTGAAAGCATAATCAGATATAACCGACACGCCCATATAAAGGACAACTGATATTATGCCTATCGCTGCTACTGCAAAGCCCATTTGTCCTGCTGTCATGCCTACAATATCAATAAGATATAACGGCATCCATGTAGCAATCCACACGACAATAAAATAGGTTGAAAAATAGGCTAGCGTCGTAAACAAAGCCGTTTTTGACGAAGCAATATATTTTAAGTCCTTCAGGCTGAATTTCTCAAGTTTCTTTTTCTTTTTAGCTTTCTCATATGCTTCGACTGGAGATTCCTTTGTTAACAACATGAAAAGGAAGAACCAGACAATACTGACTACACCAAGAGCTGCAAATGCGATTTTCCAGCCTAAACCTGCAATCATCGCTACAAGAAGCGGTGCAACAACCATTGAACCAACAGTCGCACCAGATACAAGAACAGAGTTGGCAAAACCTTTTAGTTTTGGCGGAAACCATCTGTCAGCATGAGCATAAGCGACAGGACTAAACGGACCTTCAAACGCACCTAGCAAAATGCGGTATACAATTAATAGAGGCAGCGCAGTAATGGCGATAACGCCAAATTGCAGCACCGCCCATGTGAGCATTAAGAAACTCAGCATCTTCTTTGCTCCGAGCCTGTCTGCATAAGCAGCACCGATTACTCCAGTAATCGGGTACAGCCAATAATATGCGCTCCCTACGATGCCCCATTGCGCCGGACCGAGCCCAAGGTCTTCCATAATCGGTTTTGCTGCCAGGCCTATGATCGATTTATCTGCAAAGTTTACAATCATTCCTAAAAATAAAAGTATTAAAACTGTCCAACGCATATGTTTATCCCCGCTTTCTCTCGTTTAAAATTCACTCAGAACGTTTCTGGAGATAATCAGCCGCTGAATCTCGTTTGTACCTTCATATATTTTTGTAATACGCGCATCGCGATAAAACCTTTCAACAGGATAATCTGACACATAGCCCATTCCACCGTGAATTTGCACAGCTTTATCGGCTACGCGATTAAATACCTCTGATGCATATAGTTTTGCCATTGATGATTCCTTAACAACTTTCTTCCCTTCATCAACTAAATGGGCGGCTTTTAGTGTAAGTGTCCGCGCAGCTTCCGTTTCAGTCGCCATATCTGCAATCATCCATTGAATTGCTTGATTTGCTGCAATCGGTTTTCCAAATTGAATGCGCTCCTGGGCATACCTTGCTGAGAGCTCGATTAATTTATCGCATGACCCTACTGCTCTAGCTGCTAGTCCAATTCTACCCTCACTTAAAATTTTTAATGCAGCGACATAACCCATCCCTACTTCGCCAATTACATTTTCTTCAGGCACCTCACAGTTATCAAAAATGAGCTGTGCAGTATAGGATCCGCGCAGACCCATCTTTTTATCTTTCTTACCAACTGTAAATCCTGGAAACCCGCGTTCAATTAAAAATGCAGTGATTCCTTTTGCACCTTTTTCTCTATCAGTAGTAGCAAACACAGTGAAAACATCTGCTACAGGGGCATTCGTAATAAAATGCTTCGTACCATTTAATATCCATTTATCTCCCTTTTTTTCAGCGCGTGTGGCAAGATTTGTAGCATCAGAACCAGCTCCCGGCTCAGATAAAGCAAAAGCCGCTATTCTTTTGCCTGCAGCTAAATCTGGCAAATATTTCTCTTTTAAGTATGGAGAAGCCAGCCTGACGAGGCCAGTGCTGCCAATCCCTGTATGTGCGCTTATTAAGCTTACAAAGCCATTATGCGTCCTTCCCAGCTGCTCTAGGACAGCTGCTTTTCCTACCATGCCAAGACCTATTCCACCGTACTCCTCAGGAATGCTCATCCCGAAAAGACCAAGTTCCTTTACTTGATCAATTAAATGCTGCGGGATTTTGTCTTCATCTTCAATTTGCTGAGCATATGGTTCCACTTCATTTTCCACAAAGTTATGGACCATCTGGGCCATTTGTTCAATTTCAGAATCTTTAACAGTATACATGCACATCTCCCCTTTGTTATGTTTCTCTCTATACAATGCAAGGAGTGTGCCAACAATAAAAACCTTATTATATCAACATATGAATCCGCTTACTTATAAAAATTATTTATATTTGAATCATTATTTGCTAAATATTCTGTATCTTATGATTCAATATTGAATCTAGGATTCATTAATGAATCAACTTTATTCCATATTTTTTTAACTTTCTTGATATAGTCGGCTGACTAGTTTGCAGTATTTCAGCTAATTCATAAGTTGTTGAGCATTTATTTAATGCCTGCATAATGACTTGTTTTTCTGCCATTTCAATCGCTTCTTTTAATGTGAGTGACGCTTGAGGCAGCTCCATATTTTGCTGAGCCGAATGGTACTCCTGGGGTAAATCATTTATTGTTATCGTATAATTTTTTGAAACAATCACAAGACGCTCAACAAGATTTGAAAGCTCCCTAATATTTCCCGGCCAGTTATATTGATATAAAAAGCCTTTTAATTCATCACTAAATTGTTTATTCATTTGATATTTATTATTCATTCTCTTCAAAATGGATTCCATTAATGGATAAATATCCTCGCGTCTGTCTGAAAGCCGAGGAATTTGAAGCTGAATGACATTTAACCGATAATATAAGTCTTCACGGAAGGTTCCATCATCCACCATACTTTTCAAATCACGGTTTGTTGCAGCAATAAGCCTGACATTTATTTTTTTTGGAGAAACTGAGCCGATTCGCTGTACCTCTTTTTCCTGGATGACACGAAGAAGTTTGACTTGAGCCGTTATAGGTAGCTCGCCTATTTCATCTAAAAATAGAACCCCTTGATCTGCCAGCTCGAACATACCAGGCTTGCCTTGCTGATTCGCTCCTGTAAAAGCTCCTTTTTCATAACCAAATAGCTCCGATTCTATTAACTCGGCAGGAATAGCGCCACAATTTAATTTAATAAATTTCCCTTTGCTTTTACGTTCACTTTGTTCATATATGTATATCGCCATCACATCCTTGCCAACGCCTGTATCACCTAAAATTAATACTGTTGCATCAACATTTACAAGCCGATCCACAGTATCATAAATGTCTCTCATTTTCTCGCTTCTTAAAACGAGGCTGTTTGAAGAGTTTACATCGTTTTTCTTTAAACGCTCTATTTCCTGACGATAAGTATCATTTAAACTATTCGCTTCTTTTAATGCATTCTGCAATTCAATCAGCTGTGATAAGTCTCTTATATTGGTGACAACGCTTTCAACATCGCCATCCTCATTAAATACAGGACTACCCGTTAGCAGCAAGGATTCATTGCCAGCCCGGTTAAATTGCACGCGTGAAATGCTCTCCTTTGTTTCTATCACTCTTTGTGTCAATGATGTTTCTAAAATACCTCGCTTCACTAACGATTCTACTTTTTTACCCATATAGTATTCTTTAGGTATTCCTGTAATTCTCTCCATTGCTGAATTAGTTAATAATGTATTGCCTTCGTTATCTGTTAAATAAATTCCATCATATGAGTTTTCAATCACTGCTTTTAATCTTCTATTTGCTTTTATTAATTCGTCTAGCTTTACCATTAATTCTTTCATTTCGGAGGAGATGATTCCATAATAGCTTTGCACTCCTTCTGCATATTCCCCTTTTAAAAACAGCAAGGATAAGCCATCAGCTGTTTCGGCAATGACAACTTTTATCTCCTCATAAGTTACCCAACGTTGAAACGCATCTCGCACATTTTGATTTTTAATTGAAAATGTGATTGATTGCTGCAGCTTTTCATTCACTTCTACAACTCTTCCACATTTATCAGTCTTCAATATTGCATAGGTTTCTTGCAGCTGGATGGGCACGAGGACACCTTCCTTTCCTTGTGATGTATGTAAAAACCCCTCCTCTAAAGGCAGGGGCTTTTACATATGCTAAACATTTACTTTATTGGATGTGTATTCACTGAGGAAAGACAGGATTTTCTGATACACAGCAATTTCATTTTCCTTTTTAGAAAAGCCGTGCCCTTCATCCTCGAGAAGCATATATTCTACCACACGACCCTTTTCCTTCAACGCTTTCACAATTTGATCTGATTCTTCTTTTACTACCCTTGGGTCATTTGCACCTTGTATAACAAGCATCGGCTTTGTCATTCCATCTAAGTAGGTAATCGGTGAGAATTCAATTAATTTCTCCTTGTCTTTTTCCGGGTTGCCCACCCATAGATCCATAATCGGCTTCCAATCTTCAGGGACAGATTCAATGAAGGTGAACAAGTCTGACGGACCAAAAATATCAACGACCGCCTTGAAATAATCGGCATGACGGCCATGTAGCAGCAAAGCCATATACCCACCATAGCTGCCGCCCATCAAAAGGATATTGCCTTTTTCTGTATAACCTTGTTCGATTAGCCAATCAAGTGCTGCCACATTATCCAATCTTGGACCGTATCCCCAATCCCCCTCTACCATTTTAGTGAATTTGTGTCCATAGCCTGTTGATCCTCTAAAGTTAGGAGCAAAGATGCTGTATCCATGGTTCAGCAAAAATTGAAAAGACGCTCTAAAAAATTTCCGTTCAGCAGCCTGAGGCCCTCCGTGAGGCCAGAAGATGATTTCCCCATTGTCATTCTCCTGTTTAGCTTTAAAAAATAAAGATTCAATCTCCAAACCATCAAAAGATGTATATGTCACAACTTCAGGAGCGACCAAATCCTCATCTGCAACACCCGGTACTGAATATTGCGTTAATGATTCCCATTTGTCTGCTGAAAATTTATATATATTATGCGGCTTTATAGCGCTTCTGCCTAATAAATATAAATTTCCTGAATCTGCTATTATCATCTTCTCAATGATGGAACACGGTGATTGCATCCGTACCATTTCATTTTTGGATAGATCAAACTTATATAGGTAGTCTTCTACACCCTTTTCAGATGATAAATATAATTGATGATTTTTTTTATCGTATTTCAACATTGCAAAACTTTCCTTATCCATCGCTTTTATCTTTGTAAATTGCTTCGCTTTTAAATCAAATGAAGCTAGGTAAGTAAAGTCTTCATCATAATTAGTCAACAAGTATACCAAATCTTCTGTCACAAACAACGCATCACTAACAGTATGATGTTCATCTGTCTCAGGTGTAATATAAATGTCTTCACCGCCCTTGCGAACGAACATTAGCGAGTATGTATTGGCATACATTTTATAGTACAGCTGAGATGACTCATCTGGGCTGAAGCAATATAAAAAAGTCATTGCTTCTTTTCCTTCGGATACTTTTTCTTCCTCTCCTGATTCTAAATCAAGCGCATATACATTTAAATAAGAAGGGTTTCCTTTACCTGATGAGTAATATAGCTTTTTTCCGTCCTTTGATAAAGCGGGAAAGAAATTGCGGACCTTTTCGTTATTGACCAGCTGCTTTAATGTACCTCCTTCAAGTGGAAGCGCATAGAATTGCGTATTTTCATCACCATCTGTATCAAATCCTGAGATGATGAACCTACCTTGTTTATCATATAGAAGTCCTTGACAAGATTGATTATTAAAAGTCATTTGAACTGGGAAGGTACTTGGAAAGTTCATCGCCCATATATTGTATTGTCCGCTTAAGTTTGTACTAAAAACTAACTGGCTTTCATCTCGATTCACAGCAAAATCGCCAATCGCAAATGTTTTTAAGAATTGACTAACATCAGGTTTAGGAAATTTAATCATACTTCTCCTCCAATTATTATAATTTAAAGATTATTCTTATAATTCATTATAGCATGAATTCTCATTCTTCCCAATGAATACCTCTCGTTTGCGCCGTAAAATAAAAATAACTTTGGCCATTAGGTCAAAGTTATAAACGCCTTCTCTTTATTTTTCTGCAAATACTGAAAGTGCAGACAAATTTTTATAGAAATGACTGAAAGGCACCTTCGTTATATTTTTTTAATAACAGTTCTTGAACAAATTGCCTGCACTCGAATGATAAGTGTGTCCGCTGAGGATGAATGATATCGCCATATGGCCTCCCGCCAACAAATTTGACTTCTCCTGTAAATTCTCTTGCTATCACTGCATCATAGCCAGTAACTTTCACAAAAATTGTATGATGTGCGGTACTCGTGAAATCGATGATATTTAACATATGATGATTCTCGTTCATTTTGCATCCCCCTAAGTCTGTCTATTACTATAGCAAAAACAGTAAAGGATGACGAGTCTATATTAAAAGAGTCAAATTTGCGTCAGTTGCTGCTGCTTTTGCGGCGCTTCACTTCTTTTTGCGTCAGTTGCTGCTGCTTTTGCGCCGCTGCCTCTTTTTGCGTCAGTTGCTGCTGCTTTTACGTCGCTCCACTTCTTTTTGCGTCAGTTGCTGCTGCTTTTGCGCCGCTTCTTCTTTTTGCGTCAGTTACTGCTGCTTTTGCGCCGCTCCACTTCTTTTTGCGTCAGTTACTGCTGCTTTTGCGCCGCTCCATTCTGTTTTGCGTCAGTTGCTGCTGCTTTTGCGCCGCTCCACTTCTTTTTGCGTCAGTTACTGCTTCTTTTGCGGCGCTTCTTCTTTTTGCGTCAGTTGCTGCTGCTTTTGCGGCGCTCCACTTCTTTTTGCGTCAGTTGCTGCTGCTTTGCGTCGCACCACTTCTTTTTGCGTCAGTTGTTACTTCTTTTGCACCGCTTCATTCGGTTTTGCGTCAGTTACTGCTATTTTTGCGTCAGTTGCTGCTGCTTTTGCGCCGCTTCTTCTTTTTGCGTCAGTTACTGCTGCTTTTGCGTCGCTTCACTTCTTTTTGCGTCAGTTACTGCTGCTTTTGCGCCGCTGCTGCTTTTCGCGTCAGTTGCTGCTTCTTTTACGTCGCTCCACTCGGTTTTGCATCGGTTATTGTTATTTTTCAATGAGCGAATCACTATAAAATATCAAACCATATTTTTACAGCCGTTGCAAAAATAAGCATCGCCAATATGATTTGAAGGACTTTTGTATTCATTTTCTTCCCGGCCATCGCACCAAGCGGTGAAGCGATTAAACTTGCTACAACCATTATTAGCGCAGGAAAATAATCGATTTGCCCTGTTGTCACTTTTCCTACTGTTGCCCCAATTGAGGAAATCAAGGTGATTGCTAAAGATGAAGCGATTGTCATTCTAGTAGGAATCTTTAACACAGTAAGCATGATTGGCACGAGTAAAAATGCGCCAGCTGCTCCTACTATACCGGCACCGATTCCGACAATTAAAGCAAGTGCCGCTGCCAGCCATTTATTAAATTTCACTTGATCAAATGGGATATCGTCTAATCCCTTTTTTGGAATAAACATCATTACCGCTGCAATCAAAGCTAATATGCCGTATACTAAATTGATCCCGTTTTCCGGCATCAGCTTTGAGCCATATCCTCCGATAAAGCTGCCGATTAAAATGCTGATTCCCATATAAATAATTAAAGGTTTATTTAAATAACCGCCTTTTCGATAAGCCCAAACACCGCCGATTGTGGCGAAGAACACTTGAATGGCGCTTATGCCTGATACTTCATGCGCAGTGAAGCTGGCAACTCCGAGTAATGGCGGGATATAGAGCAGCATCGGATATTTAATGATTGAACCTCCAATGCCAAGCATGCCTGAAATATATGAACCTATAAATCCAATAAGGAAGATCGTTATAATAAATGCTATATCCATTTCTTATTTCTCCTTTCAAAGACTTCACCTTAATAAAGGGAACCTTAATTGGCTCCCTTCATTAAGGTTGATTCGTCTCTCTGCTTACCTCACTGCACAACGGTTTGGACCGATTTCCATTTCTCTTTGCGTTACTTCATCAGGTGTTATTTTTCCCATGTTTGTCTCACGAATTTCTTTGAAAGCATTCGGCTGCGGCGGTAAGTTTTCTGTAACGATTTTTCTAAACTCAGCTTCGTTTTCAATATTTAGCCCGTGGTTTTTTTCAAAAAGCACTCCAAGCTTTTCGGCTACACTGCCATCGTTATTCAGTTCATCAATCATCATAAAGTGTGCCGGCAATACGATTAATTCATTCGATAAATTCTTATAGCGGTTATATAAGCTTTCTCTTAAGTCTCCGACCCAGTCTTCAGCAAGTCCTGCGAGGTCTGGTCTGCCGATAGAGTCAATGAATAGGATATCGCCAGTTAGCAAATAGCTATCTTCAATGACAAACGACGTTGATCCTATCGTGTGGCCAGGGGAATAAAGGGAATGAATATTCATCGAAGTTCCGCCAATTGTCACTTCATTTCCATCTTCTAACCGATTGTAAGCAAAAGTTACTTCCTCTGCATCCTTTGGAGGCAGCCAATAAGCGGCGCCCGTTGCCTCTGCAATCAACCTCCCTCCAGAAATATGATCTGCATGCAGATGAGTATCAAAAACATGTTTTATTTTCGCATCTTTACTTTCTGCAAACTTGAGATAAATATCTGTCATTCTTGTCGCATCTATGACAGCTGCTTCCCCATTGGATATTGCCATATATGAAAGACATCCTTTACCAAGTCTGACAAATTGATATAGCTCTCCACCGTCTGTTAAGTTTCCTAATTTAACTGGTTCAAGATGTTCGCTCCATGCTTTCATGCCTCCTTCTAAATAGGAAACATCGATTCCCTTTTCCGAAAGCATGTCTGCTACCATTATTGAGGACCCTTCCTTTGCACAAACAACTAAAATATCTTTTCCAGCAGGAAGCTTTTCCAATATTTCATCCACCCCATCCAATAATTCAAAATATGGGATATTTAAATAAGAAAAGTTACTTCCTTCTATTTTCCAATCTTGAAAATCGTCCTCATTGCGAACATCGAGAATAAAAAGCTCCGCTTTATTAAAAACCTGCTTGGCCACTTCACTTGCTTTCATCGGTCTTATCGCCATTGACATTACCCCCTATGGTATATTTTAATTTAAAAATTTTTGTTACGTTTAAATACCTTCTACTTTTCCAGTCCATTCACTCATGCCAGGAACTACATTAACTACTTTTTCAAACCCATTTTTCGTTAGCATTTGGGCAGCTAAATCACTCCGGCTGCCTGTTCGGCAAATCACATATATTTCTGCCTCTTTATTTAAATTGCCGCAATTCTTTTCAAGCTCACCCATTGGAATGGATACCGCTCCAGGTATATGGCCAAAAGCATATTCTGCACTTTCGCGAACATCTAAAACGACTGCTTGATTATTCTTTTCCAATAACGGGATTAGCTCTTCATTACTTATTGTATGAGGATGCTTATTTTCATTTTTCGTCTCTACATTTGAAGATTTTCTTAAATAATGTTTTAAAACGCCACTTTCTTCAATCGTTCCTAAATATTGATGGCCTGAGCTATTCGCCCATGCTTTAAGATCTGCTTTGGATCCTTTATCAGTCGCTAGTATCTCAATGATATGACCAGATTCTAATTCCTTCATTGCTTTCTTTGTTTTTACAATGGGCATTGGGCAGGCCAAACCTTTAGCATCTAATCTTTGGTTAACGTTTATATTTTCCATGATAATATCCTCCCTCTATACCACCAATGGTATATTTACATTTTAAAAAAATTACTCTGTTTTTCCTTCCCAAGCAGCCATTCCGCCGTTCAGATTTTTTACTTGATAGCCATAGCTTTCTAATAACTGTGTTGCTCTGGCGCTTCTTCCCCCAGAACGGCAAACGATGACATAATGATTGTTTTTATCCAGTTCGTGCATCCGGAATTCAAGTAGTCCTAACGGAATATGGACTGCACTTGGAATCTTCCCTTGTGCTACTTCATCCGCTTCTCTGACATCTACAACCGTTAGCTCCTTCCCTTCACTTAATAGCTCTTCAAGCTCTGCTGGAAATATCTGTTCCATTTTTGCACCTCGATTTTAGCCTCGCCATGCGTTCATTCCACCTTTAACATTAGTAATTCTTTTATATCCCAATTTTCTCAATAACTTGCTTGCTTTATTGCTTCTCATTCCACTCGCACAAATAACAATTACTTCTTCTTCTTTTGAAAGCAATGAAGTGTTTTCAGCCAATTCATGCAAAGGAATATTTTTAAATTGACGAATAGAGCGGCTTTTATACTCCCCGGCCGTTCGGACATCAATAAACTGTTTTCCTTTTATCCTTAATTCATTTTTTAATTGCGCTGGTGTAATTTGCCGGACTCCCCTCGCTGGCAGAATATGCTTCAGAAGGAAAACAGCAATCAATGCGATAAAAATATAAACGATGCTCTCCAATGAAATCCCCCATTTTTAAAGGTTTAAAGATACCTCATCTTCTATACTAAACAAACAAGTTTACATTGCCTTCTTCTGCATCAGCAAGATAGGCAGCTACACCGGCATATTCAATATCATCGAGTAGCTCTTCTTGCTGAAGTCCTAATAAGTCCATTGTCATTGTGCATGCAACTAGCTTTACGTCCTGTTCTTGTGCCATATTTATTAATTCAGGAAGCGGCACTGCTTGATGCTTTTTCATTACATCTTTAATCAATTTTGGACCGAAACCAGCAAAGTTCATATTTGAAAGGCCCATTCTATCGGCACCCCGCGGCATCATTTTTGCAAACATTTTCTCCATAAAGCCTTTTTTAGTCGGCACATGCTCATCCTTTCTGAGTGCATTCAGTCCCCAGAACGTATGGAAAATTGTTACTTCATGGTCATAAGCGGCAGCGCCATTTGCGATTATATACGCTGCCATCGCCTTATCATAATCACCGCTAAATAATATAATGGTTGTTCTTTTTTTCTCCGTCATAATATCCTCCTCTTTAATACATATACCCGTATAGGTATTGAACAAATCAAAATTTTTTATCCTTTTTTAATCCAAAACTTTAGCACATTATTTTCTTCCTTAAATTCCAATACTTCATGACCCCCAGATTTAGACCAAGCAGCTAAATCATTTTTTGCTCCTTTATCTGTTGCGTGAATTTCCAATACATCACCTGACTCTAATTGATTTATTGCTTTTTTAGCTTTTACAATTGGCATTGGACATGCAAGTCCTTTTGCATCTAATACTTGCTTAATATTCATTTTATTGTCCTCCTTATATTAAATTAAATACCCTAAGGGGTATGTTAAAGAAAATTAATTAATTTGTCAACTGGTTATTTTATCTGCTTTTCACCAGCATATTGACAGCTTCTTTAATAATTTTTCCACTATCATCATTGGATTGTTCAGCCTTTAAAACACATTCAACAAGATTGGAACTGACAATCAAACCAATCGTTCTATCAGCAGCCGATCGTACAGCAGATAGTTGTGTAACAATCTCACGGCAGTCTTTGCCATCCTCCATCATTTTTAATATGCCTCGCAGCTGGCCTTCCATTCGTTTGACTCTATTTTTCATTTGATCATCATAATCCATTCGTTTTATCCCCCTTCCTTAGCGTATATCCAATCACTGAGAAACCCTTCTTCCTTAAAAAACGAATGCTCATATTTTTCTCGAGCTGACTGGATGCAATCACATGTATTTCTTTACCTTTAATTTCATGATAGTATCTATTTAAATAAGCAATCGGAATATTTATACTACCTTCAGAGAGATTTTTGTTGCTTTGGCTGTAATCTCGTACATCTAAAACACTTATACTATCTGGATAATTGTCATATGACGCTGAGCAATCCACTCCTATCACAGGCCTATATCTCATGAATAAATAGATGACAGTAATCACAGCTATTGCAAGCAATAACATAGTATAACGTCCTCCTAATTATGTTTTCTATCAACTTACAATCACATTTTATACCCATAGGGGTATATTTGTCAACCTGCTAACTTCTATTACCTTAAAAGAATGGTGCTATATGAAAAAATTAACTACTTACACTGTCTTAGCTTCTATTGTCATATTCGGATTATTTTTGCCGTTCATTTTTGATTTAGTTTATTACCTCCACCCAATTGTATTGCCTGTTGTTTATATTTTGCTGTTTACATTTATATTTTTAGTCGGGTTGCTGATTACTGGCCAAAAACTTTATCTACCTTTGAAGGTAGTGGATTTATTGATTAGCATGTATACATTAGCTTTATTAGTTTTGTTATTTCTACGTCCGAATAATCAATCATATGATTCGTATAATCTCATTCCATTTTCAACAGTTGTTTTTTATTTGTCTGGACAAGTGAGTGAACTGGTTGCTTTTTATAATCTTGCTGCGAATGTAGGATTATTTGTACCATTCGGTATTTATTTGAAAATCTATCGATATTCGATCAGTCAAATCATTTTACTTTCATTTCTCTCAATCTCTTTCATTGAAATGATGCAAATGTTTCTAAATCGCGGCAGTCTCGATATTGATGATTTAATATTCAATATAATTGGCGTCATCATCGGGAGTTTAATATATCCGGTTTTTAATAAAGCTTGTGAAATAACAAAATAGCCTACAGATTTCGCCTTTCTTGATGAAAATCCGGTGCTTTCTTATCAGCTTTATACAGATTTCGATTTTCTTGATGAGAATCCGGTGCTTTCTTATCAGCTTTATACAGATTTCGATTTTCTTGATGAGAATCCAGTGCTTTCTTATCAGCTTTATACAGATTTCGATTTTCTTGATGAGAATCCTGTGCTTTCTTATCAGCTTTATACAGATTTCGATTTTCTTGATGAGAGTCCTGTGCTTTCTTATCAGCTTTATACAGATTTCGATTTTCTTGATGAGAATCCAGTGCTTTCTTATCAGCTTTATACAGATTTCGATTTCCTTGATAAGAATGCGGTGCTTTCTTATCAGCTTTATACAGATTTCGATTTTCTTGATGAAATTCCGGTGCTTTCTTATCAAATTCAGTTTCGTGGCAGTTTTAGATTAATAAAAAAATCAGCGAAGCCTATATAGCATCACTGACTTTTTATATTAATTACTTATGCCATTGTTTACGTTTTGTTCCGCTGAGTTTGTAAATGTGAGAATGAGGAAAAACAAGAAACTCAGTAATAAAATGGAGCCTCCGACAATATATACGACCGTGTGTACAGGCTCTGGCAGGATTTCCGGTTTAAAAATAAACATAGCCATTCCCCCTGTTAAGCCGACAGAACCGATTATTGCGGTACAAACATGCAATTTTGCGAGCAAGCCTAATTTAGGTGTAAAAATCTGATAATACACTGCCCAAGCAAATAATGACAGCCAGCCGACAACAAGACTGTGAGCATGAACAGGTCGGAAGGCATAGCCCCCAGCACCAGCCATATGTGAGCCTAAATAGGCACCAATAAGTGCAAATACTGCCGATAATCTGAGTAATATTTTGCTGTATTTATTCAAATCAATTCTCCTCTTCTTTTTATATGGTTTGCCTCCTCTTTAATTTACTAGTTGAATATGAACGGAATATGAATAGAAATTTACAAATACAAATGGATGTATAAGAACGATTTAAACAAAAACCAGACATAGCTATTTGCTAATTGTCTGGTTTTTGGGGAAGAATGACTTTGAACGCTGTTCCTTCCCCTTTTTTGCTTTGGACAAGCATCTTGCCATCATGCAAATCGATGACAGATTGTGCAATTGATAACCCAAGGCCTGTTCCTTTAACCTCGCGATTCCTCGATGTATCCGATCGATAAAAGCGGTCAAATATTCTTTCCACTTCCCTCTCGCTTATCCCTTCGCCATCATCTTGGAATTCGATGGTTACATGATCCATTTCAGTCTCTAAATGAATGGAAATCTCGCCGCTTTCATTACCGTATTTAATTGCATTTGTAATCAGATTTTCCCAAACTGAATAGAGCAGCGAGGGATCGCCACTATATTTGACAGGAGGCAGCGAATAGCTGACCATCATTCCCTTTTCCTCTAAATGCCATTGATATTGTTTAATGACAAGTTTAATCTGTTCACTAATATCGAATGTGGCTCGGTTCACTAAATCTTTTTTACTATCTATGGAAGAGAGAAGCAGCAATTGATTGGTGAGGCTTGATAACCGATCGACTTCACCTTCAACGATTTCAATATAGCCTCTTTCCTCTGGCGTAAGCTTTCTCTTTTTAAATAGGTTCATATAGCCTTTAATATTAGATAATGGCGATTGAATATCATGTGAGATATTTGATATAAATTCCTTTCGCATTTCATTCGCTTTGTCCAGCTTACTTGCCATTTTCATAAAGCTTGCAGATAGTGCACCAATTTCATCTTTTCGCGAAGTATTTAGTTGAATACCAAATTTGCCATTGGCTATGATGGCGGTGGCGTCAGTTAATTGACTAATCGGTTTAACGATATACTTTGTGCTTATTAACACAAAAAGAATACTTAATACAAGGATGCCAACGATTAGCCAGGCAAACATAACATGCATTTCACTAAACAGCAATGTGATATCAGGCCTGATAAACATCGCATAAACCGTTCCATCATGTTCAAATTGAATGCCCACCGTATTTTTTAGCTCATTTGCAAAAAATCCAGTAACAAATGTAGTATGAGGGAAAGCAGATATGCCATGGTAAACTTGGCCATTTAAAACTTCGGTAACTGCATGGGCAGGCAGATTATGCTCGCGGTAATCGGCGCCGTAAAATTGGTTGAACCTAGCTCCGTCAGTTACATAAATTTGATACCCAATAGAGCCGATGTGATCCAAATATTCATCCATATTTAATTGTTCATGCTCATTTAAAAATGACGATGTTTCCTCTGCTAATTTCGTGACTTTTTCATCATTTTGCGACTTTAATGTGCGTTGATAATACATATTTGAAACGAAAAAGGAAACGAAGCTGCTTACCAGCATGATTGCAATAATCGTCAATGCAATTTTAGAATATAAGGTTTTCATTACTGTACCTCCAGAGAATATCCCACTCCCCTAATTGTTTTTATCGTTACGTTGATGTTTAATTTGACGAATCTTGCTCTCAATCTTTTAATATGAACATCGACTGTACGTTCGTCCCCTTCAAAATCCAGCCCCCAAACGTTTTCTATGAGCTGTGAACGGCTAAACACTTGATTTGGGCGTGAAGCAAGAAAATGCAGCAAGTCAAATTCCTTTAATGGCAATATGTAAGTTCTCCCATTGACCTCTACTTCATAGCTTTTTTTATTTATGTATAGCGGTCCAGCTTTCACACTGGATTCAGCTGCCTTTCCATACCTTCTCAATAGTGCATTCACTCTAAAAAGAAGCTCTTTCGGCTCAAACGGCTTCACTAAATAATCATCTGTTCCTAATAAATAGCCTTTTTCTTTATCCTCGATTTGACCTTTCGCTGTTAAGAGAATTACGGGGAGGTCATATTGTGATCGAATTCGTTTTGTTAATTCATATCCATCCATATTAGGCATCATTATATCTGCAATGGCTAAGTCGAAATCCTCTTTTTCTAGCTTAGCCAAAGCCTCATTACCATCAGCAGCTTCTACAATGCGAAAGCCTTCCTTAATTAGGTTATCCTTTACTAAATATCTTACATGCTGATCATCGTCAACAATTAATATTGTTTTCATTTTTGTACCTCGATTCGCTTATTCATATATTAAGGTTAAGCTAATTACGGACTCCTTGTCCAATTATGCTCCATCAAAAAAAACCTTGCAATAGCAAGGTTCAGTGTGTCGAGAAGGTGATTAGTTGGTTTGATGAGGTGTCCGCTCGTCTCCGGTAGGAGAGTAGCGAGACACTAAAGGTGCGAAGCAACGAAGCCGCTAATAAGCGAGCAGTAACCCTCGTAAAATCCGAAACCTTCTTTTTTTATTTTCAAATGAGTTTCTCTACAGCATGAACCTTGCAATATTCGCACGGTTAAGTATAGGCTTTATAGCTCATCAAATCCATTGTCAACTTGATTGACTTTAGTGTATTGCCTTGATTTTTGCTCGAAGAAGTCTGATTTCCCTTGATCAACCTCTTCATAAGCGACAATCCAGCGAAGCGGATTTTTGCGATAGCCGTCAAACGGACGATCAAATCCTAATTGATTCGCTCTCACATTTGCATAAAACTTAATATAAGCTTCTAAATCACTCATTAAAATTCCGTCCATCTTGTTGCCAATAATATATTGAGCCCATTCGATTTCTAGCTCCGCTGCTTCTTTAAATGTATTTTTAACAAATTCATGAAGTTGCGGGGTATCCAGTTCAGGATTTTCATTAAGAATCTCTTTGAAAATCTTTACAAATAAGTCCACATGGATTTGTTCGTCACGATTAATATAATTAATCATTGTTGATGTTGATACCATTTTTTGATTTCTGGCAAGGTAGTAAAAGAAGGCAAATCCGGAATAAAAGAATAATCCTTCCAATACGACATCATAGACGATTGATTTTAACAGGTTTTCCACAGAAGGATTCTCTGCAAAATCTTTGTATCCATTTGTGATAAAATCATTTCTTTTTCTTAGAGTTGGTTCAGTCCTCCAGTAATCAAATACTTCATCCTGCTTCTGTTTTGGAACAAGAGAAGACAAGATATAAGAGTATGAATGATTATGAATGACTTCTTGCTGTGCAAGAATGATCATTAGTGCCGACAAACTTGAATCGGTTAAATAATCAGCTGTTTTTCCTGCGTAATCGGTTTGAATACTATCTAATAATGCAAGCAGCCCGATAATCTTCAAAAAAGCATCCTGCTCGTCCTCAGTTAGCTGTGGAAATTGCTTAATATCTTGTGACATATTAATTTCAAATGGTGTCCAGAAGTTAGCAAGCATTTTTTTGTATTTTGGATAAGCCCACGAATACCTTACATCATCCCAATTGAGGACATTTGAACATTCACCGTTCACAATCCCGGTTGAGCGGTTCGGTGCTTCATGATTCATAATCGGACGTTTTTTAATACTTTCCATGTAAAACTCTCCATTTCCTTTTAGCTTGAACAAGACTCACAGTCTTCAATATCTGTGGATGTTGAACGTAAATAATAAGTCGTTTTTAATTTGTTTTTCCATGCAGTTAGATGCAGGTCGAGCAGCTCTTTCGCTTTAATATTATTTTTAATATAAAGATTAAATGAAATTGCTTGATCAATATGCTTCTGTCTGCGCGCATTTTGTTCAATGCTCCATTTCTGATCAATATGATAAGCCGATTTATAGTACCATGTAGTCTGACTATTCAGATCAGGTGCCGTAACTGGGATACGGTAGTCTTTTTTCTCCTCAGAATATTGCTTGTTAAAGATTGGATCAATACTCGGAGTACTTCCGGCAATGAGGGCAGTAGATGCATTCGGTGCAACTGCTTGCAAATAGCCGTTTCTTATTCCATTTTCCTGCACATCATTCATTAATCCAGCCCAGTCAAACTCGCTATTTTCTTCTAAGTAACCTCGCTTTGCAAAATAGTCGCCCGTTTCCCAATCAGATCCTGAATAAGCTGGATACGAGCCTTTTTCGCAAGCTAGCTCCATAGAGCTTTTTATCGTTAAATAGGCAATTTTCTCATAGATTTGATCTGCAAAATCCAATGATTCAGGACTTTCCCAAATCACTTTATTTGTAGCCAGCAAATGATGCCAGCCGAAGGTGCCTAGCCCAATTGCACGGTATTTTTGATTTGTTAATTGTCCTTGTAAAACTGGAATGCTGTTAATATCGATTACATTATCAAGCATGCGCACCTGAATCGGCACTAATCTTTCTAAAATATTATCATTGTACGATCTTGCGAGATTGATAGATGATAGATTGCATACAACAAAGTCTCCTGGGATTTTCTCGATAATAATCCTGCCGTCCTTTGTATATTCTTCTACACGCTTTGTTACACTTTGGTTTTGGACGATTTCCGTGCACAGATTTGTACAATAAATCATTCCCGCATGTGCATTAGCATTTTTCCGGTTGACTTCATCCCTGTAGAACATGAAAGGTGTTCCAGTTTCCAGTTGACTGCGCATAAGCGATTTCATAATTTCGATGGCTGGGACAACTTCCATTGACAAATCAGCATTTGTAATGCATTCTTCGTATTTTTGACGGAATGATCCAGCTCCTTCTGTTTCATCAAAGTAATCTTCCAGTGAATACCCCATCTTTTGCCTTACTTCATGTGGATCAAATAAATACCAATCTTGTCTGTTTTCCACTGCTTCCATAAACAAATCAGGCAGGCATACACCAGTAAAAAGATCATGTGTGCGCAATCTTTCATCCCCATTGTTCAGCTTTGCATCCAAGAACGAGAAAATATCCTTATGCCAAACATCGAGATAAACGCTGATAGCTCCCTGCCTTTGTCCTAGCTGATCAACACTGACCGCGGTATTATTCAATTGCTTCATCCATGGAAGAACACCGGATGATGCACCTTTAAAGCCTTTTATTTCACTGCCCCGGCTACGGATTTTTCCTAAATAAACACCGATGCCTCCGCCATTTTTTGATAAAGCAGCAATATCGGTATTGCTGTCATAGATGGAATCCAAACTATCGTCAACCGTTTCAATAAAGCAGCTTGACAGCTGTCCCCAATTCTTTCCTGCATTTGACAAGGTCGGTGTGGCCACAGTCATATAAAGGTTGCTCATTGCCCAGTATGCTTCTTTTACTAGCTGGAGGCGATTTGTTTGCTCTTTTTGCATAAGAACCATTGCGATAATCATAAAACGTTCCTGAGGCAGTTCAAATATATTTTTTTTGCGATCTTTAGCTAAATAACGATCCGTCATCATCTTTAAGCCGAGGTAAGTGAACAGCTCGTCCCTTTCAGGACAAATACATGCACCTAATTCTTGGATTTCACTCTGCGAATAGCTTTCCAAGATTGTTTTTTCATAGATTTCAAGATTTGTAAGGTCCACGATAAGTGAATAGAAACCGCCATATTTGGATTCCTTTGCATAATTTCTATTTAATGATGCTTCATGATAGATTTTCTTCAAATATAAATTTGCTGCGACATATGTCCAGTCTGGTTCATCTATAGATATGTAGGATAAACACTCTAATATAAGCTGTTCTTGTATGTTGAAAGAATCTAAGTGATTCATGCTTTCCGCTCGTTCTGCTAAAGTATTCATGTCTAAATGAGCAAACTTTTTCGCCAGCTCTTCTAAATCTATTACCGTAGATAATGTTGTCATTTTATTTCCTCCTATTTAGTGGAAAGTGTTGACTCTCCGCCAAAAATAAAAAATCCGCCCAAGGTTTTGAGCGGATCAAACGACAGAATAAGTATAAAGCGGCAAAGCACCTTTTATTATGTACTATCGTTTCATCCTCTCAACCCCCGAAGAAAAGAAACTTTAGATTAAGGCGGCAGGTCTCCTGGCTTGTGCTTCACCCTACTCAAAGCCCTTCCCGTCTTCACCTCTCTTTTAGCAGGTTACAACAGTGGTATGCTTCTTTCGTCGACACTTACAGTTGCGGGGACAGCTCCGGGATTTCACCGGATTCCCTATTAAGTCTTACTAGACACCATCACTTAATCACTATATGTAGTTGTTTTAGTTTTGTTTTTATACTAGATATTGTATGAGTAATTCTAACATATGAAATCCGAGATTACAATTTTTTATTTTTGAACAGTACGGAGGATTTGCGAGATTAACTTATATAACCACCTTTTTTATATCCAATACAAGCTTTTTTGAGGTTTGTTATCTGTAAGTATCAAATATCTTCTGCAAAAAAAGCAGCAAGAGAAATGGCCAATTCGTTTTTCCCTTACTGCTATATAAATAAACCTATTTTAATTTTACACGCTGTAATCTAAGTGCATTGAGAACAACTGAGACGGAACTGAACGCCATTGCAGCCCCTGCCAGCCATGGAGCAAGGAATCCTGCTGCAGCAATGGGAATGCCTAATGTGTTGTAGCCGAATGCCCAAAACAGATTTTGTTTAATATTCTTGATGGTTTTTTTACTCATTAAGATGGCATCGGCAATGCTGTTTAAATCTCCACGCATCAAAGTGATGTCTGCTGCTTCCATCGCTATATCTGTCCCTGTGCCGATGGCCATGCCGATGTCGGCCACCGCAAGCGCGGGTGCATCATTAATTCCATCACCAACCATTGCCACTTTTTTGCCTTGCTGTTGCAATTTTTTCACTTCATCTGCTTTTCCTTCAGGAAGGACTTCAGCAATTGTGCGTTCGATGCCAACCTCACCGGCAATTGCATTTGCCGTCAGCTGATTATCACCTGTCATCATAATGACTTCTAGACCCATCGCTTTCAAACGGCTGATTGCTTCCTTAGATGAATCCTTGACAGTATCTGCTACAGCAAGCATGCCTTTATAGCGCCCGTTGACTGCGACCAACATCGCTGTTTTCCCTGCTGATTCAAGTTCTTCCATCGCTTTTCTTGCCATATCGATAGCAATATTATTTTTCTTCATTAATCTAGTTGTTCCAATTAATACTTGCTTTCCTGATACGACTGCTTCGACGCCAAATCCAGGAATCGCTTCAAATTGTTCAGGGCTCTGCAATGTGATACCCTTCTCTTTGATTCCTGTAACAATTGCTTCTGCTAACGGGTGTTCAGATTGCTTCTCAGCAGAACCTGCAAGAGTTAAAAAATGTTCTTCATTCATGCCTGGATCTACGACTACATCTGTCAATACTGGTTTTCCATTTGTAACTGTACCTGTTTTGTCAACGACAACAGTTGTAATTAAATGGGTCAACTCTAAATGCTCTCCACCTTTGAATAATATCCCGTTCTCCGCAGCCCTGCCCGAACCGGCCATAATCGATGTTGGAGTCGCAAGTCCAAGTGCACATGGACAGGCAATAACTAATACAGCAATTAATTTTTCCAAAGCGCCGGCAAATTCACCCGGACTGATGACGAAGAACCATAACAGAAATGTAAGCAACGCTATTACGACAACAATCGGTACAAAAATTCCAGAGATTTTGTCTGCTAATCGTTGAATAGGGGCCTTTGATCCTTGTGCCTGTTCAACAACTTTAACAATCTGTGCTAAAGCTGTGTCTTTACCAACTTTAGTTGCTTCTACTTTAAGAAAGCCATTCTTATTCACTGTAGAGCCAATGACTTCGTCTCCGGCAGCTTTATCTATTGGAACACTTTCACCGGTTAACATCGATTCATCAACTGCAGATTGGCCTTCTAAAACGATGCCATCTACCGGCACCTTTTCACCCGGCTTCACATAAACGATGTCTGCTTTGCGCACTTCCTCAATGGGGATTATTAGTTCCTGCCCTTCGCGGAAAACGGTCGCCGTTTTTGCTTGCAGCCCCATCAATTTTTTGATTGCTTCAGACGAACGACCTTTAGCCCGTGCTTCAAATAATTTTCCAAGCAGGATTAATGTGATGATAATCGCACTTGTTTCAAAATAGAGATCTACATGATGTCCGGCAGGATGTCCGAGAGACTGTATTGCTGAATACAGGCTGTAAAAATAGGCTGCAGAGGTACCAAGGGCAACGAGCACATCCATATTAGCGCTGCCATTCCGCAAGGCTTTATAGGCACCTACGTAAAATTGCCAGCCAATGATGAATTGAACCGGCGTTGCGAGCACAAGCTGCACCCACGGATTCATGAGAAATTCCGGCATGTAAATAAATGATGTGAATTCAAAATGCCCAACCATTGTCCATAATAGCGGCAAGGACAAAATTAGAGCCGCTATAAATTTCCACTTTTGCTTTTGAATCGCCATTTCGCGAAAATCACTGTCTTCGTCATCTTGTTTTAATGTTGCTTGATAGCCAATCTTATCAACTTTCTCGATTAACTCCTGAACTGAAATCTGTTCAGGATTGTATTCTACCGTACCGGTTTCCAGTGCAAGATTAACATTCGCACTTTTTACACCAGGCTGTTTATTCAGCATCTTTTCAATTCGCGCTGAACAAGCGGCACATGTCATCCCTGCAATATCGAATTCCGCTTTTTCTGATACAACAGAGTACCCTAAATCATCAATTTTTTCTTCGAATTTTTGTTCGCCAATCACATCTGGATCATATTTAATTGTTGCCTTTTCTAAGGCTAAATTAACATTTGCGCTTTCCACGCCTTCTAACTTATTTAATCCTTTTTCTATTCTTGTTGAGCAAGCGGCACATGTCATTCCCGCTATGGGTAATTGGATTTCTTTTTGATTAGAACGAGACATTGGCCACACTCCTTTCTTTGTACAACTAATACTATACCCTACTATCCTATAAAAAAGTGTAAAAAGAGAACGTGCGAAATAAGCACGCAGCTCCTTATTTTACTTCATAGCCTTGATCATCAATTGTTTCTTTGATTTCATCTAGACTAACAGAAGCTGAATCAAAATCAACCTTCACTTTTCCATTTTGTAAATCAACCGCGACTGTTTTTACACCCTTCATTTCACCGACACTGCCTTCAACCGCTTTGACACAATGACCGCATGACATACCTTGTACATTTAAAGTTACACTTTCCATCTTAAAATTCCTCCTATTTTTTCATAAGTTTTTGAATCGTAATTAAAAATTCATCAAGTACTTCTTGATCGCCTTCATTGATCCGATCAACAACACAGCCTTTTAAATGCCCTTCCAGCAAAATTTTTGCTACACTATTTAAAGCAGACTGTGTAGCAGATATTTGCGTGATGACATCGTCGCAATATGTGTCTTTTTCAATCAGACCTTTAATTCCGCGAATTTGACCTTCTATACGATTAAGTCTCGTGACAAGATTCTTCTTCACTTTATCAGAATGATGACTTTGTCTATCAGAGGTCACAGCACAATGATCAATTACATTTTGTTCTTGATCAAATTCATTTTCCATTGAATCGCCTCCTTCATGTGCTTATTATATTATACCCCGGTACCCTATGTAAAGTGATTACTTTTAAAAAATTTTTTTCTCAGTTAATCAAGTTCAATTTTTCGTTATAGAAAAGCGATGATGGCCGCCTCCTGAAGGGCAGCCATCATTTTAAATTTCCTTTAAATCAGCTACATCCACTTCTGTTCTTTCTTCGAGCGGGACCCCTCTTAAGTGAACGGTTACAGTTCTTCCATCTTCGTGGAGCTGATCCACCCAAACGGATGTGCCATTGTACTGAACATCTACATCACTGGATGAAGATAAGATTTGTTTTAAGCGTTTTGAATCCATTTAACCACACTCCTCAAAGTTGTCTTTCTATTTTTTGAAGAGGGATAAATTTTATGCATATGAGTTATTTATTGGTGCAACAATTTCAACCTTTATTCTATCAGGATCTTCAAAAAATACTGCATAATGATGCTCCCCACCAGCATATGGATGTTTATCCTTATAAAGGATGGGGACATTTTTGCTCATTAGCCTCTCCGTTAATTGATTCACTTGTTCTCTGGAACGTCCATGAAAAGCAATATGATTTAGCCCTGTACGCCTGCGATGATAACCTGGTTCGATGAATTTAACGTCTGTTTGTACAAATACTAAATAGGTTTCGCCTAGCTTCCAGCTCTTGCCGCTCTCCCATTCCTGAAATGATTCATAACCCAATTCTTTTAATAGCCAGCCCCAAAACGCTATAGATCTTTGAAGATTAGACACATTTATTTCAAAATGATGAATCATACCCGTTGCCATCACATCGCCTCCTTGATTATTTTTATTATAATGAATATTTAATCATAAATGATAAAAAGTTGACGGCATTCCATTCATTTTCTATACTGTTAAAGTTCGAAATATAAAAATAGGTGGCATAATCATGGACTTTGATATAAGTTACATCTCCTTCTATGTAGTACAAGTCGAGGGTAAAGGGGAAAAAGCAAATAAATTTATTAAGCATTTTCAAACATTGGATAATGAAGGGTACGAAAATAGCGCTTTAAAAGATTTCCTTGATGGCGAGCTCATGAAAATCTCTAAGCGTAAGGTCGAGCGCCATCCAAAAACTGATCAAGCACCGACGAAAATCGGCCGCTTTATTGTCGAACCTGGTCATGAACTTACCTCTAATCCTAACTATAATTTATTTCACAAAGTGAGATACGCAGAAACGATTGATGGTTTTAAGGAACACAACGAGCAAATTGTTCATGCATATGTAGATACGGCAGCAGTACGCGGCGGCGTAGTGCTTATCGCCTCAGCGAAACTAACTAAATACTTCGATGAACCGTTTTTATTTATTATGAAATGTGATTTTGAACCAAAGGTCGCATCGATATCAGACGAGTCTACATTAATAAAAAATGTAGAAATGGCCATTACAACAAAAAATATGAAGTCGATTCAATATCCTTATATGCCCGAAGAAGGCATGGTTGAAGAAGGCGAATTGAAAATCCATCAAGCCTCACACGCACGATACTTTGAGGATTTCCTGAAATTTGTTGAGTATGAGGACTCCATGCCTGAAATTATGAAGTCTCAAGTCATGCATATGGTGCAGGAGCATGCTCAGGAAACTTTTGCAGAAAACAGTGAAGAAATGCAGCAATTTGAAGAGTCTTTAGAGATTTGGGAAGCGAGTGAAAAGAGAGAAATTCAAGAGCGGCTGGATACACACCAAGTCATGGAGGCCGCTGCCCAAATTATCGAGCATACACCGGAAGCGGAAATTCGAATGACTATCGGCAATACTGCAATTAAAGGCTTGCTTGCTGATTTCGGAGAGAATATTCATCTTGGGAAGATTGATGGACGGTATGTGCTTTTAGTGGAATCAGAGTCGATTGTATTTGATAAAGGCGTGAGTCCCCTGGAATTCCATCGGCCGGATGATTTGCATGCGATTATAGAAAAGATGAACAGGAAATAAGTTTCAGTATAATATAGTAGAAAAAGTTGAAGTCACAAGGAAATGTGACCGCAAACTAAATAAAAATGTGCAGTTTCCCAATTAACCAAATAAAAAATGAGCATAAATTGTGTTCATTTTTTATTTGGTCACAATGTCTTAAATTTTACTCATATACAACACCATCCTCAAATATTTCATCACCTGTTTCCGCATCATACATTTTTAGACCATCCATATTCAATAAATCTGCAATTCCTAATTCGATTTCTTGACCATCGGCATTAATTACAACAAGTTTTGCATCAATAAATGTTTGTGGGAGCCATTTTGCTTCTTCCAAATTGTAAATGCTCCTAAATTCAAAGTAAATTTTTCTCCATATTATGTATCTCTCCCTTTGTTTTTTTAGTTACTTTTACAAAATTAAAATCTTGGTCACTCCCCAACTTTTACTCTTTTCAAGAGTCACCCCCCGATTAATAAGGTAACAATAAAATTCAAATCATAGGGATTAGTAAAATAAAACACTAAACCTGCTATAACTCCTACTAAAATAGCTCTTATAAGTTTTTCCATGTTTATTGTCCACTTTCTTTCCCTTCAATAATGTCTAGGTATCTTTCGAAATTATCGTTAAATCTGCTTAACTCGTAATCAATAGAATCATAGTTACTATCAATAATGTTATGATTTACTACATCATTAATTGAGCTTGCTATCGTACATGAACCAAGCACAAAACATACTCCTAAAATGATCGCTGCATTCTTTAAATTTGATTTATTGTCCTCCATTATTACTCCTCCTTACTTTTCTTTTTTCTATTTATTTTCATATTATCATATAAAAACATTCTAATTAACCCATTTATTACCAAAAATTTCAGATGGGAAATAACGTAAAAAAATAAGTAAATTTCTCAAAAAAAGGGAAGGGATTTCAAATTATTTGGATAATATTGGTATTTGATGTCAGATGAACAGATGAGGTGATAAAGATATGATCTAATATTTGAGAGAGTTTTTTAAAATTATTTTCACTATATTTAAAAAGGAGAGGAATAAAATGAAGGTGTTAGCTAAGTGGTTTTTAGTATTTGTTCTTTCATTTAGCACAGTGTTATTATCTCTCGGGCTTAATGTCGGTGCTTCAGAAAATGCTAATAATGATATTTCATTAGTAGATGAAGGTGTAAATTCATTTGAAACAATTACATATATTGTTTCTGATGGAAATGGGGAACATAGCACAAGTCTAACACAGGAAGAATTTGAGCTACTACAAAAAGATGTAAAAGCATCTCACGAATCATCTGATAGTGATTTTATAGAAAATGATAATGGTGAACCATTTACGACTGATAAACAAGTAAACAAAGCCGAACCTGCCGTAGCCAATTATGTTCAAATGACATCACAAAGTACTTTTGATGCCGATAAACGACAAATAAAAGTAACCTCAAAGATTACTAAAATAACTGGGTTGAAACCATAATTATTATTACTGGAGATGATATTTTTACTAGTAAGGCTCATGAGGGTACTTACAAAAAACAAGCTGGTAGAACTACTGAGTTAACAGGTACAGACATTTATGTTGGAAAAACTGTTTCTTTTACTTATAATGTTACTCAGTCAGATTTTTATATATTTAAATATAGAATGACAGTTGGTTGGGCAGGCGGCGGTATTAGCAATTCTGCTGATCAAGTAGGGCCAGTATTAGCAAATAAAAGAGCAAAACTTTACCAATTATTTAAAAACAACCACAGCGGAAAAGTTCTACCATTCCCAGCAAGAGCAGATTATAAAACAGTTCCCCTCGAGGATAGAGTACCGTGGAATAATACTCTAAGAGGAAAATATATTAAAGATTATATAAATACCTATGGTGACCCAAAGTGGGATTGGTCTGCTTTAGACATACATCATGTAAGACCTAGAGAGCGTGGTGGCCAAAATAACTTTGCAAACTTATATCCTATACCTAGAGATATTCATCAACAGATTGTAACACCTTGGTGGGTCAACTATTAAAATTAATTAGATAGGAGAATTATGATGTTTATAAAACAAAGTATAGATACATTGAAATCACAACTAAAAGAAAATAAGCTACAGATTTTTTCTCATCAAGGGGAATTACAAACTGTAGGCTTTTACTTTAATTCTCCTATTGCTCAAGAAGCTATTACAGAATTTAGGGAAATAAATGAACTGTATATTCCAGAGGATTATGAAGCTTTTTTATTACAACAAAATGGAGCGAAGTTTCATCAATTGTATTTAGGTGATACGAATATTGGTGGAGGGTTAGAATTATACTCATTAGAGGAATTATCAAAAGTAAAGCAATTTGTCTCAACTGATAATGAGTTTTATCCTATTGGATATGTACATGAAAACTATCTTTGGATTAAAAATTGTGTAGATAACAACAAAAATTACTTATATATTGGTAACACTGAAAAAGATCCTATGCACATGAATTTTGAAATATTTTTAGATAGGTTCATTATATCAAATGGTTCTAACTTCTGGGAATGGTCGAAACTAGATGCTGAAAAGTATTATAAATATTATTAATGAACAACATCTGATAATCTGGATTCAAGTAATATTTGAATCCAGATTATTCTAAAATAGATAACCCTCTTCCATTAAAATGTGTATTTTATTTAGTTGTCTACTTCTACTTATCTCGATTCAATATCCCCTGAAATTTGCAGTCGGAATTTTATTAAAAGCTTTCTTAATCTTCTTCTTTCTGGCGATTAGTTCTTCAACCCATATCATTTATTAATTCAAATAGATAAATGACAATTTCTTGATCTTCATTTAATCAATTTCACCTGGGTGAATACCTTCATTTCCATAAACACGAATTAAAACAAGTCCTTGCTATTCCCGTTGCTTCTGTAATTTGGTTGATTGTATAATCCTTACTTTTATACATTTTAATCGCCATTTCCACTTTATCTTTTTTCTTTGTTGGTCTACCACCTTTCCTTCCTCTGGATCGTGCTGCTTGAAGACCAGACTTTGTTCTTTCACTAATACTTGCCATTGTACGGAAGAAAAATTTCCCCATTGCAGTTGAAGTGTCAATACTGTCAGTAATGGATACAAAATCTACTTCTAAATCAATAAATAGTTCACTAAGTTCAATTAGATGTTTTGTAGAACGTGAAAAACGATCAAGCTTATATACAACAATTTTGTCGCCACTGCGTAAAACTTTAAGAAGCTCTTCTAGTTGAGGGCTATCTTTTCTCGTTCCGGTTAATTTTTCTTTATAAATCTTTTCTACTCCAAATTGTGCGAGAGCATCAACTTGTATATCTAATTTTTGCTCCTCTGTACTTTCACGTGCATAACCAAATATCATCATTCATCACCTGCGAATAGTTGTTTATAAACCTATTTTAGCACCAAAAACGGTTTTAGAATTTAAAAATGTTACTTTGATTTCGGAAATGAGTTTTGCTTCTATGAATTAATACAAAATAGGTTGATTTTTAATAAAGATGTTTTCAGTACCTTAAACGTCCGTTTTGGTGTTTTTTATAGAAAATGAAATGGATAAATATGTTAAGATAGATATGGAATTAACATGGATTGAGATTTTTTTAACATGTATCTGTTGGATATGGAAAAGGGGGAAAGGGATTTGGAAACGATAATTACACCAACACGTTGGAACTTGAATAACCTTCAAAGTGGTCTTGACTTGGATAAGTTTAAAAAACATATGAGTAGTATCAAAGAAAAGTTGATAGATATTGAGATGAGTTCAAAATCAAATACCCTGTATGAAAATGAATTGGTAACCCTTTCGGAGGTTATTAAACAGATTGAATCCGCAGAATCATTTTATTATTGCTTAACAACAGAAAATATAGACCCCTCTTTCTTAACATCATTAAATGCGTGCATCTCGGCATTGAAATCTCAAGTTCGTTATATTATATCTAATTTACAAGAATCTCTAGGTAATATGAAGAATTTGTTGATTGGTCTAACAGTATTAATCATGAAAGTTTTATATCGGAGTTATTAAAAGATGGAGCAAGGGCAAGTAGTGAAGAAAAGATTATTTCAAGTTTTGTCAGAGAAACATTAAGCTGTCTTGAAAACATATATACACAACTTAATAATAATTTAAAAGTAAAAGTTGATCTTGATAATGGAGAAAATGAAATACCTTTTGTTGAAGCCAATAATTTAGCAATGTCTCACCCGGAACCTTCTAAAAGACATCTTGTATTTAAGGCACTAAACCACACACTAGAAACACAAGCTAATGTGTTTGCTTCCATTTATAATCAAATGGTTGGACTTAGGCTTAATGAAAACAGGCTAAAAAATGTAGATTATCTTAATGAATCTTTAAAATTGAATGGCATATCTGAATCAACCCTTAAGGCAATGTGGGATGTAGTAGATTCCAATTCACATGAACTTTCAAAGTATTTAAAAATCAAAGCAAAAGAAGTAGAGAAAGAAAGACTTTCATGGCATGATTTGATGACGTCATCTCAGGGAGGATCTCATCAGATTAAATTCTCACAAGCAATAGATGGAATAACTAAATCCCTTGAAGGCATTGACAAAAATATTTCTGAATTCGTAAAGGAAGCAATTTCACAAGGTTGGGTAGATGCAGAACAACGTAATACAAAACCACTTGGTGGTTTTTGTGCTCCATTTATTGCTGAAGGTGAATCAAGAATTTCTTTAAGCTATGATGATAGCATAGATAGTGCTAGAAGACTTGCACACGAATTAGGACATGCTTGGCATTTTAAACAAATGAAAGATGTTCCATCCTTACGCTTTTCAGAAGAAACTTTTGAGATGACAATGGCAGAAACCTCTTCTATCTTTTTTGAAACGGCATTTATTGACTATATAATTCAAAACACAGATGATGGTTCAATTAAAAAAGCAATTCTTGGATGGAAGATTGAACGTAGTCTAAATTATTTGATGTCTATTAGAGGAGCTTACTTATTTGAAAATAGATTTTATGAGTGTAGGAAAAAAGGACAATTAGATGTAATTCAGGTTGAAGAACTTTCGTTACAATGTCAGGAAAAGGCTTATGGTAATGATTTAAGTGAATATGAACCTTTTGTATGGATCAAATATAGACAGTTCTATCAAGCTGATATTCCTTTTTATAATTATCCATACTCTTTTGGTTTTTTATTAAGTATTGGACTTTTAGAAATTGCTAAAGGAAATGAACTATTTCACAAAAAGTTTCAAGGATTTCTAAGTGAGACTGGATTACTACCACTAGAGCAACTAATTAAAAAACATTTCAATATAGATCTCTCTCAACAAAAATTTTGGCAACAGTCAATACAACGGTTATTAGAGGATATAGAGCAATATAACAATTGTAAAAGTTAGAAATTAATTGCAATAAACTAAACCAGCTGTAGTTTAACAAGTCAAATAAAAAAGTCGGTTCCTTAAGGTACAGGAAATCAGCTTTTTTAAGTTATAAAATCGCTTAGCGTACAAAATTTCCGAAATGTTGGCGGTACCCTAAAGGAAAAATTAGCCAATCATATCACCCTTTCTTTTTTATACTAATTATAGAAAGAGTAGAAAATAATGGTGAAATATTTTTGAATAATATATGATATATATAGCTCAGGTCCCTCGCAGACCTAACCCTGCGTCATATTTGACGTACCCTACAACGCTTTAGCAATCTCCACCAACGAGTGCTGAAGAAATGACTTCTGCTATCACAATTAACACCACCCTTCCCCTTAAGTATTCGTAGAATAGTTCCTTAGTTTGGTACATATGCGTACCATTTACGAACCTAAATATTGTGAAATCATTTCGTCGTTGAGGATTACCTACTCTAATTCCATAAATCCTCTCCAACTCTACTATGCACCTAGCCATTTTCATAGGATTAACATTCAGCAAAATTTTACGTTGTGTCTTTTTGGAGATCCGTTCCTTCTCCCTTCGAGATAGTAAAATCAGCGGTGTTGGTGAAAATGAATCCGAACATCATTATCTATTTTGTTAATTAATTGTGATTTTATAAATTTATTGGGAATCTGCACAGGTATACTAGGAGGTTTTATCTGTGGCAGTATCATTGAACAAAAGAACAGGAAAATGGGATTTCGTTTTCGATGCGGGCAAGAGTCCGCTCACAGGAAAACGGAAGCAAATTAGACGGAGAGGTTTCGCATCAAGAGCCGCAGCTAATGACGCTTATATTCGTTTGAAAGCAGAAGTCTTGTCCGAAAACTATACGAATTAATCTTCGCTAACATACGAACGATTTATGGAGGAATATTGGACGGAAAGAAAGATTTCATTGCAACGCTCAACTCTAAAAACTCAACTCGTTCACTACGAAAATAATATTAAGCCAGCGTTGGGACGTTTAAAATTACAGGCGATTGCATACGAACATATTCAGAATATCGTTAACGACATGGTGGATCACGAATATTCTCCGCCTACTGTGCACTTAATGTATCGTATCCTTTATGGCTCGCTCCAAAAGGACGTCAGCGCAAAATAATTATGGAAAATCCCGCGCAAGACGTAACGCTACCTAAGAAACGGAAACGTGAAATGGCCGTTTGGACGCTCGTCCAGGTTAACTATATTCTCCGCGAGGCACCGCATATTGCCCGAGTAACTCGTTGCTTAATAGGATTTCAGATCGGATTGCTTGCCGGCCTTATACAAGGAGAAATACTGGCGCTTAGATGGAAGGATATTGACTTCGATAATAACATCATAAACATTCGCCAAACTTTAACGCAGAAAGCCGAAATAAAGGCGGGCGCAAAGAACGAGTCCAGCGTTAGATCCGTATTCATACCAAGATGACTTATGGGAGAATTAGTAAAACACCGTCATTTAATCTAATGGGAAAAGAAGCATTGCCAGACCCGCTATTGCGACAATGACCTCGTTTTACCCACCCGTGAAGGTGCGCCAATGATTCATGTACTCTTAGTCGAATCAGAATCCATCGTTTTTGATAAGGGGTTTCTCCGCTTGAATTTCATCGGCCGGATGATTTGCATGCGATTATAGAAAAGATGAACAGGAAATAAGTTTCAGTATAAAAATACCTCCTGAAATGAAATTCAGGAGGTATTTAATATTGTTTAAATGCCGACCTTATTTTCTGCTTGCTCAAAGGAAATTGCGGGACCAAAAAATTCAAAGTGAATCTTTTCATTAGGCACGCCAAGTTCAGATAAAATCGCAATAACCGATTTCATGAACAATGCTGGTCCGCATACATAATACTCTCCATCTTCATTAACAAAATTTGCTAAATCTTCAGCTGACAGCCTGCCAGATTGATCTTCATATTTAGTGTAGATTTCACCGTTTATGGCGGTGATTAAATCTGATGCTTCTTGTTTAAATGCTTGTACTTGTTCATTTTTACATGCATGGATAAATGCGGTCTTTCTGCTGCTGTTTGCTGATGCAATTGAATGGAGCATTCCCATCATTGGTGTAATTCCAACACCACCGCTAATAAGTATAGCTGGAGAATCTGAGTCCTGCTTTAAGGTGAAATCACCTGCAGGTGCGCTTACCTCGATTTCATCTCCCACTTTCACATCATCATGCAAGTAATTAGATACTTTCCCATTCAGTTCTTTTTTCACCGAGATCCGTAAATATTCTTCATTTTGATTCGAAGATAAACTATATTGACGGTTAGAAGTATATTGTTCTCCCTCCGGCTTCACTTTCACTGTTACATATTGACCCGGTTTAGATGAAGGTGCAGGTTGCCCATCTTTTGCTACAAGATAAAAAGAAGTAATCACAGCACTTTCTTTCACTTTATTTGAAACGATAAATGGTTTAAATTCTCTCCAGTCGGCTTCGTCATACATAGATTCTTCAACATCAATAAAGATATTAGCGATCACACCGTATGCATCGCCCCAAGCCTGAATAACCTCATCTGTGGCTGCTTCACCTAACACTTCTTTCATCGCTGCCAGCAAATGTTCTCCTACAATAGGATAATGTTCCTTTTTGACACCTAAACTGCGATGTTTATGCGCGATTTGAGTAACTGCTGGAACAAGGACTTCAAGCTGTTCAATATGCTGAGCTGCAGCATATAGCGTATTGGCTAATGCTGTTTGCTGTCTTCCTTTTTTCTGATTAGCGTGGTTAAAAATATTTAATAATTCCGGATGATGTTCAAATAGCCTTTTATAAAATTGAGTCGTTATTTCTACTCCGTGCTGTTCCAGAACAGGTACAGTAGCTTTAATCGTTTGTATGGTTTGTTGGGATAACATAAGCCCTTCACTCCTAAAGTAAAAGATATATTTTAAATACATCTTTACAATACATCTATTCTATTAGTAAAAGCAATATTTTAAATACATCTTTATAAAAGTTGTCACATTTTGTTCATGTCACGTTCAAAAATGTATAATAGAAGTAATCATTCCAAAAAGGTGTGGTCATATATGAGGTTAACTAATTACACTGACTACTCATTAAGAGTATTACTATATTTATCAACGATTGAGAAAGGAAAGCTTTCCAATATTAAAGAAATTGCCGAAGCTTATTCAATTTCAAAAAATCATTTAATGAAGGTTATTTACCAGCTTGGAAAAAATGATTATATCGAAACAGTAAGAGGCAGAAATGGAGGCATCCGATTATCGAGAGATCCTGCAGAGATTAATATTGGGGAGGTTGTAAGAAAGACAGAGGAAGACTTCCACATCGTGGAATGCTTTGATGAAAACAACAATCATTGTGTCATCTCCCCTGCCTGTGGCCTTAAACATGTACTGAATAAAGCGTTAAAAGCTTACTTGAATGTTTTGGATGAAGTGACACTTGCTGATATTTCTTATAATAAGTCGGTGTTGGCCGATTTATTTAAATCGTAGTATTGAGCCGTCTAGACTCGTTAGAGCAGACGGCTTAATTTTGTTCTATATTGCCTTCTTCTTTTGCCGGCCAAGCATCAAAAAAATAAATTGACTTAACCGAAGTATTAGCATCCCAGTTTAAACTTTCGAAATATTCATCTTCTAATTCGCTAAATTTACCTATTTTTTCTAATAAATCCACCATTTTATAAAAGAAAAAAAGAGCAATCATTTGATTACTCTTCGTACAAGTTATATAATTCATTTAGAAAAGATGCTATTATTGTTCACAACTTGCAGCTCTTTAGTTGTCGCAACCATTTCACTATTGCAGATTGGACATTTTGGCGTGCTTTTAAAATTGTCCCTCACCCAAGCGTTACAAGTTTCTGATGAACATTCCCAAATTTTAACCTCTTCGGTTTTAATTTCTTCCATGTTCTTTCTTCCAAATCCCATTGCCATCTAAAGGCACCTCCTAGAGAGTAGAACACCACATCCATAAAATAAAAATCACTCGTCATATATAGCAGAAAAATTGCCTATATAACAAGTGTAACCAAATGATTTTTTTATTTTATACATTTAGTATATCACATTGTAATTAATATGTCAAAATTGAAATAGTCTGCTTTACTGCGCAGACAACACTAAAAAAATGCATTTATGATTAAAAAATTTCGATGAAGAGGAAATACTATTCAAACTTATTGGATAAAGTGTATAATAGTTTAGTTAGTGGGTAAGTGAAGAAAGGATGATTCTTTTGAATATATCTAGTTTTACAATTGAAGAGATTAAAGATCCAACAGGTATCCTAACAGGGAAAAGATACGAATACTTTTTAGATATTGATGTAGATGAAGAGGATGAACTCTATTCTGATCAAGGCATCCGCCTTCGCGTTCTTTATTATAAAGGCACCGAGGACGAAAAGATTCTCAATTATTATTTTCAAGAAAATAATACTGATAAAATTTTTGATTTTGCATTAGATGAAGAAGAAGAAATTGTTGTGACTAAGTTTTGTAAAGAACATCTTGATGAAGATAATGAATAATAAAAAAGCCTGGATTTAATTCCAGGCTTTTTTTTACAGTTCAACGTTTTTGCCATCCTCAACAATATGATACATCAAGTGTGCTAATTGATGAATAGGTCCATAAACATCGTCTTCTTCATCATGTTCCTCATTAAACTCTAAATCGTTTAGGTGAAGTGCAGCAAACTGATAGAAATCCTTTAATTCAAAGCCATAGACTGCACTTGGCTCCTCTTCATCTCCTTCATAATGAAGAACCATATAGGATTCATTTCCATCCTCATCTAAAGCATCAAAATAAACGAAGAAGCCAATATTCGTATCAAGTTCAAACAGATGTCTAGTTCCACCTTCTGTCACACGCTCGAAATCCTCTTCAGATAGCTTGTTCACTTTCATCGTCTCTACTTGATCTTCATCATGAAAATTTACCGTAAATTGTTTCATTAAACTCCCTCGCTTTCAAACTGATAATAGCATATTTTATCTACTATTCCTATTATTACCCTCTTTATTTGAAAGAAACATTATCAGCTTAAATATGTACGATGTTTCCATTGTTTTTTTCTGATAAAGTGAAACTTTCATCAGTGGGGATTTTACTGCTTATTCATGCGCGATAAAATATATATCAAGAAGGGAGTGTCTTCCTATGCAAAACAAAATTGAAGCAATCACACAATTGCAGGAGATTTGCGAGGCGGAAAAAGAATTTAATTTAAAACTTAACTTGGATATGGTAACGGAAAGAGATAATGACGAGTTCGATTTTTTTCATTATGACAGCAAACAATTAATTGGATATTTAGGGCTTTACCCTTTCGGCAAAAAGTTTGAATTATGCGGGATGGTTCACCCTCAATTTAGAAGAAAAGGCATTTTTACCAAACTTCTGGAAAAAGCGAAACCTCTCCTAGTTCAAGCAGAGGAAGTCTTATTAAATACACCCGAATCTTCTATTAGCGGAAAGGCATTTATTCAGTCACTACCATGCCAATATGCATTTTCTGAATTTCAAATGAAATGGAATCAGAAAACGAAAGGTAAAAACACGGCCGATCTCACATTAAAAAAGGCAACAGAAAATGACATACCTTTTATACAAAAGCTTGATATGCTTTGTTTTGATTTAACTGAAGAAGAAGCTTTATCTTTTGCTAACATCCGATTGAATGCAAAAAACGATACCATCTACCTTATCTTAGCTGGCACTGAAGAAGTGGGGAAAATAAGGCTGCAGCTGCAAGAAGCTGAACTTTGGATTTACGGGTTTGCTGTTCACCCCGATTATCAAGGACGCGGCATAGGCGGCCAAGTTTTAAATCAGATTATTAGAAATGAGGGCAAACAATACAGCATTCATTTAGAGGTCGCAGCAAAAAACGCTCATGCACTCCGCTTATATCAAAGCTGCGGTTTTGAAGTTTATGGTGAGCAGGCCTATTATAAATTTGAAAATTAAACTGAATTAAAGTGCTGTAACTTCGCTCGCGAAAACAGAGCCGAATAAGCAAAGGGCATCCATAAGGATGCCCTTCTCATTGATTTAAACCTTTGTAACATTTACAGCTTGAGGTCCGCGTTGACCTTCTTCTATATCAAAACTAACTTCTTGGCCTTCGTCAAGTGTTTTGAATCCTTCGCTTTGAATAGCTGAAAAGTGTACAAATACGTCGTCTCCACCTTCTTGCTCAATGAAGCCGAATCCCTTTTCTGAGTTAAACCATTTTACTTTACCTGTTGCCATTTGTTCTTTTCCTCCTAATATCAATAAATCACAGGAAATTATTCCTGTATTTACTAATATGACTCAATTCACTGGATTTTATAATCATTTCGTGCGATTTCTTGGTCTTCTTCTTTCACGGCTTCCGCCTTCTCTTCTTTCTTTGCCGCCCTCACGACGATCTCTACTACCGCCTCTCGAACGGTCGCCATAGCGTTTGCGGTCACGTCCGCCGCCGCTCTTTGGCTTCTTCGTACGCAACGGCTCTACTGCAGTGATCTTAACTGGTGTGACATCCGGATCTTTCGTTAATAGCTTCAATGCCGCAGATAATAATGTGACTGAATCAGTATCTTCCAATAATGTTTCTGCAATTCGTTTATAATCATTATTATCGTTTTTATCAATCGTGTTCATTAAACGATTAATTGTAGATTGCTGATTACCAGCTAGTACATCCTTGAAAGAAGGC
Source organism: Cytobacillus horneckiae (assembly GCF_002835735.1). Lineage (GTDB taxonomy): Bacteria > Bacillota > Bacilli > Bacillales > Cytobacillaceae > Cytobacillus > Cytobacillus horneckiae. The sequence continues at coordinate 299,430 of NZ_PISD01000008.1, read as the reverse complement.
ACTGGCTGCTTATTCATTTTCGTTTTTGTTACATTTTCGATTATTTTTAAATGATCGATTTCTCTTGGTGAAACGAACGTAACAGCTAATCCTTTATTACCTGCACGGCCTGTTCGTCCAATACGGTGAACATAGCTTTCAGGGTCCTGAGGAATATCAAAGTTATACACATGTGATACGCCAGAAATATCAAGTCCGCGAGCAGCTACATCTGTCGCTACCATAATATCAATCGTTTGATCTTTAAAGCGGCGGATAACTTGGTCACGCTTAGCCTGTGGAATATCGCCATGGATTCCTTCAGCTGAATATCCACGTTTAATCAAGCCTTCAACCACCTCATCAACACGGCGCTTCGTGCGGCCAAATACAATGGCTAGTTCTGGTGATTGGATATCTAACAAGCTGCAAAGCACATCAAATTTTTGTTTTTCATGTACTTCCATATACGTCTGTTCAATATTCTTAACTGTCAATTCTTTCGCTTTCACTTTAACGATTTCAGGCTCATGCATGAACTTTTCAGCTAAAGCTTGAATTCTCTTAGGCATTGTCGCTGAGAAAAGAAGTGTTTGTCTTTCCCCTTCAATTTCACCAAGGATTCTTTCAATATCCTCAATGAATCCCATGTTCAGCATTTCATCTGCTTCATCAAGAACAGCAGTTTTAATATTGCCAAGGCGAATTGTTCTTCTTTCGATATGGTCAATTAAACGACCAGGAGTTGCTGCAATGATTTGCGGTCTATTTTTTAACGCACGAATTTGACGGCCGATATCTTGCCCACCATAAATAGGAAGGGTGCGGATGCCTTTGACTTGACCAATGCGGTTTAATTCCTCCGCTACTTGGACAGCCAGCTCGCGCGTTGGTGCTAGAACCAATCCTTGAATGCCATCTTCTTTAACAATTTTTTCTAATAAAGGAACGCCAAATGCTGTTGTTTTACCTGTTCCTGTTTGTGCCTGGCCAATCATATCCTTGCCTTGCAACGCAATTGGAAGTGCCTGTGCCTGAATCGGTGTTGGCTCTTCGAAGCCCATATTAGATAGAGCTTTTTCAAGCTCAATACTTAGTCCAAAATCTGAAAATTTTACCAAAATAAAAGATCCTCCTTATATTAATAAACCCAATAGATTTATACTTATTATTATGAGTCTTTCCAGTTTGCTTCTCTTTTTTACATTTCCTGAAATTTATATTTTTTAAACATAAGGAAAAGAGTATTGAATAGCGATCACATGGAAGAAAACTGTATATAATTATTCCTGAAAAGGATAATTGGATGGAATCGCTTTTGAGGAATGGATGAATGAAGTAGAAAGCGGAGTATGAATAAAAAATTTTCACATTACCTACCGCATAATTCTATTAACATAAAAAGGCGATGCATGATTTGACATGCATCACCTCATTTCAAGCATTATTATGCTTTAACTACGTTAGCAGCTTGAGGTCCACGGTTACCTTCAACGATTTCGAAAGTTACGTCTTGACCTTCTTCTAGAGTTTTGAAACCATCAGTTTGAATAGCGCTGAAATGTACGAATACATCTTGTCCTTCTGCTGATTCGATGAAACCAAAACCTTTTTCTGCATTAAACCATTTTACTTTACCGTTGTTCATGATAATACCTCCAAAAAAATGTTTCACTATAAGTCTTAATTATATGGGCTTATATAGAAAAGTGGGAAGCCTTGTTACTTAATTTTTTGAGCAAAAAAGGCCGTACCTGCATGAAATGAGGAGTTAAATCGCCTACATTTCACTTGCAGTTACGACCACTTATCCAAATAATATATAACGAACTTTACAGCGTTGACTTAATCATAAGCTATACTTTAGCAGAAGTCAAATGTTTTATTTAAATAGTGATTGTTCTCTCCGCGGCATCAACCGTATGTTTTAATAACATTGAAATGGTAACTGGGCCTACGCCTCCTGGAACTGGAGTAATGGCCGAGGCTTTTTCATAGCAGCTCTCATATTCAACATCGCCAATGTTTCCTTTATTGTATCCAGCATCTAGAACGACTGCACCTTCTTTTAATGAGCTGCCTTTAATGAAGTTAGGCTTCCCTACTGCTGCTACAACAATATCTGCCTGTTTTAAATGTTGGTTAAGATTTTCAGTATACGAATGACACGTAGTCACTGTCGCGTTGCGATTAAGCAATAAAGCTGATACCGGCTTTCCTAATATCGGGCTTCTTCCCACGACAACGGCATGTTTACCTTCAATATCGATATCGAAATAGTCAATAATCTGCATGATTGCAGCAGGTGTACATGAAGGATAAACACCGAAACCGAATGCAGTTTGACCGTATCCTATGCTTGTAACGCCATCAACATCTTTTTCGATAGCAATTGTTTCGAAAGCTTTTCTTTCATCAATTTGATTGGGAACAGGGTGCTGTAATAATATTCCGTGTACAGCTTGATCTTCATTTAAGCTTTGAATCGTTTCTAGCAGCTGCTCAGTCGTTGTATCTTTATCCAAATGAATTCTTTTAGAGATGATTCCTAGCTTTTCACAGGCGTTGCCCTTCATTCTGACATAAGTCTCAGAGGAAGGGTCATCTCCTACTAGAATCGTCGCTAAACATGGGGTCACCCCAGCATCAGCTAGCTTGGTAATTCTATTTTTCAGCTTTTGTTTCACATCATTTGATACAACTTGCCCGTCTAAAATTAATTTGTCTGCCATGTATGTTCCCTCCGTTAATTAGAAAAGAGACAAGGATAACCCTTGTCTCTGCCCAGACGACCGGCTATACATAGACGCAGCTCCCCAGCGGTCCATTCCGCATTGTCGTCAGTCACTGCGATTTTTCAATCTTAAATTATTTAAATTTATCTCATAAAAATTATATCACAACACATATATTACAATCAATTTGATTTGTAATGTTCGTATTTTATCAGATGATTTTAATATTTAATTTGATCATGATAATTACCTAAAAAAATCAAAAGGCGGACAGCTAAAACGCTGTCCGCCGAATATTTGAGTTTTCACTAAAGTTCTTTACCTAAAACAATGAAAGCCCTGCCTCTCTTCCATCCTTGCAGCTCCAAGACCGCGCCAGTAGGATTCAGGTTTTCGAAAGATTGTTCTCGAGAAAAGTAACTCTTATAGATTTTGATTAGAAGAAAAAATAAGAACCGCAGTCTTATTTTTAATGAAGTAAACCTTGCGTAGAAGTTCTGGTTTAACAGAAGATGATTTAAGAAGAATTTCAGCATGTTATTATGCTGGTCCACAAAATAGTTCTTAATAATAAACCCGTTGATCGAACCTTACTCTAAAGAGTAACTTTCACAACAAGAAAAAGCCGTTGAAATCTTCATTAACAAAGATTTACGACTTGTTAATTGTACCTCAAATATTACATTCTATAGTATAGCAACCATCCTATTTTTTGTCAAGTGATTTTCTATTCTCCGCGAAACCTTGTCATCTTAAAGAAATCCTTTGTATCTTTATAATCATTGTAGACGATATCTAAATCATGAAAATAACGGTGAAGCTTGATTGCATCATCTTTGTCTTTTGATCCAGCGGCGATCGTTTGTACCAGCTCATTTATCGCGTCCAAGTCTGTTTGTAACTCATTATCCTCAGACGTTAAATTTTCCAAGTCTGATTGAATGGATTCTGCTTGTTCGCGCTGTTCTTCCCACTTAATATTGTTATCTCTTCCCCACCCTAGCGTCTCATTATAAAAAGAATGATTTTCTTTTATGAAGGACGAGAGGCTATCATCTGATTTTTCAGCTGTATGGTCTTCAGTAGAACCAACCTTTTCATTTGAGTGAACAATGCTTTCACCTTTAGTACTATTATTTTGCAACGGATTCATTCCACCAACATTAAAGATAAAAATGGCCAAAAAGGCAAGCAGGCCGATAAATCCAAAAATAAAAACGAATGCAGTGATTCTCTTCATAAGCTATTAAGCAGCCCCCTATTCGTTCATTTCTAAATTACATTCGATAGAGCGGCCGCTTAATCCTTTTTATTTTTCTGATGCTGTTGTTGCTACAAGGATTTTCTCCTCTAATTCCTGACTATACTTTTCCTTTTCTGCTGTCGTCCACCCGAGTTTTTGCGCCATATATTCATTCACTTCTTTTTTGTATTTCTTAACAGCTGCTATATCAAATAATAATGCGCCTGTTCTTCGGTAAAAGAAATCTGTAGGAGTAGCAGCCATTTCAAAATCAATGCTATATTTTAACTTCGCCCATAATAGAAGAGGAAGTCCTGCAGCGCTTGCTTCGCTCGAATCCTTTTGTACAAGGTCAAAAATGATAGGTGCATTTGAACCATAAACAGCCAATAAATGATAGGCATCACTTTTAGGCAGACCAGCCTCTATTCCTGCAGTTGTTTCTTTATTTATATATTCATCAAATTGACTTGAACCGCCGACATGGCCGCCTGATATAGGCATGTCTTTTGTTATGCAATTAGAAAAAATGCGGTCATTTTCCTGTTTGAATTTTTGTGAGATTAAATCTACTACTGATTCAGCCATTTTTCGATAACCTGTCAATTTTCCTCCCGCTATTGTAATTAACCCAGTATTTGATTCCCAAATTTCATCTTTGCGTGAGATTTCGGAAGGATCCTTTCCTTCTTCCCATATAAGCGGTCGCACGCCAGCCCAGCTTGATTCTATCATTTCATCTGTTATTTTTAACGATGGGAACATATAATGGATGGCTTCTAGCAAGTAGTCTCTATCTTCTTTAGTAATCGTCGGCTGGACAGGATCTTCTGAGTAAAAAGTATCTGTCGTGCCAATATATGTTTTCCCATCTCTTGGGATAGCAAAAACCATTCGTTTGTCTTTTGTATCAAAGTATATTGCCTGCTTAAGCGGAAAAACCGACTGATCAAGAACGATATGAACTCCTTTCGTTAGCTTTAAAGATTTTTTCGTATTTGAGCCGTCCAGTTCACGCAGCTGATCTACCCATGGCCCAGTGGCATTAATTACTTTTTTCGCTTGTATTTTAAACTTTTTGCCCGTTAACAGATCATGGGCTTCTGCGCCAGTAATTTTGCCGTCATGATAAATGAGGTGTTCTGCTTTTGTATAATTGATAATATCAGCGCCACGATGAGCCGCTTCTTTTATCACTTCAATAGTTAAACGGGCATCATCTGTTCTGTACTCAACATAATAGCCGCCGCCTTTTAATCCTTCTTTCTTAATGAGAGGCTCCTTCGCTAAAGTCTCATTCACATCCAACATTTTTCTACGCTCTGATTTTTTTACACCTGCTAAAAAGTCATATACTTTTAATCCGATTGAAGTTGTGAACTTACCAAATGTTCCACCTTCATGGAAAGGCAGAACCATCCACTCCGGCACTGTGACATGAGGACCATTTTCATAAACAATCGCACGCTCCTTGCCAACTTCAGCCACAACACCTACTTCTAGCTGTTTCAAATAGCGAAGGCCGCCATGTACCAATTTAGTTGAACGACTGGAAGTACCTGCAGCAAAATCCTGCATTTCAATTAGAGCAACCTTCATTCCTCTTGTAACTGCATCGAGTGCAATACCAGCACCTGTTATCCCTCCGCCTATAATAAGAATATCGTAGTCGTTACTTGCTAATTTGTTTACTATTTCATTTCTATTTGAGTTTGAAAAATTCATAGCAAAATCCTCCTGGTTTAGAAAAAACATTATTATAGAGAAAAAAGAGACCATAAAATACATTACCTAATATAGATAATGATTTTATGGTCTCTCCCGTTCTCCGGCCAATTTATTAACTTAATGATATTGTAACATAAAAATGATAAGAGGGCCAACTAAAGCTTACTTAAAGGCCATTGCCGCATTGACAGCCTTTTTCCAGCCTTCATACAGCTTTTCCCTTTCCTTCTCCTCCATTTGAGGTGTAAAGGATTTATCGAAGGACCATTTCTCTTCTAGTTCATTTTGATTGTTCCAATATCCGACCGCTAGCCCTGCCAAATATGCAGCGCCAAGTGCAGTCGTTTCATTAATACTGGCTCTTTCTACTTTTGTATTGAGCAAATCGCCTTGAAACTGCATAAGAAAATTATTTTTAGCAGCTCCGCCATCCGTTCGTAATGCTTTCACTTTTATCCCCGAGTCCTCTTCCATCGCCGACAGAACGTCCTTTGTTTGGTAGGCAAGTGATTCAATTGTAGCCCGGACAAAATGTTCTTTATTCGTTCCTCTCGTCAGCCCAAAAACTGCACCTCGCACTTCACTATCCCAATAAGGCGTTCCCAATCCAACAAAGGCCGGCACTAAGTAGACACCTTCAGTGGACTCTACTTTTGTTGCATATTGTTCGCTATCTTTAGCATCATTAAACATGCGGAGGCCATCTCGAAGCCATTGAATGGCAGAGCCAGCTACAAAGATGCTGCCCTCAAGCGCATAATTAATTTTCCCGTCAATTCCCCATGCAATGGTCGTGAGTAATCCATGCTCTGACTCTACAGCTTTCTCCCCGGTGTTCATGAGCATAAAGCACCCAGTACCATATGTATTTTTTGCCATGCCTTTTTCAAAGCATGCCTGCCCAAATAATGCAGCTTGCTGATCCCCAGCCGCTCCGGCAATTGGTACTTCGGTTCCAAAGAAATGATAGTCGACTGTTTTTGCATAGACTTCTGAAGAGCTGCGAACTTCAGGCAGCATCGATTTCGGCACATCTAAAATGGAAAGCAGCTCGTCATCCCATTTCAACTCATGAATATTATACATCAGTGTTCTCGCTGCATTAGAATAGTCAGTGACATGAGCCTTCCCGCCAGATAGTTTCCAAATCAGCCATGTATCTATCGTTCCGAATAACAGCTCGTCATTCTCTGCTTTTTCACGGGCACCGTCGACATGATCTAAAATCCATTTTACTTTTGTTCCGGAAAAATACGGATCAATTAATAAACCCGTTTTTCTTCTGATTACGTCATTATGTCCTTGCTCTTTAAGCTCATTGCAAATGTCATTTGTTTGTCTCGATTGCCACACAATTGCATGATAAATAGGATTGCCATTTTTCTTGTCCCATACAACAGTTGTTTCTCTTTGATTAGTAATGCCAATTCCTTCAATTTGCTCTGGCTTCACATTTGATTCAGATAATACGCCGGCAATCACCGCAAGAATCGATCCCCATATCTCATTTGCATCATGTTCAACCCACCCTGGCTTAGGGAAATATTGAGTGATTTCCTTCTGAGAAGAATGAAACACTTCACCATTTTTATTAAATAGAATGGCTCTTGAGCTTGTTGTTCCTTGATCAAGAGATAAAATATATTTTTCCAACCTTTTCTCCTCCAATATTTTATGATAAAGAATACCATAATTCTGTCTCTGAAGTCGTAATCGCGGCTGCTCCTGCATCCAGGGCAGATTTAACCTCTTCCGCCGTACGTATGAGCCCTCCAGCTAATACAGGGATATTTGTTCTTTCTTTCACCTCGGCAATCATCCAAGGCATGGCGCCTGGCAATACCTCAATATAATCAGGCTTTGTTTTTTCAATTAATCGATAACTTTTCTCAAGTGCGTGGGAATCGATGAGGAAAATCCTTTGAATCGCAATCATTCCCTTCGATTTTGCTTTTTTGATGACACTTGCTTTTGTTGAAATTATGCCATATGGCCTAAACTCTTGAAAGAGGTATTCCACTGCATATTCATCATTTCTCAAGCCATTAATTAAATCAACATGAAAAATGATCCTCTTATCATGTGCTTTTGCCATTTTAGCAACGTTTTTTAATTGGGCGACATGAATATCAAGAAATATCCCAATTGTATAAGCGCTTTCTAAAAAGCTTTCGAATTCCTTCATAGAAGACGACGCTGGCAATATTTCTTGGTCCAAATTTAACTCACCTCACGTCTCTTTAATTTATATTCATAATAATGATAAACCATGATATTGAGAATCAGCCAAATGGCACCTACTAGAAAGCCAGCAAGAACATCACTCGGGTAGTGAACGCCTAAATATATTCTGCTTACTCCAATGGTTAAAATTGTAAGCCCTAGCAACAAACAAATTATACATCGAAGGAGCATATTCTTTACGAAGTGAATCAAAACAAAGGCAAGCGCTCCGTAAAATATAAACGAGCCCATCGAATGTCCACTCGGAAAACTGAATCCGGTCTCCTCAATTAAAGGCAAAATATCCGGACGTTCTCGCTTGAACAGCCATTTAAGCAGCCAATTGATAAGACCTCCTAAACCGGAAGAAAGTGCAACAAAAATAGCTAGTGAGTATTTTTTTGCAATAATGAGTAGTAAACATACGAATATTGCAGCTAAAACGAACCACTTCACTGAACCAAAAAAGGTTATCACATTGACTATACTTGTTAAACTTGGTGAAACATACGATTGAACAGCAGTGATAAGACGTTCATCAAACCACGCCAAATCATTGCGTGTATAGTCATTCAGGATGTAAAAAAATAAAGTGGTAAACAAAAAAAGTATCGTGAATGATGTTGTAAAATATGCTGTTGGTTTCTTCATTGTATTATCCTATTCAATTATTGTATTTTTTTCTAGATAATGAAAGACTAGGTTGTTTTAGCCTAGTCTTTCTTAAGATTACCATATTTTATTTTGCTACGCATGTAATGTGCTATGCTTGTTTTTTTGCCTTCGGTGCTGCTCGTTTTTTCTTAGTTGTTGTTTTTGCAGGATTGCCGGTTTTTTCTGTTTTTGCTGTTGTCACGGCTGGTTTCGTTTTATCAATCGAAGCCTGTAGTGCAGCCATCAAATCAGTCACATTCGTTGCGGCTGGCTGTTTTCCTGCAGGGGTAACGATTTCTTCGCCTGTTCGTTTCGATTCAATCAGTTCAAGAAGCGCCGTTCGATAATCGTCCGTATATTTGTCAGGACTGAATTCAGTTGTCAGCTGATCAATGAGCAGAATGGCTGTGTCCAGTTCTTTTTTCGTTACATTTTCATCAGCCGGCACATTCGGTACATCCTCTGCTTTTCTTACTTCATCAGGAAAGTGAATCGTCTCCATTACAAGTGTATTTTCATATACTCTTAGGAGTGCCAATTGTTCCTTTGAACGGATAATGATTTTTGCAATGCCAACCTTCTCAGATTCCTGCAATGCTTTCCTTAATAAGGAATATGCCTTGGTCCCGCTATCTCCAGGAGATATATAATAAGTCCGCGAGAAATAAATCGGGTCGATTTCCTGCATCTTCACAAAATCAATAATCTCAACGGCCTTATCTTCCTTTTCTTTCTTTAGCTTTTCCAAATCTCCATCCTCAAGAATAACGAATTTTCCCTTCGTATATTCGTATGCCTTCACAATCTCATTCTGTTCAATCTTCTCCTCACAAACAGGGCAAACCTTCTCATATTTAATCGGAGAATGGCATTTTTTATGAAGATTTCTCAACTTAATATCCTTATCCTCTGTCGCCGCATGCAGCTTAATCGGTATATTCACCAAACCAAAACTTATACTGCCCTTCCAAATTGTATGCATAAACAACAATCCCCCATCTCAACATAATAATCATTACCCCTAGTTTGCACCTTCCCACAAAGAAAACAACTGGAAAAATTGCGGGATAAAATCGATTATGGTACCTGTCACCCACAAGCTTCGACAATATTCTACAAATGGATCAAATAAAAAAAATGGAACGGCGATTGAGCGCATTCCATTGGGTTGCTTATGTTTTGGTTCATAATTAATCATTCATCATTAATAATAGTATGGGTACGGGTATGGGTAGCCGTTGTAAGGATATGGGGGTCCAAATACATATGGAGCGATTAGTGCGCCGCCCAATAATCCTGTGGCAACCCCTCCAAGGAATGGCCCACCAAAAAAGCCGCCGCCCCAAGGCCTGCCGAAACCAGGTCTACCAAAGCCTAGTCCACCGCCATATGGTCTTCTGTAAAATTGTTCGTGCGCATGCACATAATATGGGTGCCGGGTCATCTTCTCTCCTCCTCAATCAAGGTTCAATATACAGAGTATGACTATGACCCAGCTTTGGTTTGGGCATCGACCTACAGTACAAATTTAGCGAATGACGGCGGCGTCCCCATTTTAATGATGATGGTGCTCATGACCTTCTTCAGCATCATTCTTTTCTTCTTTCTGCTTTGAATTCATAAATTCTTGAATTTCTTCCTCCGTCAATTCACCTACGATAAATTGCATCAATGGACGAACATGCTGTTCTCTAGCATCTATTTTTGCCTGTACGAAATAAATGCCTTCCTCATTAAACTCTGTTGCAGCAGCATACATGCCATCCTGTTCATGAACAGCTTTTAATTCAATAGCTTCTTCCTCACTGCCCATTTTCCAAACTGCAAACTTCACTTCTTCAGCATCTGCCACTTGCTCTTCTCCTTGCGTAACAACAGTCTTCAATTCAACTGTGTCTTCAGGTTCTGCTTTATCAGGCAAAATGATTGCTCCATCAACTCTTTCCGGCTGATTACCTACAGGATCATTCTCCTGAACATTACATCCTGCCAGCAGCAGCGCACCAACGAGTAAAAAGATTAACCTCTTCAATATCATGGTCCTCCATTGTTAGCTGAACCATTTTCTCAATGGTTCAAATTTCTGTATCACAAATCTGTCAAGTATATAAACAATAATTATAGAAATCCCTACAAGCGGCATTAAAACGCCAAATATAAGCATGATAACAAACACCGTGCGGCTAACTTTCTTATCCTTTGCCTTTGGCGGCGCACCAACTCGGTCTTCAGGCTTTCTCTTTTTCCACATGATAAACGAGCTGACAATTAGCCCTATTAAGCCCATACAAACAAAGAGCCCTATCAATTGGTTCATAAATCCAAACAATCTTCCTTCATGAAGTGCGATGCCAACCGTTATACTTTTTGCCAATAATCCGTAATCAGCAAAACGCACATCTGTTAATTTAGCACCGCTGTACTGATCGACATGAAGAGTCGCATCATCCCATGGAGTCGAGTGTGAAGTTGCAATGGTATACACACCAGTATCTCCCTGCGGCATCGTAATCGTGTAAGGTTTTTCTATTTTTTCATTTTCCGCAATAAAAGCGGCATCACTCAGCGAAAGCGGTACATATCCATTCGCTACTGATAATGGAACATCAAGATTTTCCGCTGCCCAAGGAACGTTTTCTGCGACATCTTTCGTTTTAACAACTGATTCAGGCTTTTCTGCCCAGCTCTGGGCATAATCCGGATACCCTGTGTTTGTAGAAGTAGCCACCCGATTTATTTGTTCGCCAAGAACGCCTGACCACGGAAGTCCGGTAGCTATAAGAATCAATAGAAAAACCGATAGCCAGAAGGCAGGGACCGCATGCATATCACGCCAAAATGTTCTTCCTTCACTCGTAATACGAGGCAAAATCGTTCCCCAAATCGATGCTTTGTTGCGCGGCCACCAAATGTACAAGCCTGTAACTAATAAAATAACAGCCCAGCATGCTGCCAGCTCAACTATCCGATTAGCAACCGTTCCTCCGATAATTAATTCACTATGCAGTTTTTTAAACACTTCCGTAAATTTTTTATCTGTCTCAATTTCACCTGCTATTTCACCATTATAGGGGTTCACATATACAGTTTTCATGACACCTTGATCGCTTAGAGCAAATTCAGTTGTGCGGTTCGCCTCTTCATAATACGTAACAGAAGTAACAGTACTATCAGGGTAAGCTTCACTTACTTTAGCCAATTGCTCGTTCGCACTTATTGCTTCGGAATCAGCCTGCTGAACATAGTACTGATTATTATATAAAAACGATTCAATTTGCGGTTTAAAAAGATATACCGCACCACTAAAGGCTAAAATGATTAGAAATGGCGCAAAAATAAGACCTGCATAAAAGTGCCATCTCCAAACGGATTGATAAAAAGCGCTTTTCGTTTTTCGGTTTTTCTTTCGTTTCTCTGATTGTTCTAACTCGTAGTTGCTGTCTCTTTCAATATTCATCTCTTCCCCCTACTAATGCTTGCAAGTTTCTCCCTGCATTTCTGATTTGATTATATGAATGGCCTTTTCCAAATCACAAATTTCTCCGCCAAACCCTTTTTGAAACTGTTTTGCATGCTTGGTTGACTGAAAAGCAATCACCTGTGGTTCACAGCAATGGATTTGAATGTCAGGCTGTAAAAGAAAAGTCGCCATTTTAGCACTTATCGTTGTGTCATATAAAAAATCATGGCAAATAAGCTGTGAAATTTCATCCCTCCGTTCTGAGAACATCAACAAACCGCAATGCGGACAGCAGGCATGTTCCACCGAATGATCATGCATAATGATTTGCATCGACAGTCGCGATTTCCCTTCTTTAAAACAATAGGCACATTGATTGCTCGAAAAGCTTTTTTCTTTCTGAAAAAGAGCCACACCATTTGTTGTTTTAGCTGCTTTATTTTCACTAACAAGCTGCTTAATATCTCGATAAATTGTCATTTCAGAAACCTTTAGCCTTTCGCTAATATCCGATACCTTCAATGTCCCTTCCTCTTCCAGCCAAGCGAGGATTTGTTGTTGTCTTTCAATTGGCAGCATAGGATTCATTCCTTTCAAAGCCGATATTAAAATAAAAATATGATAGAGAGTGTGAAAAAATGTTAATTTTCACATCCGCTATCATATTTATAACACTCGATTGTGAGAAAAGAATGAAATTGTTATGACTATTTCTTCGTTATACAAAAGCCTGAATAATCGGCTGTCTCAATGTATGAGATTGCGTCCACTCCAAAAAAGCGACCTTCACTTGCAATACCGGCTGAATCCAATGATGTTCCAAATTAGTTTCCGGCTGACGATAATTGGAAAACGGGCTATCGAATTGAATAATCTGCTGAACAGCATGGGTTACATCCTTCCAATCACGCACTGACAACTTTCCTCCACCTGCACTCCCAATATAAACAAACTCATTTTCTTTATTCCAAATGCCCAGGTCAAGAGAATTAACGACATTCCCCCTGTAAGATACGCCTCCCACATAGGCAATCAAATCACTTTCCTTTTTCCGCTTTAGCCATCTTGCATCCTTTCCACCAATTGTATACGCACTAGTCAAATTCTTAAAAACAACCCCCTCTAATTCCTTATCCATACAGGCTTGATACAAGCCGAGTTTATCGGAAAAACTCTCCACCATTTGGACAGCGGCATTAGGTAGAAGAACCTCAGCGAGCATCGCTTGTCTTTCAGATAAAGGCTGATCCACAATCCATTTTCCATTGCAGTATAATAAATCAAAAACCATATATATAATTGGCACTTCAGCAATGAGCAGTGGGAGATTTGCAAATTTTCTAATCCTATCCCTTTTCATTACATTGTAGAAAGAAGGTTTTCCATCTTGGAGTGCAATCATCTCTCCGTCAAAAATAAAAGAATCTGCACGGCAATATTCTCGGTAATTATGTATTTCAGGATACTGTTTTGTCCGCTCATTCAGCTTTCGATTAAACAATTTGACTTGACCATTTTGACAATAGGTTAACATTCTCGTACCATCCCACTTAACTTGCGCAATCCATTGTTCACCGGCTGGGATGTCATTCGTAATCATCGGTTCAAAAGGAATAATCGGCTCCATAGCTGCCCCCAGTTTTTTGAAATTAATATTCGCTTTTACGGGATAAAATATGAAGCGATGTGAAAAATAACAATATTTTCACTGACAAGAGGATGAAGAAGATGAAGTTGAGAGGCGAATTTTTTATTACCGGCTGGGATGAAAACAGGAAGCAATTTCTATTCGGTGTTATCAAGGATGGACAAGCTGTTGAAATTGGGCATTTTTCTGAAGGAATTGGTTCGGCTGATGCCGACACTTTAGTTTTAACACTTAAAACCAATGCTGTTAGAAATGAAGCAGGAAAGTTTTCTATTCCTCCAAGCATCTGTGTTTTACTCTCATTTGATCGGTTTGAGAATGAACAGATTATCGGAGCTGTTTTCGAATCATTTCTGTTTAAGGAATCCTGGGAAAATTGCACATGGGACAGGCTTGTCATTAAATGCGCAAACATTGAAAATGAAGTGAGCATAACCCATCCAGATAAACCACTTTGGTCACAGCCAGCACTGAATAAGGAAGGTTTTATTTCCTATCTCATTCAAGCAGCACCTTTTTTTCTTCCGTTTTTGAAAGATAAGCTTCTTACAACCATTCGCTTTCCCCATGGCTATGGCTCTGAATCTTTTTTTCAAAAAAACTGTCCTGATTATGCCCCTTCCTTTATTGAAAAGAAGAGGCATGAGGGGATTGATTATATTCTTTGCAACAGCCTATCAACACTTGTATGGCTTGGCAATCAATTAGCAATGGAATACCATATCCCGTTTCAGACGATTGCCTCCAAGCAACCGAACGAAATTGTCTTTGACCTGGATCCGCCAGATACGGACCATTTCCCGCTCGCCATTAAAGCAGCCGTCGAGATGAAAAAAATCTTTGATGACCTGAATATCATCAGTTTTCCAAAGCTGTCAGGAAGCAAAGGCATCCAAGTCCATATACCTATCATGCATACGAGCTTGACATTTAATGACACGCGCCGGTTCACAGAATTAATTGCTCATTACCTGATAGAAAAATATCCGCATGATTTTACAATAGAACGATTGAAAAAAAATAGAGGAGCCAAATTGTATATTGATTATATTCAGCATGCAGAGGGCAAAACCATCATTTGCCCGTACTCACCGCGCGGGCGAGCAAATGCTACTGTCGCAGCTCCCCTATTTTGGGATGAGGTGAATGAAGGTTTAAAAATGGAAAATTACAATATACCGAGGATGATTGAGAGATTTTCTGAAAAAGATTGCCCAATGAAAGATTTTTTCGATACGAGAAATTTTGAACTTGAAGGTATTGTTGAATCTTTGAAGAGTGAGAGTGGAGGTTAAGATAGCTCATTCCTGCTATGATTTCTATTTATCTTAAATGGTGAACAATCAAAAAGAACAAGATTGTGCAATCTTGTTCTTTTTTATTCACCGTTATGCATTTATCCATTCGTTTAAAAATTCGGCAGCATGCTTTTGCAGTTTAGCATATTGCATAACTTCTTCAACATATTCTTTATTATTGTCAATTGTAAAAATTTCAGGGTTTTCAATTTCTAATTCAACATCACAGCGATATAAGTAGCTTGCGTTTCCAATTAAATCAATGGACTGCAACCCATTTTGCTCATGGACGACACAACGGACTTTTCCGCCATTATTATACACTTCAATCGGCGTTTCCATCTCATTCAAGCCTTGAAGACATGTAACGAGGCTGGAGGCGGACATTGCTGTTCCGCAAGCATTCGTGAACCCGACACCTCTTTCAAAAGTACGCACATAAATATGACCCTTCTTCAGCGGCTTTACAAAGCTCACATTCACACCATCCGGAAAAAATTCATTTTCGCCATTCACATATTTACTTAAGGTTTCTTGCTCATTTGATTGAATCTGTTCTTTTTCTACAATTGCCACTAAGTGAGGATTAGGAACAGATAGGGCAGTAAATTGTATATTCTCTGATAGCGCTGGAATTTTTTCATTCATTAATTGATTTTGATTTAATTTCAGCGGCAAACTATCAAGATCAAATGATACCGGGGAAATCTCCACTAAATAAGTAGGGATATTTTCAAAAATATCCGGCTGATTTTTCACTTGCAAATTTGCTTTCATCGTTTCGATCGTAGCTTCTTCAATCGAAAGCTTCTCACATACATAGCGGGCAACACAGCGCAGTCCGTTACCACACATGGAAGCTTCTGAGCCGTCCGTATTAAAAACACGCATTTTTGCATCAGAGACATCACTCGCTAAAACAAACAGAATGCCGTCTGCTCCCAAATCAGTTGAACGATTGCAAAATGCTCTTGCCAATGCAGCACGTTTATTATCATCAAGATCGTATGAATGATTCATTTCATCTATAATAAAAAAATCATTGCCAGATCCGTGACATTTAGTTAATTCAATCTTCATCATAAACCCTCTTTTCAACATTTAGGTAGAATAATATATACTATTATACTTATAAACACTTCAAAGTTTAAAGTGAAAGTTCCATCAACGGACCTTACCCGCTGATGGCTAGTTGTTTAAGAAGGCGACTGCAGACATTAATTAGCCAAGGCTTTTATACAAATTGCCCATTTCAATCGCATTGACAGCTGCATCCCAGCCTTTATTGCCGGCTTTCGTCCCTGCACGCTCAATCGCCTGTTCAATCGAATCCGTTGTCAAAACACCAAAGATTACCGGAATACCTGTCTGCATCGCTGTTGCTGCAACCCCTTTTGCTACTTCTGCATTTACATAATCAAAGTGCGGTGTTGCCCCTCTAATAACCGTGCCCAATGCAACGACAGCATCATATTTTCCGCTCTCAGCCAGCTTTTTTGCAGTTAAAGGAATTTCAAATGCGCCCGGAACCCATACAATTGTTACATCGTCTTCAGCAACATCATGCCGTTTTAATGCATCCTGAGCGCCACTTAGTAATTTATTTGTTATAAATTCATTAAATCTTGAAACGACCACCGCTACTTTTAAACCTGTTCCGACTAAATTTCCTTCTATAATATGACTCATATTCTTAATCTCCTTCTTTAGTTGAATTGTAATGATTTTGACCGGTAATCAATTAATTGCTTAATTGTAATAAACTTCAAATCAAATTTGTCTGCAATGATTTCCAAGTCAGGAACCCTCGCCATTGTACCGTCGTCCTTCATAATTTCACATATCACTCCTGCAGGCTTTGCACCAGCAAGAACCGCTAAATCAACGGCTGCTTCTGTATGTCCAGGTCGCTCAATCACACCGCCACATTTCGCAATTAATGGAAAGATATGGCCTGGACGCTGAAAATCGCGCGGTTCGGATTGATCGTCCAGCATTTTTTCGATTGTCAGTGCACGTTCATGCGCACTAATACCTGTTGTTGTTTGTTTATGATCAATGCTTACGGTAAAAGCGGTTTGATGAGTATCTGTGTTTTTTAGAACCATCGGTGCTAATTCCAGCTTAGCAGCAATAGCTTCATTGACTGGCACACAAATGAGTCCCCTTCCTTCTTTCGCCATAAAGTTAATGGTTTCTGCTGTTGCGTATTGGGCAATTGCTAAAAAATCACCTTCATTTTCTCTATTTTCATCATCACAAACGATAATAACCTTTCCTTGTTTCAAGTCAGCGATTGCATCTTCAATCGTGTTAAACACGAGGCAGCCCCCCTATGATAGGAATCCATTTTTCTCTAGTAAATCCTCTATTCTTGAATGATGTGTTTCCGTTTTATTTTTACTAAATGAAAAAATATACTTGGCCATCATATCGAATTCCAGATTGACAGTCTCTCCAGGCTGTTTCAAACCTAGTACCGATTGATCTGCCGTATGCGGAATTAATGATACAGTTAAACATTCGCCTTCTATTTTCATGACTGTTAACGAGGTGCCGTCGATTGCAACAGAACCTTTTTCAATGACTAGATGTTTGTACTTTCCAGGAATAGTAATATCAATGTATATCGCATTTTCCAGCACGCTTTTCCTAATAATTGTTCCTGCAGCATCTACATGGCCGCTGACAAAATGGCCACCAAATCTGCCGTTTGCAGGCATTGCGCGTTCAAGGTTTACTTTCCCTGCCTGCTTTAAGGTTGCTAATGAGGTATGGCGATACGTTTCAGGCATCACATCTGCATGAAACTCTTTATCATTAAAGTCTGTGACAGTTAAACAAACACCATTTACTGCAATGCTGTCGCCTAACTGCATATCACCTAAAATCAGAGATGCGCCAATCGTAAATTGAATCGTGTTCCCTTTTTTAATCGTCCGTTTTACGGATCCAATTTCTTCAATGATCCCAGTAAACACAACTAACGCTACCTTTCTCTTATAAAGTTTTTAATAGATTCATTTGGAATTTGTTCCGCTCGGGGCATTTTCGCGGAGAAAAGGAAAGAATGGTTGAATATGCAAGTTTTACAGCAATTAAAATGATTGATTTATTCCCAAAGTCGACACCTCCCCTAAATTTTTTTCATGAATAAATAAACCCGTACATTATTTAATGTACGGGAGAATCAGCCATGAACAAATAAACGTTAATCATGAAATTTTTTAACGTAAATGTACTCCATCCTTCTCCCATCCAGACTATACTGTCGGCTTTGGATTTACACCAAATCCACCGTTTTCAAAAAAATTCGAACCCGGGTCACGGACTAAGAGGGTCCCCCCTCATCACCGCCGGTTGGGAATTTCACCCTGCCCCGAAGGATATTTATTAAATTTTCAGATGCAATGAGGTACTATAGCATCTAAAATAAGCATAGATGCTTTATTTGGCTAAATCAAGTATTTTATTTATAAATGGGAAATTCATCATATATTTCATACATCCTCATATATCTCTTCCCCAGTTTCCGCATCAACAACCTGGTTTTCCATGCCTTCTAAACCCTCAATTTCTAACCCTAAATTCCCCCCTCATCTCCACCGATATATAACGTATGCTGAATGGCACTGATTATTTTCCCTTAAATATCCACTTGCTGATAGGCTAGTCAGCGTTCAAACATTGCCTCTTTACTTTATTCTGGATCTTTTCCAAGCGACAAGTTTACTAGAAACCTATCTCATCTCTTTCTTTTGCAGTTAGAATTACTGTATCTTCTATGTAATAATCATTTAAATCTATCCCCATATACACTCCTACTAATAATAAGTTCTTAAATATTTTAATGGAATTGTTTATCAATAGATATCAGGGAGTTAACGTAAAAAATAAAACTAAAAAGAAGGCTTCTCCTAGCCAACCATGACTTAGACATAAGACTCCGTAGATAGATGATTGCATCTCTAGGTGATAACTGTTACTTATATCTCACATGTCAATTCAATTCCAAAAATATCATCAAACTTAACTCTCTCTAAAATGCCTTCCCTATCCCCAAGTACACCATTTTATTAATCCCATCTAACCTACAAATCCTATCCTGAATATTTTCAAATCTGTCTCTCCATACCTTTATCTTAACTTTAAAAGCAAACTCCATTAAATAATGAATTTCACTTTCAATTTCATCAATAAAATACTAATCTAAAATGGGTTTCTTTTCCTGATAATAATCGTTTTAATTCAGTTAAATGTCCCGGTATAAAAAATACAGGATTTAGGTCATAGATGTTAAACTCAATAAAATCAAAAGTAGGAACATTTTGTACATATCCAATATGTTCCTACTGCTTTGAAATAAAGTTTGATCATTCCCTAACTTCGATCTTCCCCAATCGCGCCTTAAAACGGAATAACCGATGTGTCTAAAATAGCTGGTTTTTCGGAAGATCGTTGATTAAGATATAGGCTCCAGAAATATAAAGTTCATGTATATTTTCACTCCTATATATTTTTTTCGGAAAATATACTAAAATGATCGTAACTACTGAATTTAATTTAGATAGTTACATACAAGGAGGCTATCCTAATGAGTAAAAAAGAAATCTTGCAAAATGGAGTCAAGCAAGCTTTTTACGAAGAAGAATGGTACCCACCGATATCAGAAGCGTTAAAAAATCTTACCGCTGTACAAGCATGTTGGCAACCAGAAGGAAAGGCCGGTAATACGATTTGGGAAAATGCAAACCATTTACTAACCTTTAAAGAGCGCTTACTCTCCCGCTTACAACAAGATGACACATTTGTTGCTCCGCAAAATAACGATGACACGTTTGTCCAAGGTGGAGCTAATGATGAAGATGCTTGGCAAGAAACAGTGAAGCGAACCCTTCAAGTACATGATGCCTTACTATCTACATTAACATCCCTTCAAGAAGCAGAACTGGATCAACCAAGTCCTTCTCTACCAGTTTGGCAACAATATTTAAATATCCTTTTGCACGATGCTTATCATACAGGACAAATTGTACAACTTAGAAAACTACAAGGTTCATGGCCAGCTCGCCGGTCATATTTATAAACGATGATTAAAATATCTTGAGGTTCGCACCCAACAAAACACTTTTACAAGAGTAAAGAACAATAAGATGTATCATTTGTAAATATACTAGCTAATAAAGCATATTTGTTATCAAAAAAAGTGGGCTTTTCCGGAACACGGAAAGCTTCTTTTTTTGATGTAAAAGTTCGATTTGCTTTTCAATGCCTCGAACTAAGTTCTGCGTAGTGCTATCCTCATACCAAGGCTACGTCCTATAATCTTTGTATTTGCATATTGAACCTCTTATACCTTATTTTCAACCTTTATATATATTTAAGATTATGTATACAAAAAAGATAATTAGCCCTCAAATTAGACTAACTATCCTATAAATTATTCTAATTCAAATTCTTCTGTTACAAAAAAAACCAACGAATACTGATTACTCGTTACTCATTCAATGGAGTTACGAAAATAAAGAGAACGATGAGGCAATAATACTAGTGCCTGTGAAAAGATTTTCTATCTTGCCATTTTAGTTAGCAAAAAGCATTTCGACTGCTGATACAGAAAAAGCAGCCTCCACAATTCAAGGAGACTGCGAATATTCTTATTTAATCAATTCAAGCTCTACAGGAATGAACTCTTCCACCGTTTCATCCTTCAATACTTTTTGAGCTGCTTCAATTGCTTGTTCACCCATTAGGTCGGGCTTTTGGGCAACCGTTGCTGCCATCTTGCCGTCTTCAACGGCTTTTACTGCGTCTTCAGTCGCATCAAAGCCAACGACGATGACGTCAGTTAGACCTGCTGCATTTAATGCCTGTACTGCGCCTAAAGCCATTTCATCATTATGGGCAAATACTGCTTTAAAATCTTTCGTGCTTTGGATTATGTTTTCCATAACGGTTAATCCTTGCGCACGATCAAAATTGGCTGCCTGCTTTGATGCTACCTCATAACCGCTAGCTGCAGCGATTGCTTCGTTAAAGCCTGCGCCTCTTTCACGCGCTGCTGAAGAACCAGGTATCCCTTCTAGTTCAACTACTTTCGCTTCCTCACCAAGTTGTTCAATAATATATTCTCCTGCCATTTTGCCGCCGGCTGCATTATCTGAAGCTACATGGGCTACGACTTCGCCGCCCTCTGCGCTGCGGTCAACAGTAATAACAGGGATATTTGCATTATTTGCTGAGTTAATGGCAGCAGCAATTGCTGATGAGTCAGCTGGATTAATCAAAAGGATATCTACTCCTTGCTGAATTAAGTCTTCAATATCACTCACTTGTTTGGCCGGATCATTCTGAGCATCCACTGTTGTTGTTTCCATTCCTAATTCCTTCGCTTTTGCTTCCGCACTGTCTTTTAGCGTGACAAAGTAAGGGTTGTTTAATGTTGAAATGGAAATGCCAATCTTTTTAGCTGCCGTGTCATCCTTTGCTCCCTTTTCTTCTGTTCCCTTTGTATCTCCACCTTCAAGCGAACAGGCACTAACAATAAATAAGATCATTACCATAACAAAAAGCTTCCAAATATGTTTCATGATTAAACCTCCTTGTAAAATATCATTTCAATTTATGTTTAGGCAGCTTTTTTTCGGTCTATTAATACAGCCAAAAGGATGACGCCGCCTTTAACCACTTGTTGATAGAATGAAGAAACATTTAATAGATTTAAGCCGTTATTCAATACGCCAATAATAAGGGCGCCGATTAATGTTCCAAATATCCAGCCTCTTCCGCCGGATAAACTAGTTCCACCGAGAACAACCGCTGCAATGGCATCTAATTCATAGCTTGTACCTGCTGTTGGCTGAGCGGAATCTAGTCGTGACATCAGCGTAATGCCGGCGAGTGCTGCCAGTAGGCCTGATAGTGAATAGACGCCCATTTTCAGGCGGTCCACCTTTAAGCCTGATAATCTAGAAGCTTCTTCATTTCCGCCGATTGCATATACACCACGGCCGAATGTCGTTTTCTTAAGTAAAAAGTATAAAATCAAATAAGCGATTAACATTGTAATGACAGGGAAAGGTATTCCAAGAAAATAACCTTTTCCGAGCATTTGAAAGCTTACCGCATCAGAAAGCCCTGTAATCGGTCTGCCTTCTGTATAAACAAGCGTCAAGCCTCGAAAAATTGTCATCGTTGCTAATGTTGCTATAAAAGGTGCAACCTTACCTTTCGCAATAATCAATCCATTGAATAGCCCCATGGCTGCTCCTGCAAGCAATCCTAATAATACGGCTAAGATTGGGTCCATTCCGCTTGCAAGCATACCTGCTGTTAATGCAGAGGCAAGCGCAAGTATCGATCCGACTGATAAATCAATTCCGCCCGTCAAAATAACAAAGGTCATCCCAAATGCGATTAAAGCATTAATTGATACTTGACGCAGCACATTGAATATATTCTCAGTTGTTGAAAAGTTAGGACTCATAATCGCCAAAATAATAATAATTAGTAATAGTCCAAGTACTGGTCCTAATTTTTGCAACGATCCGAGACCTTTTGTTAGCTTATTCATCTGTTTATCCCCCCTGTAGCTGCTTCCATAATTTTCTCCTGGTTTGCATCCGCTTTATCGAGAATGGCAGTTACCTTTCCTTCGTGAATGACCATAATACGGTCCGACATCCCCAATATTTCAGGGAGTTCTGAAGATACCATAATAATGGACTTTCCTTTTTTCGTCTCTTCGTTCATGATGCTGTAAATCTCTTTTTTCGCCCCGACGTCAACGCCTCTGGTAGGCTCATCTAAAATTAATAGTTTCGGATTGATACCAAGCCATTTTCCAAACACAACCTTCTGCTGATTGCCTCCACTTAGTGACTTTACTTCTTGTTCAGAGCTTGAAGTTTTAATTCTAAGTTTCTCAATCATATCCTTAGAAAATTGTTTTTCCTTATTGTCTGACATAATGGTTTGATTGGACAATGTCTTTAAGTTCGGGATTGATAAGTTCTCGCGAACAGTTAATCCGAGCACTAAGCCTTCATCTTTACGGTCTTCAGTAATAAACCCAATCCCAGCTTTAATGGCATGATGCGGTTTTTTAATCGATAATTCTTTTCCATCCAAGACAATTGTGCCCGAAGATTTCTTTCGCGCGCCAAAAATCGCTTCCATTATTTCAGTGCGGCCCGCACCCATAAGTCCCGCGACCCCTAGGATTTCTCCCTTTTTCACATCAAAGGAAATATTGTTGAATACACCTTCTAAACTCAAGTTTTCAACAGAAAAATAGGTATCCCCAATATCAGCTGTACGATCAGGGAAGCGCTCGCCTAGCTCGCGGCCAACCATCATTTTAACGATTTCTTCGAAGTTTGTTTCATTCGTATTTTTCGTGCCAATTGATTGGCCATCCCGCAGGACCGTAATCCGATTACACATTCTGAAAATCTCTTCCATCCTGTGGGAAATGTAGATGATGGCAACACCTTCTTGGCGCAATTGATCCATTACTTTAAACAAAGTTTCTATTTCTCTGTCTGTCAAGGCTGCGGTCGGCTCATCCATAATTAACACTTCAGTATTCGCGGCAATGGCACGGGCAATTTCAATCATTTGCTGCTGCCCGACAGATAATTCTCCTGCAGGCTTCTGCGGATCCATATCAATTCCTAGTCGATTCAAGTATTCCTTTGTTCGCTGATTCATTTCTTTTGTTTTTAATATTCCGAACGGTGTAGCTTTTAGCTCTTTTCCAAGAAACATATTCTCTGCAACCGTTAAATAAGGAATGATATTTAATTCTTGATGAATAACTGCCATTCCATTTTTCTCTGCATCTTTTGGAGAGGAAAATTCCGTCTGATTGCCTTTATAAAAGATTTCACCTTGATTGCTTTTATGAATTCCGGTAAGGATTTTCACTAGAGTAGATTTTCCTGCACCGTTCTCACCCATCAATGCATGAATTTCACCTGAAAATAAATCAAAATCCACTCCCCTTAATACATTCACTGAATAAAAGGATTTATGAATTTGCTTCATTTCAACAATCGGGTTTGTTTGCATTAGAAAATCACTCCTGCCTTTAAGATAATATTGGCGTACGGTGTTGCCTCCCCTGTGCGGATGATTGCCTTGGCACTCTTTGTTTCTTGCTTCAAATCTTCATGCGAAACATAGGCAATATCCGTAAACTTGTCACATAAAAGATGGTGCAAATTCGGATTATGCTCATTGATTTCTGATGCCAATGTTACTTTTTCAATCATCATTTCGAGCTCTAACTCTTCTAATACATCAAGGAAAGCTGGTGTTCCTATTTTTAAAGCTAAATCTATTTTTTTCACATTTGCTGGAATAGGAAGTCCGCAATCCGCTATCACTATCGTGTCTGTGTGTCCCATGTCACTTAAAACTTTAGAAATTTCACTATTCAATGTACCGTTTTTTTTCAAAGCATTTCACTTCTACTTTCAATAGTTTTACTCGCTTATTTCCTCTCTTGTTGGCATGCCTGACTGCGCTCCAAGCTTCATAACTGAAAGGCCAGCTGCTTTAATCGCAAATGCGACTGCCTGCTCAAGCGTGTTTCCTTCTGACAGCGCTACTGCCAATGCGCCATTAAATGTATCTCCGGCACCAGTTGTGTCAACTGCCTCGACTTTCATTGCTGGAATATGCACGATTTTCCCTTCATTAAAAAATTCTGCTCCTTCATCACCTTTAGTGATCACTAACTTTTCTCTTACCCTATTGCCAATTTGCTCATTGCTATAAGCATTCAATAATTGCTCTGCTTCATATTCGTTTGGTGTCAAATAGGTGATTTTCTCTAGCCAATGCTCAGGGATATGATGGAACGGTGCTGGATTTAAAATAACCTTCACATTACCAGACTTGGCAATTTCTAATGCTCGCTCTACTGCTGCAAGCGGGATTTCAAGCTGTAATAGCAGCCAGCTGCTTTGTAAAATATCCTCTTTGTAGCTGTCAATCACTTCTGGTGTAATTAGGTGATTTGCACCTGGAACAACGATGATTTTATTATCATTTTGATAGACAGTAATACTTGCAATACCAGTCTTTTCACCTTTCTCAACACTGATTTTCTCGACATTGATGCTTTGACGCTGGAAATATTCCATATACTCTTTGCCAAATAGGTCATCGCCTACTTTGCCGATCATCTTTACATCTGCACCAAGCTTTGCTGCCGCAACAGCTTGATTTGCACCTTTTCCGCCGGGGATGGTTAAAAAAGATTCTCCCATGACCGTTTCACCCATAGAAGGGTTTATATTTGTAAGTGTGACTAGATCCATATTTATACTGCCGATGACGGTTAGCATGGGATTCCTCCTTTATACATTTAAAACTTGCCGTTATTTGTTGTTTCTCTCACTTTCAATTCTGTCTCAAGAACGATATGGTCCTCTCCAACTGCCTGTCCATTTATTCTTTCCATCAGCATCGTTGCTGCTTTCTTACCCATATCATAAATAGGCTGAGCAATGGTCGTAATTTCTGGAGATACAGTTTCTGTCCATTCAATCCCGTCAAATCCAACTAACTTGATTTGTTCCGGCACATGAATCCTCATCCGATTCAATGCTTTTAGCACACCTACTGCCATCACATCATTCCCAGCGAAAACACCATCAATATCAGGATGCAATTCCAACAGTGATTTCATGGTCATTTCAGCATCTTTAAACTGATAGTTACCCGCCCCTATGATGATTGGGAGCTTATTCTCTTCCATAACATCTTCATAGGCTTTCTTGCGCAGGTTGGAGTTTTCTATTATCTCAGGTCCTTTTAAATGAGCTATTTTTTTGCAGCCATTTTCCAATAGATGCATGACAGCTCGTCTTGCACCATCATAATTATCAATTGTTACAGAAGGAATTTTTTCATGAAAAACCCTATCCAATGCTACAATGGGCAAATGAATATTTTCTAAATGGCGGGCTTCAATGTTGTTAGAAACGATAATGACACCATCAATATGATTCTCTAGCATCTTTTCTAAATACATTTGTTCTTTCTGCAGGTCATCATCACTATTACATAAAAAAGTCGTAAATCCGGCCTTCACAGTTACATCCTCCACCGCCCTTACAAGCTGTGGAAAATACGGGTTAGTTATATCAGGTACGATATAGCCAATCATTTTAGATTGCTTTTTAAATAGACTTCGAGCTACGTTATTCGGGCGGTAATTCAGGAGCCTTATCGCTTCCTCTACCTTTTGTCTTGTTTCTGCCTGCACATAGCCTTTATTATTTATAACCCTTGAAACTGTAGCAACAGATACATCCGCATATTTTGCCACTTCTTTAATCGTTATCATCTTATACAACCTACCTTGACCGAAATTACGCGTATGTGTAACCCGTTACACACTGCTAAAAAAAAACAGAAAACAAAGAATGTAACCGTTTACATACATCAGTTTATCATTTTTTTTTATGTTGTCAACTTATTTTTTAATCAATCTTTCTATTTTGAAAACGGCGGCAGAGCTGGCCTAGCCCGTGTACCACCTTCTTTTTCCCTTATAGCCTGAACACTTGCATATGCTTTATTTCAGTTTTATAAATGGATTTTCCGCATATGGGCCTTGAACTGTAATGCGCATTAACTGCGTAGCCATGAATTTCGGTGTATAAGGCATATCATTTTCCAGCCACCATACAATCACACCTAAGTAAGCGGCAGAAAAGTACCTCTCTGCAAACTCTCTCGGTACGGTAAGCTTATGATCGTCAGGCTCCATTGCCATCATTCCCTCTGAGATAAAGCCTGTTAAAACCTCCATCATTCGCGATGTAAAATGAGGCATATTTTTTTCAGTTAAAAACACTTTATATAATTTTGCATTAAGTAATATTTGCTCAAATAAGAAGATAAATTTTTCATTTGGAGTGTTCATTTGAAAATCCAGTTCCACTTTGCCATCAAAAGATGAATGAATACCTTCAACAAGCTCATTTAAAATTTCATCAGTACTTTGTGTTAACAAATCAAGTTTATCCTGATAGTGAAGGTAGAATGTTGCCCTGTTCAAAGTTGCTCTGCTAGTAATATCTTGGACAGTTATTTTTTCATAGCCCTGCTCTCGGATGAGTTCTACGAGCGCATCTCGAAGTAATTGTCTCGTTCTTAAAACACGAGGATCGATTTTCTTTTTCGACATAATTAGCCTCCTTGTATTACTTTCTCCATTTATACAACATTATTTCAAAACTTGTTTATAATGCGACGCTTCACAACTGTATGTTGATTGCCCTTTTCTAAATGATGGTTATAATTAGATTATCAACATCATGTTGATAAGACAACTAGTTGTTTATATATTCACTATATAGTAATACTTTAAATTTTATGGGGGTAATGATAGATGGGCAGACTTAATGGGAAAGTTGCCATTATTACTGGAGCAGCGATGGGCATGGGCGCTTCTGAAGCAATGCTATTCGCCAAAGAGGGCGCAAAGGTCATCGCAACTGATGTGCAAATGGAACATTTAAATAAAGTTGTTGAAGAAATTAAAGAGAATGGCGGCGAGGCAGTAGCCATTAAACATGATGTTACTTCTGAAGCCGAATGGAAAGCCATTATTGCAGAAGCAGTTAAATTATTTGGGAAAGTTGATGTTCTCGTTAATAATGCCGGTGTGTCTTCACCAAAAACGATTGCAAACATGGAAATGGACGAATGGAATAAAATCATGGACATCGACTTAAACGGCTGTGTGATTGGGATGAAATACGTTATTCCAGAAATGAAAAAAGCTGGCGGCGGTTCTATCATCAATATTTCATCAATTGGGGGCATTGTCGGCATGGCAGGCACAAGCCCTTACACTGCTGCCAAAGGAGCACTTCGTGTGCTATCAAAATCAGCGGCAGTCGAGTATGGAAAAGATAAAATCCGCGTTAATTCTGTTCATCCTGGCATCATCGTCACACCGATGACAGGACCAACAATGGTAGAAGGTGGCGCGACGCCTTATTACAAAACATATACACAGCTTCCATACTTCGGTGAACCGGAAGATGTTGCCTATGGCGTCGTTTTCCTTGCCTCTGATGAATCTCGCTTTGTAACAGGATCTGAATTGGTTATCGATGGCGGCTGGACAGCGCTTTAACGCTGATCAATTGAGTAGAATATGACTAAATAAAAGAGCGTGCAAAGTAATGCGAAGATTACTACAGCACGCTCTTTTTACTGCTACTCTTATTTACGAGCATTGCTTATCGAAACAAAGTACTGTACAATGCTTTTCCGATTTGTTCATTTGTAATGGTTGGCACTGTCCTACTTGATAATCCTTTATACATCAAGTTTCCTTCGTTCCTGTTATGTGCGTTATCTTTTCTCTGTGGATCTGGGTCATCATAATAACCTCTGCTATTGGTTGTAAATAGGGCATGACCAAGTTCATGGGCAAGAAAATATGGATTGGCTACTGCTCCTTCTGACATGATAATCACGCGATGAACTGGATAATATCTCGCTACTACTAAACTAAAGGGATGATTTGTTGATATGAACTTTCCTGGAAGATAGAATACAGTTACATCTGCTGCGTCACAAGCTGCTGCATCCACCATAGCTTTTATTTCACTTGCATGGATATTGCGATCAATACTAAAAATTTCAGTATTTATATTCGTTTCAATCGCCTTCAAATCAATAATATCAAAGGATACACCAGAAAAATGGCGCGATGTAGATTGGTTCCAAATAGCTGTTGCAGTTTCAACATCTCTCTTTATCCTATACCCATGTTCAATTTGAGCGTCTACTGCTGCTCTAATACAGAGATTAACCGTTCCGCTTCTCCTTGGCGGCCGATTCCAATTGGGGACACCGGTACTACTGCCTGACCGAGCTGAAGTATTATTCATTCCTTTTGAGTTTGTTTTTTTCCTATTTTTCGGATAGTTAGCACCCATTATTCACCCTGCTTTCAAAAAGAAGATTCTTTTCATGTTATTAAAGAACTTACAGGATGGCTTGTACTAATATCTATCTAATTTAATTAAATAGTAATTGTCTACTTTTCTTAATTCAGTAAGAACATATTCAAAAAAATATGGAAAAGAGGTTGATTAAATTGATCAATGGAAGTCCCTCTTCCCTTTCAAGCCTCGAAGGAGTCTCACGCTTGCCGCTCCAATGATCACGATGCAAAAATCAACAAAAAGCTATTACATAGTCACTATAAAAAAAAGAGCAGGAGTTAACACCCCCGCTCAAGGCAAAACAATCTTAAATCATACTGCTTTCATTCTGCTTCTTATTGCTTTTCGCTGCATCGATCATCAGCAATATTGCTGTAATAATGTGCATAATCATGCCCACTATAGGAATCCAGCCAAGGCATGAAGTGACAATTCCTAAAATACTGCCATATCTGTTTTCATTTTCTTTGGCGGAAAAAACTAATGTGATGATATGTAAAATTAACATAACCATTAATGGAGTCCAGGCATATGTAAGGATAAAGACACCGCCAATAAAAGGAATGCCAAGAAAAGCTTCACAGCCTCCGGTAACCCACTTTAGAATCGTTGATTTATTCATGTTCCCACCTCCTATCATAATCATACTATATCACTATTAATATGACTATTTTATCCCAATAACAATGACTGTTTTCCAGTATTATACCCGAAGCTTGCCGCTCTACACTAAGTGTGAATGCATAATAAAAAGAACTCAAAAAAGGCAAGGAACCCTTTCTCCCTTGCCTTTCGAATGGAGTTACTGCCATTGAAGCAATAAATAGTCGCTATAATCAAGCAGCGCACCAGCAGCTTCATCTGTGATTAATTCATTGTCATTAAGCTTGGAAACTAGTTGTTTAAAGCTTTGGGTATGTTTCGTCACTTTATCTGATAGATCCTTGGATTCATATAATGCAATAGAAGTTAAATGCGTGTTCAGCTGCCTTGCCACTGCACTGTCTGCAAAACCACCTTCATCGCCATAAAACGTGACTAACGCTTTTATTCCATTTGCACTTATATCATTCGTTATTGGTTGAATACTGCTCACTGATTTACTGCTGTCTGTTTCCGATGTAGCAGTAAATTGCACAGTCGTGATGCCCATTTGATCATCAGGTACTTCAGCATATACTGGTACCTCTACCGTTTCGCCAGCAGGCACTTCAATGACAGAATTCATTAATTTTGTTTCCCAGCCTGCATCTACTTCAGCTTGAAGCCGAACGAGATCAGTTTCTTCACCTGTATTTGTTACTTTGAAATGATGGGTTGCAATTTTGCCAGGCAATGCTCTTTCTACCGTGCCATTTTCTATTTCCAAACCTCGTTCAAAATCACCTGCTCCATCCAGATGCCGGACTGCGACCCGATAGGAGAGTGCGCCAATTTCATCTACTTCTTTATTTAAAATATAGAAGTGAAGACGATTATGTTCGTCAATATATTCACTTTCTACTCCTTCATCTGTTCCAGCTTTGAAAAGTGCATCAGCTAATTGTCGATAGTCACCTTTAGAATACTTTGCAATGCTGCCATTTGGTCTGACAAAATCTACTTGATCAATGTCTTCATCCTTTGCATCGATGACCCAAATATTTGGTGCAGATTCAGCATTCTTTGTTTTTGCCAGCAGAACGCCAGAATCAGTCTGGAAGGAGTCGAATCCAACCCGGTCTACCACTTCAACTGTATAATTATCATACCATTTTGCTCCGCGCTGCATATCTGCTCGCCAATCGTCATTTAATGAATTAGGCGGTGTTAAGTCTTCCATCTCAATATTAATTCCTGCAAAAACATTTTCTCTGCCAAACTCACTGCTAACTGGAATTTCCCTAGCAAGAATATCCGCGAATACTGGTCCAGTGTCAGCAAGCTCATCCCTGTCTACATTAATATATTCTTCTTCAGCAAGGAAGCCTTGTTTAATTTTATTTCGAAGCATATGATGTGACGGAGATGAGGCACCTAGCGTCGGCATGACCATCCACCGGGTATGAGGGCCTCCAGGTCCGTTAAAGCTGCCGCGGCTCATTAGCTCCCATGGACCGGAATAAGTTCGCGAAACCGGATTGGCATATGGATTATTATAATTGTCTAATAGATTCATAATATGTCCAAATTCGTGTGCGAACGTTCCCATTCCGTCATTTTCACCTTGAATAGAAATTCCGTTTCTAATATCAGCACTAGACCAAATACTGCTCGCTGCAATCCAGGATGTCCAATCAACATACCTCGTATTCGCCCAGTTTGGCATATTAGCGAATTCAGCAGGCGGCCCAAATTCTGCTGATACATCCTCTTTCGTTTGGAACATCATTTCTCCAAATTCTTGCCACACACCTGATTCATCATAGCCGGCATGAAGAATGAATGTAAAATCATATTCCTCACCAGAAGCTTCCATATCCGCTTCGGCTGCTGCCATTGCTTCACTTTTCAAATCCAGCGCAGAATAGCCCTCAGGCATATTTACATCTTGTCCATGTCCTCTGCTTAAGCCGTACTGAAATTCGCGTCCACTCATTTTATATGGTCCAAATGATTCCAAATCAACAGCCCATTTTCCAAATGAATTTTCACGCCAATATTCATCAATCGTCCGGTAATTATTAATCTCCTGAGGAGTATTTAAAAAGTCGACCCAGTATTGCGGAATATCCTCTCGTGGTATATTCCCGACAATCGGATTGCCGGCCAATTCAGAGCCTTCCTCCATGCTTAAAATAAAATCTCGATCTGAAAAATCAACGACAACAAGCGCGCCTTTTATTTCTCGTTCAGGTTCAACGACCGGCTCTCTCCAATCAAGCCCTGGAATCGGATTATAATCATCCCAAGTCATATTCTCCGGCAACACCCATGATTCTTTATCTGCCGGTTCTGGAAATTGATCAAGTCCAACCGGTGCTGCCTGCACAGAAGAAGCAATCATAAAAAAGGAAAGTGCAGAGACAAACAGCGTTCTACCAATCTTCACAAAAATCCCCCCTTGATTCTATTAACTGTCTATTTTTGTTCTCCAGCTGTTTGTGTCGCAGTAAACGTCCACTCTAATTGCAATGCGTCACCTTGGAACTGATTTTGATCTTCCCCATTGTCTACAAAATTAATTTGCACAACGAGATCATCAATTGTCCCAACCGGAAGTCCTTTTTCCCCGAGTAGCGGATAAAATACACTTTCTCCAACTGCTTCAGGCGTCATATTTTTCAATTCTGCTAAAGTAGTTTCATAAATGACTTCGTCAAGCTTGTCGGCGTTATATAGAAACTCGACGACGATATGCTCGCCAAAATCCTCAGTATTGTCACCATTTGCATCAGTAACGGTATAGTCTGTATTTAACAGCACCTTCTCAATATCCAGCGACCCATTATTTTGCAATTCAAAGCTGCGGAGAATTGAATCGCCAGGCTTGATATTATCCACATTAATAATTTCCAATGGCTCGGCAGCCAAATCTAGTGTACCGGCAGCAAATGTATTATTTGTTGTCACTGTATCACTGAAATACGCATACGTTCCTCCACCAATTAAAGCGACACCTAAAGCTGCTGACATTGCACCCATTGCAATTTTCTTTTTAAAACCCATCTTAACTTCCCCCTTTTTATGATGGTGGAAAGAGGCTTCCCACTCTCCAACCGACCTTTTCAATTGAAAACTATTGCCATTTTGCGATGAGATAGTCCGTATCTGCCTTCAGCACTTGATAGACCTCTTTTGTTATTAATTTGTTGGCGGACTGATGTTCTAACAAAGTATAGAAACTTTGAAGATGCTTAATTACTTTTGCCGGCGAGTTTTGTTTTTCAAATTGTGCAACAGATGTTAAATGCATTTGCAGTGAACGGGCAGCTATTTCTTCTTTGATTTCCCCATCTCCTCTATAGAAATCAACAACCTTGCTTATATGAGCTGCACTGCTTGGTGATGAACCACCGTTAAATCCTAAAGCATTGTCCAAAGCTGGCTTGCCGCCTACAATCGGCAAGGAAATATAGCTGTTTTCTAAAGACACATCAAATGTTGCGCGGTTATTATCGGTCATTAATCTTGTACTGCTTCCAGCAATAATAACGCCGATTCGGTGTCCTTCTTTGAAAACATAATCCTCAGGAAGTGTATCCCAAGTAAATTTATATTCTTGTCCAGGCACTAGTGGAATAGAATAGTCAAGAGATTCATAGTTTTGCGCATCTAGCCAGCCATGAGTGACAATTTCGTAAGGCTGTTCATGTGTAATTGTCTCTGTTTCTTTGTAACAGCTGCTGTCTACATCAGAGCTTTCTCCCCAACAAGACACCTCATCAAGGGTAATAATTCCTTCTCCTCTGGAAGTATGATTGATTCTCGTATCTGTTCCGTAATCAACAATCATCGCAGTTAAATGTGTATCATTTTTATCTATAGAAGCAGTAATATTCAATTCAGGTATGCCGCTTAAACGAACATCACCTTCTAATTCAGGCGTCATATAAATCAATCTGTTCTCTTTTTGGGTAAATTCACCTGTCACCATTTGCTGCTCTGTTTGACGTGGATTATCTGTAAATGTTTGGATGGCCTCTTCTAGGAGCGGACTAGTCATTACAGAACCAGGCAGTTCTTCCGTTTGCGGAGCAAAACGCATTTTAACCTTTTCTGCCTTTTCATCCGGCCAATTTGAATGAGTCTCCCATTGATCTAATCCTCGCTCAACATCAGCCATAGGCTCGTCCATGATGCCATTGTCAATATCCAACAACCAATAATCAAACCAGCGATGCAATGTTTCCACCCATTCCGCTCTTCTAAAATCAAATGGATCGACATGACCAGTTTGGGTCAGCCATACTTTTCTAGGGACATCATGCTCACTTATCGCTTCCCACCATTTAGAAAAATGGTTAGCTTTAACGTTATAATCATTTATTCCATGAATGGCAAATACGCTTGCAGTTACATTCTCAGCGTCTTTATAATAATTGCGCTCATCCCAGAATTCATTATAATCCCCTGTCGTATCATCAGATGCAATCCGCATTTCCTCACGAATCGGTGCACACGCTTCAACTCTTTCACTGCTCGTAATACGTCTTGCGAGATTCCCTGGTCCATTTGAATAGTAAGGAATGCCTTCATAACGGTAGTAATAGTACCAGCTGCTGATTGCTCCAATCGGCACGATTGTTTCCAAGCCTTCGACACCTGCTGCCGCAGCTCCCTGTGCAATTGTTCCATCATAAGATTTACCAATCATGCCAACCTTGCCTGTTGACCAATCGGCACTGATTTCATTTCCATCTTTATCCCAGGCAGTACCTTTGCCATTTAGCCAGTCAATAACAACTTTGGCACTTTCAATTTCTTCCTTTCCTCCTGTCGGAGGACAGCCATCTGAATTATTTGTTCCTACCATATCTACTAAGACAACTGCATACCCTCTCGGCACAAAATAGTTATCATAATAAAGCGGGAACATTTCATTCATACCATCCCCATCTGAATCCTTTATTTGTGATTCATTACCGCGTCCCATGCTTTCATAATAAGGACTTGCGTCCATAATTATCGGCACTTTTAAACCATCCTCAGTTTCCTGCGGACGAATAATATCTGCGGCAATGCGATCAGGATTTCCGTCTCGGTCGCTATCCATCCCTGACTCTACGAAAATCGTTTCTTTAATCGCATCATTATAAGAAAATACTGGTTCGGTTACACCATTTACTATTTGATGTTCCGGTGCAGCTTTTACTTCTGATGCCTGTGCGCCATTGGCAAAAGATACATCCAGCGAAACAAGCATCATAATAGCGAGAATCACGCTAATTAGTTTTTTTCTCTTGAACAATCGAACCCCTCCCTATTAAATTATCTATACAATATGAACGATAGCATGATAGGAAGAAAGGAGGCAGTGATAATAGTATTAATTTTATGAGTATTCTGTCTATTTATAAAACATTCTATTTAGGAATATTTATTCATATTTCCAAAGCTTAAAAGATAAAGGACGTTTTGTTAAATCTGTTGAAATTTACTAATAGAGCCTTAATTATCTCGAATGTGACTATTTCAAAAGACGAAATATATTCAAATAAAGGTAAATATCTTATGTAAATTTATTGGGAATTTCATAAACATTAACGACTACATTCCAATTTTACTAATATCTAAATTTGGTGAATTTATGCTAAAAGTCTTAGCGCTGATAAATAAATGTAGTTTTTTCCTTCTTTCTCTTTAGTACAAAATCTTTTTTTACATATACTGTATTTGTTTACATGTTTTATTACTATTTGTTAATCTTGGATAAGGGTCTTTGTGCGGATATGATATAATTTTTGAAACGATTGTATGAAATCATACGTATATAGATTATCTCGTATGTGAAAGGAAGAAAAAATGGAAACAATTGAAGTGCTGCAAAAGAAAAAAGAAGAATGTGAGCGTTGGGAAAAGGATCAATCTGGTTTATGGTTTTGGGAGAAAATTGGCAGAATTCCATTTAAATTTCTCGATAAGCTTACACCTGCATTTATACAAAAGAAGGTTGGAGTAATATTAGATGAACTTGGCCATTATGTTCAATCTGGAGGGCAATATTTAAGCTCCTCCCGCTCATTAACCTCCTATTATCCTAAAAAAAACATTCAGAGCTTTTCTGATTTAAATAACCTTTCTATTGAAGAGATGGACCAAGCGGTTTCTAAGCTAGCGGCCAATCGAAAGCGCTTTGCCACTATTCAAGGGGCAAGCACAGGTGCTGGTGGAATTTTTACGCTTTCAATTGATGTCCCGGTCCTTCTTGGTACTCAGCTTAAAACATTGCAAGATATAGCTATTTGCTATGGATATGACCCTAACGAAAAGAAAGAGCGGTTGTTTATCGTAAAAATTCTGCAGTTTGTTTCTGCAGATATAGTAGGTAAAGAAACGATTTTAAAACAGCTATCACGAATCGATGACGCCGACGACGCAGTCAAAAGAGAAGTTGTCTCTGAACTTCAGGGCTGGCGAGAAGTAGTATTAGCTTATCGTGATCATATTGGTTGGAAAAAACTATTTCAAATCATTCCTATTGCCGGCTTCCTATTCGGGGCATTTATTAACCGGTCAAGTGTAAGCGATATAGCAGAAGCAGGCATGATGTTTTATCGCAAAAGAAAAATTCAAGAACGTTTAAGCACATATAAAAGCACGCTGCAATAAAAATCCGGCTTCCATAAATAAAAAAAGACAGTTGGATTAACAACTGTCTTTTCATTTATGGAAGCCGGAGCAGCTCCTTTTCCATATATTCCTCATTTAGTGCTCCTAAAACTTTGTTTCGAATCACTCCGTCCGAATCAATAAAATAGCTTGTTGGATAGGCCATAATTTCGTAATCCTTGCTTGCCACGCCCTCTTGATCCATTGGGATGGTAAATGTAAGATCATGCTTCTCAACAAATTTTTCAGGTGCATCATTAACTTTTTCACTTCTTGTCATATTAACTGCAATAATTTCAATATCATCCTCTTGATATTTTTTATGAAGTTTTTCCATATACGGCATTTCTGCTTCACACGGGCCGCACCAACTTGCCCAAAAATTTAATAGTACTGCTTTTCCTTTATAATCACTTAACTTGAATGAATCTCCATTTATATCTACCAATTCGATTTCAGGTGCCAGCTCTCCTTCTTTAAGACCTACCGGGAGCTCTCCTATGTTTTCGATTTCTTCATATTTTTCAATTTTCGCTTGTTGAATAATCCCCTTATCTTTTAACACAGTACGATCAACAATAATCAGTACTATTAAAATGACAGCCGCAATTATTAAGAATTTTTTCACACAAACACCTCATGATTGTAGAAAGTAAAATCAGTTTTCAAAACTGTTTTAATCATACTACAACTCATATGGATAGGCTAATTTTTTATCTTACTAATGGTTTAGCTTTCGCAGGTGGTAGATTAAGATAGCATATACCGCAAGCTGGTCTTCTAATGAAAGTTCCTTATGGAATGTTAAATACGGGGTATTTGCATCCATCACATGCTTGCTCCATTCCTTTGGCAGCCATCCTTTTTTTAGTATCACTGCCTCTGTTTTAGATTCGATAAATATTTTGAAATCCATATAAAGCCGGGCCCTCTCAACATAAAAGCTTCTACCATTAATTTCATTGATAAATTCTATATGATTTGCAGCTCGGTTGTTTTTAAATGTCAGTTGAATCGACTTTCCTTCCCAGTCAATTATTATGCTGTCTCTCCTCACCTTGTATGTTGCAAAAGGCTGTTCATCCTCAGTAAATAATCCATATTGTTTCTCACGAGCAAGCCTATCACAGAAGTATGGTAAAAACCAGCGGTAGCTATGCAGATGAGTATCTCTAATCTCACCAATTGCTTGTCCATTTGCATTAAAAAACAACATTCTTAAGCTAGGTGCCGGTAAAAAAGTAAGCGAAACAGCTCGCTTCTGAAATAATGCGCCAACATGATTAGCAGAAAAATTTACCGACTTTGCTTCTTTAGCTCTCTGGCTATTTGTTATATAGGATTGAAAACAAACAATACTATAAATAAGAAATGGCACCGCCCATATAATCACCATTTTAGGAGGGACAAATAATAGGCTATAGATGAGTAATATAAATGGCGGCAGCAGTGACGCAAGGCTTGCATTTAGAGATATCATCGCTGCTTTATCGTAATATTGCTGTATATTCATGACTACTACTCCCTGTAAAAATAGTAAAAACTGCTAATATTGATGGTGCAAGCAATTAAATCTATCAGCAGCTTTATTACTATTCTATTAAGAAAAAAAGATAACATGATTGAATCATGAAAATGTAATAAAGTCCGTCTCTAAAAAATAGAGACGGACTTTATTACAACGAAATAATTTTATCTGCTAGCTTTTCTGCATCACGATACCCTTGGTAAAAAAACGTTTCAAGCTTTTGCGGATTTCTTTCCATTCGGCCGACTTCAACTTTTTCCGTCGGCCGGATAATGACGACATTCCCTCTCTGCTCTTCTTGCTCTAAATAATTCAATGTTTCATTATACATTCTGTATCGATTTGCCATTGCTTCGTAAAGCCCTTTATAGTGAGGATATTTTCTCTTAACTAAAAAATTTAGCTTTGATGGTTTCTTCATATATCCCTTATTCCTTGTTAGGACGACGACAGCTTTTGCAAACCCGTCATTTTGTGCTTTTTTGATTGGTATGGAATCGCTAAT
Source organism: Cytobacillus horneckiae (assembly GCF_002835735.1). GTDB lineage: Bacteria > Bacillota > Bacilli > Bacillales > Cytobacillaceae > Cytobacillus > Cytobacillus horneckiae. The sequence continues at coordinate 261,196 of NZ_PISD01000008.1, read as the reverse complement.
TCCGCCATCGAGTAATAGTTTCCCATTATATTCAACCTCTGGAGCGATAAATGGCAAGGAGCTGGAGGCTCTAAGCAATAACAGTAAATCATTGCCGTAATCTGCTTTATTGAAATAAAGAGGTTTTCCCGTCATGCAATCGGTCGTTACAATTACAAATTCCGCTTCATTATTTTGAAAGGAAGTAAAATCATAAGGAACTAAGTGATTGGGCACTTCATTAAAAATAAAATCCATTCCGAAGAGTTGCTTTGATTTCCAGAAATTACTGAAAGAAATGTAACGTGGATCTGAAACATACTCAATACTCACTTTCTTATTTCTTCCTTTTTGCATTGATAGGTAGGAAGCAGCATTTGCTGCACCGGCTGAAACGCCAATCACATATGGAAAAGAAAGCCCCCGCTCCAATAAATATTCCATTACACCTGCAGAGAATGCGGCCCGCATTCCTCCACCTTCCAACACTAGCGCTTTCCCATTTAACATCATTCGCTTCTAAATCCCTTCCGTACGAATCTCATTTCATATTATTTTAGCATATTAGAATCAATAGTTTCTAATATTAAGCAGCTAATTCATTTTTTCGAAATAGAAATATAGAAGCAATAAGTAAAGCAATAATCGAAACGATGGCGAGCAGCAGTGATGCGGTCATTTCTTCTGGGAAGACACCCATCATCAAATATTGTGTCACATAATTACTTAATAACGCAGGGCTCCATGACAGCGCGTTGCTTAATGTACTGCTAAAAACACTTAATAGAATAATGATTGTCAATGTTATAAACGCAATCATTCCAGATGATTTCATAAACGAGTTAAAAAACAAAGTCAGCGTTGTTACAAATGAGAGCCATATGCCGTATAAGAGCAGTGATTCGATAAATATACTAAATGGCACAAACTCAAACAGTATACCTGTATAATACCAAGCGCCTAAATAGCCGCAGAAGAAGGATACCCATAATAAAAGCATGCTGCCTATCCATTTAGAAGTGACAAAAGAAGTGTAGGAAACCGGCTTAACTAAAATCATCGCTGCGACGCCGCTTTTCCTTTCTGAAGCAATGATGCCCATTGTGCTCAGCACAATAATCAGTATGCCTAAACTATTATACTGTGTCAGACTTGCCGCTAACACTTCCTCAGCAGAAGGAGTCGGGAATTGCAGAACCGTACCCTCAGGCAAACCGCCAAATTTTTCTATGATTTGCGGCATGTAATACATTGTCACAGGCTGCTGTACAGCGAGAATAATAAAAACTAGCGGCATCCATATCCATTTAAAATTGCGGATATTCTCAAGCATTTCTTTTTGCAATAAAAAGATCCATTGCCTCATTGACCTTGCACCACCTTTAAGAACATTTCTTCCAGTTTGGCTTTACTCATCTCAAATTTCACAAGCGGCCATCTGTCTTCCACAGACATTTGCAGAATGATATCTCTTGCTTTATCCGTTTCATTGACGAGCAGCACGGCTTCTTTTCCATTGATATCCACTTCATCAATTTTTAAGGCTTGATGGAGCTGGTCGATATATGATTGCGGGGAACGTTCAAACACCAACGTAATTTTCGGCTGCTTATATTTTGCCGTTAGCGCCTCTAATGAGCCTGATTCAACGATTTCACCATGATGAAGAAAAAGAATCTCATCGCTGACTTCTTCAGCATCAGATAATATATGAGTAGAAAATAAGACAGTAATCTGTGTTTTTAATTTCTTTAACAGTTCTATTACTTCTCTTCTGCCTAAAGGATCAAGTGCAGATACCGGTTCATCAAGAATTAACAGCTTTGGGTCATGGATAAGTGCTTGGGCAATACCTAGACGCTGCTTCATACCTCCTGAATAATTGGCGATTTTCTTCTTCCCTGCATCTGCTATTCCAACTAAAGCAAGCAGCTCTGTTGTCTTTTTTGCAGCCGCTTCATTTGACAGACCGCTTAGCTTGCCGACATATTGCAAAAACTCTTTGCCTGACATCCATTGATAAAACACTGGAAATTGCGGCAAATAACCAATCATTTGTCTTGTATCTGTTCCCGCTTCCACCCCTTCAAACTGAATCTCTCCCCCTGTTTTATTCATTAGACCTGCAATAATTTGCAGAGTTGTCGTTTTACCTGCACCGTTTGCACCTAACAAAGCAATAATTTTCTTCTCTGGAAGTTCAAAGCTGACACCTTTTATCACATTGTTGCGTTTAAACTTTTTTCTCAATTCCTTAACAGTCAGTACATTCATCCTTCTGTCCTCCTACCAAAGATAAAATAGACGATTGGTCCAATGATATTAATAAATATAACGGCTAATATCCACAGCCACTTAGGTCCTTTCGTATGTTCATTGCGCACAATATCTATAATTGCAATAACCATCAAAATCAACTGAATCAAAATAATCGGCATAACCATAAGAATAAGTTCCGTGCTTATCGTTTCCATTTGTTTACCCCCTTTTTAATATGACGGTGAAGTATAGAAATCGTTCAGTTTTTTTTTTTGATTTTTTTAAGGTGATGTTTCTGATGTTCATACGATTTATAGACAGGCTCAGTTTGCTCTATTTTTTGGAGCCATTTTTCATGCTAACTATTATTCGATAGTCCGTTCACTCCCAGCAATAAAAAAGCCATCTTAAAGTTTCCTCCAAGATGGCTTGTATGATTATAGAATTCTTAGGATAAATGGTATCCGGTATGCTTTTCCTTCAAACGCTTTGATGGCTGCTATTATTGTAAACACAAACATTGCTACTCCAACAATGGCGGCTAGTACAAATCCAATCAGGATGATCATTAAAATGTAGCTGATCACACCGTATAAAAAATAGGTGATAAGAAAATTAAAGTATTGCCTTCCATGAAAATCTACCAATGGCGAATCATCTTTCTTTATTAGCCAAATAACAAGCGGTCCTATAAATACTGTAAAAAAGCTTGAAACGTATATAGCTGCAGCAAGTAAGCGGTCCGTTTGTGAATCCTTTGAGTTACCCATCTTCGTTTCCTCCTTAAAATACCTATTGATAAAAACTATATACCGTATTTACGGCTGATATTATAAAAAGTTTCGGTCTGTTATCCTTATTCATTTTTCAGTTCTTGTTTTGGACAACTCGAATAAACTTTTATAAGCATAAATTATTTCTTCTTAAAAGGTGATGTACATGTTATCAAAAATTGAAGCTTTTTTTCTCGGGATCATTCAAGGAATAACTGAATTTCTCCCCATTTCCAGTACGGGACATTTATATTTGGGCCGCCATTTGTTTGGATTGGACGAAGCAGGATTGTTCCTTGATACAATGCTGCATATTGGCACCTTGCTTGCAGTACTTGTTGTGTATAAAAATGAGTTATGGCAAATAATCAGACAACCCTTCGGCAAACTATCCATGCTGCTTGTCATTGGTACGATTCCTGCAGTCGTTGTTGGTTTACTGTTCAGTGATTTATTTGACTCAATCTCAAAAAGCGGCATCACGATTGGCTGGGAGTTTATAGTCACCGGATTGATTTTATGGTTTTCAGACAGCATTAAAAAAGGTGTGAAAAAAATGGACAGTATCAGCTATGGAGATGCATTATTTATCGGCAGCTTCCAAGCCGCAGCCATCTTCCCGGCTGTATCCCGTTCAGGATTAACGATCGCAGCCGGCCTTATTCGAAAACTTGATCGAGAGACTGCTGCCTATTTTTCATTTCTACTATCCATCCCTACTATAGCTGGAGGGATTGTCCTCCAATTTGGCGAAATGCTATCGGGCCACACAGACGCTATCAGCTTAAGCAGCATGTTTATCGCTACATTAACATCAGCCATCTTCGGCTATATTGCTGTTGTATGGATGATAAATTTTTTAAAGAAGAGGTCATTGAAAATATTTGCTGTCTATGTATGGATACTCGGCCTGACGATTTTAGTTATGCAAATGACAGGCATATTTTAAAGAACACTCAAAATAGTTTACATGAAAATTACATGCGGAAACAACTTTTCGCTCCTCCATAAAATAAAAGGAACGATGTTATATGACAAAACTAATTCTAAAAAATGCACTCCTCTATCCAATCATTATGCCTCCCTTTCTAGGAGATATCATGATTGAAGGAAAAAAAATAACGCGTGTAGAAAAAAATATAATTCCGCCCACCGATGTACAAACGATCGAGTGTGCCCGAGGATACTTATTACCGGGACTGATTGATGTTCATACCCATTTGGGATTATATGATGAAGGAACTGGTTGGGCGGGCAATGATGCAAATGAAACAATTGAGCCGCTTACTCCCCATATACGCGCAATGGACGGAGTTCATTCGTTAGATCCCGCATTTAAAGATGCTGTTCAACACGGTATTACAACTGTCCATATCATGCCAGGCAGTGCAAATGTTATCGGTGGAACGACCTCCGTCATAAAAACAGCGGGAACAGACATACAACAAATGCTAGTAGAAGAAACGGCTGGACTTAAAATTGCTTTAGGAGAAAACCCAAAGCGTATCCATAGCCACAGTTCAAATGATTCTATTACTAGAATGGGCATTATGGGGATGCTTCGAGAAGCATTTTATAATGTGAAGTCTGATGAAAGATACGTTACTCTTAGAACGGAGCCCATTCTGAAAGCTTTAAACCGGGAGATACCGGTTCGCATACATGCCCATCGAGCAGATGATATTATGTCTGCTATTCGCTTTGCGGATGAGTTCAATTTAGATTTAAGAATCGAGCACTGTACGGAAGGTCATTTAATTACTGATGTATTGAAAGGAAGGGACTTAAAAGTTTGTGTTGGTCCAACCTTTACAAGAAGATCAAAAGTAGAATTAAAAAATAAGACATGGCGGACCTATCAAGAGCTAGATCAAATAGGCGTGGAAGTGTCGATAACAACAGATCACCCTTATACACCTATCCAATATTTAAATATTTGCGCCGCCATTGCCGTGAGAGAAGGCTTGTCCGAACAAAAGGCACTGGAAGCCATTACATTGACCGCTGCGAAAAACTTAAAAATCAATCATAAAATAGGCAGTATTGAGGTTGGAAAAGACGCGGATTTGGTACTTTGGAATCATCACCCTTTTCATTTTTTGGCCAAGCCAATATGGACTATGATTAACGGAGCGTTCGTTTTTATTGCGTAATTTCAGCTTTGTTGAAAAGTGGTGAAATTTGCCGGAAAATGGCGATAAAATAATTAAAAAAATCTATTTCCTTTTTTGATTTTTTTTAGTATTATACTTTAATAAAATAATATTTTTCAATTAAATATCTTTGACGGTATTTGAGGGAAGGCAAATGGTGCGCCACCAGTAAAACTGGTTCTAGTGGGTTCGATTCCCACCCCGAAATTTTTTAGCTACATTACAAAAAATTTCGAGGGTGGGCCTTTAGTGTCTATTTGGCATGGTTCAGGTTTATCCTCATTGGAGGGATTTCCTTGCTGAAAAAACGTGAACTTTTTGACTGCCAAGTTTTATTTGAATTAATGACGCATCCTGAAGTCTTCCCTTTTGTGCGCCATAAAGCCCATTCCTATGAGGAACTTCTTTTTATGACAAAGCAAACGATTGAAGCAGAAGAAAGAAATGAGTTAATCTCACGCACTATTCTTGATGAATGGGGGTCGCCAATTGGAACAATCAGCCTTTATGATATAGAAAGCCATGCTGGCTTCCTTGGCACCTGGCTTGGCAAGCCTTATCATGGCAAAGGTTATAATAAACTCGCAAAAGACGCTTTCTTTAATGAAGCCTTTTATGAGCTTGGAATTGAGACCATATTTATGAGAATTAAGAAAGAAAATATCCGCTCTAAAAGAGCGGCAGAGAAGCTCCCGTATATCATTCATGCAAATGAGTCACGAAAGGCCGTTTATGATCAAATTAATGCTGATGGGATCATCTATGATATATATGAAATTCCAAAAGACCTCTATTCATTACATGTGTTAAGAGAAGGTACATTAATCGAAGATACATCCCATTTAAAGGAAGCTTAACTCTATTGCAATATACTGAAGGATAAGCAAATAAACCTATTGCTTATCCTTCATTTTTGTAGCTATGACATCCAGATAGATTTTTCGAACTTCAAAAGTTTTATAAAGCTCCAGCTTCCGCAAATCTATCGGATGCTTAAAAATCCCCTCTTCTTTCAGCCGTGCAATATACCATCCTTTAGAACCTTGATAAGCCATCGTTTACTCCCCCTCACTTGTCCATACACTATATGAAAAAAGTGAGGAAAACATACTTAATATTATGCGTTCAGCAATGAATATTTTTTCCTAATACGTCTTTTCCGCCTGTGACAGGAATGATGCTGCCAGTTATAAAATCTGACTGATTATCGATGAGAAAAGCAATCACTCTGGAGATATCCTCACCTGTTCCTGGCCGTCCTATAGGGGTTTCATCATCCTTAAAGTTCAAAGCGCTATCAATCTGCTTCTCTTTCCACTCACCGATGATATCCCCAGGACAGACCATATTAGCAGTAATGCCGTATGGGGCTTCTTCAAGTGCGATTGTTTTCGTCAAGGAAGCGACTCCTGTTTTCGCTGCTGCATAAGCTGAACGATATTTCCAGCCAGGAGCTGTATCTGCCCGATCAAAACCAATCGTAATGATTCTTCCCCATTGATTGCTTCTCATTTGCGGTATAAGCTTGCTTGATAAATAGAAAACAGCATTTAAATTGCCATTGATTAAATACTGCCATTCATCTGCCTTATATTCAGAAAGAGTTTTCTTCTCATGAATGTAAGGTCCTGCATTATGTACTAATATATCGATTGCAGAAAACTTCTTATTGGCATTTTCTATTAAATTTTCACACTCTGTGAAATTCGTTATGTCTGCTTTTATTGGGAAATTTTTAGTGCCGTATGTTTCAGTTAAATTACGGCATAGTTGAAGAGCTTCCTTTTCACTACTGCGATAATTAATGATTAGGTTTACATGTTGTTCAGCGAGCTTATAAGCGATACTTTTTCCAATTCCGGTTGATCCTCCCGTTATTAACGCTGTTTTTCTCTTCACAAAACAACCCCATTTGTCAGAAATTTTAATCATCTATTTAATCCTATACTAGACAGAATTTAAAAAACATGCAAGCCTTTTGAAATCAGGTTTTTTTAACGTATGGAATCACGCGAGCATAAGCTATATAAGCATGGGTGGGCGTAGCCGAATGAACAATAAACAACAATGATGTGACCTTATATGCTTCACTTGAAAGGATGGTTAACATGTTTCCTTGGAATCAATTCCCCTTTAGTAAAGAAATGAAGTCCAAAATGAAGCAAATGGATCAGGCAGAGGTAAATGATTATGTTCAGAGCATGTTAGGCAAAGTGTTCCCTAATGATATTATGGGCAACTTTTCACGACAGGACTCAAGCGAAGATAAAAAAGAACATAACGCAAACCATCATCGTCCATCCAAAATCCAATATTCTGTCTTTGAAACTCATAAATTTGTATTTGTGCGCATCAAAATGAAGCATGAGAAATGGCTGAAACAACTGAAGATTTACCATACATCCAATCAATTAATTATCGAACATATACCCGAGTATGATGACAAAGAAATCATTACTCTTCCTGCTCTTGTGAATAAAAAGGGAGCGAAGGCTGATTATCAGGATGAAGTGCTTGAAGTTAAATTATATAAAAGCATGGATCGGCAGCTATCGGAGATTCATGTAACTGATGTATAAAAGACCCCAAATCAAACAGAAGTGGTTTGGGGCCTTTTACTGTATAAAGATTGTACTTGCTAATTCTGATCATTGCAGAATCTAACGAAGGAAACCATTTTATAAATGGTAATACTTTTTCGCTTTTTCTAAGAAAGATTGCTCTTCTTCTTGAAGCTCATCCTCATGGAAAATTGCTTCCACTGGACAAGCGGTTTCACATGCACCACAGTCGATGCAAATGGACGGGTCAATAAGATACTGATCCTCTCCTTTTTCGATACAATCCACAGGACATACATCCAAGCAATCAGCTGCCTGCTCATCTATACAAGGGGATGTGATTACAAAAGCCATATTAGTATTCCTCCCTCTCCCATAATTTCTTAAAATCGTTTGTTGTGTTCTTCCAATAATCTTCATACTGTTCTAAAAAATCCTTTAAAATAGCTTTAGATTTTCTATCCATATGATTGAAAATATATTTTCCTTTTAATGCTTTATCTAAATAATTTACATGTTCTGGCAATGACTTATAGCCTAATTTTATCCTTCTTTCTTCTCTGGAAACGAGAATTTTTGCCGCAGCAATTCCAGAATAATACGCGCCACTTTTGCCTATATTTATAGCAACCCAGACAATCCAGTAAAGATGTGGCTCAATTAATTCTTCAGTATGGCGCTGAAATCGCACTTTCTTTTCTACCTTGCTTTTCCCATGCAAAGCATCCATATCGATGTAAGCGACATCATTATCAGGCTCAACAATAACAGGCGTAATATTCTCAAGTGAGAGCGTGCCAATACCAAAACCGCCATCACCAATCGTAGGATCATTTTTTAGTATTGGAAATTGCACATTCGCTTTTCTAGATTGAGATTTCACGTTTACTGCCCCCTTTCTTGCATAAAGAAAAAATAAGCTGCAACTATTTAAAACTTAACATGGATAAATAGAAAGAAGTATACGCATTTAGCCTAATGAAAACTACGACTTTAGTTGTAGAGAACAGCACTAACGTCTACATAACTTGCTAGTTGTTCATTTGATTTTCAATAAGAGAAGCTAAAGCTGCAATCATTCCCGTAAAAAAGAAGGCGATGGTTAGCTGCCAATGTAAAAAGTAAAATGACAAAATTGTTGTAATGAGCATAAAGAACAGCCAAAATATCGGAGTTAGCTTCTGCATGTTGTTTTTCTCCCTTCCTAATGCTGTTCTACGCCTTTATTCTCCCAGTAATAATCACTGAAGATTTCCGAAAATGCTTCAATTGTATTGTTTAGCTCTTCCCTCGTATTGTCGACACCGCCGACCTCAATTAAAATCGAACGGTCAAAGAAATCTTGATTATACACACCATTGCCGTCATTTTTATCCTTCGGGAGCACGCCTCTGCTAATGCCCGGATATTTTTCTTTCAATTCGTTATTTAGTTTTTCCGCTAATTGATAATTGGCTTCAAAGTTTGCAGTTTCTTCCCCAACGACAAAATATAATTTTGCATAACTTTTGCCATTGATAGTAACAGTCGTTTTTTCCTTCCGGAGTGAATCTCTATGGACATCTATGATATATTCCAAATCTTTATTTGCAGAAACAGCTTGAGAAACATGATTTCTCATAAACGGGTAAGAGTGATTGGCATCTAAGCCATTTTGCAAAAGTTCTTCAGTCACATTTCGGGTATCATGCTCCACCCCAATGCCTTTTGAAAGCAGTTCAGCTTCAAGCTTCTCCCCTACCGATATTACATTTAATTTCGGATCATCACTTCTGGCATCATCAGCATGATCGACACTCCCTAATAAGGGAATAAATGACTCCCAGCTATGCGTATGATAGATGAATACATTCTTCGTTTGCGGAGGCTCAGCTTCCTTAGCTTCCTCTTGCTCAGCAGCTACTGGAATAGCCTCTTTATCTTTAAACAAATTTTCCAAAGGAGCAGGTGATTCCGCTAGCCGGCTATCGGTACTCTTTGGCAAAGAATTATACAGCGTATATGACGGCAATTCTCTGCCAAAATAAGTGCTCAAATCCTCCGGTGTCATATGAACAAGTGATTGCAATACTGTTTTACCCAGTGAAAATTCTCTTATCTGGCTGTCCTCAACAAAACTATGATTCGCACTCTTCAAGAGAAATAGGTAGAGAGATTCTATATGCACATCTGACAGGAGCGGAGATTCAATTTTTGCAGAAGCTTTAATAGATATGAAAGACGCTGCTCCGGCTATGAAAATACAGATTAGTGTAAATGACAGGATGGTCGTATGAAAATAGGCGATTAATTTATTCTTAAATAATTCTTGCATCTACCTCTCCCCCCTTTTTGGACATAAATATGTTGAAATAAGTGGGAATATGACATGTTCTCATTGAATAGGAAAATATGCTGTAAGAAAAATGATAGAGAAACCTATTAATAAAAAAAGACCATTCAAATAGTGAATGGTCTCAGACTGGAGACAAAGAGAAAGATATAGAAATTTTATTTAGATAGGTGTCCGCTCGACTACTGTGGTAGATGCGAGACAGTCGAGACACTAAGGCGTGAAGTGACCCCCATTATTTATTCAATCATGGACTGAGTTAGATATTGTACTGTACTCAGCCCTTTTTAGATACGACCTTATACTTATTCTAACCTTGAAAATTTGGCGAGACTTTCTTTATTTCCAATAATAACCAACAAGTCACCTCTATGAATAATTTTTTTAGGTGAAGGAGAGACGAGAATCTCCCCATCTCTTACAATAGCAATCACACTAACTTTATATTTTGCCCGAATGTCAAGTTCCTTTAGACTTTTTTCAGCCATTTTTGATGGAATCATGATCTCTTCTATATTGTATTCATTAGACAATTCAATGTAGTTCAGCATGTTCGGTGATAATAGCTGATTTGCCACCCTTTCACCCATATCTCTTTCAGGATATATAATCAGATTAGCGCCTATTTTATCCAAAACCTGTCCATGGTGCTTACCAAGCGCCTTTGCAATAATTTTTTTCACTCCGAGATCCTTTAGAATCATCACGGTCAATATACTCGATTGCATATTATTTCCGATTGCAACGATTACACAATCAAAATTGAGAATACCAACGGACGTAAGTGCTCTCTCATCTGTGGCATCCGCCACGACCGTATGGGAGAGGAATAATTCCGCATCTTCCGCCTTAGTTTCATCGATGTCAATTCCCAGAACTTCCTGTCCAGCCTCAAATAATCTTTTTGCGATACTAGTTCCGAATCTTCCTAACCCAATAACAGCATATGGTTTTGTCTTCATTTCATCTCCACTCCAAATCAGTGAATTAACCAATCATTATATTTCCTTTAGGATGACGGTAGGCTTCTTTTTTACGTCTCTTTGCAATTGCAAATCCTAGCGTTATTGGACCTAACCTTCCTGCAAACATTGTGAATATAATCAGCACTCGACCAATAGGCGATAGCTCTGGGGTTAACCCCATCGATAACCCAACTGTACCAAACGCTGAGGTTGCTTCAAAAAGATAAACAATAAAGTTTTGCCCTTTTTCTGTAATACTTAAAATAAAGGTGACCACTATAACAATAGCAAGCCCGCACATTGCAACAGTCAGTGCTTTTAATATCGTTTGTAATTCAATTCTTCGCCTGAATAAAACTACATCTTCTTTCCCTTTAAGTTGGGACCATACAGTTGCAATTAGAACAGCGAAGGTCGTAATTTTAATTCCGCCTGCTGTTGAGCCTGAACCCGCTCCTATAAACATAAGAAAAATTGTCAAGAATAATGTAGATTGAGTCAAATCCGCTATTGGCAAAGTATTGGAACCGGCCGTTCTTGGAGTGATCGCATGAAAGAAGGCTCCCAAACTTTTGCCAGCTTCAGATTAAGTACCTAACGTTTTATCATTCCCATATTCAAATAGAAAGATTAATATGGTTGCACATACAGTTAAGATCACAGTCGTCATTAATACAATCTTCGTATGCACTGATAGCCTTCGCGTCTCTCGGTATTCATAAAGTTCATTTATGACAATAAAGCCTAACCCTCCGAAAATTATTAGAAAACATACGGTCAAGGTTACAACAGGATCATCAACGTAATTGGTAAGACTCCGAAAATCTCCCATTAAATCAAATCCCGCATTATTGAAATTGGATATAGCATGGAAAAATCCATAATAAACGGCTTTACCTATTGGAAAATCAAACGAAAAACGGATGGATAAAATGATGCCACCGAGCATCTCAATCACAGCTGTGAATATTAATATCCTCTTCACTAATTTTATAATCCCAGCAATGGAGATGTTATTGTATGCCTCCTTCAGCAGCAGCCTTTCTTTTAAAGAAATCTTTTTACCTAATAGTAAAAACAAAAAAGTTGCAAATGTCATAAAGCCTAGTCCACCAATTTGGATAAGCGATAAAATCACCATTTCACCAAATATAGAAAAAGTATCTGCCGTATCGACGACGACAAGTCCTGTCACACACGTTGCTGATGTAGCCGTAAATAAAGCATCCAAAAACGAAAGACTCTTTCCAGATTCTGTGGAAATGGGGAGAGTCAGCAAAAAAGCTCCAATCAGAATAACTGCCGCAAAGCCCAAAACTAATATTTTTGGCGGATCAAAATAGCCATTTATTTTTTTTCATTTTGTACTCCTAAGTGATTGATGAAATCCAGTGGACATCTCATAAAATTATTATCTCTATTAAATTCGGCTGTTTCCTCCTACAATTTTCGACGCCTACGCAGTCTATCATTAAATGCATTTAAATGACCATTACGACAGAGATCACTTACAAGCAAGAAAACGAAGTCCCTTCAAATTTGCTTATGCGCTGTAAATCCTTATTTTTCTTTAATACGATAATTGATTAAAGTAATAAATGCCAAAAAAGACCACAGAGGACTCCCCCGTGGTCGAATAGCTTTTTCGAACACCAGTTATCCATCCTCTCCCTTAACGCTTACGAGGTTAGCTGTCGGATTCGGGCCATGAGAGTAGCCCTACCTTATAAAGGATTCACCCCAAGTGACTTTGTCACAAAATTGGTTCCCCCGCTCAAAGATTTAGCGAATTAAGAATGATTTAATTTTCATGAGAGTTATATTACTCCTGAAATTTATCGTTGTAAAGGGGATAACTGCACTATTTTTCCATAAAAACGATTATTTTCAGCTATTTCCTGTTGTTTTTCTATCAAAATATGGTGTATACATCCGATATCATTGTTTTTTGAAATTTTTCTCTATGATGCCCTTAGTTTTTAAAACTAAAATAAGAAAATCAGCAGTCATGTTGACTACTGATTTATCAAATTATTAATTGCCCGTTTGAGCAAATCGATAAATTCTTTCTCCAATTTCATCTCTTACACGCTGGAAGAAAGCCCACTTCTCTTCTTCTGTTCCTACAGCCTTCGCTGGATCATCAAAGCCCCAATGCTCACGCTTAACGTGTGGCGGTGTCATAGGGCATTTATCTGCGGCATCGCCACATAATGTAACAACTAAGTCAGCATTGTTTAAAATTTCAGGATCAATGATATCAGATGTTTGATTTGAAATATCAATGTTTGCCTCTCTCATCGCTTTCACTGCATTCGGATTTAAACCATGTGCTTCAATTCCTGCACTATATACTTGCCAGCCTTCGCCGAGATGCTCCTTGGCCCATCCTTCCGCCATTTGGCTCCTGCATGAATTTCCAGTACATAAAAAGTAAATTGTTTTTTTAGACATGTGTATGCTCCTTTATTTGTAGATTTAGTGAATGAATAATAGCCAAAAATATAGGCCTAATAATGTAATAAATAGTGTGGGAATAGTTAAAATGATTCCTGTTTTAAAGTAGGTTCCCCATGAGATTTTTACTCCTTTTAATGACAATACATGTAACCATAATAATGTCGCTAAAGAGCCTATCGGAGTAATTTTAGGACCTAGATCTGACCCGATGACATTGGCATAAATTAATGCTTCTCTAATTACCCCAGTTGTATTCGTGTCAGCAATCGCTAACGCATCAATCATTACTGTCGGCATATTATTCATAACTGATGATAGGATGGCAGCGATGAAGCCCATTGCCATAGTTGCAGCAAATAACCCTTGATCAGCTGCTACTTGAATCACATCACTCAATAGATTAGTTAATCCCACATTTCTCAATCCATAGACAACCACATACATTCCTATCGAGAAAAATACGATATTCCAAGGTGCTCCTTTCATGACTGTTCCGGTGTTGATAGCAGCACTTCTCCTTGCCATTAATAAGAAGAAGATCGCTATGATGCTGGCCATGATAGAGACAGGGAGTCCGATCACTTCACTTGTGAAATAGCCAATTAACAGAATTCCGAGCACAAGCCAAGATAATTTAAACATTTTTTTATCTTTAATTGCTTCATTTGGATTTTTCAATTGAGACAAATCGTAATTTTTTGGAATGCTTTTTCTAAAGAACAAGTATAGGACTAAAATACTCGCGCCTACAGAGAAAAAGTTAGGAATAATCATTCTTGAAGCAAACTCTGCAAATCCAATTCCAAAGAAGTCTGCGGATAAGATATTAACTAAATTACTTACGACTAATGGCAACGAAGCTGTATCTGCAATAAAACCACTTGCGATAATGAATGGAAAAACCATTTTTTCGTTAAAATTAAGGTTTCGTACCATCGCTAATACAATCGGTGTAAGGATAAGGGCAGCGCCGTCGTTTGCAAAGAATGCAGCAACAAGCGCACCGAGTAAGCTTACATAGACAAACATTCTTACGCCATTGCCTTTGGCGGCTCTTGCCATATGCAGGGCTGACCACTCGAAAAAACCAATCTCATCTAAAATTAAAGAAATAATAATGATGGCGATAAAAGTTAATGTCGCATTCCACACAATTGAAGTTACATCTATTACGTCGTTAAAATCTACAACACCTACAATTAATCCTAAGATTGCGCCTCCGCATGCTGACCAGCCAATAGATAATCCTTTTGGCTGCCATATAACTAAAATAAGTGTGATTAAAAAAATCACAGATGCTAACATGACTGATGTCACTGTTTAAACCCCCTACTAATCACATGAGATCCGCAATCCCTGTTCTTCTAATTCCAGTAATTTAAAATCTTGGCTTGGAAGATGATTCAATAAATCTTGAATGAATGGATAATACTCACTCTGTTTATTAAGAGAATAAATCACCCATTGCCCTCTTCTCGTTTCACTAACAATGCCGACATCCTTTAATTTACGAACATGCTGGCTAACACCAGGCTGACTCATCTTAAACATTTCAACAAATTCACAAACACAACAGTCATGTGAATCTAATATCTTTACCATTGTTAACCGCGTTTTATCTCCTAATAATTTCAGTAACATAGCAGTTTTTTCAATTTCCACCGTTGACATTTTCCAAAACACCTCCTAATCACTTTTATATAATTATATAATCGAATTCTTATATAATAATTTGCTTATATAATAAAACACTTATATATTGATTGCAAGATATTTTCATATGATTTTGCGCTCTTTGCTTGAACAACAGAGCAGCAAATGGGGGGCGCAATAATGCGAAGTGGCGCAAAAAGAGTGGTGGCTGACGCAATAATGCGAGATCAGACGCATAAAACGTGTGCACTGACGCATAAAGACGAGATGGGACGCAAAAGCGAGTGCGATGACGCAAAAAATTCATGTTTTTCTCTAGTCTACTATTTTCTATCCAAAAAGAAAGGAAGCAAGAAGCCCCCTTCTATAAAAGATTTATTAGTTGCAAGTGGATGCCTAATGATCACAGCAAGGCGTTTTACTATTTATATTCACACTGCATACACCAGTTTCAGGTAAATCTAGCTCTACTTTTTCGGCAGCTGTCTTATCTCCAGATAAGTATGCAACAACTGATCGTATTTGTTCGTAGCCTGTCGCCATTAAAAATGTCGGCGCTCTTCCATAGCTTTTTGCTCCTACAATATAAAAATCTTTTTCCGGTTGTCGAAGCTCTTTTTCACCATGGGGTCGGACTGTTCCACAGCTATGAAGATTAGGATCAATGAGAGGTGCTAGTTGATCAACACTTTCTGTCGATGTTTCAATTGAAGTCCTTATTTCACGGATCATGTCTAGGTCAGGACGGCTACCAGCATTTACAATGACTTCATCTATATTTCCTAGAGTACTTTCTTTGCCCAGTTGATTACCGCAAATGATTATTCCGTTATCAGATTTTTTTATTTGCTGGATGGAAAATGGCGTAACGACTTTAATTTTTTGTTCATCTACAAGTTTATGAATTCTTATACCTAATGTACCTCTTGCTTCAAGAGCATCCCTTTCCTCTCCCCCATAGGCATCCTCTACATTTTTTCTTCTCATAATCCAAAGTATATCTGTTTCAGGAAAAGTCTCTTGTAATTTTGTTAGATCTAATAAAGAATTAATGGCAGAATGGCCACCGCCTACAACCGCTACTCTTTTATTTGCATAACGCTCCTTTTCTGTCCCTAATGTATCCGGTATTCCATAAAAAATTTGATTATAGAGGGCTTTTTCCTCTTTTAGCCAAACACCGCTTGAAGCGGCCGGGTTAGGATTCCCCCATGTACCAGTGGCATCAATCACTGCCTTAGCTTCAAACACCTTATAATGGCCGTTTGATTCTGTATGAATAATAAATGGCACTTTTTCACGATTCTCGGTTTTCATCTTATCTGTATCTTTTTTAGCAATTGACAGGACCTTCGTGTCTAAATGAAGATATGGATAAATTTCAGAAACATTGGAAAGCGGTTCTAAATATTCTTCGACCATTTCTTTTCCTGTTGGCAATTCTTCTAAATTAGGCTGCTCCCAGCTCGTTTTATGAAGCAAACCTCTTGCCGCTTTATCAATGTTATATCCCCATGGAGAGAACAATCGAATATGACCCCAAGTCAATATATTTGCACCTACTTTTTCTCCTGCTTCTAGTAAAAGAAATGGCTGTCCGCGTTCTGCTAAATGTGCTGCAGCGGCTAAACCGACAGGACCGGCACCAATTACGGCAATAGGTAAATGTTTATTTTGATCATTCGCAAGAATCGTTTGTCCGAATGGAGTACAGCATCCTTGAATATTAAAATTTTTCATTACTCATCCTTCTCTCGTAATTAAGATTTTTATTATTTGCATTTTGCAAGTATTATTCATGAGGCTAACTACCTCATTGGAGTTGTACAGCAGTAACTCGTTTTTGCCATGGACGCATTTAATAATTTAATTGATCTAACAACCGTTTCTCTTTCAAATTCATTCATATTCGCAAAAACTTCATTTAACATAGTATTCATTTGTTCATCTATCACTGCTGCAATAAATTTTCCTTCAGCTGTTAAAGACAGGACTGAAATTCGTTTATCTTCAGGAAGAGGAGATTTTTTAACTAAGTTCATTTTAACTAAAGATTGAACTTGCCGGCTAAATGTAGTAATATCCGTTCCTAAAGTTGCTGCAATTTGCTGCATGGAAGGATTGTGCTGTTTATCAATTTCGTAAAGAATATGACTATGGATTAAAGAAATATCATGGCCCCCTACAGTACAACAATTCTTGTTTAGAAAACCAAAATGCCTTGTCATGACTTGAAAAATCTCACGAATATTTTCCATTTATTTTCACCTCTTAATAATATTTATAACTCAATAATTTGCAAATTACAAGTATTTATTTTTCAAAATAAGGGTCAAAAAATTTCAACCCTTATTCGAAAATTATTCACCTAATTGTTCTATTTGTTCATAAATATTTTGTATATCTTGTACAGATTTCAGTACTTCACTATTCTCGATAAACTCTATATTTAATGTTCCATTCTCAAGTTCTTGCTCAAATGTTTTCAGCCCTTGCTGAATGTTCTCGTTATGATTTAATATTTCACTATGCAGCTCTTCCATCATAGCGGGAGATTCCAGTTTATTAAAGGTTTCAATATCCTGCTGTATTTGCTGCACGTAAGATTCCAATTCTTGAGCAGCTTGGGTATCTCTTAATGCCGCTTCAGCCATAGTAGGAAAATCCTCGGTAAATTGAGACATTTCGTTCATATAATCTTCGGCACCGTTAATATAGGTCAACGTATTCTTCGTATCTTCAATTGGTGAACATGCTGCTGTTAATAATAAGAAAACCGGTATAAAATATATAAATCTCTTCAAAATTAATATCCCTCCATTATTTCTTGCCTTTTCTTTTTTCTAACTCTTTTTTAATCATTGGCAAGCCTTTTTCTTTTAATAGCTTGACCCCTTCCTTTTGAACAAATTTCTTCATATATTTTTTAATCGACATCGTCTACACTCCCCTATTTGTATTTTATACGGCAAAAAGACCTCACCAAATAAATTGGTAAAGGTCTCGCAAACAACGAATGTTGCCAATAAAGCCGAGGGCATTACGCACCTGTATTGACGACTTTATTGTATATGCTACTCCCCTTTATACAAAGGTAGTAATATTTAGAATGTTTGTTTCATTATAGCATTCGGCCTGCTTAAGGTCAAACGATAGGAAAGTTTTCCTCCCAATCCGTTCTGTCATACTATTTTCTAGTTACTTTCTACCGTCCACTGAAACGGGTCCGATAGTTTACTCCACTCTTCATCAAACTCACTTGTAGTTAATAAGCACGCATCTAGTTCTTTTGTAATGACGTCCACATTTAAATCGACGCCAATAAAAACAAGCTTTGTATGGCGATCTCCATGTTCATCATCCCAATCATCTAATAAATCGGCATCTTCCTCACTTAATATTTGCTCTTGTTCCGCTTTTGACAGCGAAGCCAGCCAATAAGAAATCGGTTCAAGCGTGACTGAAGGGCCAGCTTGGGATAACAATATAGCTAAGTCGTTTCTACTCGCACACCAGACGATTCCCTTAGCTCTTACAATTTCTACTGGCATCGTTTGGCACCAATCATCAAATCTCTCAGAATGGAAAGGTCGTTTTCTTGAATAAACAAATGATGAAATTCCATATTCCTCGGTTTCTGGTGTATGGTCAGCCGGGCCAATAGTTAATTCCTTTAGCCAGCCTGCTGATTCACTTGCCTTTTCAAAATCAAATAATCCTGTATTTAAAATTTCCTGAGGGTCTACCATACTGTTTACTGAACGGATAATTTTTGCTTCTGGCTGTAGCATACGAATAACATTTTCTAATTTCTCCAAATCCTCAGCTTTAACTAAATCACATTTATTCAGAACAAGCACATTACAAAACTCAATTTGATCAATAAGGAGATCAGCGATATTCCGGACATCATTGTCACCTACCGCTTCCTTGCGTTCTAATAATGAGTCACCTGATTCGAAATCATGCCAGAATCGGTTTGCATCAACAACCGTCACCATCGTATCTAATTGGCAAAATTTCGTTAAATCAATATTCATTTCTTCATCTATATAGGAAAAAGTTTGAGCAACTGGCACAGGCTCGCTAATTCCTGAAGATTCAATCATTATGTAGTCGATATCTCCTTGTTTTGCTAACCTTTCCACCTCAACTAATAAGTCTTCTCTTAACGTACAGCAAATACAGCCATTGCTCATCTCTACTAGTTTTTCCTCAGTACGTGAAAAGCCTGCTTGTTTTTGGACTAGCTCACTATCAATGTTAACTTCGCTCATATCATTAACAATGACGGCTATCTTCAAACCGTCCCTATTGTTTAAAATATGATTGAGCAAAGTAGTTTTACCTGAACCGAGATAACCGCTCAATACAGTTACGGGAATTTTTTTCATTTTTATCATTCCTTTTTAAATTCTATTTTAATTTTGCGTCAGCCGCTCCGATTTTGTGTCGGTGACTACTCTTTTGTTGCTCTACTCCGTGCATTATTTAGTTTCTCTGTGAATTGTTCTTCTTTTCAACCTCGGGCTATACTTCATCAACTCAATTCTTTCAGGATTATTTCTTTTGTTTTTCACAGTAATATAATTTCTATCTCCTGTCTCAGTACAAGCTAAAGTGATTTTGACTCTCATTCATACTCTCTCCTTATCATCATTAAATAGTAATGATTACGATTTAATAACTATGCTTCACCATCTGTAATGATTACTTCATTAGTATAAAACGTAACGATTACGATTTTCAAGTATTTATTTTATTTTTCCACTAAATTTTTTTCGTAATGCAAAAAGACCTCGCTCTCAGTTTTCATAAACAGATACACAAGTTTAACAAAACAAAAGAATGGACTTAACATCATTTATGTATTGTAAAAAGAGAAAATATGGGATCCAAGAGGGAGTGAGGAAAATTGAAAAAGCGCAGAATTTTATCGCTGGCCATACCGATGATGTTTGCAGCTTCAGTATATGGAAATGCCGTCATTGCAGCACCGAATGATCATTGGCTGCGCAGTAATAAAACGGAGTTGAGTGCCCATCGCGGGGCACAAGTTGCTGCACCTGAAAACACATTGGAGGCTATTACACAAGCTGGAGTATTAGGATATGGCTTTGTTGAAATTGATGTTCAAAAAACGAAGGATGGCCAATATGTGTTAATGCATGATAAAACGATTGATCGTACAACGACAGGAACGGGAATGGTAGAGGATTTAACACTTGAGGAGCTACAGGCTTTTTCAATTGAAGATCATGAAGGAAATGTGACAAGCTATAAAGTCCCAACACTTGAAGAAGTATTAGAAGAAGCTCATAAATATAAACTTGGCATCAATTTTGATGGTTCAAAAGGAAACTGGGATGACAAAGAATTCGTTGATGACATTATGAATGAAGCGGAGGAAGCAAAAGTATTGCATCATTCGTTTTTTGTACTGAGTAATAAAACGATTAGAGACCAATTTAACTCATGGTACCCGGAAGCTACTGTAACATTTCTAGGAAATGCATTGAAGAATGTGGAAGCAGATATTAAAGAGTTAAAAAAATATAAAAACGCCATATATACAACATCAATTGATAATGTAGATGAATATACTGCCAAAAAAATAAAAAAAGCAAAACTGAAACTGCATGTTTACAAAGTTAATACCCCTGAAACATTTAAGAAAGCAAAGAAAATCCATCCCCGATTAATTGAAACAGATGTGATTGTCCCTTAAGCGAAAAAAAATCCCGTCATCCTTTCCATGGATTGACGGGACTCTTGGTTAATAAAGGCTTTTACTTATGCCACTCATTCAGCAGTGCACACTCTTTATCTCTTGATAATCCCGCTACTTTATCTGAATGATGCCGCTCCCTTTCCCAGTGATATACTTCTTGAATCGTTTCCTTAAGAGGTCGAAAAGAAAGACCCGTTCGCACAGCTTTATCTATACTGATTGCAAAAGTTCCTTTCCAAGGTGCTTTTTCACCTTCCAATGAAAAATCTTCAGGTATCCATAAAGGCATTTCAGTCCACGGCTCTATCTTGTGCGCCCGCAAAAATGGTTCATCAACACTCACCCATTCCCCGTCACTACCTGTCACTGCTCGACATATATTTAATAGTTCTTCAATCGTTAATTGATTATTCGGACCCGTTACATTATATACGCCTGCATTTCTGTTTTCAGCCATATGAATGACCCACGATGCTATATCCTTTACATCAATCAATTGTATTGGACGGTCAAGGCGTCCCGGTACCAATATTCTCCCGCCCTGTGCTACCCGCTCGACCCAATATGGGAGCCGATCGGAATAATCATATGGCCCGACAAGCAGTCCAGCTCGTATATGCAAAGCATGCCCTGGCCAATTTTTTTCAACTTCTGCTTCACATAAAGCTTTTAATGCGCCATAATACTCGTACGGTGAAACCGTCCCCACTTCTACTGCTTTTAATTTATCTAACTGTATTGATTGCAAATGGTAATCTTCTGTAATATTTGGCGGAATCCAGTCTCTATAAACAGAGATACTTGAGATGAAAGTATAATGTTCAACACTGTCTCTTAGTACTGCCGCGATATTTTTGATTTGGTGGGGCGCGAATGCGCATGTATCTATAACGGCATCCCAATTCCTTTTTTTCAAAAGAGATACATCTTGATCCCGATTTCCAACAAGCTGCTCAAGATCAGGAAAAACCTCTTTATTTGTTCCGCGATTAAATAAGGTAATTTCATGTTTTCTTTTCACTGCTTCTTCTACGATAGCTCTTCCTAAAAAACGAGTCCCCCCTAAAATAAGAATCTTCATGTTTTGCCTCCATTCATTTAATGATATAGAAAAAATGTGCACTCTAATCAATAAACGTTTTACCTTTTTAAAAAGTTATGGGATGCATGAAAAGAATATGAAGAATTTAAAAAATGAAGGATAATTGATATCCTTAGTCATGACGGTCTCTTTTTAATGGCTTATCACTCAAGCAATTCTTGCCTTATTGTTTCGCGGGATGGAACCTCTTCAAATCCAACTAAAATTTCATCTTTCTTCATTAGTATAGAATATTTATAAACTATTTATCTCAATTACGCGATGGCAAAGCCTTTGAATAAGCTTAGCTTCATGACTGACAACAACTATTCCCATCTCTCTTTTTTTGAAGATTTCCAAAACAGCTTGCCAGATTTGAGCTTGTGTGATTGCATCAAGCATTGTTGTCATTTCATCCGCAATTAAAAAACGAGTATTAGGTCCCAATGCACGGGCAACACAAAATCTCTGAAGCTCACCACCAGAAAGCTCATTCGGCCAGCGCATGAGCCACTCCTTCTCGATTCCTAATGATGTCAGCAACTCTTCGTCAGGTTTCCACCCTTCGTTAAGAATTTTTTCCATCTTCCAACGCGGATTTACGGCCTTTTCCGGATTTTGATAGATTAATTGTACAGGGTGATATCCATTTCTATGAAGCTCTTTTCTATTAAGGGTGATACTGCCTTCAACAGGTTTCTCTAACCCTGCTAAAATCTTGCAAAATGTTGTTTTCCCACGTCCACTTACTCCAGTCAGTCCTACAATCTCCCTTGGCTTGAGAATGAAATTGATTCCTTGAAATAGCCACGGGCCATTATCATAGCGAAAGCCGATGTTTTTAGCTTCAAGTTGCATGAATACACCTCACTATTCCATTTCGTAGCTCCCTCATCACTGGTTGAGCTTTCGTACATTCAAGAGTTGCTTTTACACATCGTGGTTCAAACAAACACCCAGACGGTAAGGTACTTGGATGAGGCTGTGAACCTGGAATTGGGATAAATTCATTTTGGGGTAATGCTCTCCACAAACCCTTGCTATACGGATGTCTTAGTTTCTCACCATTACCAGTAAAATTATTGGCAGGAGCTACCTCGACTGTACTTCCTGCATACAAAACGGCAATTTTATCGGCAATTTTTAAGGCAGACTCAATATCATGTGTGATAAGCATGACTGCATTGCCGTTGTCTGCAACATCCCTAAAATGATTTAATGCCTCGTTGATTACAGCGGGATCAAGTCCGGGTGTAGGCTCATCTGCAATAATAACCCTAGCTCCGCTAACCATGGCAGTAGATAGAAGTGTTCTTCTCGCCATACCGCCAGAAAGTTGAAATGGATACATCTTATCTACATCTGATTTAAGGCGATAACGTTCAAATACTTCCCGCTGTGCCTTAGCTTCATTGCCTTTTTTTACAGATGTACGAACTTGTTTTCCAACACGCATAAGAGGATCTAGATAGTTTACTGATTGAGGAACAAGTGCAATTTCCCTTCCGCGTAATGCTTCTTGTCGAGCAGAAGTAAGTATTTCTCCGTTAAATTTAATTGTCCCACTCACCTTTGCATTACTTGGAAGTATCCCTAAAATCGCATGTGCCAGCAAACTTTTCCCTGAACCGCTTGCGCCGACTACGGCAAGGATTTCACCGGCTTCAACAGAGATGTTCAAGCTTGAAATCACTTTAATATATTTCTTTTTTAGTCCATTTGTATATTGTTTAAAAGTTATCGATAAATCATTTACTTCTAGAATAGCTATTTGTTAACACCTCACAAAACTGCATCTTTTACTAGTTGGAATGAAGGAACATACGAAGTTTTTCACCAATATTATCAAACGTCCGAACAACAATCAGCAAACAAAGCCCCGGAAAAAATGCAAGCCACCACATACCTGAAGACAAATATTTCATAGATTCAGACAGGATAATCCCGATTGCCGGCTCGTGAGGCGATAGCCCTAATCCTAAAAACGTTACAGCAGATTCATGTAAAATTACATGAGGGAATAGTAAGGTAAAGCCAACTAAAACCTGAGGGACTAAGTGTGGTAGCATATGATGCAAAGCGATCCACCAATGAGATTTACCCATTTGCCGAGAAACTTTTACAAATTCTGAAGTGCGAATTTGCATCACTTCTACCCTAATGATTCGAGCAAGACTTGGCCAATGAGTTAATGCAATTCCAATAACAATCCCTTTAAAGCCTCCGCCTAATGTAAAAGCAATAAGGATAAGGGTAACTAGATGCGGGACACTGAGAAAAAGGTCAATGAGCCACGAAATTAGCCGATCGCCTTTGTTGCCCATAATTGCTGCAGCGGTACCAAGAATCAGAGCAATCGATATGCTACCAACTGCTCCGATCAATCCCACTCCTATACTTAAAGAAAGCCCCATGATCGTACGTGTAAACATATCTCTTCCTAACCAATCAGTACCAAAGGGATGGTCAAAAGAAGGAACAAGATTGCGGTCGACAAGGTTTGTCGCAATTCTCCCTTCATCCAATAAAGCTCCCACTAATACAATACATATTAAGAAAACAATCAAACTAAAAAGCGTAAGAAATGTCTTTTGCCTTCGGTTAAGGGAGAAACGAGTTCTTTTTTTGAGGCTTGAAATCATATCCTCCAGCCCTCCCTTGTTCTTGGATCTACTACGTAATAAATTAAATCAGCAATTAAATTACCTGCAAAAATGAATATTGTACTAAATATTACTAATCCCAACAAAAGAGGCACATCCCCCCTTAAACCTGCTTCAACTGTTGCTTGACCAAGACCGGGATAAGAGAAAACTTGCTCAGCGAGAACCGCCCCGCCAAACAATTCACTAAAAGCTGCAAATTGTAATGTGACTGCAGGCAACGCAATATTTCTTAATCCATGTCTCCAAAATAAGACAAAACCGCGTTCACCTCTGGCTTTTGCGAATAACACATAATCACTAGCTAAAACATCGATCATTTTCTGACGTGTATGCAAGGCGACATTCGCCACACCAACAATGCTAAGCGTGACAGCAGGAAGAATAAGATGTCTTAGTCGATCTGCTATCGAAACATCCTCCGCAAGGGAACCAACAGGAACACTCAGCCCTATTGGAAACCAGCCAAGCCATACAGCAAAAATAATGAGCATAAGCAGCCCAACCCAAAATGTCGGGGTCGATGCAAGAGTATAACAATACCAGACAATGATTTTGTCAATCCATGTATCCTTTTTCATAGCGGCAATCACCCCCATTGCAAAACCAAAAATCCCTGATAAAAGCCATGCTGCAATCATTAAAACAAGGGAATGAATAAAACGTTCACTAATTATTTCAGATACTGGACTGCGATAGATCATTGAGGTGCCTAAATCTCCTGTTAGCAGTGCGGAAAGCCAATTCCAAAACTGAACCATAACTGGAAGATTTAGCCCCCAGTACTCAGCTATTCTCTCGCGCTGTTCAGGTCCCACCGTTAACATATCCGCACCAATATAGGCTTGAATTGGGTCAATAGGCGAGTTCTTTATTAAAAGAAAAGAAATGATGCAAATGGCAAATAATAAAGTGGCGATTCTAAAACTTTTCAATAAAAAAAATTTCCCAAGTTTTATATAAAAATTTTTGTCCACCTTAGTCATTCCATCTCCATTCTTCAATATTGTTTGTCACTGGCCAGCCATGACCATGGGGATGAATTCTTTGTTTACCAATATCAAGCCCATCCTTAACTAAATATAAGTGGTCAATGTTCACTAGCCATGCCCATGGAGCGTCACCTTTTGCACTTAAGCCAGTCTCGCCATCCCATTGTGCTTTTTTCCAAAACTCCAAAGCTTCTTTTTCATTTAGAGCACTAAGAGCCTTTTCAAAATACTCATCAACTGTATTATTTTGATAGAAACCAGTGTTATAGTAATCTACTCCTGCATATTTACGGCTGTAAACATTATACATTTCATGCGGATCGTGGCTCCCCCAGCCCATGAGTACAGCATTTGAGTACATTTCTTTTTCGATCGTATCCCAACTTCCACCCTTTACTTTTACATTAATCCCAAGAGGCTCTAACATATCTGCAACTGCTATCGAGAGAGATTGTCTTATTGCATCGCCAGCAGTGTAATATAAAGTGAATTCAGCTTTCAATGAGCCTTTCTCGAGTATTCCGTCTCCATCAGTATCTTCCCATCCAGATTTTTGCAAAATTTTTCTAGCGCCATCAATGTTCGCATCCTCAAAGACGGTATCAGAATTCCACCATGGCAAACCATCTACTGAAGTATAGGCTGGTGAACCATACCCTTCCAGCACTCCTTCAATGAGTGCTTGTCTGTCAATTGCATAATTTATCGCTCGTCGAATGGCTGGATCAGCTGTTACATCGTTTCCTATTGGTAAACCACTTTCAGTAAAATCACCTGATTTTACGTATGGAAACACAATTCCGCGATTATCAACCGTTTTTACTGCCTGTAATTGCATACCGGGTACTTGCTGTTTACTAAATGCAGCCGGAATAGAGGCGACATCAACATTGCCCGCTTGAGCAGCTGCAAAAGTGGCATCTTCATTTAAAAATAAAAAAGTCAGCTTTTGAAAAAATGGCTTTTTATCATAATATTCAGGGTTAGCTTGTACAATGAGCTGTTGACCCCTGTCCCACTGAACGAGCTGATAGGGGCCGGATCCAACCGGATTTTCGGAGTAATCCTTTCCATATGCATGTTTAGGCACAATACCTGTCGTCACTAAAGAGTTTATAAAGGTTGATTGCGGCTCCTTTAATGTGAATTTTACTGTGTACTTATCAGTAGCTTCTATTTTTTTCAAAATATTCAAGTCAACAACTGATCCAGTGTGTAAGGCCGTTTCAAATGTAAATTGAACATCTGCTGCTGTTAAAGGAACACCGTCTGAAAACTTCACATCTTTACGCAAGTCCACTGTCCAAACTTTGCCATCTTCACTTACTTCATAATTTTCCGCAATATCATTAACAATTTCTAATTGATTATTTCTTTTTAAAATCGTGCTTTGAAACAGTGGAGATCCATAGCGGCCCCAGCCAGTTGTCGGGTCAAAGCCAGCATCAGGCTCCCCGTCAACAGCTAATACCAATTCGTCTTTTCTAATCTCCTTACTTTCATTGACAGATTGAGTTGAATCCAATGAGGTACAACCAGCTGTCAAAATTGAAAACACTAAAAGTAACAAGAAAAGAAAACTAATTTTATTATTTTTCATTTCTTCACCTCATGTTGCATTTAATAAATAATAAGAATATTCAAACATTTAAACATCCAATACTTCTTCTCATTTTATTGCCTTTTCAAAAAATAGTAGATGAAGAAGTTTGTTAATTTACATAACTTTGAATTTTTTTCTGCTCAGCTCTTTTTAATTCTTTCTGACTTTTCCTTACATAAACAATCCAATCTTGCTCTAATTCATTCATGTCTTTTCCGTATACTTCTTCCATTCTTCTCGCTAAGTATCTACTGTTGTAGATGGACTCAAACTTTATTAAACCATAGGTATTAATTAAATAAGTTATAAACGAACCTGCTTGAATAAAGCTAATCCACTGTAAAGTAAGGCCCTCTTGTTTCATCATGAAAGGTCGAAATAAAGAACCATCGTATTGTCCATCTATCAATTCAGATAGAGGGATCTCTTTATTAGAATCAATAAGATATTTCATCATTTTATGCTCTGAAATACCAAAGTTAGGAAAACTCTGCTTGCCATATTTACTCTCCATGTAAATAGCAAACCCTTCTTGTGTTAAATACCCATTGCTCGCATCAAAGTTCAACCCATATCCGAGTAAAATATGAGTTAATTTGTGTACAACAAGATCATTATTTTCTGAAATTGTCATCTCGTTCATATTATTTTTATAGCAAGTAGCAGATCTATCCTTCTCCACAATGATTTTGATCGTTAGAGGCGATACATCATCTACTTGAAGCTTTTGGTGGATAATATCATATGCTTCTAATACTTCTTTCTCGACAGACGCTATATCGTTAAATGATCCAGTTCGAGAAATTATTTCAAAGGTAACCTTGCTATCCTCAGTTATTACAATGTGTTTATCTACGTGCTCCTGCATAACTTCCTTGTAACATAATACAAAGAAGATTGATATCAGCGCGAGGACACTAATTGCCTTTTTCATACTTCCCCCTTTCTTTAAAATTTTCAGATAAGTATGCATCATTAATCATTCAGTTTTTATAATTAGATGTAAGATAATTGAATAGCTTTGGGAGCAGCCAGTTCAAATTGTGAAGTGGGAGAGACGATGCTTGAGACAATTTTTGTTGCGGAGTATTTAGTACAGCTATACTTTAAAAAAGAAATATTTTTCTGTCAAGAGGAACACTTTAAAATTTTTTATGAAGTGAAAAAAAATAAACCAGGAATATACGGCTAAACCTTGTGACTCATATGTTTCTATGAAAATATTTAAAATATATAACTGTCTAAATTACCGAAACCGCATTGCGTTAGACTTCACTTAAAATTTTTTATATGCTAGAATCGCTCTTGTGAAGTTGAGAATAGTGCCAAGAGGAGAAATTTGGACAATTTTATACTTTGTTATGAGTAAAAAGTCCCTTTCTTCCAAAAGGGAGTTTTTTATTGCTCAAATTTAATACAGGAGGTTTAATATGCATTTATTGCCAAGGGAAATTGACAAGCTCATGATAGTAGTGGCGGCAGACCTTGCCAGACGCCGGAAATTAAGAGGGCTAAAATTAAATCATCCGGAAGCTGTCGCTCTCATTACTTATGAAGTGATGGAAGGAGCGAGAGACGGCAAAACCGTGGCGGAACTAATGGAATTTGGAACGACGATTCTATCTAGAGAAGATGTCATGGACGGGATACCTGAGATGATTGATGATATTCAGGTAGAAGTGACTTTTCCAGATGGGACAAAATTGGTAACTGTCCACAGCCCAATAAAATAATGAGGAGGAATCAGTATATGGTGCCTGGAGAATTCGTCTTAGGAGAGGGAGATATTATTTGTAATGACGGAAAAGAAGTATTTATCATTTCCGTTACAAATTTAGGCGACCGCCCTATTCAGGTAGGATCACATTTTCATTTTTACGAAGTGAATGAAGCGCTCCAATTTAATCGGAAGCAATCTTACGGAAAAAGATTAAATGTTCCCGCCGGAGCAGCAGTTCGGTTTGAACCTGGCGATGAAAAGGAAATCGAGCTGATTAATTTTGCAGGTGAACGCCGTGTATACGGTTTCAATAATAAAGTTGATGGCTCTTTAGAAAGCGAGGATCAATTATGAGTTTTAAAATGTCACGAAAACAGTATGCAGAAATGTATGGTCCAACAACAGGTGACTCCATCCGGCTTGCAGATACTGACTTGTTTATCCAAATCGAGAAAGATTATACAGCCTATGGAGAAGAAGTTGTCTTTGGCGGTGGAAAAGTCATTAGGGACGGAATGGGTCAACACCCTCTAGCCATACGAGATGAAGGCGTAGCAGATACAGTTATAACGAATGTTGTTGTTTTAGATTACACAGGTATTTATAAAGCAGATTTAGCAATTAAAGATGGATTGATTTTTGGCATTGGCAAAAGCGGCAATCCTCTAGTGATGGATAACGTTGATATTATTATTGGCGCTTCGACTGAAATTATTGCCGGGGAAGGTTTGATTGTGACTGCCGGAGCGATCGATACCCATGTGCATTTTATCAATCCGGAACAAGTGCAAGTAGCTCTCACATCTGGAACGACCACTTTAATCGGCGGAGGCACAGGGCCAGCGGCGGGATCGCGGGCTACTACAGTAACTCCTGGTAAATGGAGTATTCATCGTATGTTAGCTGCTGCTGAAGGCCTTCCTATTAACGTTGGCTTTACAGGCAAAGGGCATGCGGCTTCCTTTGAGCCTTTAGCAGAGCAAGTGAGAGCAGGCGTAATTGGGTTAAAAGTTCACGAAGACTGGGGAGCAACAGGATCATCCCTTGACTATGCCTTGCGTGTAGCAGACGAATTTGATATTCAAGTTGCCTTGCACGCTGATACTTTGAATGAAAGCGGATTTATGGAAAATACAATGGCTGCTGTGAAAGACCGGGTTCTTCATATGTATCATACTGAAGGCGCCGGTGGTGGACATGCACCCGATTTAATTAAATCAGCAAGTTATCTGAACATTCTGCCATCATCAACTAACCCTACCCTCCCTTATACCGTCAATACGATTGATGAACATCTCGATATGGTCATGGTATGCCATCACTTAAACCCTTCTGTACCAGAAGATATTGCATTTGCAGATTCAAGAATTAGAAGAGAAACAATTGCAGCTGAGGATATTCTTCAGGACATAGGCGTATTTAGCATGGTTAGTTCTGATGCACAAGCAATGGGCCGTGTAGGTGAAGTCGTCCTGCGCACATGGCAAACAGCGGACAAAATGAAAAAACAAAGGGGTTCCATGCAAGGAGACAGTAAATTTGCTGACAACAACCGTGCCAAGCGCTATATTGCTAAATACACGATTAATCCAGCAATTACACATGGAATATCAGAACATGTAGGTTCAATCGAAGTCGGCAAAATGGCAGACTTAGTCATTTGGTCGCCTAAATTCTTTGGCGTTAAACCGGAAATGGTTCTTAAAAACGGTCTTGCTGTAACTGGCCTTATGGGAGATGCAAATGCTTCCATTCCGACTCCGCAGCCTTATATATATCGACCAATGTACGCCCAGTTTGGAGCGGCACTATCAAAAAGTTCTGTTACCTTTATCTCTCAGGCAGCCTATGATATCGGGGTTCATGAAAAATTGGCACTTAAAAAAATGGTCCTTCCAGTTGGCGGAATTAGGACACTATCTAAAAAAGATATGAAATTAAATTCAGAAACGCCTGAGATTACAGTCGATCCACAAACATATGAAGTGAGAGTAAACGGTGAGCTGCTGTCTTGTGATCCAGTTGATACAGTACCGATGGGTCAGCGATATTTTTTATTTTGAGGTGAAAAACAGTGATTATTGAAAGAGTTGTTACAAATTTAGAAAAAATGGATAAAGACGAGATTAAGAAACGGCATATAGAGAAAGTTTTCTTGGAAAGCGCACATTTAATGAAGAGGATTCAGCGGATAAAGACGGATCATGGCAACGAGCTTGGGATTCGTTTGAAAGAATCTCGTGATCTTTTAGCAGGTGATGTTTTGTACATGGACGATAAAAATATGATTGTCATTGATGTGCTTTCAGATGACCTTCTTGTTATTAGTCCTAGATGCATCAAAGAAATGGGAACAATCGCTCATCAGCTAGGAAACCGCCACCTCCCTGCTCAATTTGAAGATCATCATATGCTCGTTCAATATGACTATTTAGTAGAGGATTTACTGCAAGAACTTGGGATTCCATATAAGCGGGAAGAACGAAAGGTGAAACAAGCATTCCGGCATATAGGCCATAGTCATGGATAATCGTATTTTATCTCTGTTTCAGCTATGTGACTCTAATCTTCCTACAGGAGCTTTCAGCCATTCCTTTGGCTTAGAAAGCTATATCCAAGATGGAAAAGTGAAAGATCCCGAGTCTTTTTACGAGTGGCTCCGAGTGTATTTACATGAGCAGCTCATTTATACGGATGGCCTTGTCTGCCGTCTCATTTATGATGCTCTCAGAAAAAAAGATATTCAAAAAATATGGAAACTTGATCACCTAATTACTGTTCAAAATTTGCCGAGAGAAACGAGGCAAGGAACGAAAATGATTGGATATCGAATGCTAAAGCTTGCTGAATCATTATATGGTATGCCGACTCTTTCACAGTACAGGGAAAGGATCGACAAGAAACAATCTTACGGCCACCCCGCGATTGTATTTTCTATGGTTGCGCATGGTCTTGAGGTTTCAAAACAAAATACCATTCTCTATTATTTATATTCAGCTGTTTCCAGTCAGGTTCAAAACGCGGTACGCGCTATCCCTCTCGGACAAACGGCAGGACAAACGATCACACATAAATTTCAACCTGAATTAACCCGAGCGGCTGAAAGCATCATGCAGCTTCACGAAGATGATTTCGGCATCGTGTCCCCAGGTCTTGAACTATCACAAATGAAGCATGAACGTGTCAATATTCGTATATTTATGTCTTAAACATTTTTAAAGAAATCAGAAAAGGACGTGTTTTATATGGAACCAATTAGAATGGGTGTTGGAGGACCTGTAGGAGCAGGAAAAACAATGCTTGTTGAAAAACTGACTCGCTTTCTTGAAGGTGAAGTAAAGATGGCGGTCGTGACGAACGATATATACACAAAAGAAGATGCCAAATTTTTAATTCAGAACGGTGTACTTCCTGAGGACCGGATCATTGGAGTCGAAACAGGAGGATGCCCTCACACGGCAATTCGTGAAGATGCATCTATGAATTTCGCTGCCATCGACGAATTAACAGAGCGCCATCAAGATGTTGAGCTCATTTTTGTCGAAAGCGGCGGAGATAATCTCGCAGCAACGTTTAGTCCGGAACTAGTAGACTTTTCTATTTATATCATTGATGTAGCTCAAGGCGAAAAAATTCCTCGTAAAGGCGGACAAGGAATGATTAAATCGGATTTATTTATCATTAACAAAACTGACCTTGCCCCTTTTGTCGGTGCCAGCCTTGAAGTAATGGAAAAAGACACTAAAGTTTTCCGCGGCGATAAACCATTTATTTTTACAAATTTAAAAAATAATGAAGGACTCGATAAAGTCATAGATTGGATTAAAAAGCATGCTTTATTAAAAGGATTAGTATAAATGTCAAAATGGACAGGCGTACTTTCTATGGATTTAGAAAATCGCAAAGGAAAAACGATAGCGAAAAGAGTATTTTTCCAAGGTGCATTTAAAGTGATGCGGCCAATTTACCATGATGATTCTGGAAAGGTTTGCTATTACCTTTTAAATCCCGGCGGTGGCTACTTAGACGGCGATCGGTACAAAATGGATATTTCCGCTGAAGAAGGAGCTAAAGTCACTTTGACAACACAATCTGCGACAAAGGTGTATAAAACGCCAAATAACTATGCCTATCAAGAAACAGTCATATATTTAAAGAAAGGTAGTTATTTAGAATATCTTCCCGATCCGCTGATTGCCTATCAAAATGCTCGTTATAAGCAGAAAAACGTGATTCATATGGAAAAAGGAGCAACATTTCTCTATACAGATATTTTAACGCCTGGATGGTCCCCGAACGGAGACTATTTCAGCTTTGATTCTGTACAGTTAATAACTGAGATTAATTGGGATGGAAAACTCGGCGTTTTTGATCATATTAAGTTAACCCCTGCACAGCAGAATTTATCTGGGCTAGGGTATATGGAAGGCTATTCTCATCTAGGCTCAATGATAATAATAAGCGAGCAAACGAGTACCAGCATCATAGATGAAATTTATCAATCTATAGAAACGGAAGAAATAGATATTAAATTTGGACTTTCCAAACTTGAGGTGCCAGGATTTAGTTTACGTATTCTGGGCAACTCAACACAGCATATTGAACGTGTTTTTACGAAATGCCTTCACATAATTAATCAAAAATGGTTTCATCGTACACCAAGTTCTTTAAGGAAATATTAACATCTCCCCCAATGAAAATTGGGGGGTTAAATCATTTACGCAATATTCATTATTTTACAGGCTTGTAGAATTTTTATTCAATCTTCGCTTCATAGGCGACTGTCCAGTCTTTTATAATTTGTAACCGATTTCTTGAAAGAGAAGATGAAATAGTTTAAGATTAATGGAAACTTTCATAAGGGGGTTAAGTATGTCTAAAGATAAGAATGCAAAACCCATACTTGAAGATTTTGAGGTTGAAACGGTGTTCGAGAATCGTGTTCATCAGCGGTACGCATTCACTTTTAATGTTCAAGGTGATGAGTTTAAGGGGCATTACCATGAGGATGAGATTCAATGGCTCCACCCTCACCCAAAACAAATGATAGGTGAAAGTAAAGTTGACGCAATTGAAGCGACCATACACAAATTAATGGGACAGTATGGTATTTCAAGCGGAATTAAAAATTTTGAATTAAAGCAAGCATTTGAAGAAAGAATACACGAGCGTCAGCAATTCACTCTGCAAGTTCACGGAGAAGAATACAAAGGCTTTATACACAAAGGTGAAATCCAATGGTTCCATCCTCAGCCGAAACAAAAGCTTGATACTCCCCATGTCCAGGCCATTGAATCAGAAATACATGAAAACGTAGCAAAAGCAACGAAAAATAGTAAAGAAAATAATGTGAAATAATAGACTATTAAAACCCGAGGCTAACTGTTTGATAGGCTGATGAAAATATTATTTTCCTAGTGTAATGTAAAGACGGCTCACATTCATTTTGGATGAAGAGTCGTCTTTTTTCATCGTTAAAATAATTCGTTTTTATTTTCCACATAAAAAATTGTAAAGTTAAAAGCTCCAATTACTCCATTCCGCAATCGGGCCAAATTATTAAGTAACGGCGAGCTCGTTCAGTAGTCATAACATGAATACGCCGCAATTTAATAATACGAAATTGACATAGAATTTTATTAAAGCAATACAATAAAAATAAATGACAGTGAATAGTTTAATTATGGAGGAATGTACGTGCGGGTGGGTATAATTGGTGCAGGAATAGGTGGACTCACTTTGGCTCAAGCTCTTTGTATTCAGAATATAGAAGTGGTCGTGTTTGATCGTGATCCATTCCCTGCAAAAACAGGCGGGTATCGGTTACATCTTAGCGAAGAAGCGCTAAAATCCATTCGCAAAGGTTTGCAAGCGAGAATTGAACAAGCACTTAGGATGAGCGGTACTGGACCGGAATCATTTAAGCAATTTTCAATTCTGGACCATCACGGAAAAACAAAGTTGCGTTTTCGTCAAACAGACGAAGAAGACCTTCTAATGATAGGGAGGGTGCCCTTACGAAAAATATTAGCTGTTGATTTGGAAAACATCATTCGTTGGGGTACACAGTTTACACACTATGAAGAAATAGACTCTGGTGTATTACTCCATTTTTCCAACGTGCAGAGTGAAAAAGTAGATATCTTAGTGGGAGCGGATGGGGTGCATTCTGCAGTAGCGCGAAAGTTATTAGGGAGCGAGACAGCAAAAAGCGCTGGAGTGACAGGGATTGCAGGGAAAACGATATTAACAAATCGATTTAGATCAACTCTCTACAAAGACTTATTTAAAGGTCCCGGATTTGCAGTTGGACCAAGAGGAATCGGAATGTTTTTAACTGTGCATGATCCCAATCATTTGGCGGTTGAAAATGAATTTGTAAAATCCTTAGATATAATTGAACAACCCTATATTATCTGGTCAGTAGCTGCATTGAATGAATCATTTCGTACCGACCCAAAAGTATTAAATTCCGATCAGCTTGAGGAAGAATCATGCAAATTATTGAAAAATTGGGATCAAGGGTTTCATGATCTTATTAAGTGCTCCGTTAAAGAAGGGACAGCATCCTTTCAATTTTGGTTTCCAAATAATTTATCTTCGTGGGAACATAACAAGATAACATTAATTGGAGACGCCGTGCATCCAATGCCGCCAACTAGTGGGTTAGGTGCTAGTACCGCAATTATTGATGCTGTAAATTTAGCGGAAAAGCTGACACAAAATATTGACTCAGCTGCTGCGCTACAAGCGTATCAAGAAGAAATGCTTAAGTATGCTCCCAAAGCTGTTGCAGAAGCACGACCACCATTATTTTGGCAACGTCGATTTACAAATGAATTGATGAGAAAATTTGCGATGTCTATTTTTCTTCCTGCTATCAATAATGTGCTAAAAATTAAAGAGCAACTTAGGAACAACTAGGCTGTTCCTTTGGCGTGAAGAATAAATAAATACTTCCAAAGTTGAAATTGATGGTACGACTAATAAAAAAGCCATACTATGAAAATAAGTAAAATAAAAGCTGATTCTCCTATTCTAAGGGAATCAGCTTTTATAGAGATGTCGTTCATTTGTGTTGGAACCTTTACTTAAGTCAAACCTTTTTTCACCTACTTAGTTCATATGATTCCAACCTATTAGCGAAAGGTGAAGTCTTTTGAAAATTAACCAAAAATGCTTGGGGCTGGTCGCGAGTATCTTACCTTATAATATAGTTGCCATTCAAATTTTACGGCGGTTTCATACTCTTCCTGCGTCAAAGATTATTCTTCGCATTTAAATAATCCTCTATTTTTAAAATCAGCTGATTTCGGTTTCCAGCTCTTCAATCCGTTTCTCAACGTATTTTGTATCTTTATGAGCATGGTACGTTTCCGCTTTCTCTACAACGACTTCCGTGTTATACTCTGGAATTCCTGAAAACTTCTCATAAACCCCTTTCGGAATCAACTGGTTCCCCTCTGGCCAGTGAACCTCTATGTTTCCTGATTTCACATTAACAAATTTTGCTTTTCCGTGAAAGGTTCCAAATTTATTGTAGACAACCACCGCTTCCCTATCTTTAATACCAAGAGACTCTGCATCTTCCCTATTCATCAGCACATCATGACGGTCAGCTGCATTAAAAGGATCCGTTTTATGATACACCATTGAATTAAATTGCTTACCCCTGCGCGTGGTCACGTAAAAATAGCCTACCGGTTTACGCAGTTCAGGCAATTCGATAGAAATCAGATTCCCTTTTCCATCAGGAGTGGGACAAACACCACCCTCGCAAAGCCAGGCTCCTCCCCACTGAAAGACGTCCCCCTTCTTCTTCAAGTGTTGAATCCCGTCATAGTTTGGAGCTGCTGTTGCGATTTCGTCACGAATCGACTGCGCATCTTCGAATGCAAGCAGATGTTTTTCTTCAGGCTTAACACGGCTGGCAAGATCTACGTAAATCTCCCATTCTGCTCGGGCTTCCTTCATTCGCGGCCCATTGATTTCAGGAGAAAAGTACACCATGCGCTCAGTTGATGTAGACGTGCCTCCTCCTGGTTGTTCATATCGCGTCATCGCAGGCAACACAATCACTGCTTCTTTCGCATCTACAAATGTTGACGTATTGAAGATTATGTCCTGATGAACGCGCATATCCATACTCTCCAAGCACTGTTTTACAAAAACAGGATCAGGCATCGTTTCGAGGAAATTCCCACCTGACATATAATATAGCTTTAACTTTCTTTCATGATCATTCGGGAGCAACGTGTTTTCCAAGGTGGTCCCTACAATGTCCCCCTGCCAATCAGGAAGGTCAAATCCCCAGATATTTTCGATACGCTTCACATTGGTTTCATTATATCCTCCTCCTGGAAGACTGAAAGGGTCTGCTCCCATTTCCCCGGCTCCTTGTACGCCCGAGTGACCGCGAATTGGCATCACACCACAATTCTCTCTGCCAATAAAGCCTCGAAGCAAAGCAAGATTTGCAATTTGGGAAACATTATCCGTCCCAAAACGGTGCTGTGTCAATCCCATTGACCAGACAAACACGGCTGATTTCGATTTTGCAAGTAGCTGTGCCAGCTCAACCATTCTTCCCCTCGACAACCCAGAAGATTGTTCAAGCTGCCCCCAATCATATTGCTGCACTTTCTCCTTTAATTCGTCGTAGTTATTCACATGCGTTTTTACAAATGTATGATCGATCGCAGAGCCACGCTGTTGATCTTCCATTTCAAACCAGTGCTTCATAATTCCGTGCATGAAACCGATGTCACCACCGATATTCACTTGAAACACTTCATCAGCAATTTTCGTACCAAACAGTGCCGATTCTGGAATAGAGGGAATCCAGTAGTTATCCATGGACGGCTCATAATACGGGTTAATGATGATGATTTTAGTCCCCTTCCGTTTTGCTGCATACATGTACTTCGTAGAAACAGGCTGGTTGTTTGCAGCAACCGATCCCCAAAAGATCAGGACATCTGTACCAATCCAGTCTTTGTAGTTACAGCTTGATGCGCCGATTCCGAGCGATCGGCTTAACGCTGTTTTAGATGGTGAATGGCAAATCCGTGAAGCATTGTCAACGTTATTTGTTCCAAGAAAGCGAGCCGTCTTTCCGGCTACGTAATAAGACTCATTCGTAGTTCCACGAGATGTTAAGTAAAATGCATATTGCTTCGGATCAAGCCTTTTCATTTTTGCAGCAATCTTGTCTAGTGCTTCATCCCAAGAGAGACGACGGAATTTTCTTTCTCCCGGCTTTCTGATCAACGGATAAGGTATTCTACCTAAATTCCTCAGTTCTGTACTGCTTTTCTTTCTTAACTCATCAATATCAGAGTGAATGATGTCAGGTTCCATCGCGGGCATTGTATTCAACCGAAGAACATTTAAACGGGTTGTGCAAAGGTGCGGACCAGAAAGCGTTTGATCGTACAAGCCAGATACCCCGAGTGCACATCCATCACATACACCTTGTGTTAAGATACGGCTTGCATAACCAAGATTATCGCGATTGTCCCAAGCAACTTTCATCGTATCCCGAATATGCTTCGGTTTAATTTTCCCTAAGCCAAAAGGAATTGAACTCACCCAAAATTTCGGTTCAGGGAGTTTTGGTAATTTCATTGGACCGGTATGCTTTGTTTCCCCCATTAGAATCCTCCTTATGTAGCAGTTGAATTTCGCAAATGAAAAACTACCGTACAACTTTTTGCACTCTTGTTTACAAAAGATGATCATTTTTCTCAAATACAAAAATACACATTTTGTACGCTTTTTTTGATTCCAATATCAATATGTGAGTTTGCCATATTTGGAATCTAAAAATTTTTCATTTCTAAGAAGTGTTTTTTCTGTGTATTTCCTTAGTCTTTTCACTCGTTACTGATTGTGGCATATCCTTCTACTGCACAAGCAAGAAATACTCAACGAAAATCATATTCCCTTCCATTTCATGGATTCTCATCCGTCTAAAACATTATTCCACTCAAATTCCAACCGGAGAATGAGATTGCATTTTATTTCGAACGACTTAATTTACAGCACTGGCGCTGTGTTGCTCTTGATGTTCATGCAGCTTTTTAATCTCCATCTTAATTAAAAATGATAAAGCAAGAGCGATCAAAAACATGACACCAAAGATATACATCGTGACGTTGTAGCTGCCGGTTGCATCATATATCCTTGACAATAAGATTGGTCCAACAACACCTGCCATCGCCCATGCAGTTAAAATATAGCCGTGTATTGCGCCAAGTTGTTTAGTGCCAAAGATGTCTCCGATGTATGCTGGTATTGATGCAAATCCACCGCCGTAACAAGTCAGAATTGCAAACACAAAAACTTGAAAAAGTATTGCGCTTGTTAAACTTGGAAGCAAGAAAAAAGCTGCTACTTGAATTACGAAAAACGCGATATACACATTAGGCCGTCCAATATAATCGGAAAGTGTTGCCCATCCAATTCGTCCCACTCCGTTAAACAGCCCCATTAACCCAACCATCGTTGCAGCCGCAACCGGAGTCAAACCGGCAATCTGCTGAGCCATTGGAGAGGCGACAGAGATTACAGCAATGCCGCAGGTAACATTAAGGAATAGCATCGTCCAAAGCATCCAAAAACGCTTTGTCTTTACTGCCTCGTTCGCCGTCAGCTGGGAAAGGTCTCCGCGATTTTTCTTTTCACCTAATTTCTCCTGCTCATTAAATCCTTCAGGTACCCAGCCTTCAGGTGGAGGAGCAAGATACTGAGAAGCAGCAAACATAACAATAAAGTAAATCGCACCCAATATGAAAAATGTAGTCGAAATCCCAACAGCCCCAATTAAGTACTCGGCGGCCGGACCGCTCAGCAATGCGGCAAATCCAAATCCCATAATTGCCATTCCAGTTGCCAATCCCCGCCGGTCAGGAAACCATTTGACAAGAGTAGAAACCGGAGCAATATAACCTATACCCAGACCGATTCCTCCAATGATCCCGTAAAACAAATACAGCATAAATAAGGACTCCAATGCTGTGGCGAGTCCTGACCCAGCTACACCGACCCCAAAAAAGGTTGCAGCCAACATAGCAGATCTTCTCGGACCTTGCTTTTCTACAAAACGCCCCATAAAGGCTGCAGACATGCCGAGCATAAAAATAGCAATACTAAAAGCTAGTGATACTTGCGTTTGTTCCCAACCATACGTACTAACCATTGGTTTCGTGAATACACTCCACGCATAGGCTGAACCAATCGAGATATGGACGCCCACTGCCGAAGCTGCGATAAGCCAGCGGTTCTTTGTCTTCTTCTGCTTCTTCTGCAAATTTCCCAACTCCTTTTTATTCATTTTATTAAAAACCACAAGAATGACCTTTAAAATTAAAGGGAAATGCAGTGGTTAATCTCTCGTAAAACACAAGTGCTCAGGAGAAGCAAGAAGGTTGTATATTCATTATTTTTAGAATATTGAGATTTTAAATTATACTATCATAAAAACGTATACATTTCTATTATTTTCTACCTGCAGGTCCACAATTTTTTATCGTTATTGACTTTGAGAACGAATGGCAATAATTCCTGCATATAAAGTGAAACTTCATTC
Organism: Cytobacillus horneckiae; assembly: GCF_002835735.1. Classification (GTDB taxonomy): domain Bacteria; phylum Bacillota; class Bacilli; order Bacillales; family Cytobacillaceae; genus Cytobacillus; species Cytobacillus horneckiae. The sequence goes on along the minus strand of NZ_PISD01000008.1, from coordinate 220,681 downwards.
AGTAGTGGTTTTTTCCTTCATCCCCCACTGATTGTTAGTTGAACCAATCGGGCTTTTACTGCAAGTTGATTTACGATAAATCAGTGACTTTGTTTCAAGGTTTTTTGTTAAATAACGAACATGGTTATAGAAATGAACTGGTTGTTTATGTATATAATCATTCATTAGTTTGGGGTGTAAACAAAAGGGGGGAATGAAAACAAGCTGCAAGTTTTTTAACGGGTTTCTTTGCCATGCTTTGTTTATTAATTATTATTGATTAGGAATCAATAAATTTTTGTTATTGGATATGTGGTATCATCGAAATCAAAAAAAGCCTAATTTCACTGTGTAGAATTGAGAAATTAGGCTTAATTACTTCATAGTGTGCAATTGCTAAAATAAAAAATAAAGTTTCCTTTTAATAAGCTCTAAAGAAGGAAAAACCCCATGTTTAAAACCGGTCGCTCGCATCGACAGCATAGCATCGTCCAATAACGGATAATCATACAATCTTCCTTCATAAACAATTTCGAAGGAAGGATGCATAAAAAAGTCATTAGGTGTAATAAGCGCAGGTGTAATATCCCATAAATTCAAGCCGCATTTTTCAAAAATTTCCGCAACAAATTGCGAACAAAAGTATTTATTTCTTTTATTGATTGGGTGTTGGATAGCTACACCTAAGAGTCCCAATAAATTATATGAATATATATTCCTATTATTGTTAAAGGTTTTGATAATATTTCTAATACGATTGTATTCCCTTGTTGAAACTTCAATCTTTAAAAATAAGCATTTTGTGTTGTGAAAATAACGGTAAGTTCCGAAATAGACGTCTTCTCTAATAAAACCCGCAATCAGTGGATTTCTCGGATATTTTCTTCCAAAGCTATAAATTTCATTAAGCTTTTCGTCAAAAACGATAGAAACATGATTATAAGGTGCTTTTGTATAGCATTTGATCATTTTAGTAAATAATGTATTTGTATCTGTTAATAAAACATAGATCGTTTTATTTTTCATCTCTATTATCGCTTCTCCTGTTTTCTCTATTAAAAACTCACCATCCAGCGATTGTCACTTTATTCATATTACTTATGAAATGTTTTTAACTAATAAACAATACATTCAGGCTGTAGAGAAACTCATTCCAAAATTAAAATGATGAGGTTTGGGATTTTCCGAGCTTTCCGCGAGGCGAGCGTCGAGCGGACACCTCTACAAATCCAACTAAATTTTTTTATTTTCACCTTTCGAAGGCACTCTGAATATATTCTCTTCATTTTTGTACTTTAATCTATCTCCAAACTGTCACCCTTGCGCCTTGCATCATCGTAATAAAGCATTGTCAGAACATCGCTCATTGTAACCATGAAATTATCAAGGTATTTAGCGTAGTAGAATCATGTGAGTATGAGAGATTATCGGTCGTTAACACGATGTATAATTACTTCGATAATTTGCTCTTTTCACCATTAAATAAAATTCCCCAACTGTCAATTAGTGCGATTGCTTTGGTGGCATTTATAATCATTGTATACCCAGCATAAAACGATAATTATAGATTGTGGTTTTGTAAATGTGATTGTAATTGGAACTTTTTCTTCATTCCGCATATCTTCAAAAGAAGTTTTAACTATTGTCCCTCAGTCTAATTCATTTATCATAGTTAAATTATAACCCAAATTTTTCATGTTGCTAATAATATTTTAACAAAATTATATCTTAATATTTTCACCACGACTACACAAACAAGCAGCATCCAGTTCAGAAACCAGTTAATTAACTGAATTATGCTGCTTGCGACAGCCGCGCTATGGGTCTGTAAACAACATAATAAAGCCGCAAAGTATGGTTGAATAGTAACAGAGTTGTTCAAATATCTTTGATGAATTTTTTCTCATTTTGCAAAAATAAATAGTTAATACTTAAAGTATATTATGTGATTTTTGTAGTAGCTCTTTCAGTTTATGTCCATTGTCCCCTTTGCTAGGATAAACGAAGAAAATACTAGAGGACGACCAGCTGTTACAATTTCGAAATAGAGAAACACAATATTTCATCGGTTGCATCCCGTTTTGTTTGGACTGAAACCTAATCATGCTGTATATAAAATGTGGATTCTTTTTATACTAGCTAAAAATTCTCTTGTTCTTTCAGTAACAAGATTGGATTAATTTTTATTTTCTCTATTTACAATAATAGGTTTGTCAAAAACATAAATTGTCATTGCAATATCCGAATCAATATTGATATCAGCAAAAATACTAACAAGTTTTGCCTGAACCAAGTCCTCGAGCTTTTTCACTTTTTCAATGTCATTATATATTTCTTTTACTAATGTGGTCCTTGCTTCATGGACCACCTGATGTCCTTTTTTTGATTCAATCATAAACTTTTCTATATTTGTCAGATTCCCTTTCATTTCACTAATCGCCCAGGGACCTACAAACCGAGTGGTGATTTCTCTTGGTCCATTCCCAACACACTCTTTACGTATTTCTCGGACTAGCATATTGAATTGATGTTCTATTGTCATTAAGTTTTTCCCCTTTTGTAGATTAAACTTCCAACCTTTTATTTGGTAAAAAATAACTAATCATAAGGACTAATACTACTAAAGATAACCATAAATTTTGTATCGGATGTTCATTGTTAACAATGATAAAACGAATGGTTGCTGTAATTCCAATATAGAGAAGATTCTTTATAGGAAAATGATAATTTTCCTTAAAATAGTCAACAATCATTGTAATAAATCCAAAATACAAGAAAAATACTAAAACCCTACCGAGGATATCATGTACATCATTATTTCCAATAAACGCGTCTTTTACTATATTGAAAAGTTCTCTAAATAGAAAGAATATAAGAACACAGCTAAGAATAATTAAGGATAAATTTAATATATTTTGATAAAATTTCAATACCCATTTTCCTTTTTTTAATTTATATATTGCTGACATTGCTCCCCTCCTTTATAAATTTATCTTCTAAACCAACTTTTTTATGCAATGGAACTTACTTTTGAAGTTTACTCCTTTACCTTCATTCCTTCTCCTAAACCTTTCAAAAAGTCTATACCAAATCTCATTGCACGGTTAACATCAGGGTCTTTCATTAGTTTTAACAGATCAAATAAACCTACTTTTTTATTTAGTTGAATTCCCTCCTCGGCTTTTTGAAGCCCTTTAGATAGACTATCTGTCATTTTCTTCGTTGTTTCAGGATTGACTTCTGTCAATATTCCAGCTGTAGCCATTGCATTATTAATTGCATTTGTGACAGGAGGACGTAAACTTTGACCCACCACAATTTTAGCGATTTGCTCTTTGGCTTCTATCAAACTATTAACAGCTTCAAGAATTCCACTCTCGTGGAGCTCTTGAAGTAATTTAATTGTTTCTTGAATGCCATCAACGTTTTTAGTAATATCCTGTAAAACTTTCTCAAGAACTTGGTTTTGAATTTCATCTTCATTCAAAATAGGCTCAGCAACTTTACATATCGGTTCAGCCATTACTTCGTCCTCCTTGAGTTTTCATTCATATCTGCAATTGGGATATAATCATTTCGTGCCCATTTACGCTCCATCTGTACACCTAGCTGTGGATTTCGCTTGGCATACCGAGGATTATGAATAGGAAGTGGATTATTACCTTTTACATTTATTAATTCCATTCTTACTTTCGTTTGTTTATACGCAGGTGTTTGTGTCCGAACATCACCGACACTTCCAGTTAGTAGATTGATAGCATTTTCATGACTTACTGAGTGCATTGGTACGTATAATTCCTTTCCCCGTACCCGATCTGTTACTACTGCGCTGAGTTTAATAGCACCATAGGGTGACATAAGACGAACGAGAGAACCGTCTTTGATACCACGCTCTCGGGAAAGTTCCAGTGAAACTTCTACAAATACTTCAGGTAATTTATATTGAATTCCCTTTGATTTATTAGTCATATTTCCTTCATGGAAATGCTCTAAAAGCCGTCCATTATTCAAAATAAGGTCAAATTCATCTGCAAACTCAATAGGCGGAACATATTCTTCAAGAGAAAAACGAGCTTTACCATCTGGAAAGTTAAAATATTTAGTATAAAGAAGCGGCTCATCAGTACCATCTTTTTGTACTGGCCAAATTAAACTATTCCATCCTTCAAGCCTTTCATACGATACACCTGCAAAAATCGGAGATAAACTTGCAATCTCTTCCATTATTTCGCTTGGATGATCATAGTCCCAATTAGCACCCATATATTGCGCAATTTGTTGAATGATCCACCAATCTGGTTTGGATTCGCCTAATGGATCAAGCGCACGATAAAGCCGTTGAATACGCCGCTCCGTATTTGTAAAGGTACCATCTTTCTCAAGTGACGGTGCTGCTGGTAAGACAACATCTGCAAATTGTGCAGTTTTGGTTAAGAACACATCCTGGACGACAAAAAATTTCTAGTTTACTGAGCGTATCATGTACATGGTTTGAGTTTGAATCAACCCATGCCATATCCTCACCCATTAAATACATTGCTTTCAATTCGTCTTTCTCCACTGCTTCTAACATTTCGATGTTTGTTAGCCCTGGCTTATCAGAAATTTTTACCCCGTATGCTTTTTCAAACTTTGCACGAGCTTTATCGTCTGATAATCGTTGATTACCTGGAAGCCATTGCGGAAGGGTACCCATATCACAGGACCCTTGAACATTGTTATGGCCGCGAAGAGGATATGCGCCTGCACCAGGGCGGCCAAAGTTTCCTGTTATTAGTAGAAGGTTAGCAATAGCTGCTGAAGTATGGGATCCAGCAATATTTTGAGTGACACCCATCCCCCATAAAATACATGTTCCATCTGCTTCGTGAATCATTCTGGCCGTTTCAATTAGTTGCTCTTTTGATAGACCAGTTGCTTCCTCTGCATATTCAAGTGTGTATTTCTCAAGTAGATTTAGATATTCACTATATTGATTTACACGTTTTTCAATGAATTTTTCTTCATGCCATCCCTGATCGATGATATATTTGGCAATAGCCGTTATCCATACATAATCGGTCCCCTGTTTTGGATGTAAAAACAAATCGGAACGCTCCGCCATTTCATGTTTTCGAAGATCGGAAACAATTAATTTTTGGCCGTTTAATTTCTGTGCGCGCTTTACCCGAGTCGCTAGTACGGGATGACCTTCCGTTGGGTTGGCACCAATAATGATAACAAGACCTGCATTGGCAATATCTTTAATTGTACCGGAGTCACCTCCGTGTCCAACTGTCGCAAGCAGTCCATCTGTGGCAGGTGACTGACAGTATCTTGAACAGTTGTCAATGTTGTTTGATTCAAATACTTGACGAGCTAATTTTTGCATCAGATATGAATCTTCGTTCGTTGTTTTAGAAGAGCTTACAAAGCCTATTCCATGCCCACCATAGGATTGTTTAATCGTGCTCATTTTTTCTGCAATCAATGTCATGGCTTCATCCCAAGTTGCAGGGACGAACTCATCCCCTTTTCTGATTAAAGGGGTTGTTAGTCGTTGCTCACTATTAACAAAATCCCATCCAAACTTTCCTTTAACACAAGTAGAAACGCTGTTTACAGGTCCATTTTCAGTGGGTTCGATTTTTAAGATTTCCCGTCCTTTTGTCCATACTTCAAATGAACATCCTACTCCACAAAATGTACAAACTGTTTTGGTTTTTTTCGTACGAGTCTCCCGCATTGCCGCCTCTACCTCAGATAATGCAAAAATGGTCTTATAGTCTGGTTCGACTTCTTTAATAAGCTCAACCATAGGGTTTAATAAATCTTTTGAAATGGCCGTCATAAATCCGGCTTCTCCAAGCATCGATTTCTCCATTAGTGCGTTACAAGGACAAACTGTTGCACATTGTCCGCAAGATACACAGGAAGATTCATTAATGGATAAGCCATTATCCCACATGACACGTGGAATCTCTCTTTCCCAATCAATCGTTAATGTTTCATTAACCTGTAAATCTTGGCATACTTCTACACAACGCCCACAAAGAATACATTGATTCGGATCGTAGCGGTAAAAAGGATGTGACATATCTACTTCATATCCTTTTTCTCGGAATGGACGAGTTTGATGTTCAACTTCTAACAATTCCGCTGTATTATGCACACGGCAATTCCCGTTATTATTGTCGCAAACCGTACAATAAAGTAAGTGATTCTCCAAAATCCGGTCCATTGCTTCTGTTTGTGCAGTTATGGATCGTTCTGAGGAAGTCATTATATTCATTCCTTCCTCCATTACCGTAGAGCAGGCTCTTATAATTTTCCCATCTACCTCACACATGCAAGTATCACATGTTTGTATTGGGCCTAATACTTCTGAATAACAAATATGGGGGTGCTCTATTCCTTGACGCAAAAGAAAATCGAGAATGCGAATGCCCTTTTCTACTTCATGTTCTTCTCCATTTATCTTCACTCTCACTAATTCAGACAATGTCAACTCTCCTTTTTCCAAAATAAAAAGCCCGCCATAAAATAGTGTGCATACGACTTTGCACAAACTATTTTATGGCGGGCTAATATCTAAGCAGTTTATCCTACTAGTTATCCATCTCACCATTAAAAATATAAAAAAGACATAGAGATAGGCAATCTCACATTACTTATACATCCATGAACTTTTATACACTAATTATAGTGCTTATAATGGTTAATATCAATAACTATTTCCAATTAGCAACCCCTCCATTGATTATTTCTTATGCCATCAGTCCTGTCTTTCAACAAAGCAATGGCAGTGTTTTGCTTCACTTTATGGAAGGATAGCTTTTCGTTAATATTCGCGATTTGATACCGCTGCATCGTTTTTTATTGTTTATTCTTGCGTGTCTTCTTCACTTTTGTATTCTAAAATGTCTCCAGGCTGACATTCTAAAGCCTTACAAATTGCATCTAATGTTGAAAGTCTAATTGCCTTTGCCTTTCCATTCTTCAAAATAGAAAGATTAGCCATTGTTATTCCAACCCTCTCCGAAAGTTCTGTTACACTCATTTTTCTTTTAGCCAACATCACATCAATATTGATTATAATCGCCATTATTTTTCACCTCAGACCGTTAAATCATTTTCTGATTTTATATTGATTGCTTCTTGCAATAGTCTTTGGAGAACAGCAGCAAAGACTGCGATAACCATTGCAGCAAAAATAATGAGCATTCCAATTAATATGACGCCAGGTGCATCATCTATCTCAGCAAAAATATAGAAGAATGGCATACTAACCACATATAGGGCACTGATTGTGATTGCACAATATTTAATAATCTTTAAAGCTTTTACAGATATTTCCGAGAACGCTTTGTTCTTGTCAATATAACTCAAAAGTTTAAAAGCTTGATACAAAGCAGCGAAAAACGGGAGCACTGATACATACATAACTATTAAAATGCCATATAGTGCATAAGCGAACTCCGAATTACTTTCCGCTGCTCCTTTAGCTATCATAGGCAATCCAAATATACATATTGCAAGAACGGGAGCGCCGATAAGAAGAACAGCTATTTTTAAAAATAATGTCGTTCCCTGTTTCATAAAAAGCACCTCAATTAATAATATTAGTAATTTGATTTTAATACACTATTTATTGAATATCAATAAATCATTATTCTCTTTTAATATATTATTATTGATTTGTTTAAGTCATTTTTTTACATAAGAATGGCATTTCTTCCTAATGAAAAAATGCCCTCAGTTGCTTCTATATCCTACTAAATATTTCTCGCAGTCGGTGACAAAAGTACTTTATTTGCTTTGACATCAATGAGTCCGCTAGGCGTTATCCTTATAAAAGGTAAATGAGTTGCAGAGAAAAATAATAAAGTAAACGAGGGATCATTATAGCTAAATCCCCTTTCTTTTAATAAATTTTTCAAATGCACCTCTTCTTGGATTAATGAATGCATATCTTTTTTAGACATAATTCCAGATAACGGTAATTCCATTTCGTGGATGATTGTATCATTTTCAACCAATACGATCCCGCCACCCAACTCTTTTACCCTTTGAAATGCTTGTATCATGTCTGATTTATTTTTTCCAATAATTAAAATGTCTCCCGTTCCAGAATAAGAACTAGCAAACCCGCCTATTTGATTTGCAAATCCTTTAACTAATGTGTTTACTCTCCAAGATCCATCTTTAGCTATCATCATTAGGTAACATTCATCAGAGTCTGAATGAATTTGCGAGCTATTTAGATCAAGTCGGCTCTCATAAGTTTTGGTAATGACATTATTCATTAACTGGATTCCTATCGGTTCTATTAAAGTTATATCCTTCTCTTCTAATTGCCAATTTAGCTTAATCTTAGAAATACCATGCCTTTCCCAATCAATTGGCTGAAATTTTCTAAGGTCCTCACCTTCTTTTTTGATCCATTCACCTTTAGATAGTACACTCCAAGGAGTAGGGTTCTCTTTGCTTGTTAGAAAATTTATATTTGCAATTCTGCCTGTTGCGATAGATCCATGTAAATGTTCGATATCATAATACTTAGCAATATTATAGCTAGCCATATTATATGCCTCAGGTATCGGGATACCGCTCTTTATGGCGATCCGAATTAATTCATCAGTCATTCCTTGTTCAAAAAAGTATGGATGCGATCCATCTGTTGTAAAGAAGAACCTATCAAATCGTTCCACATTCAATTCTATTAATTCTTTTAGTATTTCTTCCAAGTCTGGCCTAATAGAAGATTGTCTTAATGATACAGTATAACCTTGTGTTAGACGGGTGAGCGCTTCCTTCCCGGTCATCGCTTCATGGTCACAATCAGTGCCTAATAGCATCATCTTTGCAAGCGTTCGTTCAGATGCACCCGGAAAGTGACCTTCGACTTTTTTGTGTAGAGACTTTGTTTCTTGAACCCATGACAACATGGTATTATCTCCATTTAATAACTTCGGCCAAGCTGTTAATTCTCCACCTTGTATAACATTTTCATTATTTAACCAAGCAAGCACATCGTCACTATTAAAAATATTATCATTATTAGGCAAATCTGTTTGGCTATCAAAGCGACACCACCAATATAAACTTGAGGGAATATCTTTCAATTCATCTATTAATTTAAATGCTTGTGGTGTTGATAGTTCAAGGAAAAGAGTTAAATTATCATTAATGAAAGTAGTTGTACCGAACTGTCCCCCATGTTCAGCAAAAGTAACAGGATTATATAATTGGTAAGGATGACAGTGAGGTTCGATATATCCTGGTACTACATATTGATTTTTACAATCTATAATCTCAATGCCAGTTAAATCATCTGGGAGGTTTTCTCCCACATACACAATTCGGTCCTCATAAATCCAAATGTGAGCTTTTAGCCATTGGTGCAAATAGGTATTTAGATAAGTTGCCTTTTTTAATATAATATGGGGCTTTATTGTACCGTTAACTACTTCAACTTGTGTTCTTAGCTGTTCATTGCTCCATCTTCGATTATGCAATTAAAACCCTCCCACTATTGATAATCAATACTTTATTTTTCTCCTTTTTCATAGAGTTATTGAGTCTTCCTATAAGTGATCGCATCTATTGATGCAATCAAGTTTTTATCTTTGAAAAAGGTCATACAATAGTAACCTGTTCTGAAATTCCTCTTATGTAGCTTTAGCTATAATTGAAACTCTAGGCTTCGCAGATTCAATAAATTGGATAGTAGTTGAAAGTCCTAATGAGATTTTACCATAAGCATTACAAGCATGGTCAGCTAATGCACAGTGCCATAAGCATTTACCATATGGTTGCCTAGTGCAACCAGCTTCAAAACTAGTTAATTCTATCCCTAGTGAACGGGCATAAGGATCATTTTCAAGAGCTTACAGAATTAACCAACAAAATTTCCAATAAATATTTACTTACAGATATATTCGGACACCCTTGGAGTTTCTATCGATGGTACCCTATAAGAAGTTGAGATTGAGACTGACCTTTACAAACACTCTAATCGTTTTTTAAGCGGAAAAACTATATCTGATAAATTCCTTCGTATTGCACTGTCTTCTACTAGCTCATTAGAAGATCTAACTAAGGATTAAAAATCCTTTCCGATTACATGAATGAAGAAACTGGTTAGTTTAACGAATTTATTGTTTAACTAACCTCCTTTTACAAAAAATAACACCAAACACACTTTTTTCACACGATTCAATTGAATTCCCATTGTAAAAAAAATGCCCTTCCAAATAATTGAAAGGGTGTTTTACTGAATATTTCAATGAACTAATTTAGGTTCATCTATGAAAAATTATATCCATACATATGCATTTTGAACATGCCTTGTAATCGTCTGGCACAAGCAATGTTCCAGTTTGGATAACTGGGACCATTTTTTTCTTTTTCCCACTCAATTTTTGGTTCCAGTTTGGATTTCTATGAACACTTGATTAGGAAACACGCTTTTCTTTTTTAATCCTGAATAAACCACAGTCGCTCTTTGTCATCAACATCGCCATTATAATTGATTAATATTTCATCTCCGGCTTTTATATCTGTGAACGCATAGAAGTCAAATGTGTGATTGTCAAAATTAATCTCATAAGTAGCATTAGGCTCATAAGAATGATTAAACAACATTCCATAGCCAAGAAGGATGGCAGATTGGTCAAGCCCATACTCAAAAGCATAATCAGCTAGTATCGTTTGTTCAATATATTGATGCTGTTCATTTGGATAAGAGATTACAGGCGCTTCATGTAAAAGCTCGCCTTTTTTGAAATCACAAATAGCAAATACCCCTCTATTGAATTTTCCATCACTTAGTAAAGATGTCTTAACCTCAAGCATATTCATCGCCTACTCACTTTTAAAATATTCTCTCTAACTGTAACATTATTTTATAATTTGAGCTCACTTTATTTATTAAATATATCATCATTATCGCAAAGAAAAGACTCGTTTTGGTTCGTGTAAACTTCAATTGTTAAGAATACACTTAAATAATTTATACATTTCTTTCATTTTTCCGGAAATAAGCAAGCTTTTGCTTTTTGTTTAAACATTCTAATTTCCACCATCGAAAGTCCACAATTGGGTAATGCAATTTAAATTAGACTTCAAATCGAGTAAACAAGGTTGCAGAAGGCACTGCAACTATCAGCTTTATATGCCTATATAATACGTTAATATATCCTCCTGTTAATATAGCACTCTCCTTTATCTTACCTCAAAAGTATAAAGTGAATGATTATTTTGCTTCAAAATCTTGAAATAGTAGGCGAGTATATGGATGGCTGAATTGGTGACTGTCCATGCTGCTAAAAGCTTCTACAATCTCGCCTTGATAGATGACCATCACTCGATCACAAAGTTTTTGTGTCGATTTAAGGTCATGAGTAATAAATAAATAAGATATTTTTTGTTTTTGTTTAATAAGTTTCAGCATATTTATGATTTCTATTTGTGAATGCTGATCCAAGCTGGCAATTGATTCGTCAAATATAATGATCTCCGGTTTGACAGCTAATGCTTTCGCAATGCATACACGCTGCTTTTGCCCACCACTTAATTGATGAGGATATCTGTTTAAGAGAGAAGCGTCGAGTTTAACTAGCATAAGTAATTCTTGAATGGATGCTTCCAGCATAGCGTTTTCTAGTGAAAAATAATTACAAAGTGGTTCAGCTAATATTTGCCTCACTTTCATTTTTGGATGCAAAGAGGAAGATGAATCCTGAAATACTAACTGTATATGCTTGTACAACTTTAAATCTTTCATATTCCTTTCATGAATCGGGTGGCCGCTGAGGATAATTTGCCCAGTTGTGACGGACTCCATTTTCATTATTAATTTTGCTATTGTGCTTTTCCCGCTTCCGCTTTCACCAACTAATCCAACACATTCTCCTTTTTTTATTTGCAAATTAATTTGTTTGACAGCTGTATGGCAAGGCCTTGGTTTAAATAATGACCTAGCTCTTAATGGGTATTCTTTTGTTACATTTCGTAATTCGAGTAACATCAAATAATGCTTCCCCCTTGATCCATCTTAATTACACGGTCTGCATACTTATTTATATTTTCATAATCATGAGAAATAAGTAAAATGGCCATCTCAAATTTGTATTGCAGCTCTTTTAATAAGGTCAGTACCTTTTCTCTATTTATGACATCAAGGGCTGTGGTTGGTTCGTCAGCAATTAAAATTTTAGGCTTTAAGCTTATCATCATCGCTAACAATACCCTTTGCCGCATGCCTCCACTTAATTCAAACGGATACGCGGACAAGATATCGTCCGGATCTGAAAAACCAACTTGATGCAAAATAGAATGCAAATAAATATTTCCCTCTTTTCTCGGCCATTTCTTGTTTTGATTCATTGTTTCTACCATCTGTTTTTTAACCGTACGGATAGGGTTTAATCCATTTAAGGAATGTTGGATAAGCAAAGCAATGTCCGAACGTCTGAGCATCTGCCAGCTCTTCACATCATAATCTAGAATGTTTTCACTTTTATAATAAATGTTTCCATACGTTACTTTGCACTCCCTTTCTAACAATCCAACAACTGCTTGCGCAGTTAAGCTTTTCCCACATCCACTTGGGCCTGTCAGTGCAAGCATTTCTCCAGAATATAATTGAAACGTTACATCCTTAACAATAGGACTGGGCTTTTCCATAACATGAGAGGAAATTTCTAATTGTTCAACACTTAATATAGGATTTATGAATGTTGTCCTCATCGTTCACCTCTTTTAAAGGAGCACTATTTAATTTTCTATACCGCTCACTAATTAACTGACAGCCTAAAACAAAAAATAATATAGCTAAACCAGGGAAAATCATCACATGCGGAGCAATTTGAAAATATGCGGTTGCATCATGCAGCATCACTCCCCATTCCGGTGTCGGCGGCTGTGTACCCAAACCTAAAAAAGAAAGTCCCGCCATTAAAAGAACAATCTTCCCCATATCCAATGCTCCAAAAACAAATAGAGACGGAAAAACGTCAGGAAAAACATAACGTTTCATAATTCGCAGATGCGAGTTCCCTGACATCCGAGCTGATCGTATATAGTCTTCCTCACAACTTTTTAAAACAAGGCTGCGAATGAGCCGAACATAATTTGTCCAGCGAACCATAGTAATGGCAATCATCATGTTAAAGAATCCTGGACCTAGTAATCCTACGATGGTTATTGTAAGGACAAATTCTGGAATTGCAAGAATCCCATCAATCGATCGCATAATAAGATGGTCCGTCCTCCCGCGCCAATACCCTGTTAAAAAGCCAATTGGAAGGCTGATGGCGAATGTAAAGATCATAATAAGAAACGCACATGCTACACTAACCCTAATTCCATGAATAATTCGCGATAAGATACAGCGTCCTAAATGATCTGTTCCAAAGGGATAGTTCCAGCTAGGAAATGTCAGCCTATTTGACAGATTTACTGCTAAAGGGTCGTGAGGAGAAAACAACGGTGCGAAAAGACCGATTAAAACGATTGCTATCAGTAAGCTACTCCCCAAAAGTATGCTTATATTTAATGAATAAGATATTTTTTTCATCAAATGCTCCCCCTAGCTAACTCTTAATCTCGGGTCTAACCATACATAAATCATATCAACGACATTATGAATAGCTACAAATATGAAAGTAGTGAGCATGACATAGCCTTGTATAACAGGATAGTCTCTCATATTAATAGCCTCAACAATATATTTCCCTAAACCAGGCCACGAAAAGATTTCCTCTACAATAATACTTCCACCTAGCATAAACGCAAAGCTAGTACCCAACATCGTCACAACAGGCAAAAAGGCGTGTTTAAAGACTTGAAATATGAAAATACGTTTCTTGGACAACCCTCTCGCCATAGCTGCTTTTATAAAAGGCTGATTCATCACTTCAAGCATATTGGTGCGTAATACACGTGCATACATAGACCCCAAGCCTAAGCCAAGGGTGATTGCTGGTAAGAATAGATGTTTTACAGTACCGCGCCCCATCGAAGGAAGCCATCCATATTGAACCGAAAAAAAATAAATTAATAAGAATCCAAGCCAGAATGTGGGGATAGAAGATCCTAATAGAGCCATGAGCTTTCCTACTTGATTAAGTAACCCATGCGAATAAATAGCAGTTGATATTCCCATGATTAAGGTAACTGCTATCATTACGACCAATCCAGCGGTTGCAAGTTCTATAGTTGCAGGTATTCTCCTGAATAACTCTTCGACAACAAGTTCTTTCGAAACATAAGATGTTCCCCATTGCCAAGTAAATGCATCTGTTATCCACTGAAAATATTGACTCCATAACGATTCTGCCAATCCCAGCTCTTTTCGCAAAGCATTCAATGCTTCTTCAGAAGCAGGTACATCGTGTGTAGTCAGCAATATATACGCCGGATCGCCCGGAGCCAACCTTAAAAGTAAAAAGGTAAGAGTAGTGACAAAAAAGAAGACTATAATCAATTGTGCCAAACGTTCTAAACAAAAACGTATCATATCCTATCTCACTCATTCACATCAATTTTGGAATGAATATAATAGTACTCTATTGGGTGAGGCGTAAATCCTTTGACTTCTTTTCTTACAGCAAAGACTGTTTTTGGATGAACAATAAATGACTGAGGTAGATCAGTATGAATAACTTCTTGTATTTTTAAAGCTAACTGATTCCGCTTTGCGCTTTCGCTTGTTCGATTTAATTCATCTATCATTCCATCAATCGTTGGCGAATCATAGTAACTAACATTTGATTCGCTATCAGATTGATAAAATATATTAAGGAAATATTGGGGATCGCCTGTGTGTGCTGTCAACATACTATACATAGATAGATCCCATTCATCATTCGCTAGCGCCTCATCGATATTCTCCACTTGGCTAATATTTGCTTTTATCCCTTCATTCAATAGTTCACTTTGAATAATTTCTGCCATTACTGTTAATTCTGGTCGTTGCGGAAAGGTGAGTAGGTTCACTTCAAAGGGTTTTCCTTCCTTTTGCCACATCTCATCTGAGTTTTTTTCCCATCCTTCCTGAGTCATTAATTGTTCAATAGTCTCATTAGGTGCATTTTCTAGAACTTTACCGAATGGTAATATTTCTGGAAATGGGCTCTTTGCTTCCGTCCCTTGCTCCAACATAATCGATTGGACTATATTTTCACGCGGAATGGACTGATCAATAACTTTCCGAAGAGCTATATCCTTAAATAGAGGTGAGCGCATATTAAAAAGCAACATATGTGTGCGTAGTGACTCTGCCGTCAATACAGCGAATTTCTCGTCCTTCTCTAAAATAGGAATATTATCAATAGAAATATCGGTTGCTGCATCAACATCCCCAGACTGCAATGCCATTAACCGTGTATTCCCATCTGGTATAAATTTGATTGTTATTTCTGAAAGTATGGCTTTTTCTCCCCAATAATCTTTATATCTCTCAACTACAAGGGATTCATCTTTGTTAAATTGCTTAAATTGAAATGCTCCTGTAAGTGCAGGATAGTTGTTTTTATCTTCAATAGTCGACACATCTACGATGATTGTAGAAGGGTCTGCCAAATGTGCTATTAAAGCAGCATTAGGCTGTTTCGTAACAATTTTTAATTCATTTTCAGAAAGTGGCTCCATTGATTCTACTTGTAATAAATCTATCGCTTTTTGATCCTTTTCTAAGGACCTCTTCAATGATTCAATCACACTTGCAGCATTCATTGCTTTTCCATTGTGGAAACTTACACTTTCCTCTAACTGGAAGACCCACGTTGTCTCATTTTCTTGTTTCCAGGCTTTTGCCAGCCAAGGAGTAGGCTCCAAGTCTTCATTTAATTTCACTAATGTTTCCCCTGTTCCTGAACGCATGATTTCCCAGCTATCAATTCCATGCGGATCAAGACTGGTCGGGCTCCATGGAAAAGCAAGAGTTACATTATTGTCAGTTGCCCCACCTCCAGATTCTTGCTTTTCCATCCCAGAGCATCCAGCTAGAATGAAAACAAGACTACAAAAAACCACATAGAAAACCAAGGAGTAATTTTGTTGACTTTTTTTCTCCAAATCGAAAACCTCCAATTTTATGTAAAAAATAAAAAAGCATTCCTGACCGGTATATGGGTCAGAAATGCTTTTTTTAATAAGTTAATGAATGACTAAAAATCACCATATCAACAATGAGACATAGAATTAAAATCATTTACATTGAGCATCCTAACCACCTCCCTAAATCCCGTAGGTCTAACGGTGATGTTAAAATAGGCAGGTCTCCTGACTAGAGGCATTCACTTACAGACCTTCCCAGGTATAACCCAGTGGTTTTTCTGAAAGTTTTCAGCATGATTTTACTGATCCCCATTACAGTGGCGAGTCCGTGTCGGTATCTAACCGAACTTCCCTATTATGCAGATAAAAGCTTTTTCATTCCTTCTATCGTGCACCTATTTCCATATATATTTAGTTTTAAAAAAATACAAAAATGAAAGATTCATTTTCTTTATAGTAAATTTGCAGGTTTTTGATAAAGAAACTAAACACCTCTTCTATTATAAATAAATTTTTAAATAGAATCTTCCTTTTTATTAGAAAACTTAAATTTTTTACCGTTGCTTTCTATTAAATAAAATTCCTATTCATTTTACCTACACCTAATATTTAGTAAGTATTGAATTGGTTATTACACAAGGTTCTTTAATATAAGCTGTCATTCTTCTGCCAATTCAAGTCCTATTACTTTCGTCAACTTAGCGTAACAAAAATTCTTTACCCCTCACTCTTTAACTACATTCCCATGCCACTTCTCTATTCGTTCATATGTTCTAAAGTTATCGATTTATCTTAATCAAAATTTAACAAATAAAAATTAAACTATTTGAATAAAGGAGATGTTATTATGAATGACATTGGTATATTTTTCGCCTTAGTAGCAGGTATACTATCTTTTTTCTCTCCATGTGTGTTTCCGCTTCTACCTGCCTATATCACACATTTAACAGGTGGAAAAATTGAGGAGGGAAAAATACTTTTAAATCGTAAAAGGCTTTATATTCGTTCATTTGGTTTCATCGTCGGTTTTAGTTTAGTCTTTATCGCACTCGGTGCCTCGGCAAGCTTTATCGGCAAAATATTAATGGATTACCGTATCATTGTTATGCAAATTGCAGGTTTTCTTATCATTATTTTCGGTTTGCAGATGGCAGGTCTTTTCCAATTTAAATTTCTTATGAGGGAAAAAAAAATAGAAACCAAACAAGGGACAAAGAATGTGTTTAGTTCTGTTTTACTCGGAATGGCATTTGCTTCCGGCTGGTCACCTTGTGTAGGACTTGCACTCTCGTCTATCCTGCTGTTGGCAAGCTCTTCAGACACATTAAATCAAGGCATTTACCTATTAAGCTCATACTCTCTTGGAATGGCTATTCCATTTCTCGTCATTTCGATTATTGTTTCTTATTCTCTTAAAACGATCAAAAGGATAAATAAATATTTAGGAAAATTATCGTTTGTAAACGGTATGATTATGATTGTTCTAGGTTTTTTTGTATTAAGCGGACAAATGCAAAAAATAAGTGCCTGGTTGGCATCATATAGTTTATTTCAGTTATAGAAAGAGGCGTAGCAAGATGGTTAAAAATCAGCATAGTCAATCTGTGCTAGTGGTCGAAGACGATCAAAAGGTACGAAATTTAATTAAAATATATTTACTAAGAGACGGCTATGAAGTAATTGAAGCAAGTGATGGATGGGAAGCAAAGAAAAAAATAGAAACACTGCATCCATGTATTTTAATACTTGACCTCATGATTCCAGGTATTGCAGGTGAAGAAATATGCAGATGGGTAAGAGAGGACATGAAAAGCAATATGCCAATCATCATGCTTACTGCTAAGGCATCGGAAAAGGACAAAATCAATGGTTTTAAGCTAGGAGTCGACGATTATGTAGTTAAGCCCTTTAGTCCTGAAGAATTAATGTTCAGAATTGAAGCTGTTTTAAGGAGAGCTGCTGCAAGATGCGGGATATTGAGAATTGCAGGATTTACGATAAAACTAACGGAACGCCAAGCTTGGATTGACGGTGAGAAGCTTGATTTAACTCATTTTGAATATATCATTCTTCAAACTTTCATGCAGCATCCTGGACAAGTTTTAGCAAGAGATCAGATTCTTGCTTTTATTTATGAAAACGATGAAAAAGTGGTTTCAAACAGAACAATCGATGTGCATATTAAGCATTTACGAGAAAAAATCAACAATAAATCACCTAAAAATTATATTCAAACAGTAAGAGGAATGGGGTATAAATTTGTGGCTCAGTAGAAAGTTGTCCAACCTTTTATCAAGACTCGTCGCACTTAATAGTATTGTCATCGTATTTGTCATTTTGTTAGCAGGTATATCTGTTAAAGATTATGCCTGCTTTTTGGTTAACTCAGAGCAAGTCATCGGCAAGGAACTCGTTGATACATTAAATAATTTCCTTTGGAAAATCGGCTTATTCTCTTTTGTGATCGTAGGGTTATTTCATTATATTACTGTAAAAAAGATTATCGCACCGATTAAAGGCTTGTCTGATGCAGCGAAGGAAATTAAGGAGGGAAAGACTCCAAATAAAATAGAGGTGAACACCACCGGAGAAATAAAAGAGTTAATTGAAAGCTTTAATTCAATGACTACCACGCTAAAATCCGTACAGGAACGACGAGATGAAATGCTGCGAGATATTGCGCATGAGCTGCGGACACCACTAACCAATATCAATGGATACCTCGAAGCTTTGCAAAATAATGTAATTGATGGGAACCCTGAATTATTTGGCTCATTACTTGAAGAATCACGTCGAATAACAAGAATTGTCGAGCTCATTACAGAATTAAACTCATGGAGCAATGGCCATTATTTTATTGAAAAACAGTTTCATCCATTAAAAATTAACAATTTGTTAGAAGAGTCAATCCTATCTTTTCAACTGAAACTTAATGAGGAATTTAAAGAAATAAATATTCATATAGACGAAGCAGACATTGTTGGCAATCAAGACGGCATTACTCAAGTTTTTACTAATATTCTTCAAAATATTATTGATTATAACTTAGGAGACTCTCTTACTATTAACGCGATAAAAAATAAAAAAACATACACAATTACATTTTTACATGAGGGTCAATATATTCATCCTGATAAGAAAAAGCTTATATTTGAACGCTTCTATCGATTAGAACAATCACGAAGTACCAAGACTGAAGGTGCCGGACTTGGTCTCGCTATAGCTAAAGGAATTATTTCTGCACATCAAGGCCGTATTGGTCTGAATACCGATGGAAACAATCATTCTTTTTGGATAGAATTCCCTTTGGAAACGGATAAGTGCCAAAGTTAGTTTTTTTTCAATCTTAATCATTCCTTAACATGATACAACTATACTTTATTTGAATGAATCCACTATGAATCGATTGTTGAAGGTAAGGGGGACCTGATGAACTTTAAGAATTGAATTAAAGACTATGCAAGACATTGTAAAACGCTCGTTTAAATATTCTTCACTACTAATTATTTTCAAGTATTAAATATTTGCAAAATAGTTGATTGATCTATTAGCGAAAAATTAGTTTTTCAAAAGGAAGATTGCCATGAATTATTTACAAGTTGGAAATCTAACTGTTCCTGCCACCTGGATAGCTGTTCTTGCTGCTCTTATCCTTGCCAATATTTTAAACAGGTTATTGGGACATAAAAAAGTAAGTGATTGGTATGGGAATAGCTTTTTTCTTTATTTCGTTATATGGAAATTAAGTTACATTCTATTTAATATAGAAATGTTTATAAATGTACCGCGCTCTATAATTTACTTCAATGGCGGAGTGAATGGGCAGTTGCTTGCATTGATATTCCTTTCTTTCTACTTACTATTCATTGCGCCAAATAAATATCCATCTTTTCACATTGAAAGTCCTAGAATTTTTCTGCTTTTCTATTTCAGCTATGAAGTTATATTAAATATTATTGTAAAAGATTATCTAGGTTCACTCATTCTCTCTTTACCATTAATTACTTTACTTTTTATTCTTAAAAACAGAAAAAAGCTAGTGTCCAGCCAATTATTGATATTGCTTATGCTCTTAGAAATTTTATTCATTAGCTTATTTGGGACGCTCCTCTCCATAGAGACATTATCATTCATTTGGATAGGAATCATTATTTTTATTATTAGTAGGAAACAGGGGGATCAGTTACTTGAGTAAAAGTATAATATCTGCTGCAATAGTTTTATTAGCTCTTAGCATCGTCATTGTCAATATTTATAAGTTATCACCAACCGAAAGAACGAAAGAAACGGCAAACTCTTCAACTGAAGAGAGTGTAGTTGTAAATGAAAATATTAATCAGGATGGGCAATTAAGCGTACAAGAAGGTTCGCCTGCTCCAGATTTTGAATTGACGACATTAGATGGGGATACGGTTAAATTATCTGACTATAAAGGTAAAAAAGTTATTTTGAATTTTTGGGCATCATGGTGCCCACCATGTGTAGCTGAAATGCCTCATATGCAACAGTTTTACGAAGATAACAAGGAGAATGATATTGAAATCGTTGCAGTAAACCTAACCAGCTTAGATAAAGGAATGTCAGAGATAAAAAAATTCGTTGATGAAAATAATCTTTCATTTACAATCCCATTAGACAAGGATGGAACGATTGGTATTCAATATGAAACCTTTTCTATTCCAACCAGCTATATTATTGATTCAAATGGAATTATTATAAAAAAGATTGTTGGACCAATGAACGAGGCAATGATGGAAGACTTAACTAAAAACATCGATTAAAAAATGCTGAAGGGGTTTAATTTTAACCAGTGAGATAAAGTGAAACTTCTATCAGTGGGGGTTTTCCTTCAGCCCCACTGATTGTTAGTTGAACCTATCGGGCTTTTACGGGCAGTTATCCCCACCTATGCTTCTTCGATTCATCTAAGCTTTGATGCGGGGATTTTACTGCCCGTTAATCTGCGATAAAGTGAAACTTCTATCAGTGGGGGTTTTCCTTCAGCCCCCACTGATTGTTAGTTGAACCTATCGGGCTTTTACGGGCAGTTATCCCCACCTATGCTTCTTCGATTCATCTAAGCTTTGATGCGGGGATTTTACTGCCCGTTAATCTGCGATAAATAAAAACACCTTAAGTATTCATGTATTGTTGTACCGTAGAATGACTTGGAGGTGTGTTTTCATTGAAAATTGTTGGAAGCTTGAATAGGCTAGGAGCAATAAATCTATTATACGATTTGTTTTCTATTATAAAATTAATAAGTAAGAGACGAAAGTTAATGTGAGCAATCCCCCTCCTCTCTTCTTTAAATTACATGAATCTTTATTTTAGTTACATAATGTTCCTCACGATTTTTTACAACCATATCATAGATGTATTCTTCAAAAACATACTCTCCTAATGTGAAATTTAATTGTTTCATCTTTGAAAAAAGTTTGTTATATGTATTTTGTATTGTTTGCTCCTCCCCAATATGATAGCCAACAAGGAAAGTTCCTTTAACCGTTTGAAAATACTGATATCCTTTCTTTGGATTAGGCTGCTCCATATATAAATAACTATAATTAGTATATTCACCGTTTATTACTTGCTCTCGTTTAGTCATTCCACCTATTGGATATCCGGTATCAAGTTGTGAAACATACAATTCATCAATAAAATCGGATACAACCTCTACAAATTCATCATCAGCTATATTCTCAATATTTTTACTAAGATAGAGTGCAGCTACAGGAAAATGTTCAAGTGTAATTTGATGAAAATCGATATAAGACGCTTCCTCCATTAATTTAATTTTTGCGTCTATAATGTTTTCATTCATTTCCAGCTTGAGCCGTCTTTTCACTATTTCTTCTTTTTGAGTGTACATTAAAGATAAGAAAGCCTCAGGTGACTTATTTTGCATATATTGTTGAATTTCTTTTAGCGACATGCCGAGATCCTTTAACAAATCAATCATATTGAATAGCTCTAATTGACGAATTGAATAATAGCGGTAGCCTTTATCACTTTTTAATACTGGTGATAAAAGCCCGATTTGATCGTAATATAAGAGCGTTTGTTTGTTTACTTTGCATAGTTTTGCAAATTCACCTGTTGTAAAAAATTTCACATTCGTTTCATTCAATTTGTTAAACACTCCCTTGACTATATAGTTACTATATACCATAAAATGAAATGGTAAACAATATTTTATAGAAGGGTTTTGACATCATGTCTAGGGAAATTCGGGATATCACAAGCTCGAATGAAAAAGAAATCTTATCATTAAACATTACGAAGGAACAACATCGTTTTATTGAGCCTATCTCACAATGTTTAGCAGAGGCTAAGGAGGATAATCGTTATGTTCCTTTAGGTTTATATAAAAATGACAAAGCAGTTGGATTCTCAATGTATGGTAAATTTGAAGACCAAGTTTGGCTAGATCGTTTTTTAATTGATAAGCGCTTCCAAGGAACTGGATTAGGGCAGTATTTTATGCAAAAGCTAATCGAGTTTTTAAAAAACAAGTTTCCTACTAATAATATTTATTTAAGTGTATATGAAAATAATAAACGTGCGATTAAATTATATAAGAAATTAGGGTTTATTTTCATTAACGAAGAGGATGAAAACGGTGAAAAAGTAATGAAAATGAAATAAGTAGAGGCTGACAATAAAGGAAAATTTTCATTTATTGATTAGTTAACTAAACGATTTGGGTCAGCCAGAAAATATTCCTGGTTGACTTTTATTAATTGGTAGCCAAAGTACATGTGCCCAACTAGGTGAGCTAAGAACCGTTCAGCTTAACCTTTCTCCATGCAGATAAGCCTTTCACTGCACGATTCCATTATTGCAGCAAAAGGGGAAAAAGTTAGGTATACTTCAGTTTTTATACCTCTGACTTTTCTAATAACCACTCAAAGCAGACCTTTCCGGAATAATTCACTAATAACTTGGAATAATATCAGAAGTTTAAAATTTTATTATTAAAAGGAGAATGATTCATATGACTAATGTAAGTGAAATTATGACTAAAGATGTAAATGTATGTGCACCGCATGATTCAGTAGAAACTGCAGCAAAAATGATGCGTGATATCGACTGTGGTTCTATCCCCGTTTGTGAAGGAAAAAAAGTTGTCGGGATGATAACAGATCGTGATATTATAATAAATTGTGTGGCTGATGGGAAGGATACCCATGATACTCATTGCCATGATTGTATGACTACAGATGTAATTACATGTGATCCGACAACTGATGTTCACGAATGTGCTCGTTTGATGGCCGATAATCAAGTTCGCCGGATTCCTGTTGTAGAAAATGGTGAAATTGTCGGCATTTGTGCGATTGGTGATCTTGTGAAAATGGACATTTATGTAAACGAAGCCGGGGATGCTTTAAATCATATTTCAGAACAGAATCATTTCAATCATTGAGAAAACAATGAGTTCGTTCCCTTCCTATTACACGGAAGAAGGAACTAGATAAGGCTGATGACAAAGGGAGAGAAAGAGCCAAGGCGCTTTTTCCCTCCCGATTTATTGCTTTTAATATTCACAACATCTATCATGCCTCAGAGATTTGATTTGGCCGCGAATTTCTCCATCTGGATACTGAGCCGTATGGGCATTGACATATGTTTTTCCATCTCTCATAAGGTCTATTAACTTCGATAGAGGTTCACCCTCTAAAGGCCCAACAAGATCATTTGCAGTTATGATTCCTTCTACAACTCCTTTGTTAACACTTATATCAGGGTCAACAGGACCGAAGAGAAAGGCGACAACAGGACCATTTTCTCCTCTTCTACCTAAATGAATATGTCCTTGAGTAAAATTGTTCAGTTTATTTACTGTTAATCGAAAACCCATTCTTCTTTCATTGCTGCTAACTTTAAATTTAGCAAGGCCGAATGCATTTGTACATACAGGTGGAACCTCTTCAGAGCCGCTTAACTGTGCAAAAAAACGTTGATGATTATTCAATTTTCATCCTCCTAAAATTATCACATGGTTTAATATATTTTATTTAATGGAGAATGTTTTGATTGGACTAGTATCATGGTGCAACCTACTAAACTTTTGACAAGTTTTCGAATAGCAGACTGCTTGTAAAAGTAAAATTTCCAGCAGTAGAGGTTTTTCTCCATCTCTTCTCTCCACTGATGGTTAACCCGCAGGATGCCAGGACGTGGCGCATTTAATCTGAGTTGTTCTGATAATCGGGCCTTCACGGGCAGTTGAACCCACCCTAAGCTTCTTCGGTTTCTCTAATCTAATCTTTGAAGTGTGAGTCCTACTCCGTTCATCTGTGATAAATTGGTCCAACCTTGTGCAGCCTTATGATAAATTCCTAAAAAGTTGCCTTAAAATGTCCATTTAAGTTGAGATAAACCAAAGTCTATCATATGATAAAGTATTTTTATAAAAACTTAAAAAGCCTGTTCCTCACAATAGTGTGAAACCAGGCTCATAAACTGAAACTTCCAGCAGTGGGGTTTTCCTTCTTTCTTCACTGATGGTTAGTTTGGTCCGCAGGATACGGGTCACTCAGACGTTGCTACGGGATATGACACATTTAGTCCGAGTTCTGATAATCGGGCTTTTTCTGTTAGATATCCCCCATCTAAGCTTGATTCCTCTAATCTTTGGTTGAGGGTCTTCTACTGCCCGTTAATCTGCGATAATTTTTTTGTTTTTATTAATATTCTATTTCATCATAATCTTTTGGAGTAGGTACTGGCTGCCCGTTTTCCATGTTAGTTATATCATTAATTGTTTGCAGTTCCTCTTGTCTCTCTTTATTAACGCTTTGATTCTGTTTTTCTTGTTTTTTCATTATATATACCCCTTTTTCATCGGGAATTTGTTTAATAAATTCTGTAGGGCTTGATGTTCCTTTTTCTTTAGCTTTTACAGCAGAGAATAGATCATATCCTCTTACTGTAAAAGCTAAACGATATTTGTTCAATCATACTTACAATTTTTCATGTTGTCTGCTGACAACACCAAAGTCCTGTTAATTATCTCGGTTGTCTTCATCATTCATATCTTGTGGATCTTCTATTACATCTTCTGGGTCAGGATCATTATCATTTTCATCGTCTTTTAACATGTTATCATCTTCGTCTACCCCAGGTATATTTTCATCTCCATTATTCCCGCCTTGTTCACCATTCTGTTCATTTTCTGGAGGCGGATTTTGATCATTGTTTGCCGCACAACCTGTGATTAGCATGAAGGCAAATAGCGTTACTAATAATTTTAATAAGTTTTTCTTCATTTTTCCTTACTCCTTCCTAATTAAGTTAATAACACTTCCTTAGCTTTTGTAATGAAAGTTTTTTTATACTAGCTTTGGTAATGGATGAGTATAAAAAAACGACAACAAAGAACGTTGAAATGATTTCAAAAGGAATATTTAATTGGGGAAAGACCATACTAACTTTGGCATGAGAAATTTTTAGCATGCTCCTTTCAAGAGAAGATACCTTCAGATATTGTTTTTGAAGGTTTCTTTATTTTTTGCCTTAAGTTAGGATGAATTCGATCAAGCGATACTGTCCGCGCCACGCTTTAACGACATGATTGATCATTTCAGGAATGGTCTCGCATCTTTTTGTTATAACTACGGATGTACCCCTGTAGGACTGCTTTATCTGCCCATCGCACCTATAGAAAAGGTTACGTTACTTTAAAACCCTCATTTACATCAGTAAATTAGGTCATTTAACGTCCAAGCTAAAAAATATGGAAATGACGGAATAAAAATAGCGCCAACTTCTCTTTAATAGAAATCGGCGCTTCGTTTATTAGCTATCCAGTTAGCGTGACGCTTTTGGCGGTTGGCAAACATCACATTTACGTTGGTGATTATTTTTAAATTTCTTAAATGTTTTTTCAAAATTTGTACCACAATCACATTTAAATAATAATTTTTGAGAAAAACCATGATATTCAGTCGTTAGCAATTTGCTTTCCGAGTTGTTCTCAACAAATTCTTTAATTTTTCCAATCGTCCATCGTTTATTCATTCTTATACCTCCAGATTTGATTGCTAAGCGGAGGCTTTTCTTGGCATCCGTTCATTATCATAATTATCCTTAGCTACTCATTATAGCATGAGCTGGCACACAATTAAACAGACGATTTATTTAAATGCTACAGGAACCATACATCATGGTTAACCTTGAATTAATCCAAAACTAAATAAAAATCCTCACCATTCTTTCTGATATAAATGCAGTTTACAAATCAATGCAGCCATACCCGTTACTTTCCTGCTTGTCCGCTACTTCAAATCTCTCTTCAACCCGCAGAGCGTTTATCTTCCTTCAATGATTTCTTCTTTTAGAGACACAGCGATATCACCGCCTAAGTGTAACTCCTCACGATGTGCAGTAAAAAGCAGCTCAATTATTCTTATCTTTCTTAAAGAATAAGCTAATCGATATGAAAGTGATAATTGATATTGCTTAAATTCACCTATAGAAAAAATCAAAAAAAAAGAAACGACCTGCCTTTATTTAAATAATTTACCGGTCATTACCCGTTCAATTTAACACATTACAATTATTTTATAGGGAGTCGTTTGTGCTGGAATACTCATTGTCGTAGGACCATAGACAACTATTAAATTTCTATTTGTAGGATTTGCTGTAAAGGCTTGCCCATTTTTCAATACAATTGAAGTAGATGGAGCAATATTTAATCTTAGCTTGCCATCACTACTTTCTAACTGACTGTTAAAATAGTCTACCTTTACATTTTGATACGGGATATTTTTTGTCATAACGATTGCTCGAAATTGCGGCGGAAAAATGAGCGGAGCTGGTGCATCTGCATCATAAAATCCAGTTACCTTATCCCCAATTGCTACCATTACCTGGTCAATAAAGTAAGTATCTGGTGTCACCACAAAATTTACTATAGCTCCATATCCATTATCTACCGACATCAATTTATTGCACCCTATTGATTCTTCATTTAGTCCTGTCATAAAATCGCTAATCATAGTAATGGTACCATTAAATGGTTGGAAGTTTGCCATATTGACCCCTCTACTTTAAATAATTTTTATATTTTTAGGCAGCACTTGCAAAGGTAGCGACAACCTTACATATTTCCTAATCTAATTCTGGACCCCTTAATTAAGATTAATTTATATTAAGGGGATTGATCTAAAAATACGGATCTTCAACTAAATATGTGCCGAGCATCTAACTAATAAGGCACAATAATCATTCATTTTAAATGGCAGTAATTTTCATTAAAAACATGTAAATGAGACAATTTGTCTTGTATCAATACCAAAAACGGTCCAAAATCTACCAGTCCACCTAAATCCAGCAACAGACCTTGGCCCTACGAAAATTGGAAAGAACCAGAAGCTTTGACCATTAGTCAGCCATATATAGGTATTTCGAAATAAGCATAGCGAAATCGCTCCTGGATCAACAGCAAATGGTGAGGCCGTTGCTTGTTGTGGAATAAATGCTGGTGGAGGAGCTGTTGGAGCTTGTGAACTTGATGGTCCAGGTAAACCGAGAAATTGACGTTCATATGGTTGATTATAGTTTATATATGGGAAATACATAGAATGATCATACATGAAAAAACTCCTTTTTCACTTTTTAAATAGCTGCCTAAAGTAATATATGTTGCTCTATATTGAACCGAAACTTATCCACAGCCCAAATTAAAATAAGGTTAGGTTAAACGAAATGCTATTTTAACCATCAGGTATCACTCTCTTTAATTTTATTTGAAAGAAAATTTCATTTTATCAATCTAACTACTTTTGCATACAGCTTCCCTTTAAGCTGCATACTTCCTTCGAAAAATGGATGCCTCCTTATGTTTTTATTAAATCTCTTTTGGACTGCCGTTTTGTAGCCAGAAGAGTGAAATACATGAAAAATCCGCAGAGAAGTTGATAGAAACTTCACTACGGATACTCATTTTTTCGTTATTATGGATTAATCTTATATACCTTATTTATATTATCCTTCACTTATAACAAGCGGTGCGCTTTCATCCTGTACCCACTCTGTCATTGATCCATCATAAATGGCTACATCTTTACGGCCTAATGTATAAAGGATAAATGCATTCCATGTTGCCGCGATTCCTCCGCCACAGTAAGTAATTACTTTCTTACGTCTATTAAATACATCCGTAGGTTCGAAAATGGCGCGTAGTTCTTCTTCTTTCTTTATTAGCAGCGAATCATGATCTGATAAGTCAGCAAAATAAACATTTTTACTGCCTGGAATATGTCCAGGACGTCCGTAAGTGTTAACCTTGCCGCTAAATACATCAGGTGATAAGCAATTCATTAAAATCGTATTACGGTCTTCAATTGCATTTTCAACATCGCTTTTCGTAGCCAAAAGCTCTCGTCGACGTTCTCCAGTAAAAGTACCTCGTGGATATTCTTCAATACCCGAATTCACGTCTCGACCTTCCGCTTTCCATTTTCTAAACCCTCCATCAAGGATAGATACATGTTCAAATCCTTCAAAACGGAGTTGCCACCATACTCTTGATGCCCAATCTGATGCCGAATTTGCTGATCCAACTTCAGCAATGCGATCATAGATAACAACATGATTTCCGTCACCAACACCTAGCTTTTCAATATGATCAACAAATCGTTCACGGGAAGGAATCGTAAATGCCTTCTTATCATTTGGGTCAGCTAATTCATTAACGACATCTGCATGAACCGCACCTGGAATATGTTCTTGTTCATAAGCGTCACGTCCATTCGTTATCGAATAAAGGCCGTCACCAGATGGAAGTTTTAGAAAAGTCGTTGCATCTAGTATTCTTAAATTTGCATCATCTAAATGATCAGCTAACCATTGTGTAGAAACAATTGGTGAAATGTTTGTCATTATGAATCACTCCTTATTTTTTGGCTCAAATATAACATTACTCCTATAAGTTTACAAGGAATTCAGCTTGTTTGCTTTTGATAGAATGGCAGACTTCACTATTTTTCATGAAGTGGATGATCGAGCTTTATGAACTGTTTCCATATTTGCAATTTAAAGCAACAAACGGCATGATAGAATAACTTTAGTACAAAGCTGATAAAAAAGAAAAGAACATTATCCAAAGCATATCCTTTAAAGGATAATGCTTTGATAATGTTCAATTGAAGCATGATTATCAAGTTTATTTAAAGTACACCTGACTTGTTATTCTTAGCTAAATAAGCCTACCATCGTTGCCGACAATACGGAAGCTAACGTGGAAGCTAACAGCATTTTCAGACCAAAATTGGCAACAACCCTAGCTTTTTCACCATTAACCGCTTGAATGGATCCACTAATAATTCCAATAGAACTAAAGTTGGCAAATGAGACTAAGAAGGTAGAAACGATTGCAACTGTTTTCTCTGTTAAATCTGGAATCATCGGTTGCAGCTGAAGCATGGCAACAAATTCATTTGTAGCTAATTTTGTACCCATGATTGAACCGGCAGTCACAATTTCACTTGCTGGAATACCCATGATCCAAGCAACCGGTGCAAAAACATAGCCTAACATTGTTGTTAAATCCATGCCGAAAACTCCGTCAAATACTGCATTAAGCAGGGACATAAGCGCAATATATGCAACTAGCATAGCAGCAACAATTAATGCAACTTTTCCGCCATCAAGTGCCCCATTAGAGATTGCTTCAAAGACTGACTTCGTTGACGATATTTCTTTGATATTTATCTCTTCATCTTCTTCAGGTTTAATTGGCGCAATGATGGTAGCTACAATTAATGAAGACAGTGCATTTAAAATCATTGCCACTAAAACATAATTTGAAGGGATCATGGTCATATAGGATCCCATAATGCCAGCTGAAACGCTTGCCATTGCAGATGTTGAAATAATGAATAACTTGTTATCATTCATTTTATCAAGGTGGGCTTTAATCGCTAAGATTGATTCACTCTGACCGAAAAAAATAGAGTTTATTGAATTGAACGTAACAACCTTTGACAATCCAGTAATTTTCGCGAGCGTCCCTCCTATGTATTTAATCGCAAACGGTAATACTTTGATATGCGTTAGGATAGATAGTAAAGTTGATGTAAAAATAATCAACATCAGTACATTCATAAAGAATACGGATGTACCCTCCGGAATGAGTCCACCTAGCACAAAGTCAATTCCGTCATATCCAAAATTCAATATTGTTGCTACTAGATTTGAAACAGCTTCAACAACCTTTAACCCTATCGTCGTTTTAAACATGAATAGAGTAATTAGTATTTGCAGAACAATCATAACGATGATTGCCCTGAAATTAATGTTCTTTTTGTCATTAGACAGCAAGAAACCAAGGCCTAGGACCAATAATATCCCTAAAATACCTATAAAAATGCTTACCATGTATGTTTCTCCTTCGATGTTGTTATTAATAATGAAAATAAGCAGTTAACTTGGGAAGGTTAACCGCATAAAAAGTCATTACCCCACTCGCATTCAACAATGCTAACAGAAGATTATTCTAACAGAAGAACATCTCTATATCAAATAGGAAATAACTGAAATGAATAAGCTTAGTACAAACATCTGTCCGATTTGGATTTATTGGAGGGCATTACTATTTTGAGCATTAATTAAAGAAAACATACTGGAATCAGCTTTCTTATGTCCGAACTTTTAACTTTTATAGTCTAAGGATTCAACTTATGTAATCCTATTTTTCAAGACATAAGAACTTTAGTCTGCAGATCGGTTCATTAATATAAAAGATAAACTTACCAGATTAGTTACTTATATAATAACAAGAGAAAAACATCCCGATATATTCAAGAATTTAAACTGTACACTAAATAGGAAAAGTAAACTTGTATAACGATATTATTTGATGGATTCCTACTGAATATTATCAGGTATTATCACTTATGTTACTATTGTTCTCATCTTGTAGATGCTTCACCATATCTAGCAAACACGAACGATGAAATGAAAAGGTTTACTTTTCATCATTTAATCTACTATCTGTTCTCTTAACATTGATATATCGATTACATAGATTATCTAATTGATTCTGATATTCGGCTACAAGATGATGATGTTCACCAAACTGCTTACGGGCTACATTCATATTTCCTTTTATTGATTCATATTCATCAACGATTTTTTTCAAAATCAATATAATCCCCCTCTTCTTTACCTTTTTAAAAACTGTTAAACCTATATCAGGAGTAAAAATCATTATAGAAACAATGATCTGGTTCAATAGCTATACGATATTATTCGAATTTTGTCACAACAAATGTACCTGAAAGAGCATTTCGGCTCATACTTTCAAAAAGGCTGTTCACTTCAGAAAGGGATACTTCACGATTCACCATTTTTCCTGGTGTAAGCTTTCCCTGTGAAACCAAAGGAAGTAAAGATGAAAAACGATGAACAGGCATTCCATAGGTAGAAATAAAACGAATCTCTTTCTTGAGCATCTCATTGACCGGAATTGAAACATTCCCACCTTCGTTTGAAATGATTCCCCCTTGCAAGTGACGTCCATCATTTTTTAAACTGCGGATTGAGTTAACACATGTTTCGGAATGCCCTAGTGCATCCACGGAAACGTCTGCTCCGCCTCTCGTGATTTCCATTATTGCATTAACGGGATTCGTTACACGGCTATTAATGGTATAATTAGCACCCATCTGCTTTGCTAACTCGAGGTTAGCATCATTAATGTCAACGCCGATTATATGGGCCCCCATCGTGGATGCGATGTTTATCGCGGATAACCCGAGACCACCACACCCATAAACGGCCACCCACTCTCCTGGAAGAACCTGTACCCGATCAACCAGCCCATGATAGGCAGTCATGAATCGACAACCTAAGGCAGAGGCATCAAGAAAATTCAGGTCTTCTGGAAGATGAATCACATTGCGATCACCTTTTGGAATAGCCACGTAATCTGCATAGCCACCATCATAGTTTGCACCTGGCGATAAGCGAGAGTCACAAAGATGTGACTTACCGCCGAGACAATGTGGACAAGTTCCATCACTGCTTATAAATGGCACAATTACCCGATCTCCCTTTTTAAATCGAGTCACTTCTTTGCCCACTTCTTCGACTACACCGCTAAATTCATGTCCCAAGATGCGGTTTTCCGGCTGCCCATGCATCCACATATGCCAATCACTTCGGCAAACTCCATTTGCCATTACTTTAATTACGATTCCATCCTTATCAGGTGTTGGATCGGGAACATTTTTAACCTCACACCTCTGTTTATCTACTAGTACTAGTGCTTTCAATATTATTCCTCCTTCAAAATAGATGATTTGAGTTTAATCCAGATTAATTACAACACTTTTCGTTTTGGTATATGCTTCAATACCTGGATAACCCATTTCTGCACCAATCCCGCTCTGTTTATATCCAGTTAAAGGAATCGCATTATCCGATTTGAGGTAGTTATTTACCCAAACGGTTCCTGCTTCTAATGTATTAACAACCTTAAAAGCTTTGGAAATATCTTTCGTCCATACACCAGATGCCAGTCCATATTCAGTTAAATTAGCTCTTCTAATTACCTCATCTATATCCTCAAATGGCATGATACATAAAACTGGTCCAAATATCTCCTCTTTAACAGCTATACAGTTTTCATCCAGATTAATTAGTATTGTTGGCTGCAAGTAATTTCCACCTGCTAACTCGTCACCCTGTAAAGTATTTCCTCCTGTCAAAACTTTGGCCCCTTCTTTTTTAGCAGTTTTAATATAATTTTTTACTGTTTCAAGATGCTGTTTAGAAACCAGCGGCCCCATCTGTGTCTTTTGATCTAACGGGTTGCCTACTTTCATCTGTTGCGCCATTTCAACTAATTTTTCTGTAACTTGGTTATACACCTTTTTTTCTACATAGAGTCGGGAACCCGCCATGCATACTTGACCCTGATTGGTAAACATCCCCATGAAGGAGCCTTTTATTGCTTTATCGATGTCAGCATCTGCAAAAATAATATTCGGCGATTTCCCTCCTAATTCCAATGTTATATTTTTCAACGTTTGAGAAGAGTTCTTCATAATTCCTTTCCCAACAACCGTTGAACCAGTGAAGCCGATTTTATCTATATCGGGATGGCTGGTGATAGCTTCCCCAATAACCCCTCCGGAACCGGTTACAATATTTACTGTCCCGTCAGGGAAACCTGCTTCCCTTATAAGCTCACCTAATAGCAATGTTGTAAGGGACGTTTGCTGGGAAGGCTTTAAGATAATTGTATTTCCTGCAGCAAGGGGGGCTGCTAATTTCCAAATTGCCCCAAGCAAAGGAATATTCCATGACGTAATTTGTCCACAAACCCCTATTGGCTCCCTTTTTGTGTATGCATGGACGTTTCCCCCATTCGCAAAAGGTATCGTATCACCGGTTAATTTAGTGGCCCAGCCTGCATAATAGCGCAGATGGGCGATTGCTGAGGGAACAAATCCATAGCGAGAAAAATTAATAGTTATACCGCCATCAAGCGTTTCGAGATAGGCAAACTCTTCTGAATGAAGTTCAAGCAAATCAGCCAGTTTATTGAGGAGTTTCGACCTTGTTGCAGGAGAAGTAGTTGACCACGGTCCTTTAAAAGCTGACCTTGCAGCACGAACTGCACGATCCACATCTCTCCTTTCCCCCTCATAAATTTTAGCAATGACTTCTCCATTTGCTGGATTAATAGATTCATATACTTTACCAGAAAGAGAAGGAACCCATTCACCATTAATGAACATTTTCTTTGTGCCAGAAAGAAATTTTGCTACGTTCCCCTGATATTTATCTAATAATTTTGACATTTATTATTCATCCCCTATCTTTTTGAATTTAACCATTTGACACGAAATCCCTTTTATAAAACTGTATCTCTAGCGGGGGTTAATGAAAAACCATCATAGCCCCTGACAGCTATCTCATCACATTTCTGCCGGTATGCTTGTACACCTCCAATATAAATGAGGAAGCTACGCGGTTTACCTTCAATATTGGCACCTGTGTACCAGGAGTCTGCCTTGGTATATAGAGATTGGTCAGCCAACTCTTTGCAATGTTTACTCCATGCTTCTTCCGCGTCTATATTCGCTTCAATGGTTTCCACACCCTTCTTACGAAGATATTCAATGCAATCACCTATCCATTCAACATGCTGCTCGATCGATACCGGAAGGTTGCTGAGCGCGGAGGGACTCTGCGGACCAGTAATCATAAACATGTTCGGGAATCCAGCGTTAGCGATTCCTAGGTATGTTTTAACCTTTGCTCCATTAACCCATTTCTCCTTTAGAGACAAACCATCTTTACCTCGGATATCTATCTTAAACAATGGACCTGTCATCCCATCGAAGCCAGTAGCAAAAACAATCATGTCAAGTTCATACTCATGTTCTGTTGTTCGGATTCCATTGGGCGTGATCTCTGCAATTGGTGCGCTTTTTACATCTACCAAAGCAACATTTTCACGATTATATGTCTCATAATAATTAGTGTCCAGAACCGGTCGCTTTCCGCCGTAATAATACTTCGGCTTAAGTTTCTCTGCCACCTCTTGGTCGTTTACGATTTCACTAATCTTAGAGCGGATGAATTCTGCCGCTGTGTCGTTGGCTTCTGGGTTTACCATCAAATCATTGTAGGTAACTTGCATTGAAAATCCACCTTTTTCCCAAACTTTCTCGTATTCCCGCTGGCGTTCCTCTAGGGTATCATCCAGAGCTGAACGATTATTAATCAGCGTATCAAGATATCCACCCTTAGAATTTCGAGTATGATTCCGAATCTTGCTGTAGTTTGCTTTAGTTTTACTGATGAACTCAGGGTCATAGGGATGGTTTCTGGCAGGAGTACAGTACCCTGGGGTTCGCTGAAAGACGGTGAGGTGATCTGCTTCCTGGGCAATGATTGGGATGGATTGAATACCACTTGAACCTGTGCCTATAACTCCAACACGCTTACCCTTGAAGTCTACCTTTTCATGAGGCCAATTTCCTGTGTGGTACCAATCTCCCTTGAAACTATCCAATCCCTTAAATTTTGGTATATTTGCGGTTGAGAGGAATCCTATCCCTGAAATGAAATACTTCGCCGTTAAGCTAGTGCCCTCTTCAGTTTGGAACCTCCACCGTTTATTTATCTCGTCATAATGAGCAGCAATTATACGTGTATTGAATTGAATATCACGGCGCAAATCTAATTTATTGGCAACAAAGTTAAGATAGCTCAGTATTTCTTCCTGTTCCGGGAATCTAGAAGTCCATGTCCATTCCTGTAGAATCTCTTCAGAAAAAGTATAATTATAAATGATACTATCCGAGTCACATCTCGCTCCGGGATAGCGATTTACATACCATACACCGCCTACATCACTATTTGACTCGAAAACACGGGTGGAAAGTCCTGCTTCACGTAAACGGTGCAGCATGTATAACCCTGAAAATCCTGCCCCGATTACAATCGCGTCGAAGTCGTTATTCTGATTTGTCTGGTTATATTTTTGATTAGCCACCATAATCTATCTTCCCTCCATAAATTCAAAAAACTTTTTGTTTAGAAATTACAGCATTTTCTTTATATAAGGACCAATAATATGTAAGCCCTTTCACACTAAGCCTTGTTTTTCATCGTTTGTTCTATTTTATTTAAATATTCAGCAATTCTAGAAATAGATGCTTTTATACGAACAGGAAACATCGCCATATTTGTAAAATAGCCGTGTACTAACCCTTGTTCACAAATCAATTTCACCTTAACTCCTGCTCTCCTAAGGCATTCTGCATATGCCAATCCTTCATCTCTAAGTACATCATTTTCTGCAGTGATCACAATAGCTGGCGGGAGATTACTTACATCATTCGCCATTAATGGTGCAACATATTTATGACACTTTTCCTCATCATTGTTCGTATAATGATTGCCAAACCACATCATCAATTCTCTTTCCATACCGAATCCTTTTTGAAATTTCTGGTATGACTCAGTGTCATAGCTCAGGCAGGTTACCGGATAAATTAGAACCTGAGCTGCAATGGCTGGTCCGTTTTGTTCCTTAGAGATAAGTAACACGACAGTGGCAAGGTTTCCCCCTGCACTATCACCACCTACTACTAGATTAGATGCGTCGCCATTAATGGCAGAGTGATTGTTACTTACCCATTTCAATGCTTTATATGAATCTTCTACCGGAACAGGAAACTTATACTCAGGTGCTAACCGATAATCCACGGAAACTACAATCCTGCCAGTTCGATTTGCAAGCATTCGGCAGGTTGCATCAGATGTTTCTAGATTACCTAATACCCAACCACCGCCATGATAGTATATAAAAAGGGGAAATGGACCTTGCCCCTCAGGTGTGTAAATTCTAATTTTAATTTCAGCATCCTCTCCCACACAAATCTGGCGGGTTTCTACTTTTTCGAGCGGCGCAAGCTCAACTACTACTGGGGGTGCGTTTGCAAATATTTCTCTTACTGCCTTTGGCTCCATCAAATGTAGTGCAGGCAATTTATTATACATTTCTAAATATGCAATGGCATTTGGGTCTAAATTTTCCATCAGTCCACTTCCTTCCTAAAGGCGATAATTTTTACGTTTAACATTTCAAATAACTTTATCTCCTCCTTAAGGGCGTCGCTTAATTTTTAAATTATTTGAATCTTTACACTTGTATAATAATTAACTTTTGCCATTTAATAAAGTTTACATATGAAAAGGTACATTAAGTAAATATTATGGATAAAAAGCTTTAAGGATTCAGTGTAGCTGCCATTGCCTCTTTTCGTTCAGTTGCCTTTAACAAATACTTATTGACATTATCGTTTCGCGTATTTTAATAATAGCTACTATTCTTTCCTCTAATTCAAGAAAACATTTATTCTACCTGTGTTCTCAGCGGATAAATAATTCTTTTTATTTAAGTTACTCAGGAAAAATGGACCTTAAATTGCAGTAATTAATGTCAAAAGATGTTCCGTTTTTTCGAATTTGCTAGTCCAAAAGATTTCTTAAGGACAAATTTTTTAAAAAAACCATTTTATTTAAATGCTGAAATTCCTAAAATTTCTCTACCGATGATTAGTTTTTGAATCTCATTTGTTCCTTCAGCAATCGTAAAATATCGAATATCACGGTAATAGCGTTCAACGGGGAATTCTTTCGTGTATCCATAACCACCATGAATTTGAAGTGCTTCTTCAGCAACCTTTAATACATTTTCAGTTGCAAAGTATTTTGCCATTGAGCATTCCACTTTGCATGGTTTTCCCTGATCTAATAAATGGCTGGCATGAAGACCAAGTAAACGCATTGCGTTTGTAAGTGTCACCATTTCACTGATTTTTGCTTGTATTAGTTGGAAACCTCCAATTGGTTTGCCAAATTGGATACGTTCTTTGGCATATTTTACTGAAGCGTTAATACATGCTTGGGCGATTCCAGTAGATATAAAAGCGACCATTGCCCGTGCGCTATTCAGGAATTTCAGCCCCTGTCTTAATCCGTCCCCTACTTTTCCAAGTAAATTTTCTGCTGGAATTTCGCAATCTTCAAAAATCAACTCTGCAAAAGGACAGCTGGTGGTTCCCATTTTTTCAATAGGTTTAGTTTCATAATGAGATTCTCCTTTTTCTACTATGAAAGCAGCAATTCCCTCATTCCCTTTGGACTTATCCGTTTGTGCGATGACAATACCGACTTCACCTTCTACACCGTTCGTAATAAACATCTTTGAACCATTGATAATCCACTTATCTCCTCTTAGTTCTGCTCGTGTTTGAATGCTGGAAGTATCCGATCCAACATTAGGTTCCGTTAGAGCAAAAAAGCCAAATTTTTCTCCCTTTAACAAAGGTTCTAAGAATCTTTTTTTTTGATTTTCAGTTCCATATTCATAGATATGTGTCAAAACCGAATTCGTAAGCCCGACAGTTGCACGTAAGGATGGCCAAACTCTTGATAATTCTTCAATCATAGTAAAATAGGTTGTATAATTTAGCCCTAGACCCCCTGCGTTTTCTGGAAGAAGGCCTCCTAAATAACCAAGAGGCACTAATTGTTGAACAATCTCTTTTGAAACTGCTTTTCCTGATTTTTCATAGCTATCTACAATTGGAAGTATATCCTTATCCAAAAATCTTCTAACGGTATCTTTTATCATCATTTGCTCATCAGACAATATTAGAGCCATTTCATTTCCTCCTTATTTATAAATTAGTATTACTTCTTTTAATCAACATGGGGGTCGTTCCCTCTTGGATAAGCTCTCCTCTTTGATTCACTACTTTGCGATTAAAATATACAATTCCCCTATCAGGCTTACTTGTTTCTTCTTTTGATACAATTTCAATTTCAAGATGTATAGTATCTCCGAATTTGAGCGGACCTAGAAATCTCCAAGAATTAATCCCCAAAAGTGCTAGAAGGGATGACGCCATTTTCCTATTTAAGTCCGTCCTCGTAAATAAGCCAGAAGCGACAGTCAATCCAAGAAGCCCATGTGCAATACGTCCACCAAATATGGAGTTGTTCGCATACTCATTATCAACATGGAGAGCATTATAGTCACCAGACAAGCCAGCAAAATTTACTACATCTGTTTCCGTGATAGTTCTAGCAGGAGATAAAAAGCTTTCTCCAACTACAAAGTCGTCAAAATACATGGTCTCCTTTGACATATTTCCCCTCCTCATTTGTCGATTTTTCTATCTTTTTTTATCAGGTTATTTTTCTGAATTTATTTAACCAAACCTTCCGCCAGAGACGTGTAATATATCTCCTGAAATATAGTCCGCCTCTTCAGAAGCAAAAAACAATACCGCATTGGCCACATCTTCAGGTAATCCAATTCGCGGTATTGGTGTATCCTTCTTTTGTAAGTCTTTAATTTTTTTATATTTCGGATGGCTCTTTAGTGCATCAGTTTCAATCAGCCCAGGTGCTACAGCATTGACATTAATGTTATTTTTACCCAATTCTTTTGCTAAAGATCGTGTTAGTCCAACAATTCCTGCCTTTGCAGAAGAGTAATTTGCTTGACCTGGATTTCCTAGATATGCTCTCGATGAAATATTTATAATTTTCCCGTAATTTTGATCAACCATATACGCAGAAGCATATTTTGAACATAGAAAAGCGCCTTTAAGACAAACATCGATAACTTTATCCCAATCTTCCTCTTCCATATCTTTGATGCGCGAATCCTTCAAAACCCCTGCATTATTAACGAGAATGTCAATTTTCCCATAAGCTTCTATTGTTTTTTCGACAATATTTCTTGCATCCACTGAATTAGATACGTCGCCATCAACTGCGATTGCCTTTCCCCCGCTATTGTTAATTTCCAAGGCAGTCTCTTCACATGTTTCCTTATTCAAATCTGATACTGTAACTAAAGCTCCTTCTTGAACTAATTTTCGTATGATAGACTTACCGATCCCTTTTCCTGAACCAGTAACGACTGCTACTTTTCCTTGAAATCTCATATATATTCTCCATTTTTTTTTGACGTATGAATAAGATATTTCTTCTTACATAGCCTTGATTACTACTTCCATTCCGATATCACCGGCAATCAGTTTAGACATGGCAGACTGAAGCCCATATGAAAATCCTCCGTCCATGCCAAAAGCTTTATAGTTTCGTTTCCCATCATCTCATTTCATTTTCTCCCAATATATCCATTTCACATTACAATAGATGTATTAGGATAAATAATTTTTAAGCTCCTTAATCCTGCTTTTATGTTGCTGTTGGTTTACTTACTAAGCACTAAAAAAATCTAAATAATTGGGCCTGCAAGATAATAAAGTATATTGTTTAAGAATTAACAAGTACTTTTTTGAATTCTTCGGTAAGCAACGGAACCACTTCGAACAAGTCACCAACAATTCCGTAGTCTGCCACCTGAAAAATAGGCGCATTCGGATCTTTATTAATAGCAACAACAATTTTAGCGTTTGACATTCCTGATAAATGTTGTATTGCACCCGAAATCCCACAAGCGATATATAAATCGGGTGTAACTACTTTACCTGTTTGCCCTATTTGCAGAGAATAATCACAATATTCAGCATCACATGCACCCCGGGAAGCACCTATCGCACCATTAAGGACATCCGCTAGTTCCTCGAGCGGCTTAAAACCTTCTGCCGATTTAACTCCGCGGCCACCCGAGATGACTATTTTCGCTTCTGATAGATCTACAACTCCTGTCGAAGTTCTCACTACTTCTTTAACAATCGTCCGTATATCTTTGATTTCAACATTTAAACGCACAATTTCAGTTGTTCCATTAATTTCTTTCATAGGGATATTATTCGGACGCACAGTTGCAAATGGGATACCAGATACTACTGTCTTTTTCTCAAATGCTTTTCCGGAATAAATAGGACGAGTAAAAATTACAACATCATTAACAACTTGAACATCAATCACATCGGATATTAAACCAAGGTCATAACGTGCAGCAATGCGAGGTGCAAGATCCTTTCCTATTGCTGTATGAGGCATTAGAATTGCTTCGGGATTAACCATATCAATTATTTGTTGCAATGCCTGCGAATACCCTTCAGTGATGTACATATCTAGCTCTTTGTTGCCAACAATATATATTTTTTTTGCTCCATGTTTACCTAATTCATTTGCATAATATATCGCTTCGTTGCCAATAGCGACTGCTATGACTTCCCCGCCATCAGCTAGGCGATGAGCAGCAGACAGCATTTCAAGGGATACTCCCCTTAAACTTCCATATTTAGCTTCTGTCAAGACGAGTACTTTTTTCATATCCGTTTATTCCCCCAGAATTGTTTATAATACCTTTGCTTCACTTCGAAGAAGATTTGCTAATTCACTTACTTGATCCTTTATTTCCCCAATCAGGATACGTCCAGCATCTTTCTTCGGTGGGAAATACGTTTCCGTCACAACGGTCTTTGCATCTATATCATCTTCGAAATCAAAATCGTCAATCTCTAATCTTTCGATTGGTTTTTTCTTCGCTCTCATGATTCCAGGAAGCGATGGATATCGTGGTTCATTCAAGCCTTGTTGCGCAGTTGCAAGTACCGGGAGTGAAGATTCTACCAATTCTTTATCCCCTTCCACATCCCGCTCAATTATGACTTGATTTCCATTAACCTCTATATAAGTAATAGTCGTAATTTGTGGAATATCAAGTTCTTCAGCAAGGCGAGGCCCTACTTGTCCAGAACCATAATCAACTGCCATATTTCCACCTAAAATAAGATCATATTTCCGACCTTTAATTACAGCCGCCAGAACTTTGGAAATGCTGTGCTCATCCAGTTCTTGGTCTTCACTATCTACAATGATTGCTTTGTCTGCCCCCATAGCAAGTGCTGTTCTGAGAGCATTTTCTGAACGTTCTGGGCCGATAGTGATAACCGTTACTTCGCCGCCATGTAAATCACGTAACTTGAGTGCTTCTTCAATTGCATATTCATCGTAAGGATTGATGATGAAATTAACACCATCTTCGCAAATCTTTCCATTTTGTAGTGTAATTTTTTCTTCTGTATCAAAAGTTTGTTTGATTAATACTAAAATGTTCATTTATCAGATTTCCTTTCTCAACAATCTTTTTCTACAACATTATTAATCTTTAAAACCTCCACCCATCTGTTAAATGTTTTTTTATTTTACTGATATATCATTTGTATATAACGTATTTGCTTCGATATGATTATATAGTTTCTGAGATATACAATTTTTTCGACCGGCTTCTATTTCTTCAACAATATGTGCTATTAAACCAACTGCACGTGCTGCGACAGCAAATGATTTTACAACACTGAAAGGCAAAGACATATCCGAAAGAACTGCACCGATTGCCCCTGCTGCATTTAAGCTAATTTGCTTATTTTTTTGCTTATTAATTTGACGATGAATTTCTTTCATCAATGCAGTATGTATCCCGTTAAAGCCTAATTCTTCAGCTAAAGCAAATAATTTAGGCGTACGTGGATCAACTGGCTTATGGACCGGATGACCAAACCCCATTACTTGTAGTTTTTTCACTTTTCGTTCCTGTATTATACTTGTAGCTGCCAAAGTAACGTCCTTTTCCTGGCCATATGTTTCCCAGCCTTCTTGAAGCATTTGTGCTGCATTTTCCATAGCTCCAAGGTAGACTGAACCTGCACCTAATAGTCCAGCTGCAACTGCGGCTTGAACAGCTTCAGGTGCACCTAAATAAGTTAGACGAGCGGAAATTGAACTAGGGGTAAATCCGTGTTCGCAAACGGCTACCATACATGCATTGAGCATTTTAGACTCTTCTTTGGTTGGTCGGCGATGTGTTGCTCCTAAAAATGCCATATCAGCCAAGGTGATATTTCCTATTAAATCTTCCGTTAAATTAAATCCATGTACATATATCGCATCCGGTTTAGACATCGCGATTTTCGTTTCAAATTTCATTTATACTCATTCCTTTTTAGTTAAATAAATAGAATTGGATCGGTTTTCTACTTATATTAAGGCCAAAACATTAAATTATTGAATTATTTATAAACCAAGGTTTTTGGCGATAATGTTTTTCATAATTTCCGTTGTACCACCATAAATAGGCATGACCGCTACATCTCGATAACGGCGAGCAATGGGATATTCCTCCATAAATCCGTATCCTCCATGAAGTTGCAAGCACCGTGCTGACATCCTTCTTGCCATCTCAGTTATGAACCATTTCGCCATTGTAATCTGTGTAACGATGTTTTCACCTTGCAAATGTTTGTTTGTTAAATCATCAAGAAAGGTCTGAGCCATTGACAATTCGGTTGCCATTTCAGCAATCTCAAATTGAGTGTTTTGAAATGAACTAATCGGCTTTCCAAATGCGTGTCTCTCTTTTACATATCCAATGGTCGACTTTAGCATTTCTTCAGCGACAATTAATGCACCGATGGCAATTAAAAGGCGCTCTTGTTGGAGCCTATCCATCAGGTAGTAGAAACCTTTTCCTTCTTCACCTAGTAAATTCACTAATGGAACACGCGCGTCCTCAAAAATTAATTCAACTGTATCTGTAGAATGCTGACCTAGTTTTTTCAACTTACGTCCAAGTGAAAACCCTGGTGCACCAGCCTCAACCAAGATGATACTCATTCCTTTTCGTGCAGGAGTAGCTTTTGGATCTGTTTTGACAGCAACGAAGAACAGCCCTGCATTTAGACCATTTGAGATAAAGGTTTTTTGCCCGTTCAAGATATATTCGTTACCATCGCGTACAGCTGTTGTGCTCATATTGGCCAGGTCGGAACCTATTCCTGGCTCCGTCATTGCAACAGCAGTTGTAATCTCTCCGCTAACACATTTTGGCAAGTACTTTTTCTTTTGTTCTTCTGTTCCGAATCGTTCAAGGTAAGGTACGATAATTGAACTGCTAGTGCTTGCCAAGGTACCTACTCCAACACGGTTTAACTCTTCAGCTAAAATCATATTAAAACCAAAATCGAGTCCTAGACCGCCATATTCAGGTTGGATTTGCGGACAAAGAAAACCATTGTGACCCATTTTTTCATAAAATTCTCGTGGGGTATATTTTTCTTCCTCCCATTTCTCAATATAAGGGAGTGCTTCCTTTTCAAGAAATTTTTGAAGAGAATTGCGAAATAACTCATGTTCATGAGTAAGAAAAGGTCTTTCTCTCTTA
Organism: Cytobacillus horneckiae; assembly: GCF_002835735.1. Lineage (GTDB taxonomy): Bacteria > Bacillota > Bacilli > Bacillales > Cytobacillaceae > Cytobacillus > Cytobacillus horneckiae. The sequence continues at coordinate 176,970 of NZ_PISD01000008.1, read as the reverse complement.
AATAAATCAAATTTGACCTGCTTAGCAATTGTATTTGACAATATGAATCCCTCCAGAAAGTTTTTATTTACTAATTACACAACTGTTTTTTAATAAATTTGGCTTATGCATGATACGTAGATTTATTATCCCGTAATGCTGATTCATAAAAATGTAAACTACTTAATTAACCCTGTATAAATAAAAACCGTCTTTGAGCAACGTGTGAGGTAATAGTTTTGCCCAATTCCACGTTACTCAAGGCGGTTAGATTGGAGAAATAGATTGATCTACAATTTTCTTGATGGCAATGTCGCTTCAAAAACTCCTGCCACTTTTACTTCGCCTTCGATGTTCTTCGCCTGTACTTCACACAATACTATGTTATTAGCCTTTTTCTCTAGCACTTTCCCTACAATCTGGATGGTTTCACCAGGAAACGTCATTTTACTAAATCTTACTTGTAGTTTCTTAATGTTTTTTCTAGAAACCCATGATGTAACCCCATGGGACAACATGCCCATAACTAACATTCCGTGAGCCAGAATCTTCATACCTGCTTTCTCGGCTACCTCTTCAACCAAATGAAGGGGATGGAAATCACCAGAAGCACCTGCAAACCTTACAAGTTGAACGCGCGTAATTGGTTCCTTTTTCAGTACTGGGAATTCATATCCTTCATTTACATCCTCATAAAACATCATTTATTTCCCCTTTCTATTAAAGACGATGCACTAATGTGCTTCTTGTAATGGCTACCAATTCGCCTCGTTGATTTTGATATTGATTTTCCAATGATACGAATTCCATTACCCCGGTACTTCCTGATTTCGTCTCCGCCGCAACCACCTTGCTGGTTACTGATAATACATCTCCAGCCACAATATCACCTAGATATTCATACGCTTGCTGTCCATGTAAAACTCTAACTAGGTTGAATTTCAACTTCTCCACTTTTTCTGCTGAACCCAATCCGCCCCACAAGTCAATTACTTGTAAGAATGTAGGGGGGATAGGGATTCCGTCATACCCTTCTTTTTTCGCTGCCTCCAAATCATAGTAAATCGGATTATCATCACCAAGAGCGAGTGCTAATTCTTTTATTTTTCCTTTTTCCACTGCCATACTGTAAGGTTCTAACTCAAGCCCGATTAAATCTTTCACGTTTGACATGTTTCTTCACCTCTTCTTTTTAACTATTTCGTATTATGTCTCTACATCCTCTCTTTTTAAGGAAACGATTAGGTTAATGAACCTCCGTTTACACCAAGCACTTGTCCATTTACATAATTGGACAATGGAGAGGCAAGGAATAAAATACTTGCAGCTGCTTCCTCAGCTTTACCAACACGTTTTTGGGGAATTTTGTTAATTAATATGTTGCGTACTTTTTCAGGAATGCCTACTACTTCTCCATTAATTACTGTTCCTTCTTCTTTTGGACGTGTAAGACGCGTATCAATAAATCCAAAAGCAACGGCGTTACTGTTAATGTTAAATTGTCCCCATTCCTGTGCAACTACCTTTGATAATCCAATGACTCCTGCTTTTGCAGAAGAATAGTTTGCCTGCCCCATATTTCCTCTTACACCTGAACCAGAGGAAACGTTGATAATTTTACGGTGATGAACAATCCCTTGCTCAATTTCTTTCTTTGCAACATCACGCATATATGGAGATGCTGCACGAATGAGACGGAACGGGACGACCAAGTGAATGTTCATAATTTCAAGGAACTGCTCATCTGTCATTTTATGAATTAAACCGTCAAGGCAATAGCCTGCATTATTCACAAGAATATCCAGTTTACTAAAGGTAGCTATAGTTGCTTCTACCACTTGCTTCGGAAATTCAGGATCTAATAGGTTTCCACAGATAGAAACGGCTTCGCTTCCAAGTGCCTTAATTTCTGCCACCGTTTCAGCTGACAGTTTTTCATCTAAATCTGCTACCGCAACACGCGCTCCATGTTCAGCAAACAATAGTGCAGTTGCTTTACCGATACCAGATCCACCTCCAGTAACAATCGCTACTTGATTTTCCAATAACTTGACCATCAAATATCTTCCTCTCTATTTTCTAATATTGATTTCTAAAATTCGCAATTATATAAATGGAATTTCATTTATCCCACTCGATACATTGTTACTACACAGGCTCCACCGAGTCCTAAATTATGCTGAAGAGCGACTCTTGCATTTTCTACTTGGCGTTTTTGTGCTTGACCACGAAGCTGCCAAACAAGCTCGGTACACTGAGCCAATCCAGTTGCCCCAATGGGATGTCCTTTTGACATCAAACCACCTGAAGGATTTACCACATATTTTCCACCGTATGTGTTATCTCCGTCATTTATTAACTTCTCTGCTCCACCTTCTTCGCAGAGATCCAGGCCTTCATATGTAATGACCTCAGCTGGAGTAAAGCAGTCATGGAGTTCTAACACATCTACCTCATCAGGACCTATTCCAGCAGCTTCATATACTTGCTTAGAGGCACGTCGAGTCATGTCTGCTCCAACTAAATTGATAATATTGTCATTACTTTCATTCATATCCGTAGTTAAAGCTTGCGCAACAATTTCAACAGCATTGGAAATACCATGCTTCTTAGCAAATTCCTCACTACATACAATAGCCGCTGCGGCTCCGCAAGTAGGTGGACAGGCCATTAGACGTGTCATATCAGGCATCAGCATCGGAGAATTTAACACTTCTTCAACCGTCAGTGGTTTACGGAAAAGCGAATATGGATTATTAGTTGCATGGTTCCTCGATTTCACAGATATTTTTGCAAAAATGTCTGGATTTACTCCATATTTCTCAAGATACTCTTTTGTTGCTGCTCCAAACAGCCTAATGGCTCTAGGTACTTCTGGCACCTCAGGCCAAAGCTCTTTCAAGCGATCCTCCGCCCAACCGAGTGCTGATGTCCGGTCATTCCAATGAGATTTCAATGCTCCAGGCTGCATCTCTTCAAATCCGACCGCCAGTGCACATTCAACTGAACCAAACTCGACCGCTTGTCTTGCCAAAAATAGAGCCGTAGAACCAGAAGAACAGTTGTTGTGCACATTTATAGTTGGGATTCCTGTCATCCCCACCATATATAAGGCTCTTTGGCCACAAGTACTATCACCGTAAACATAACTTGCATAAGCCTGTTGTATTTCAGAATAATTAATTCCTGCATCTTCCAACGCACCTTTTACTGCTCTAGCTGCCATTACTTCATAGGGTTCATGAGTCCCAGGCTTTGTAAACGGCATCATATTTACACCGATCACTTTTACTTTTTTACTCAAGTCTACATCCCTCCTTCTTAGTATGATTTGCTGGTTTAGCAAGATTCTAAATAGTGCGAATCTTTATATTTATGATAATTTCATATTGTTTTTTTTAAAAGTATAGAAATTAAAAGGTACATTAAATAAAAATTAATGTCTTGAAACAATTACTAACACTAGGGAAAAACGACATCTACAATGCAACTGCTTTTACGATTTTTCATCAAAATAAAAAAAAGGAATTCACCCTATTTAGTGAACCCCCTTCTTTTACATAATAATTAATCATTGAAATTTACACTTTTTATTAAGACAAATTCTCCCTTCATCAGTTTGACTTTTTTATGCCAGTTTACAAAAGAACACATACAATTTTCTCCATCAGATCTATTTTTCAAATCTATAAATGCATCCATACCACATCCTAAAGCACTGTACCCAATTACCTCTAGAAACTGTCCAGAAATACCACCAAGGTCATCTATTAAAGAAGCCACTTCAGATCCAACTGAAGGAACAAAATCTCGTACAAAACAGTTATATTCTTCCATAACGTTTGGGTAGTTTTCTTTTACATACTCCTCTAATCCCATAATTTACACCCTACCTTACGTACTATATTTTAATATATTCTAATATTGTTTGCTTTTAATGTTAACAGAATAGTTAAAACCATCCTTTCTTCGTGCTTCTATTATTAAATTCTGTGCTATTAAATAATCTAAATGCCCAACTGTTTCAAAAAGTGTAAGTCCAAGCCTAGACTTATAGCTTTTGGGGAATAAACGACTACACACTTCAAAGGCTGTCATTGGTTCTTCCACAAGCCAGTCTCTTATACGAATGGCGCGTTCATGCTGTCTTTTTAAACGAATATTAATCAACTCTCTAGCGTTAGTGATGTCTTCTCCATGTCCTGGAAGAACTCTTTCAATCTGCAAATCAAATAACTTACGAAGCGTTTCATTTAATTGAATTTGCGGCCTTAATCGTTCACCCCCTATATGAAGAGGAGGCTCTAATATCGGATTCGGGGAAATATGTGGCATCAATATATCTCCACCGATTAAAATCTTATCTTCTGGATGAAATAATGATATATGGCCTTGGCAATGACCAAAAGTATGGACAATCCTCCATTCCGAAAGATCAGGAATTTCTGAGCCTTCTTTAACTTTTAGATCTATACCACGATGAGCATTTTCTATGACATGATCATTTTTATGAATAAGATATTGTTTAGCTAAATCATCCGGTACACTAAGCTGATTAAATAATTCATTGAAAAAGACATCGTGTTGTTCTAAAAATGGAGTCGTAGGATTTAACCAACGTTCACAATCAGAATGGCCTATTAAAGTAATATCATGATCAAAATATTTAATAAAACCAATATGATCCACATGGTGATGAGTAATGATTATTTGTTTAATATCCTTCACTGTATATCCATACGATTTTAATTGATCATTAAAAACTTCCCAAGAACCCTCGATATTATGACCAGCATCTACTAATGTGATGGTATCTCCCTTTATTAAAAAAACATTCACACCATCTGTATTTATAGTTGTCGGAAGGCTAATTTTAGCAACCTTATCATAACCATTCATGTTAAATTCCCCTATCCCCATCTGATTATTCTACATTACAGTCATACTCCACCTTACTCTTTAACCCTAAAAACATTATTAATATTACGAATCATTTGATTATTCTTCCATGATTAAGCTAGTGAGAATTCTCACTAGCTTAAGTAGTTGTACATAATTCACCTTGCGAATACTCAGTAACAACTTCGTTGCCTATCATTCTTTGCAGTACAACTTCACTGTTTAGAATGTCACTGTTTTTTCAGAAATAGTGTTTTCTTTAATATCATCAGGTCTCACAAAGATTAAGTTGAGAATAGCAATGAGGAGAAACAACCCCACCATGAGATAAATGGAATAATTAAAACCAAGCGCTAAATTCCCCCCAGCAGATTGAATTAATAATCCCGTAACAATTGGTGCAACCAATTGTGTGATATTGTTACCTAAGGTCAAAATGCTGGACATGAAACCAGCTCTTTCTGGCATTAGTTTAATCATGACTTGAGTAGCCATTGAAACATTCACATAGGTAGCCCCTTTTGCTAAACACAAGAACACAAAAATCCATTGGAATGAAGTTCCTACTAGCGGAATGACTGCAAGAGCTAGACCACCTATAATGGTGCTAATGGCTGAGACAAATACACGTGACCTTCTATAGCTCTGGGTCTTTTTGAAGATGCGGTCAGAAATAGTTGATATCAAAAACACCAAAAATATGGATGCAATACCTGTTCCCGAGATTAGATAAGCCATCTTCATAGGTGCCAATTTCATTATCTTCGTTAAATATACAGGGGCCCATAACGCTACCCAAATGATGAGCCAATAAGAAGCAGCTGATAAAGTAATTGTTAATAGGCAAGCTGGATTACGAAGAATAGGAGCAATATGTGACCATTTTAATTTTTTGGTCATTATCGTCGTGTGATTATTCCTATTTTGGGAAAAATAATTAACTAGAGCCCAAATTACGAGTAATATCAAACTGACAAATCCTAGTGATACGAACGTCCATTTCCATCCTATATTTGCAATCAAACTTACTAGGATAGGTGCACAAACTATTCCGCCAATAGAGGCACCAGCAATGAACACGGACACTGCGAACCCTCTTGCCTCTGCAGGGAAGATTTTTGCAATATGACTCAACCCAGTTGGAACAATTGGCCCTTCGAAAGCTCCTAGCAACACTCGATACATAATTAGCATTGGTAATCCGATAATCGCAAATGATCCCAACTGTATAATACTAACACCCGCTAAGACAATGAATATTATTTTAGTTGTTCCAAAACGATCTGACCAAGTCCCTCCTATAAGACTGGTAATAATGTATACTAAGAAGAAACTACTCCCTACAATTCCCCATTGAGAACTGTTTAAGCTAAATTCTCTCATAAGTTGTTCGGCTGCAAAACCGATTACTACCTTATCTGCATAGGTTATAAAAGAAGCAAAAAACAAAAACATAAGGCTAATCCAACGCAAGTATTACACCTCCTTCATAATTTTTAAAATATAATATTTTACTCTTGTCCGATACAAAGTAATCTCTAAAGTCAATAATACGAGGAGCTTTATTTCTAGTTAATCGATCTCTGCAACAGTTCTGGATTTCTTTAATTAAAATATACGATTCCATGCCATGATGAAAGCCACTATACCTTTTGACTCCGATTTTTGTAGAATATGTTCCAATTCTGCCGGCTGATAATTAGGATTCACATGAACAACGACACCACCTAAGCTTTGAATTGAAAAAGGCAATGACATATTCTAGACAATTCGGTGCCATGATCGAGATGCAATCACCCTTGCGAAATCCCCTTTTATAGAGCGCCATCGCTACACGTTCGCTAATATTTTTTAACTCAAAAAAGGTTAGTTCCCTCTCTTCATCCACGACAGCAATCTAATTTGGGAATTTGTTTAGAATGTCGAATATAGTCATTGACGGTATTTCAATATGATGTGGATTTCCTTCCGGATAAGAGGCAAGCTATGGTTAACTTTAATAAAGTGAACCTTTACTCTGAATATCCTTTCTCATAAATTCACCTCAATATTAATTATTTTTAATTTTCATCCCAATGTAGTGTTCCGGTTTTTGGGAACGCTATCATTTTTACACCCAATAACTATTCCTTTTAGCCAAATACTTCTCCCCTCTTTTTTGAAAAAATCGTTTAACTAGATTCAGAATTATATGAATCTTTATACTTTTATGATATTTATTTTTTGTATTTTTATAAAGTTTTGAAAATTAAAGGTGCATTAAATATATTTTATGGCTCTTTATCAGTAGGGAACATCATGGATATAACTAAATAAAAATTACAATAAAAAAGAATGCCTAGTTTAATAGACATCCCTTAATATCATTTAGAAATCAATAAAATCCAGTCGTTAACTATTAGTAAATGGGTGGAGTTCCGATTTACCATTCAAATACTGGTAACGCAGTTCATACTTTAGGACTTTCCCTGATGCATTTCTCGGCAATACATCCACATAATGAATATTGCGAGGAATCTTATAACCTGCTAGGTGCAACCGGCAGAATTCAATTAAGTTAGCGTTATTTATTGAATATCCTGGTTTAGGGACAATAATGGCTGTAACTGTTTCACCCCACTTTTCATCTGGAAGTCCAATAACAGCTGCATCTAATACGCCATCATAAGAATACAATATGTTCTCCACTTCTACAGAATAAATGTTAATCCCACCAGAAATGATCATATCCTTTTTACGATCCACAAGCGTTATGTACCCATCTTCATCAATTGAGCACATATCTCCTGTATATAACCAGCTGTCACGAATTGCCTCTTCTGTAGCCTTGGGATTTTTATAATAACCCTTCATAATCATATCCCCTCGAAGAATCAATTCTCCGATTTCTCCTGGTATTACACTTTTCCCAATTTTGTCTACTACTTTGGCCTCCATTAAAAACCTTTGCTTTCCGCTTGTACCAAGCTTTTCTTTATGATCTTCAGGATATAAAAAAATTCCACCAGGACCTCCTTCTGTTAGTCCACATCTATTTATAAATTGATCAGTTTTAAACAATTCCATCGTTTGCTTTATAAGTTCAGGAGGCATTGGTGCTCCACCATATTGAAGAACTTTAATAGAAGATAAATCATATTGTTCTTTATTGGGTACTTGCTGTAACATGTTATACATAGTTGGAACTGCAAGAAATGTATTAATCTTATATTGTTCAATCGATTGCAGAACCTCAGCTGCATCAAATTTTTGATGAATGACAGCAGTTTGACCTAAGAAAATACACTTATATAATGCAGTAAATCCTCCTGCGAAGAAGAATGGCATAAAATGCAATATGCGATTTTCTAAGCCTACACCGTGCAAACCTAAAGCATTAAATACAAACAGGACGCCCCGATAATGATCGTATAAGGCTCCTTTTGGTTTTCCTGTTGTCCCAGAGGTGTATAAAATGTGAGAATCATCAGATTGTATAACAACAACATCCGGATCTTTTTCATTTTCAGTGAGTATTTTATTAAAAGGCAAGTGTCCCTCTATATTTGCTTCGTGAACGGCAATACAGTGAATTACCTTTGTCGATCGTGACTGTTCTATTAACTCTCCAAATTCTGAATCAAAGATTATTAACTTCGCGTCAGAATGATCTACAATATATGCAACCTCTGATTTTGTTAAACGAATGTTAATTGGTATAACGACAGCTCCAACTTTATATGAAGCAAATTGAGCGATAGGAAAGTATTCTGAGTTTTTCATCATCAAGCATACTTTGTCACCCTTTTTAATTCCTAGTGAAATTAATCCATGTGCAAAACGATTAACAATTCGGTTAAGCTGGTCGTATGTGTAAAACTTCCCATTACAAATTATTGCATCTTTTTCTGGCATAATTCTCGCATTTCTACTAAGTGAACTCCCAATATTCAATATTAATACCTCCGATATATTTATAAATAAAAAAACCGTACTTGGAGACCGTGTAGGGCATAAATATGCCGAATTTCACGTTAATCAAGACGGTCAGTTTGGAGAAAGCAATACAGCAAATAATTTATTAAAAAGATTCCAATTATCCTAAGCGGTACATGGTTACGACGCAAGCTCCACCAAGGCCCAAGTTGTGTTGAAGGGCGATTCTCGCATTTTCCACTTGACGTTTTTGAGCTTGACCGCGAAGTTGCCATACAAGCTCCGTACATTGAGCCAGACCCGTTGCTCCAATGGGATGCCCTTTCGACATTAACCCACCGGAAGGACCAACGACCACTTTTCCACCGTAAGTATTTTCACCATCATGAATAAACTTCTCTGCCCCACCTTCCTCACATAACCCTAAGCCTTCATAAATAATAACCTCACTTGGAGTAAAGCAATCATGCAGTTCTAATACATCTACCTCATCAGGACCAATTCCTGCTGATTCATATACTTGCTTGGCGGCACGGCGGGTCATGTCTGCACCAACTAGATTGATAATATTGTCATGAGTTACGTCCATATCCGTTGTTACCGCTTGTGCTACAATCTCAACAGGATTGGAAATACCATGTTTCTTAGCAAATCCCTCACTACATACAATAACTGCAGCAGCTCCGCAAGTGGGCGGGCAGGCCATTAGACGTGTCATATGTGGCATCAACTTTGGAGAGCTCATCACTTCTTCGACTGTCAATTGCTTACTGAAAAGCGAATAGGGATTTTGAATCGCATGACTTCTTGTTTTCACAGCCACCTTTGCAAAAATGTCTGGATTCACTCCATATTTCTCAAGGTATTCCTCAGCGGCACCTCCAAATAGCCGGATTGCTCTAGGTGCTTGCGGCACTTCGGGCCACAACGCTACCAATCGTTCCTGTAGCCATTCGACTGGTGAAATACGATCATCCCAGTGTGATTTCAATGCACCGGGCTGCATTTCTTCAAATCCAACAGCCAACGCACATTCCACTAAACCAGACTCAACTGCTTGCCTTGCCAAAAACAGCGCAGTAGAACCTGAAGAACAGTTATTATTAATATTAAAAATTGGGATCCCTGTCATCCCAACCTTATATAATGCTTTTTGACCACAAGTGCTGTCACCATAAATATAGCTTGCATATGCCTGTTGAATTTCGGAATAATCTAATCCAGCGTCCTCTAAAGCACCTTTTACTGCTTTAGCTGCCATCACTGGATATGGTTCTTGATTACCAGGCTTTGTAAACGGTATCATATTTACCCCAATAATTCTTGCTTTTTTTCCCAAACTTCATTACCTCCTGTTTTATTAAGTAAGTTATCCTGATAATATTCTAAAAAGTTAGAATCTTTTCCTAACGATAACTTTATTAATCACTTTAATAAAGTTTATAAATTAAAAGGTATATTAAATAAATTTTAATAGTTTGAGATTAGTGAAATCCTAAAAACGATTGATGGAAAAGATGGAATTCACCTATATGCGAGGTCCCTTCTTTTGTTTTATTACCCGAAACTATAAAATTCTATGTTTATTCCATTATTTATATGAGGCATAACCATCATCAACCAAAATCGTACTGCCATTTATCGCATATGCTTCGTCTGAAGCCAAAAATGCGACAACATTCGCGATGTCTGATGGTGGTGTGAATCTTTTCGTCATTTGCTTATGGGTGTACTCGCTCTCACGTCCCAAAGCTTTAACAGGGTCGTATATAGGCGTATTAACTACTCCTGGAGCAACGCCGACCACACGAATGCCATATGGTGCCAATTCTAGCGCGGCAGTCTGTGTCATTAACCTTACCGCACCCTTGGATGCATTATAGCTAAAGGTATTTGCATTTGCTAAAAATCCAAATACTGAGGATGAATTGATAATTGTTCCATGAATCCCTAATTCACGCATTTTCCTGCCTGCAAATGAAATCCCATAATACACTCCATCTTGGTTCACTTTAACAACCTTTTCATAGGCTTCTGGATCTAGCTCAAGTAAAGGTTTTCCTAATGCAATTCCAGCATTATTAAAGATCGTATCGATTCGTCCATAGGTTTCAACTGTGAAATTCACCATGTCTTCAACCTGTTTGTAGTCGGTCACATCTACACTTTTAAAAACTGCTTCTCCGCCTATTTCTTTGAGCATTTCAATCGTTTCTTTTCCTGCAGTTTCATTAAAATCTGCGACAACAACTTTGGCACCCTCTTTGGTAAATTTAAGGCAAGTTGCCCGTCCAATTCCACTTCCACCACCTGTAATTACTGCTACTTTATTTTTTAATCTCATGTTAACTCTCCTAATTATTAAGAATTTGTTATTCAATATTTCTCCATATAATTCAATCATTTTTCATTTGAACAAAAGCCAACTTATTTTCAAGATTTTAAAAGTATTTTACTAAATGGGATTATTCTCCTTTAAAATATGGCGAACGTTTCTCTAAGAAAGCTGATACGCCTTCTTTAAAATCTTTTGTTTGAAAGCATAAAGCTTGACCAAAAGTTTCTATTTCCAAAAAATCTTCTAAAGTTATATTTATGCTACGATTAACTAATTGTTTAATCAGTCCTATTGTCAAACTTGGCCCATCTACTATCTTTTGAGCTACCGAATATGCTCGATCAATTAAGTCATCGTCATCAGCTACTTCATTTATCATGCCTAATTGTAAGGCTTGTTCAGCAGTGATCCGATTACCTAAAAGCATGAGTTCTTTGGCACGATGAGGGCCGATTAATTGTGTTAGAAAATGAATTCCACCAAAGTCAGGGAGAGCACCCACTTTTACAAAACTCTGAATAAAGAAAGCAGATCGAGCGGAAATAACCAGATCACATGCTAAAGCAAGACTGACACCAGCTCCCGCTGCAGCTCCATTTACCGCAGCAATAATTGGTTTTTCCAAACTTCTCATAATGTGAAGCAGATCATGAATTTGTTTCAATCTTTTTCGAGTGTCAAAGACATTTATATCACCTTGCACATTATTTAGATTTCCACCAGCACAAAACACTCGTTCTGCCCCAGTTATAATAACTGCTTTTATTTGGTCATCGTATTGAATTTTTTTAAAAGTTTCGAGTAATTCCCACATTACTTCAGATATAGGATTTCGAATTTCAGGTCTATTCAATTTTATGAAGCAAACTTTGTTTTCAATAGTAGTTAAAGTGTTTCTATCACTCTTAATTACATTACTTTTTTTATTATTCATAAAGAACACCTCTTTTCTTTTTTTAAATGTTATATTTTTGTATGCTCTAAGAGAAGAACTTAGCTTAATGGTTTAGCTTTTTCATTACTCATTGGATCCCTATTAAACTTTCCAATATTATCCTGTTTTAGAAGCAGATTCACTTGCTCTATTCTTAATAATATGTTGATTTAATAAGACTTCAATTTGTTGGTCGGAAAATCCAATGTCTGATAAAATTTCATTTGTATGCTCTCCAAGCTTTGGTGCTAGATTACGAATTACTCCTGGTGTTTCTGATAACATTATCGGCGGTGAAATTAATTTGACCTCATCATTTTCTGCGTCTCGATATGTTTGAAACATTTTTCTTTCAATAAACTGAGGATCTTTCTCTAAATCTTCAAGTCTATTTACTGGAGATACGCAAGTTTCTACTCTATCAAATATTCCCAGCCACTCTTGTCTTGATTTTTTGATAATAATGGATTGTATTTCTTCTTTCATGGAGTCTTGTTCTTTAATTGGCGCATGTATCTTTTGAATGAAGTCTTCCCGTCCTATTGTTTCACAAAATCGCTTCCAAAATTTTAGTTCCGTTGATCCAACTGAAAGATATAGACCATCCTTCGTTTGATACACTTCGTAATTAGCTCTTCCTCCAGCCAAAAAATGTTCGCCACGTTTTGGCTGTTCTTTCGACGCTAAAAAAGCTGGAAGAAGGACTTGGAACAACGAAAGAGCTCCATCCATCATGGAAATATCAACAAACTGTCCTTTTCCAGAGCTTTCTCTTTCAATAAGAGCCATTAATATACCTATCGTACCCATGAGGGCTCCACCACCAAGGTCCGCGAGCTGTACTGGAGGAACAATCGGTTTTCTATCACTTACACCCATATATTCAAGTATCCCTGCATAACTAATATAATTTATATCATGTCCTGGCTTTTTAGAATAAGGCCCAGTTTGTCCGTAGCCTGTTATGGCACAGTATATTAGTCTTTGGTTAACCTGTTTTAACACGTCATAGCCAATGCCAAGCCGCTCCATGACCCCTGGTCGGAAGGATTCAACAAGGACATCTGCTTTTTCAACCAGTTTCAACAAGATTTCTTTACCTTGTTCTGTTTTTAAATCTAAACAAATGCTTTTTTTGTTTCGGTTTACTGATTGAAAAAGAGCGCTATTTTCGCCGATTTTCGGTTTCATTTCTCTTACATAATCTCCAGTTCCAGTGTCTTCAATTTTAATAACCTCTGCACCATAATCAGCAAGAAGCATTGTGCTAAAGGGACCTGGCAGCAATCTTGTTAAATCTAAAACTCTTAGAGATTCTAAAGCTAGTGACAATTGGATCATCCTTCCTCGAATTAAAATTCTAATAATTCAAATTAATGTAAACCTTTACAATTATGATAATTTTATATTATACTTTTTTAAAGTTTAGAAATTAAAACATAGGTTAAGTAATTATTAATGAAAAAAATAAGTAGGCCAATTCTTTTATTGACAGGGGTGAAACTTTGCGTATCGAGCAATTCTTATACATCACTGAAATAGCAAAAACTGGATCAATTGCGACTACAGCTGAACGACTTTATGTAACTTCACCAGGTATAAGTCTGGCGATCAGCAGCTTAGAGAAAGAACTCGGTGTAAAGATATTTGAACGATCTAGAACTGGATTAGAGCCAACTGAAACCGGAAAAAAACTCATCATAAAAGCACAGAAGATTTTAAATTGTATAGAGGAATTTAAGCATGAGGCTAAAATCGATTCTTCAGAAATTGAAGGTCATTTATCTATCTCATCTGATCCTGCCATTTGCAGGAGCATTATGCCTAAAACATCGGCTGAACTTAAATTGAAATTCCCAAGAATAACCCTTCAAATTAAAGAATCACCAACTTCACAAGTTAGAAAAGACGTTTTGAATGGTGATGCGGATATAGGCTTAGTCTTTTATCCTTCCTCATCACGCGAAGAAAATCAACTCTTAGCTACCACACATATAATAGATAGCTTTATGATGCTATGCTTCAGAAAAAATTCTGAATTGGCAAGTAAAGAAGTTCTTACCATGATGGATATAGACAATTATCCGATTGCCGCAAATTTAAATGAAAATGATAGAAAACATCATTCTCAAGTATTCGGAAAACATAACAAACTTAACATTCTAGTACAATCACAAAATTCTGAAACAAAAAAGTATTTTATTTCACAAGGGTTGGCAGTAGGTTTTGAACCTGAGTTAATTATCAAGTCTGATCCATTTTATCAAGGAGACGAGATTTTAGCTAAGCCTGTATTAGGAATAGATTCAAGAATGTCCTATTATTGTATTCGATTAAAAAGCAAATTTCTTTCTGCAGTGGAGAAGGAATTTTTATTAGAACTTCAAAATCAAGCTAATTACTTCAAAGAATAATTTAGGACATACTGCAACTTTAATACCTCTTTGGTGCAATAAAACAAAAGAAGGGATTTCACTATTAAGCGAAACCTTTCTTTTGCCATTTTTCAAAAAGTGATATTATAGTTCAAAAACATTAAATAACCTTATTACCTCTTCTCCATCATCCTTTGTTATTACCTTTCCATTTTTGATTGCTTCCTCCATTGCTATTTCTCCAAAAACAATATCAATCCATATATTACTTGTCGTTTCTATACTCAAATCCGTCTTTTTAGGTATTGTCTTTAAATATTCTGCAACGCCTCTTCTCACATGTAAACCTAATTTCTGATTCAAGTCTTTCAACTTAATTGTCAAAATCCGGTCTATTTTCTTTGATTTGTTAGGATCAATTTTGAACTCTAATATTTTTATAGATTTTTCTATTGGAAGTGATTTTATCTCACTATTATCTATAATTCCCGGAAATACAGCTGGAATTTTTTCCAAACTTACTTTCCCTTCTAAAACCAACGCCTGTGTAAGATAAATTGCTCTTGATGTTACAGCAGTTGTTACATATCCCATTTGGCGCAGTGCATTGGCTTTAATTTGGATAGCTTTTTGATTTTTGGAATCTACATTTAAGACATGGGTAATGAGTTCAGCTGCCCAGGCATATTCTTTTTCTTCCAAAGCTTTATTAGAAGCCCCTATAAGTTTATCTATTCCCCCGAATCCATCAATAATTCTCCTAGACCTAAACGAAATTGGAACTGGATTAATCTCTGCTGCATCCATGCTAAACCAGCCTAATTCACCACTATATATTCCTTTGACATGGTGGGTAATTTCACCATATGCTTCACATAACTGGGGGAATTTTGCCAAATGCTCAGGAAGCTTTACCCTCTCCGCAATCTCATCTGGTTTAAGGCCATTATTTATTCCACGAATTGTTTGGCTATATATAAAGGAAATTCCATCCCTGTAACTCGTTGCAAGCTCATAACTTTCTGCCCTTGTTTTTGTTGCATTACCATGTATTGGTATTAAGTATTGAGGATTAATTTGACGAATTATATCAATTCCATTTGTCCACTCTACTGGATTACGGTATCTTTGACCTCTAAGCGTATAAATATTTGGAAATGCATTCCAAATACTATTCGTAATGATTGTATCATGATCTGGCAGCCACATAGTTAGGGAATCATTCGTGTCTGAAGGTGTATGAAAAAACTGCATTCTAACTCCATCCAACATCAACTCTTCGCCATCTTTTACCACATAGGTTGGTTTTAAATATCCAGTCGATTTATCGTTATCTGTAACATTTTCAAACTGGGCAAGCGTTGCGTCTGGACCGGTACGTGGTAAAAAATATCCTGCATGTTGTGCACCATTTCTTTGATATGTGGGTGCTAGCTCCATTGCCCCATTGATAACATTTTTATGGACATCAGGATGAGCAATAATCTCAACCTCTTCTCCTTCTTTTACAAATGCTTTCGCTGCCATAGCATAATGGTTATGTGAATAAATGATTGCTTTAATTGGTTTATTCGTCAATTGACGGAGCGCTTCATATTTGCGCCTTCCGATTGACATGTACGAGCCTGTATCCCAAATGATAACCCCTTCATTTCCTTCAATAATAACAGTGTTATCGACAGAAAAACGGCGTAGAACTGTTATACCTTTTGTAATTGAAATGAGATTGGGCTCTGCAGGACCCATTAAAGAAAGAAATTTATTAACAATAGCCCCATTAGGTAAAACAGCCGTTTCAACTTCCCTCCCTAAATAAGGGGAATTCTGTTTCATTTCTTGATTAATCATAAACTCACCTCAAAAATTTAAAATATCAATATAGTAACAAAAATAAGGTAGCACCTGTACGACATATTAAAAGTTTAAAAAGCTTCTTCCTACTAAAGAATATTTTAATTATTCTATCCATTAAATATTATCTTTCTACTCTGACTATCATTCTCTAAATTACTTCTCAAAAAACTCGATTAATAATTCATTTAATTTTTCTGGTTGATCAAGGGGTACCCAATGACTGCCTGACAATCTTTCATATCGCCATGGTCCATCAATCATTTCACCCGATTGAAGCATTTTTGCCTCTGTTAAAAATGGATCAAAGCTGCTCCATATTCCTAATGTTGGTGACTTAACTTTTGGATGCCCCCCCTTATTTACATAGAATTTCAGTGAGCCGTTCGCTCTGTACCAATTCAGTGCTGCTCTCAAAGCACCCGGTCGTGATAGCTCTTCTATCCATTTTTCTTGCTCACTATGATTTCGTCCCCATTCTCGGAAAAGTTCCCAATTATTTTTTGTTAAAAATTCCTCGGCGTAGTGTTCTGTCTGAAACATAAACACGTACCATGATTTTTCAAATTGATCAATTTGCACATGGAATCTGCCGCCTGGATGACCAACAGAAATTGGAACATATTTTTCAACAATATTAGGAAAATGAGAAGTAAGTGCCCAGCCCAGCAATGCACCCCAATCATGGCCAACTAATTTAATACGATCAACGTTTAATTCCTTTAAGATTCCTATTACATCCGAAACAAGAGACTGCATATGATATGCTTCAATCTCTTGTGGTTTGTCTGATTCACCAAACCCCCGTAAATCTGGTGCAATTACCCTGTAGCCAGCCTTAACCAATGGCTGAATTTGTTTTCTCCATAAGTATGAAGAGTCTGGAAACCCGTGAAGCAGCAGTACAGCAGGGCCGCTACCTTCATCAACTACATGAAATTGAAGCCCGTTTACATTTAGCTTTTTTCCTTTTAATTTAAAATTCATCGCTATTATCTCCTTTCATTGTTGCTGATAATGATTTCATCAAACAAGGCAAAGAAATTAACCACCCTATCAATATCGCCTTTAATAATCGTAATATTGCCTAATCTTAATGCATCTTCAAGTGAAATTTCACTAGTTAGCAATCGAGCTATATCTTTACATGTTGACTTAAGCGTTAAATCAGGAACAATGGAATCTCTGTTGAAATCTACTACTTCTGCTAAGCCTCTACGAACTTGCAAGCCTATTTCACCACTTGAATCTGATACAATAACACGCATCACTTGAGTGACCTTTTCACTCTTCACCGGGTCTAACTTCACTCTAAGAAAATGCATAAAAGCTTCCGGCTTCAAAGTACTTAAATTATCAGATTTAACTACTCTTACTTTTGGACTTATTTTCCCTTCTAGTTCAAAAACTTGAGTTAGATAAAAATTTCTTGTTATGGAAGAAGGTGTTGTTTCAGCAAGTTTTCTGAGAGCAAGCGCTTTTAATTGACGCGCTTCCTTATGATTAGGATCCAATTTTAATACATAAGTAATCAATTGGGCCGCCCACGCAAATTCATCATCTTCATATGCATTTCGGACTTCATTTAATACTTTATCGGGCCCTCCAAAGCCTTTTATCATTTTCTCAGCTTCGACTTTTTTCGAAACTGGATGAATCATTGCTGTATCATTACCATACCAACCGATTAAATAAGCATATGTCCCTCGCACAAAGTTTTCGACTTCACCGTAAAAAGGTTGTAAAATCGGACTATTCTTTAGGCGGTGCGGCAATTTAACAAACTCAACAAGATCTTCTGGAGTAAGTCCCAAATTAATTCCTCGTACCGTCTGATCGTAAACAAATTGCATTCCATCGTGATATTCTTCGATAGCCTTTTCACACTCTTCTGATCCAAAAATGGGTACCCCATGTACTCCAATAATATGTGATGGCTTTAATGCACGTAGTTCCTTTATACTATTAATCCAGTTTTTTGGATCTCGAGTATCACCTCTCAAAGCTCCGATGTTTGGAAACACACCCCAAAGAACATTATTAATAGCTACACCTTTATCAGGTAACCAAATGATCAGCCCGTCATTTGTGTCTGTAATTGTAGGGATTAACTCTACATTAATTCCATCAATTTTAGCTTTACATGCCTTTGATACTGTACGATTAGGTTTTACGTACCCCCTTGTTTTTCCTTTATCATTATCGATAAAATAAGAGCCCAGTCCCAAATTTGGAAAAGCATCAGGACCTTTTGCCGGAAGAAACAGCCCAAATTGCGTAAATGCTTTTTTTGTATGAGTCAGTTTTAGTTCAGCATTATGAGCGGTAAAATTATTATCGACCAGTTCGTGGCTCCAAATTTCAATAGTACCCTCCTGACCCTCAGGTACATAAGCCCTTGTACCCACTGTATAATGCCAGTGTGTGTAAATAATTGCTGTTACTGGTTTATCAGATATTTTCCTAAATTCCTCCAAATGTTCTTCCGCTTCTTCAATACCATCTCCTGTATCAACAATGATTATCCCATTTTCTCCTTCAATCATGGTTGTATTCGCAAGTCCAACTCCAATAACTTGATAAACACCATCCGTAATCTTCACTAATCTTTTTGTGAAATTTTTCGAATGATTTATCAGGTTTGCGTTAGCAATTTCACCTTTTGGCCCTACCTTTGTTACAGTTTCACACTTACCGCTTAATTGATTTTTGGTCTTTCCCACAAGAACTCACCTCTTTTATAAATTATATTGAAATGGCATCATCAATCGGATGAGCCTCCTCAGCTGACTTATCAGGCCTACAAAAAATGATAAAAAGAAGCCCTGCAATAAACATCAATCCACCCACATAAAATAATGCATAATTGAAACCCAGAACTTTATCGCTGCCACCTAGGTTAATGAGAAGGCCAATTACGATTGGTCCTATAATCCCCGATAGATTTTGAAAGGATGTTCCTAAACTAATTCCAAATCCTCTCCTAGTTGGGAAAAGCTTAATCATTATTAGTGGAACTATAGAGACAATAGTTGCAATACAACCAGCTGACAGAATAAATATCCCTAGTATCACTAATTTAGATTGGACAATTGTTGCAAGAAAAAAGCAGAGTGCTGCGACGAATAGACTAGTTCCACCGACAACAACACGTGATATAAAATAACTCTGACTTTTTTTATAAAGATAATCAGAAAATCGATTAATAAAAATGCTAATAATTACACCGCCTATTCCAACGGCAACGGATGCAAGTCCAATTTGTTTATTAGTTAATTCGAGTATTTGCCCGAAATATAATGGCTGAAACACCGATGTCCATGCAAAGCCCCCGAATGCTGCAAAGCCTATGAATAAAGTTAATAAGCATGAACGGGAGAATATTATCGATGAAACTTCAGACCATTTAAATTTACTATGAGTGGAAATTGGTTCGTCCCATTCTACTTTTTCTGGTCTCTCTTTGCCCAGCCACATCCATAAAACAGCCCAAACAAAACTCAAAATACCAGTTGAGGCAATTGCTCCCCGCCAGCCTAGACCTTCTATTAGTACAACGAAAACTGGAGCCAATATCACTGCTCCGACTAAAGCACCGCCATTAAAAATGGATAATGCTAATCCACGAGATTTCGGATCGAACCATTTACTTAACTGACTCATGGATATCGCTCCATGTGGCCCTTCACCTATACCTAACAATATCCTGTAAATAATTAGCAATGGAAGTCCCGATATCGCAAAAGCTCCAAATTGGATAACCGTCCAGGATAATAATAAAATGGATAATGCTTTCTTTGTCCCAATTCGGTCTGACCACGCACCTCCTATAACACTAGCAATACTAAATAACCAAAAAAAACTGCTACCCACTATTCCCCATTGTGAGTATGATAAATTAAATTCTTTCATAATAGGCTCTGCTGCAAAGCCTATTATTGACTTATCTGCAAAATTAATCATTATACCAAAGAACATAAATAAGAGTATTATCCATCTCATACCGAATTCCAACTCTCCTCTTTGAATATCATTTACGGTAAGTTTTAATTGACTCCCCCACACCTCCTTTACCATACAGCTCAAAGTTTAAAAATTTTATTTGATTCTGAATAATTAGAATCTTTCAATTTGAATAATAATTCATTGAAAGCGTTTTAAAAAGGATAAATATTTGAAGGTACCTTAAGTAATTTTAAAGACAAATTTAAAATCTGTAGAATAATGAGTTCTCCTATTTGATTGATAGTTTGGTTTTGATGGACTTTTTACTAAAATCTGTAAAAAGCTATAAACTATTCTAAAAATAGATTACTTATTTAAAGCTATTAGGAGGATACTGTATTACCTTTCGATAGCAATCATTTTTATTTATCCACTAACTCCATCCTATTAAATGTGGCTCTTCTAATTGACCGGCTTCACCAATGAACCTTCTATAGACCATCCATTATTTTCTAGCCATTAAAATTTACTTAATGCACCTTTAAATTTTTAAACTTTATAAAAAAATAAAATCTAATTATTATTAAAAACATAGAAATTTCAAAATTTCCGATACCAAAGTAGATAATCTATCAAAAAATAGAGGGGGAAATTTGAGCGTATAGAAAATTGATTTCTTTATTCCTTTTGCGAATCAAAGTCTGAGTGAAACACCAAAAATGTAAGCGCTTTATAGTCATTTTTTTATAAAAGGACTTCATCATGGATTTCAGGCGTTCAGTAGAAAAGCAAGAATCTTCTCTAAAAAAGTTGCTATAATTTCTGAAGATAAGATAAAACTTATACAATCGAACAGTTAAATTGTAAGGTTAATCGTTTTGGCCATGAATCGAATTCTTTATATTGGATTTTCTAACAGGTCTTAAAAATAAATATGGCATTCTGATTAATATCCAAAAAGGAATGTCTATTAAACTAGACATTCCTTTTTGAGCACAATCATAATTTTCATTTTTTCATCTTCCAGAAAACTAGCATTTGTACTAGTAGGACTATTATTTAACAAAATAAAATTATTACAACCCAAGACTTTTTGCAATAATATTTTTCATAATCTCATTAGATCCGGCAGCAATTGGTAAAACTGCAATATCGCGATAACGCCGAGCTATGGGATACTCTTCCATAAACCCATAACCACCGTAAAGTTGCAAGCAACGGGCGGCCATCCGTCTCGCCATATCAGTAATCCACCACTTCGCCATGGATACTTGTGTTACGATATTTTCACCTTTCATATGGAGGTTAACGAGATTATCAAGGAAGGAGCGAGCCATTGATAATTCTGTTGCCATTTCCGCCATTTGAAATTGAGTGTTTTGGAATGAACTAATTGGTTTACCAAATGCCTGTCTTTCTTTTACATAGGCAATTGTTGACTTTAACATTTCTTGTGCTTGAGCGAAGGCTGCATTTGCAGCCAAGATCCGCTCTTGTTGTAATTTATCCATTAGAATATAGAAGCCTTTTCCTTCTTCACCAAGCAAGTTGGAAACAGGTACGCTGGCGTCCTCAAAAATAAGCTCTGCAGTATCCGAAGACCGCATTCCTAATTTTTTTAATTTGCGGCCACGTGAAAAACCTGGGCTATCTCCATCAACCATGATGACGCTAACTCCCTTATGGGCTGGTGTTGCATTTGGATCTGTTTTAACTACAACAAAAAACAAATCAGCATTAATTCCATTTGTAATAAACGTTTTTTGCCCATTAATAACGTAATGGTCGCCAATTTGTACTGCAGCTGTTCGAACGCTGGCCAAGTCAGACCCAGTACCCGGTTCAGTCATAGCAACAGCTGTAAGGATTTCTCCATTCACACACTTTTGTAAATATTTTTCCTTTTGCTCTTGCGTCCCGTATGTTTCAAGATAAGGAACTACAATTGAACTGTGAATGTTTACACCGGCAGTTCCTCCACCAACTCGAGACAATTCTTCAGAAAGGACTAAATTAAATCCAAAGTCGAGACCTAGTCCACCGTATCCGGGATCGACCTGAGGACAGAGAAAACCTTGTTTGCCCATTTTCGTGTATAGTTCACGTGGGATATAACCGTTTTCTTCCCACTCTTCATAATATGGAAGCACTTCTTTTTTGATGAATGTTCTTAATGAACTCCTAAACATTTCATGTTCTTGACTATAAAAAGGTCGATGTGTATTAAATAAGTCAAATGGGTTTTTAGTTGTTGACTTTACTGTTTTAGACATGATTTTTCCTCCTAAATAAGAAGATTAATTCTTTGAACAATAACACTCACTCAGTTGCTATACTAAAATAAATAGACTTTTTGGTATTTATCAGTACCATTACCTGTATACCCTATGTGATTTCTCTATTTATTCTTAAATTGCCCCTTCTACATTCAAAATAATATCAATAATCATAATAATCATAATAATATATCATGATTATTAAAAGTTCAGTAATCGGAAGGTATGTTAAAAAATTATTAATAGCTAGGAATATAAAGATCATTAATAATTAATCAAACACTATGGATTTCTATCAATGTACTAGAGGTGAAACAATGCGTATTGATCAACTTATATTCATTACTGATATAGCAAGAACTGGATCTATTGCGAATACGTCCGAACGCCTTTATGTATCTTCTTCTGCAATAAGTCAAGCGATCAGACAATTAGAAGAAGAGCTTGGAGTAAAGATATTTGAACGCTCTAGGACTGGCTTAGAGCCAACTCGAACTGGACAAAAAATAATCATAAAAGCCCAAAAGATTATTAACGGTATAGAAGATTTAAAAAATGAGGCAAAATCAGATTCTGCTGAACTTGAAGGACATCTCACCATTTCAGCCGTCTCTAGCTTTTGTAAAATTATTATTCCTAAAACATGTGCTGAAATCAAAGCCAAATTCCCAAGAATAACCTTTGAAATTAATGAAAAAAATCCTCACCAGGTTAAAAAAGATGTTCTTAGAGGCAATGCTTCTTTCGGTATTAACTTTTATACCTATTCGACACTTGAAGATAATCAGCTACTTACTACCACACATCTTCTAGATACACCCATGATGGTTTGTTTTAGAAAAGATTCTGAATTGGCAAGAATAAACAACATTTCAATTGACGATATAATTAAACATCCTATTGCTGTATCCTTTACGGATAATAAAGATAAAAATAAATATTACGCTCCAATATTTGGTAAAAATCGAGAATTAAAGACTATTATTCAATCACAAAATTCAGATACAAGAAAGTATTTTATTTCACAGGGGATTGCAGTCGGAATTGAAACACGGTTAACTTTGGAATCTGATTCATTTTTCCATCACGAAGATTTTATAATTAAGCCGATATTCGGAATCAATACAATACTTTCTTATTATTGTATTCGACTAAAAAACCAGCATTTTACTGCTGCAGCTCGGGAATTTATGAAAGAACTTTGTACTCAAGCTAATAGATTCAAAAATGAAAATAAAAGCATTTTGAGTAAATAAATTTTAAAGGGTGGATAGTCTAGTTAAAGAAGGGATTTATAGATTTGCCCCTTCCTTAACTAGACATTGATTGGTTTGAAAATAATTGCTCTTTTAGCGGCTTGGTCAAATCCTACCATTGAATATAGCTTGAAACTTACTTTTGGTTATAAACAGTATTCTGTAACTTCATAAAATGTGAAATTACTTGTGTGCCATAAGCCAATATTTTATGGCAGAAAGTGTAGGGAAGATCATAAAAATTCTAAATACATTTTAACTCGTTTATGAAAATTAAAATCAAATGGAAGTACAGGCACTTATCTCTTTCCTTTTGTAAAATCAGATACTCTTATTTGTTCAAGATGCTCTTCTGCCAATGCACGACGCAAAATTTTCCCTACCGCTGTTTTTGGCAATTGTTCCCTGAATTCTATCTGTTTTGGTATTTTGTATTTTGCCAGCCTATCTCTGCACCATTTAATGATTTCCTCTTCTGTTAACGAATTTTGTTCCTTTACAACAATGGCAGCTTTGACCGTTTCTCCACGATAGGCATCTGGGATACCAAATGTACATGCTTCAGCGACCGCTGGATGCTGGTACAGGATTTCATCAATCTCGTTAGGATAGATATTGTATCCTCCAGCGATGATCATTTCCTTTTTTCTTCCGACAACGTATAAGAATCCATCTTCATCCAGCAAACCAGTATCTCCTGTATACAGCCACCCATTACGTAAAGTTCGATTTGTTTCCTCAGGGTTTTTCCAGTATCCTTTCATAATTTGTGGACCTTTTAAGAGAATCTCCCCGCATTCTCCTATTGGCATTTCTTTCAAACCTGTTTCAAGATCAACGATCTTTACTTCCGAGTTAGGAACTGGAATCCCTACACTCCTTGTTTTTCTAATATCTTTATTTTTCAATAATGTACGAATAAAAATACCGTTGGATTCCGTTAATCCATATGTTTCGGAAATACGCACTCCCGATTTTTTTTCAAAAGCTTGCAACACTTCTAGAGGAATAGGAGCAGAACCCGATCTGCATACTTTTAAAGAGCTTAAATCATCTTCCTGAAAATCAGGATGATTTAATAATGCAACAATTACTGTTGGGGGCGCCGAAACCTGAGTTGGTCGATATTTTCGGATCTTGCATAGGGCGTCGCTTATTCGGAAGTGCTTAATGGGGATGTAGGCTCCTGCATAGAAAATACAGGACAACATTAGCATTAAGCCAGCACCGTGAAACATTGGAAAAATACCAAAAAAGCGTTCACATGGACGCTGAAGTGCCCCATCATCTGTGATATACGTATGATAAATGGCAGCTACAGTATTATAATGGGTAATCATCACTCCTTTTGGTGTTCCAGTCGTTCCTCCAGTATATTGTAGTACAGCAATATCTTCTTTATTATTGATTTGCAGCATGGGAAGGTCATCGTTCTCTTCCTCGATCCAATTGTATAAATAGTGATTTGGATTTTCATTAAAATTTCTATCTATAGTAACTATTGTTAACTTACTTCTATACCTAAGAGCATCCAGTTTCTCAATTTGACTACTCTCACAAATCAACCAGGCCGGCTCGGAATTATCTAGCATAAAATTCAATTCGTGCTGCTGATACATTGGATTTAACTGTACGACAATACCACCCAATCGTTGAACACCAAAATAAGCGATGATGTATTCTTTGCAATTGTACAGCATAATACCAAATCGATCGCCTCTCTTAAATCCACGTCGATGCAATGCAGCTGCAAAGCGATCAACTGCATGTTTCAGTTCGATATATGTAAGCTTCATGGTTTCCTCGATGATTGCTAAATGATCTGGAAAATCCTGACTAGCACGTTCTAGAAAATGATAGATAGAGCAAGAGGGTATCTCAACTTCAGATGGGATGGATTCCGGATAACTCGCATGCCATGCTTTTTTCATGCTTATAGCTCCTCTCAAAGTATTGATAGATGATTAAAATAATGAAGGTCACAAACAATGTGTGTAGAAAGAGTCTATCTAATCTTACGTTACTTATTGCTTTAATCTAGAGGAATTCGTTATTCAACTAGACTTTAGAATTTAATGTTTTAAAATTCATCCGCAACTGTAAATCTGTTATAATAATCTCCTCGGGCACGTACTAAAACATAAGTGTCTAATCTCTAGAAATGCAATGACCTCTTTTACGTTCAAGGTAATCATGTAAAATTACTAAATCTAGCTCACAGAACTGTTTTTAACTAATACATACACTTGTAATCTTCAGTAATCAATTCCCAAACTTTCAATGTATCATTACTACTTTAGCTGTCATCCCTTCATAAAGTTCTTCTGTATAAAGGCTTTTAAACCGGAATCATACTTACAGCGACCACTTAAACTTTTTTCCCAAAGCAAACACCCTCTTTTTTGTACAGTATGATAAATCATCAATATCCAAAATAGAAAGAATATTAAATTTATAATAATTTTATAGTTGAATTTTATAAAGGATAAATATTTAAAGGTAAGTTAAGTAAATATTATGAGCTAGTCATGAGCAAGAATAGTTATAAAATTGGTTAATTTACACTTTATTAAAAAATAACAAAAACGATCCTCCGGTGAGAATCGCTCTAACTATTTGTCTCTTAATTTATATAAATAAAAATTTGAAAGCCTTTGAATTATTTTCTATTTTTCCTAGTCAGTTAAATCTCGATAGGCTACTTCTAACTTAAAAATATATTCCTCCAAGATTTAATCAAACTTCACTCTTCCTTACCCTTATCAAATACTACTCTTTACAAATTTCACAAAGTCTGATAAGCCCTTTCTGTTAAATCTTTGAGGTTTTTGTACCATCCACAAATTTCTTGTTAAATCTATTTTTGTTATATTGACCTTTATTAATTGACCTTGTTCTACTTCCCTTGCAACAGCTAATTTAGGAAGGATGCTAATTCCGAGCCCAGCTTCGACCGCGCTCTTTATTGCTTGAGTGCTCCCGATCTCCATGTAATTGATTGTTCTATCCAGCACTCCGTATTCTTTTAAAATACTTTCAACAATATGGCGTGTGCCTGAAATGGATTCTCTCCAAATCATCCGTTCATTCACTAACTCATCAATCGGTACGTCCTGTCGATTCCTCCATTTATGGTCAGGAGGGCAAACAAGTACTAATTCATCTTCTGCAAACTTCTTTACAAGGAGATGATTAGTTTCAACAAACCCTTCTACAAGTGCCAAATCTATTACGTCATTAGATAAATCTAACAAAACCCCTGGTGTATTTTTAATTGTTAATGTAACTTTTATTTCTGGTCTTTGTTTTTTAAATTTCCCCAATAAGGAAGGCAATAGGAACTCTCCAATTGTAAAGGATGCACCGATACGAAGATTTAAATGATATTCACCTTGCTGAAGTAAAATCACTTCTTTTGATCGTTCAAAGTCATGGATGATCGCTTTTGCGAA
The DNA here is from genome assembly GCF_002835735.1 of Cytobacillus horneckiae. Lineage (GTDB taxonomy): Bacteria > Bacillota > Bacilli > Bacillales > Cytobacillaceae > Cytobacillus > Cytobacillus horneckiae. The sequence goes on along the minus strand of NZ_PISD01000008.1, from coordinate 149,750 downwards.
GGGATAGAGAATTTTCCCTATCTCTGTTACAATCATTTTCCCATTGGTACGATCAAATAATAAGGTGCCATAAAAGTTTTCTAATTGGTTTATTTGTCTTGTCACTGCCGGTTGTGAAACAAAGCTTAATCGTGCTGCTTGACTGATACTTCCTTCATCTACCACTAAACAAAATAACTTCAAACTTTCTATATTCAAATATGGCTCCCCCTATCCTTTCTTAATTTAATCCATTTTAACATGTCAATGTATAACAATTTGTTATATGCTATGCATTTATTGAAATTTACCTATCTTCATCCACTTGGTAACTTAGAAGAAGGAGAATTTTTATAATTCACGAGGAAGGAGAAATATATGAATGATCAATTGAAAATGCTTTTTCAAATCTTTTGGACATTTTTTAAAATTGGACCGGTTACATTTGGCGGGGGATATGCGATGATTCCGCTTATTGAGAAAGAAATAGTAGAAAAGAGGGAATGGTTAAAAATCGATGATGTGACAGATATTTTTGCGTTAGCCCAATCCGTTCCGGGAGCCATTGCCTTAAATGCCTCTATATTTATTGGACATCGTATAAGTGGAGTAAAAGGCTCAATTGCAGCTATGCTTGGAATTTTACTCCCAACTTTTATTATTGTTCTTTCATTAGGAATGCTCTACATGTTAATCAAAGATCATCCAATGGTTGAGGCGGCATTTACATCGGTTCGTACAACCATATTAGCATTAATTGTATACGCGGCAAAGAAGATTGGAAAAACAGCTATTTTTGATAAATCTACACTATGTATTGTAGTTGCCGGAGTCCCTATTCTTTTCTTTATTCATCCTATTTTTGTTATATTAATCGGTATGCTCATGGGGGTTATCATCGTTTGGATTAAAAGAAAATTAGGCTATTTCACTATATTAGACAGACAACATAAGGAAGCTGATGGTGGAAGTAAAGATTGTTCATTAAGTGTAGAACCGTTAGAAAAAGGGGGTTGACACCATGATATTAATACAATTATTTAAAACGTTTGTTATTATTGGATTCGTTTCATTTGGTGGAGGGTACGCTATCATCCCTATAATTGAAGCTGAGGCAATAAAACACGAATGGATAACAGCGCAGCAGTTTATTGATATTATTGGAATTTCAGGCATGTCTCCAGGACCAATTGCTACAAACAGTGCCATTTTAGTTGGACATTCTGTATCTGGGATCATAGGTGCAGTTATATCTGCCTTAGGAATCTCACTTCCATCTTTTATTCTCGTCCTTATTATCGCCGCTTTTTTCCAAAAGATAAATCATTATTCTATTACAAAATCAATTTTTTATGGGTTAAGACCCATTGTTACAAGCTTGATCATCTATGCGGCATTAAAATTTGCAATTACGAATAATATGATAAGTTTATATTTTTCTTGGCATTCGTTAAGTTTGTTCATTGTTTTCTCCTTATCATTACTATCCCTTTGGAAATTACGTTGGCATCCCTTTTTAGTTATTTTACTTTCGGGATTTGTTGGAATAACGATTTATTCTTAAAAGAAAGAAGACTGCATTTTTTCCCAATATAAAAACCAAGAATCTTCACTGTACAAATAGTTGAATTGAACTTCATATGTTTGTTATGGTATGTAACCCGAGTAAAACCCTCCAATTGGTACTTTAGTTTTTAAGATAGATGTACAAGTCAGGATATAAATGATATTCAAATATGTATTATAAAGCTAATTAGTGTTTCTGATGACATCTAGAATCGAATGAACTTTTGGTTAATAGAAATTCCATTTACATTCAATTAGACTCCATAATAAAAATCCCTTCTGATTACTAGACATCTACAATCACGCATAATATACATTGGGAACCTACTTGAATGGAAAAGATGACAATAGTTTGAAACCGGCCTTTTTCTTTGAGTTTTGAAAGTTGTACATCATCGTTGAAACTCTCTATGCATTAGATGTAAACTTATCAAATAATCAACAGGAAGGTGCAGCAACTTGCCACACTATCCTCATACTCTGCCATCTTTTCTAGTTTCCTTATGTCGTGCTTTAGTCTTTTGTACTGTCATTCACTTTTTAAACGACTTTCCTAAAGCTTCAATGTCCAATCTATTATATCGCTAAGAATCAGCACAAACTGCCATATAATTATTTAACATTGACTCTCTTTCTCCCCTATAATAATCGTTAAAACAAATGCTTATTTCCCTGAAATAATGAACTGAAGATGCCTTTTTAAAAAAGCATTTCCATCCCTTCTAAAAAACAAGTATGATACATTAGAACAAAAGCGAAGGAGATTAAACATGAAATCTATTATTGTTACCGGTGCAGGCACTGGGTTAGGCAAAGAGCTTGCCATTGGATTTGCGAATCAAGGATATCACATTATTTTAGCTGGAAGATCATTAAGGAATTTACAAAAGGTTGAAGCGGCAATAAATGAACATGGCAAGAGTGCCACTTCATTCGAGGTTGATGTAAGAAGTCAGGAAAGTGTGCAATCGTTTATGAAAAATATACAGCAATCTACCCTATACGGTTTAATTAACAATGCAGGGGTTGGCCATTTTGGTCCATTTGAGAACTTAACGACGACACAGCTTGAAGATATGCTTCAAACAAACTTGTATGGCACTATAAATATGTGTCAGGGTGCTCTTCCTCTATTAAAAGAGGAAAACGAGGGATTCATTATGAATATTATCTCAACTGCCGGTTTAAAAGGAAAGAAGCATGAGACGGGTTATTCAGCTAGCAAATTTGCGCAAAGAGGACTTACCGAGAGCCTTCAAAAAGAGTATGAAGGTTCAGGAATTTCAATTAAAGCCGTATATATGGGCGGCATGGATACTCCTTTCTGGGAAAGCAGCGACCATGTTAAGGATAAATCCAGATTAAGATCACCACGTGCAGTAGCTGAAAAAATTATTGAAAAAATTAAAGAAAATACGATTATTTTAGATTAATAAAAGAGTAGAGTGTTTTTGTTAAGTAACCTTATAAGACTCATCAAAAAAATGCCTGGCTCTATAACGCAAAGACTTGAGCCAGGCATTTTCAATTGTTTTTTTACTTGAAAGCTACTGCTGACGAATTGTTATTGCATCATTCTTTTATCCTTTTTTCAAAAATAAATGATCTTGTTGAATCCGCCATTATTTTTCAAGGATATTGATGACTTCCTTCGTAGCCTCCGCTATCAATTTATCGTCCGTCTCAGCATCCTTTTTATCACGGCTGGAAAGTATGGCAAGTACAATTGGTTCTCCTTTCGGCGGCCAAATCACAGCAATGTCATTTCGTGTTCCATATGATGCCGCCCCAGTTTTATCGCCAACTTCCCATCCTTTCGGAACGCCGGCACGAATTAAAGCATCTCCAGTTGTGTTTCTCTTAAGCCAATCTGTTAAAATAGCACGTTTTTCTTCTGGAAGTGTGTCTTCAATGACGTATGCCTTTAGACTTTCAGCCATTGCTTTCGGTGTGCTAGTATCCTGAATTTCTCCTGGCTTTACATCATTTAGCTCTGGCTCAAATCTTTCAGGATTTGTCACCGCATCCCCAATCTCTCTGAGCGATTTTTTAAAACCATCAGGTCCGCCAAGTTCTTTAAGTATAAGGTTAGCCGCTGTATTGTCACTATACCGGATAGAAGCATCTGAAAGCTCTTTTAGCGTCATGCCTTTATCAATATTTTTCTCTGTGATCGGACTGTACTCAACTAGGTCATCATGATTATAGGTAATTCTTTCGTTAAGTTCCTCAATAGACTTTTGCTGTAAGAGTGCACCAACTGCTAAAGCTTTATGGGTAGAGGCATAGGCAAAACGGTCATCTGATCGATATTCCACCGTTTGATTCGTGCCAGTATCCAACGCAAAGACGCCAAGTCTAGCATCGAATTCCTCTTCCAGTTTGCCAAATTTTTCTGCAATTACGCCGCCTTCCTGTTTCGGCTTCACCTCAGCAGTATCAGCCTTATCTTCAGAGCAGCCTACTAGCGCTAAACATGAAAGAAGCAGTAAAGGGACAACCTTTTTCGTCTTTTTAATCATAGAATTTGTGTTTAATAATTTCATCATATATTTATCTCCATTCATCTTTTTTTAGTTAATATATTTTCGATTTACCATTTCTCATCTTTGCATGTAGGCTGACAATGTATTTTTGCCAATAGGTATAGCAGCTCGGCTTCCTCCTTTCTCTTTTACATCCTCTAGCACGATTGCAAGTGATATTTTTGAAGTCTCTAAATCTGTTGCAACGAACCAGCCATTTTCACTTCCGGCATGATCATCTTTGGATACTTTTATTTCTGCTGTGCCTGTTTTACCAGCTAATAGTACGCCAAAGATTTTAGAATTGCTTGCGGTGCCCCCTTCTTCATGAATGACAGCAGTAAATGCATTATTCAATGTAGACAGATGCTCAGGTGAAATCACACCCTCTTTCCAAACCGCCGCATTTTGATTATTTGTTTGAACAAGTGTAGGCGTCATAATACTTCCATTATTTGATAAACTACTATACGCCAGAGCCATATTTAATGAAGTAACCATTATTTCGCCTTGTCCATATCCTGAATCAGCAAGGAGAATTTCACTGTTCAAGCTGCCATCATTTGAGATTTGGCTTGTGGTTAATGGATAGCCAATTTTTAATTCTTCGCCAATTCCAAATTGTTTTGCCCCTGCAATGAAATCCTCACTTCCCATATCCAGCGCACTCATAGCAAAATAAATATTATCCGAGTATTTCACTGCATCTTTAAGATTAACGGATGATTGATGATTCACCCTTGTAATACTATAATTCCCCCAAGAACGATCTTTTTGCCATGAACGGCCATTCATTTGAATTTGCTTTTCTGGATCAATTATTCCTTTTTCAAGTCCAATAGCTGAAGTAATTAATTTAAAGACAGAACCTGGAGAGTAAAGTTTACTAAACCTATTTTCTTCATCAGCAAAATCATTTTCTTCACGCAATTTTTGTTCTTCTCTCGTTACATATGTTGTGTAACGGTTAGAATTATAGGAAGGTGAACTAACAAGAGCGAGAACTTCTCCAGTTTTTGGATCAACAGCTGCTGCAGATCCTTTTTCTCGATTCATTTCATCATAAATTTTAGCTTGTAATTCAGAGTCAATTGTCAACCGAATATCTTGACCGTTTTTCGGTTCTTTTTTTGCAATTGTTTTAACCTTTTCCTCGTCTCTTTCAATAAAAATCTCGGCTCCATCACTTCCGCGTAATGTATCTTCATATACTTGTTCAAGACCTGCTTTTCCAATAAGTGAGGAAGCACTATATCCGGTTTCCTTGTGCTTTTCCAATTCCTCGGCATTAATGCTGCCTACGTGTCCGAGAAGCCTGCCGAAGCCTTCATGATTCTTATATATCCTTGAAGGTTTATTGTATATAAAAATTCCATCTTCCCTTATTTCTTCCACCCTTTTTAGTTTTTCATTATCAGGCAGTATATCGACAATTGGAACGAAATAATCTGGATTTGTGTTCTCATCTAATTTCTTCGTAATCTCTTCTTCACTTATTTCTAATATCGCTGCCAATTGTTTTATTTTCTTTTCGCGATCGTTTTTGTCGAAGATGGACGGGTTTATTCCGACCGTTTTGATTTCTCCATCTTTTGCAAGCGGGTTGCCATTTCTATCTAGAATACTTCCTCTTTTTGCTTGACTAATCTTTACTCTAATCTTGTCCCCCCTTTGCATATTCGGAAAAATCAAGCTGTCGTTCCATTGGATTTTCCATTCTCCCTTTTCCTTTACTAACTTTAGCTGATAATCTGTTACATCCACCTTACCTGCCACTGTTTCCATTTCTATTGAGAATGGAATCACATCCTTTTCATTTGCCGGTTTATTTTTTTTTATGTTTATACTATTCGCTTGGATGCCAGAGTATATATTATTGTATCTTGTTACAAACTCTTCCTCTGATATATACTCTGTTGATTCCTTAGATAAGATAGAATATAGATTGGCATAATCTTGTTTCGATAGATTTTCAGAAAACAGTCTAAAAACCTCTTCTTGTTTATTTTCTTGTGAACACCCGGATAGCAATATGAAACAAAATGCCAGCATCATTACGATGAGCATAAACGGTTTATTTTTATTCATTAAGTAACCTCCTAAAAAAAACAAATATTACAGTTGTAGTTTTTAAAAGTATTACACATGTAAGATTTAATTGCAAGACTTATTATTAAATTGTAAGGGTAATTTGACTAATAAACATATGAACCATATAATTATAATATTACAATCGTAAGTTTAAAGGATGGTTAAGATGGAAAAATTACCTCAAATCTCAGAGGCAGAATTAGAAGTAATGAAAATAGTTTGGAAACATCCGCAAATAAATACAAATGAGGTCATTGAAAAGTTATCCAAAACAAGTGATTGGAGTCCGAAAACGATTCAAACTATGTTGTTACGGCTTATAAAAAAAGGTGCGCTGAATCATGGCAAGGAAGGCCGTGTGTTTGTCTACACACCGAATGTAGCTGAAAGTGACTACATTGAAGTTGAAAGCCGTAGTTTTTTAAATCGTTTTTATAATGGCACGCTCAACTCGATGGTATTAAACTTTTTGGAAAAAGATAAGCTATCAGATGATGAAATTGATGAGTTGCATCAAATATTAGAAGAACGCAAGAATAGAAAGAAGGAATAATATGGGCAGTTCTTTCTTTACTGTTTTTTTTATTAGTAATCTCATTTTATCCTTGGTATTTTCTATCATCATATTGATTAAAAAATTATTAAGAGCGCAAACAACTGTAAATGCACAATTTCATATCAGTTTAATTGCACTTGTCACATTGATTGTTCCGTTTATTCCCTTTCAATCTTTAAAAATAAATTCTTTATTTGACTGGATGGTAAACTTCGGAATAGATTATCCAAAGCTAGCTAATATCAATTCAACAGGCAATGCTGCTGGCACAATTGATCAAAATGCAAATTGGCTACAAGACTTTACGATGTCGATTGAACAATCTCCACTTGGTCCAATGAATACTGTCTTTTTTATTGTTTGGATATTAGGAATAATTGTTATGCTTTCGGCTACTTTATATAGCAATTTAAGAATCTATAAAATTCGTAAAAGCGTACAAGAAGTGAAAAACAAAGAATTATCTACCCTTTTTTATACATGTAAAGAAGAAATTCATATTCAAAAGAAGATTATATTTGGCTATTCTTCATTCGTGACATCGCCGATTACTTTCGGGCTTATTCGTCCATATATTGTCATACCGAAAAATATTTCCACTCTTTCAAGTGATGAAATGAAGTTCGTTTTGCTCCACGAGCTGCACCATTGTAAACGCAGAGATATTCTATTCAATTATCTAATGTGCTTATCTAGAATTGTGTATTGGTTCAATCCTCTCGTTTGGTATTTGTTAAGAGAGATGAAAACTGAAATGGAGATTTCATGCGATTATGCCGTTATCAAAACGTTAGACGAGCAAGCGCAAATCAAATATGGTGAGGTTATCTTAAAATTTGCTTTGCCATCAAAACGATCATCTACCTTTTTGTCACCTGCTTCAGAAATCAGCAGCTCGTTCAAACAAGTAAAAAGACGTATAGTTGAAATCGTAAATTACAAAGTGGAATCAAATCAGCTTAAGATGAAAAGTTCACTCGTATTTATCATAGTTCTTGCTATCATCTTAATTAGTATCCCAACAATATCTGCATTAGCAGTGGATAAAGAGACGCATGCATTTTCTAGTTCAAATGTTGTTTACAAAGATTACAGTCATTTTTTTGAAGAGCTTTCAGGCAGTGCTGTCATATATGATTCAAAAAACAAGAAGTATACGATACACAATAAAGAAGAAAGCATCACGAGATTCGAGCCGAGTTCCACTTATAAGATTTATAGTGCATTATTTGCGTTAGAATCTGGAATTATTACAAGGGATCATTCTCAAATGGCTTGGGATGGCAATCAATATCCTTATGAGGAATGGAATCAAGACTTAGATTTATTCTCTGCTATGGACATATCTGCCTCATGGTATTTTCAAAATCTCGATTCACAAATAGGCAAAGAGAAATTGAATAATTACTACAAGCAAATTAATTATGGTAATGAAAATTTATCAGGTCATATTTCTAATTATTGGTTCGATGGCTCGCTAAAAATTTCTCCAGTTGAACAAGTAGAAATGTTAAAAAAGTTCTATAATAATGAATTCGCATTTGAGCAATCCAATATCCAAACTGTTAAAGATTCTCTACTTCTAGAAGTTACAGACGGCAAGCGGTTATCTGGAAAAACAGGAACTTTAAAAGTAAACGGGGAAAAGTATAATGGATGGTTTGTAGGCTATGTAGAAACTGGAAATAATACTTATTTCTTTGCTATTCATATTGAAGGTAAAAAGCCCGCTGGTGGAGTTTATGCAACGAATATTGTTCTATCGATTTTAGAGGAAGAAAACATTTTTCACTCTACAACACTAGGTAAGTAGTTTATCCAAAAAAAGCTCAGTCCTTTTAGGACTGAGCTTTTTTGATCCATTCGGGTTAACTTTTTTGTTGCTAGCTCGTAAAAATATGACCATTTTGGACTCTTTTAAGCTCGATTTTGGTTCCAGTTTGGATAACTAAGATTTTACATCTTTTTCCCTCTCTCCTTCTAATATGTGGGTGTCTTACTTTCAATTCGGATTATTTAGTTCAAAGTATGCATCCATTACTTTCCTGCCAATTTTCATGTTTGCATGGTGGTCGATATTTCCTTGGTAAGCCCATGGAACAAGGACTGCCATTGCAATCTGCGGATGATCAGAGGGTGCATATCCCGCGAGGCTTAAGTTGATTACTTCAGGTGGTTCTGTTCCAAATTTACTTCGAAGGGGTCCATCATAAAAAGCTTCGGCAGTCCCTGTTTTCCCCGCTGGTGAATAAGGGGTATCACCAAAATAACTAACTCCAGTGCCCAATGGTTCTTGCATTACTTGTTTAAAACCTAACTGAACTCTATCGATCCATTCGTTTCTCATATCTATCCGATTCATAGCTGTCGGCTGAATTTCTGTAATGATTAGTCCTATCTCCTTTTCATCATTTGGTTCTCGAATTTCTTTGACTAAATGCGGTTGCATGCGAAGACCATCATTTGCAATGGTTGAGATATATTGCGCCATCTGCATGTTTGAATACGTATCATATTGCCCAATGCTTAAGTCCAATACAAATCCCGGCTTAGTCTCCATCCCTTTAAAACCGATTGTTTCATTAGGAAGATCAATTCCTGTTCTTACGCCCAATCCGAATTGGCTGAACGATGTCCTCAATTTGTCAAAAGCCTCGGCTTGTTTTAAACGTAAAGGCTGGTTTTTCTGGTAATATCCATCTCCAATTTCTATCGCTGTTTTAAACATGTAGACGTTAGAAGATCTTCTGATCGCCATCAAATCATCTAAATATCCCATGCTATTTGCAGTCCATGACTTTTTTACTGGTGTTCCTTTAATTTTCATTGGTGTATCGTAAAATTGCGTACCCGGTTTTATTGCTCCTGTTTGATAGCCTGCAAGAATAGTAGCTCCTTTAACAACAGAGCCGATGTTATAACTATTTGTAATATTCCCAAGCGCATCATCAATAATGATTTTTTCGCCACTCTCTTTGTCTGTTGTAATCTGTTTTCCGGCCAGTGCAAGTATTTCACCAGTCTTTGGTTCCATCAATATCACATACGCTCTATCTAGTAAAGAGGTTCCTAGTTGACTCTTTGCTGCTTTAAGCTCTTCTTCTATTATTTTTTCTACAGTTAGCTGAAGCTCCATATCAATGGTTAATACAAGGTCTCTGCCTCTTTGTCCTTTATCAATGATCTGAGAGCTAAGAACCTTACCTGCCTTATTCGTCATATATTGAATGGTTCCTGGGTTGCCTTTTAAGACATCTTCATATTGCATTTCTAGATAACTAAGCCCAATGCGATCATTCAGACTGTATCCCTTTGAAAGATAGTAATCAATCTTATCTTTAGGAATGCCTTTTTCTGAAGAGCTCACATTTCCTAAAACGGTTTTTAAGGTTTCACCAAAAGGATAGCTCCTATTCCAGTCGACGGCGGTGTCCACTCCCGGCAAATCTTCTAAGCTTTCATTAATTTTAGCCAGCTCTTCGAATGTCACATTTATATTTTTTAGAACCTGGGAGGTAAATGCATATCCACTATTCATTTCTCGATAAATTGCCAGTGTTTTCATATCTTGAGCTGTTAGCGTATTTAAATCCTTTTCTGAAATGCGCTCGAGTTGTAATTCATAAATTTTCTTGTCGTCTATTTTTTTGTTGTCATATTTTCCCCATTCCTCTTGGGTGATTTTACTCCTAGCTTTGCTTTCATTTACCATAATCCAATAATCCTTTTTGTCTCTTTCGCGCACTTTTGACGTTTCAACCTCTATCATAGTTGACAGTTTTTCCGCTATCTTTAGCATATCCTCTAAGCTAGTTCCAGGTTCTCTAGTATAGGTAATTGCATTTAATCCCTCGTTATCAACAACTAACTTTCCTTTTCGATCAAACATTAGGCCTCTTGGTACAGAGGTGCTCATGTTACTTTCTTGATTTCTTGAAACTTCTCGTGCAAATTGCTCTCCTTTGACAATTTGGACGACACCCAATCTTATAATCAGTAAGGCGAATAATAGGAATACAATTGCAAATAGAATGTTTAAACGAAAAGAAGTATGGACCTTTCTATTTTTTTTCAAATACCATTCACATCCCTCATGCTAGAGCAGTTTTTTTCGATTCTCGTTCCTAGTTTATAATTTGTATATCTTTTAAAGGCCAATACACTAATATTCCTTTTCCCCGTATTTGTTCAAAGGGGACAGTTCCAATATGGCGGCTATCTTTACTATGATCAAAGTTATCACCGAGAACAAAATATTCCCCTTCTGGTACAGTGATATCTTCTATTGGATTTTGAGTGGAAAAGATATAGTTTTTATTTTCATTTTTACTACAGAAATCTTCTATTTTTTGTTCGTTTACAAATATTTCGTTGTCGATAATTTCTAGATGATCTCCAGGCACACCTATTATTCTTTTTAAATAATATTTTTCTTTGTTTATATCCTTGAAAATGACGATGTCATTCCTTTTTATGTCACTCAAATTAGCTTTTTCGATAATTAATCGGTCATTTTCATTAAAAGTAGGCAGCATAGAACTTCCCTTGACCTTAACAGGGGTAAAGCTTAATTCTATGAATAAAGTAAAGAGGATTAAAATAATCGCAATCACAACGATGTATCCTTTGTTAACTTTTATCATTACTAAAGCTCCTTTTATTTTTGGGTGTAAATATGTTTAGCCTCCATCCAACCTCCATAATTATTAAACTTATTGAGAATATAATTTGTTTTCTCACAGCTTATTCTCTATAAATATTACATATGTAAGTTTTAAGGTCAAACATTTTTATTTGTAAAATTATTCCATACAAAACTTTAATATTACATTTGTAATCTTTATGTTATAATATACTCCTTTTGCTAAGCTGAAAAGTTTAAAACCTTAACTAGTAAAAAAAGTGTTCAATGATTTCTCCCTATTAATCTTCAAATTATGATTGTTGGAATAACTTTGTTATTTACGATTACTTTACATCCTTTTTCTGAAACTTTACACAAGTAAAGTATTAATTAAACACTCCTTCTGTATATTAGCAATTGTATACAACTTGAATACTACGAGAGGTGAGCGAGATTCCATAATATAAAATTTCATGGTTGAGAGGTTAAAGTTTCTAAGTTTGCAGGGAAACTAGAGAATTTGGATTAATTCGAAAAAGGAGATAATGACATGTTAAAAAAACTTTCAACAATTTTTCTTACAGTAGGTCTTGTTTCTACTTTGGCAGCTTGCGGGAATGAATCGAGTTCATCGGCTTCAGCTGATACAGCAAACAAGGGATGGCCGGAGGAATTAAAGTTAGTTCAAATGCCAAACGAAAACAATCCAAATGCAGCTTCTATGCATGAATCATTGCGAGAGCACCTTTCCGAGGAATTAGGGATTGAAGTAAAAGAGTTTGAAGGAGGCAGTTACGCTGTTGGAATTGAAGCGCTAGCGAGTGAGAAGTTAGATGTCATGCTAGCTAGTCCAATGAGCTATTATCAGGCTGACCAATTGGCAGGAGCTGAATTGTTAGTCACGCCTCAATTTGAGGGCAATGAATATTATACTGCTTTTATTACTAAGAAGGATAATAAGGAAATCAACAAAATGGAGGATCTTAAAGGAATGAACTTTGCGTTTGTGAATGCAGCTTCCTCTTCTGGATATCTTTATCCAAAGGGAACTTTAGTTCAAGAATTTGACCTAGATCCAAATTTGGTTGAGAAGTCGGGCTACTTTTTTGAAAATGTTACTTTTTCCGAATCTCACGTCAATAGTGTCATGGGCATAAAAATGGGTGATTTTGACGCAGCGGCAGTGGCTATTGGTCAGCTGGATAGTATGATTCAGGCTGGGACAATTAAGGAAGATGACTTTAAAGTAATTGGACGCACTCAAGATATCCCAGATGCTTCTTATATTGTTCGCGAGAATTTACCTGAAGATTTTAAGCAAGCCTTAAGGGAAGCGTTTGTATCATTTGAAGATGAAGCATACTTTGAGGCAGTCCATAATGATCCAAAGGCCCGCTTTGTAGCTACGAAACAAGATTATTATGATCCTACAATTGAAATGCTGGATGCCATAAATGCATTAGAGGAAGAAGCAAAATGAATCCATTATTATCAATAAAAAATTTAGTTAAAGTTTATGGTAAAGATACGCGTGCTTTGAATGGAATTTCTTTAGATTTCTACCCTGGTGAATTTATCGTAGTCATTGGCCCTTCCGGTGCAGGTAAGTCCACTTTTATTAGATGCATCAATCGCCTTGTCGATCCATCAGAAGGTGAAATTGTTTTTGATGGGCAGCATCTCGAAAAATTGACTGGGCGAAAATTACGAAAAAACAGAGCTGGAATAGGAATGATTTTCCAACACTACAACTTGGTTGGCAGAACAAATGTAATTAAAAATGTGCTGCATGGGCAATTAAGCAATCTTCCATTATACAAGAGCTTGCTTGGGCTCTATCGTCATGAAGATAAACAAGAAGCTGTTGAGCTTCTTAAAAAGGTTGGACTCCAGGACCAAATTTATAAAAGAGCGAATGAGCTTTCTGGAGGTCAAATGCAGCGGGTCGGCATTTGTCGGGCAATACTGCAAAGACCTAAGCTCCTGCTCGCTGACGAGCCGATTGCATCATTGGATCCGCTCTCCGCCAATATTGTTATGCAGCAGCTTCATACCATTTCTCGAGAAAAGCAATTGACATGTATTGTAAACCTTCACCAAGTGGATTATGCGAAAAAATATGCTACGCGAATCATAGGCATAAAACAAGGTGCTGTTGTTTTTGACGGAGTTCCGTCTCAGCTAACTGAAGCCATGATTAGAGAAATCTATGAAGGAAAAGAATCGCAAATGGCACTGAAAAATGAAAGTCCGCACTTGCCGGGCGCACTAACCGATAATGAAAGAAGCCATGCGATGCCAATGGCAGCGGGACAAAATGATGAATAATAAAGCGATCAATTACAAAATCCCGATTGATCAAAGAGAGATTAAAAGACCGTTATTCATTATGCTATCCATCTTTGCTTTATTGAGCTTTTCTGTTTATTATTTGGAGATTTCCTTTATTGAAATGATGATGGGCTTGCCAAACTTTGTGATGTTTTTCTTTCAAAAGTTCTTTCCGCCTAATGCGGAAAACTTACAACACTATATTCCAGCAGTGATTGATACACTTGGCTATGCCGTCATCTCTACCTATATTTCAACGATTATTGCGTTTATTTTAGGTATCTTAATATCGGAAAACACGAATAAATTTAAAACATTGCAGGTAGTTACCCGCGGCTTTGTGTCGATTTTAAGAAATATTCCTTTTATTATTTGGGGAGCCTTATTGGTTTATATATTTGGGATCGGCGGGATCGTAGGTGTTTTTGCTCTGATTCTTGTGACGGTTGGATTTTTGAGTAAAAGCTATGCAGAATCGATTGATGAAATTTCCGGTGATAAGCTTGAAGCGTTAAGAGCGAATGGTTCCTCCTATTTACAAATATTATTTCATGGCGTCATTCCTGAATTTATACCTGCGTGGATAAATTGGACATTATTCGCCTTCGAGATTAATGTCCGAGCTTCGGTTGTATTAGGCCTTGTCGGTGCCGGGGGAATTGGTGTGTTAATTGATACAAACATTAATTTATTTAAATATGGAGAAGCGATTACGATTATTGCTGTGGTCGTCATAATTATATTATTAACCGAATTAGTGACGAATTCAATTCGTAAACGTTTCGTTTAATTTAAGTAAGGAGATTGGAGACATAATGGAGCATATTCGAGTTACTTCAAAAGGAAGTGTTGGCAAATCCATACTGACTGTTCTTACTTTAGGAACTGTGTTTTTTGCAGCTGTAAAGCTAATTGACCTGGATATGCAAAAATTTTACGAGCGACTAGAAAACGCTCCAGAAGTTTTAAGTAGAATGATGACTATTGACCTTTCAATAGTCCCTGATACCTTTTCTAATATTGTGACCAGTTTAGCTCTCGCTTTTTTATCATTAGTCGTTGCTGTTTTTTTAGCGATGCTCTTAAGCTTTTTAGCAGCTTCTAATATTGCACCCCATCGGTTAACTGCCATATTTATTAAAAGTATATTCGCCGTCATCCGGTCCGTCCCTTCTCTTGTATGGGGATTAATGGTCATTGCAAGCTTAGGCTTTGGGAATACATCAGGATTTGTTGCAATTTTAATTTCTGCTGTCGGCTATTTGACAAAAACTTTTACAGGAAGTATTGAAGAGACAGGCGGCGAGATTATCGAAGCAATGAAGTCAACAGGCGCTTCTTGGTTTCAAATTATTTTTCATGGTTTGATTCCTCTATGCATTACCTCTTTTATTGCTTGGATTACCGTCTGTTTTGAATCCAATCTTTCCGAATCAATTGGTTTAGGCATCATTGGGGTAGGAGGAATTGGCCTTTTATTGACGCAAGCAATAAATACTTATAACTATGCACAAACAACAACAATTGTCATCATGATTTGTTTACTTATGTTTGTGATGGAACTGTTAATGACAAGGATTAAAAAGAATATAAAATACGGAAATAGCTGAAATTAGGAGGAGAATAGAATAATGAAAAACGCAAAATTACATTGGGCACGATTGCCCATTAATAGTATAGAAAACTGCCGAGATTTAGGCGGATACAGCACTGAGTACGGTCAGCAAACAAAGTGGCACTCATTCTTAAGATCAAGTGATATGAGTAGACTCACACATGAGGACATCGTCTTTTTAAAAGAGTACGGTGTAAAAACTGTCATAGATTTACGAGGAAAAGATGAAATCGAAACACATAAGAACCCACTAGCAAAAGAGGCGTTTTGCGAATATCATAATATCCCGTTTATTACTCAGCAGGTTTCAGATATTACTCAATCTTTTTATGAGAAGTCGATGGGAGATTTTTATGTTGATTTATTGGAGCAAAACGATTCAGTAAAGAAAATTTTTGATATAATTGATCAAGCTAATGAGGGCTGCATCGTCTTTCATTGCCAGGCAGGAAAGGATCGGACAGGCGTGTTAGCCATGCTGCTGTTGGGAATTGCGGGCGTAGAAAAGAAAGATATCGTCTCAAATTATGAAGTAACGTTTACAAATCTGGAGTCCATTCATCAGACTGAACTGCCTTATGGCATGATTCCAAAGGAGTTCTTGTATTCAAATCGCGATTATATCTTAAAAGCCTATGAGTACATTCTTCAAAACTATCAAAGTGTAGATCAATTTTTGATGGCAAAAGATGTTGAACAAGATGTGATTAATCGGGTTAAACATCGCTTCTTAGGACTAGGTGAAACTGTTGCATCATAGGCAGTTCACTCAATTAGATTTACTTTGAAAGGATCGTAGAAAATGACCCAACACTCACTAGTTGACATCGCTTATACGAGAATGCTTGAAAATTTAATTCATGCCAATTATATGCCAGGCCTCCTTCTATCTGAAAATGTTTTAGCTAAAGAACTCAATATGAGCCGCACCCCTATTAGAAGTGCCATCTCGCGCTTAGAGTCAGATGGGTTTATCTTATCGATAAAAAACCGTGGGATTATAGTGAAAGAGATTTCTATGAAGGAAATGTTAGACATCGCTCAAGTAATTTTATTTTTGCAAGAATACTCAGTTGATGAAGTAGTGGCAAGGCGCTATTACTTCAATCTTGAAAAATTGAAAATGTATTTAGACCAACAACTTGAAGCAGAAAAGCATATGGACTATTTTAAGTATATTCAAAACCACATCCTATTTAGTCGCTGTATGATTTCATCTGCAAATAATAAAACAATGCTAGATTTTATGGATTCATTAAAAGATAAATTTATACGAATGGCCATGGTGAATTGGAAATTAACCCCGAACCAAAGGCACTATTCTGCAAATCAATTAAATAAATATATTTATGAAGCTATTTGTGCACAAAACTATAATAGCATCAAACAAATTTGTAGAGAATCTTTCTTAAAAAATCGAGAAAGAATTATTATGTCGACTGCACTTTAAAATTCTTATTACAGAATATGAATAAACATCAGGACTAAGTTAAATGGTTAATCACAAAAAGGCAACAAAGCGTTTCTTTAAGAAAGCTTTGCTGCCTTCTACAATTACACTGTCTTAATCTCTTTCTATCCTGAAAATAAGCAAAGTCAGTAGATGAAATCTAATAAATTCAGATTAGCCCGTCCATCTATTCCGTATCAGACTCTTCATCCGTTGTTTCTTCTGTATCGATATTTGACTCCTCATCTACAGGAGATTCCTCTGAATCCGTACTTCCATTTGCCGGTGCTTCTGTTTCTACTTCTCCATCCACAGGCGCCTCATTGGTATCATCCCCATCTACAGACTCTTCTGTATTCACATCACTATTTACTGGCGCATCTTCTTCATCAACCCCTTGACTGCAAGCCGTGGCTATAAACAAAACAAAAACTGGTACCGCTAGTTTCCTTAAAGTTTTAAGTATCATTTTTTTATTCCTCCTCATTATTTTTCAAATGGTGCCAGGAAATTAAAATAGGTCGTTCTCAGCTCCTTCCTCTTAAAGCTACAGTCATTATATACAAGCCATCTTGAAAAACTTGTCGAGAATCCCCTTATTCATTCGTTTTAACTAAACTGTTAAATTCTTTAAAACATAGCAATAAACCCTTTAAATAATGACTGAATATTAAGAAGATATGAATTGGTTTTCATAAATGCTTCAAAACTGTAAAATCGTCTTCAAACTATGGAAGTTAATGACAAAAAAACAGCACTATTTATTTATAAAATAGCCCTGTTCAAAATAAATATATAATTTAAGCTACAACTCATTATCAATCTAGTGCTCTGCCAAGTATCTCTAGGTCTTCAGCGATCATTTCTTTGAACATTTGATTAGAGCATTTATTATATTCCTCAAAAAGCTTTCCGATTTCTCGTATAAAAATGAGATATTCATCATCATTAATCATATATACCTATACATCCTCACTAAAATTATATACATATATACCTATTCTATCATATACGATCATTTATCATTCATTTAGTGACTATGTTTAGCTATTAAAATGATGGTAGAATTAATACTTAACTGCTAAGGGAATGATCTCCAATTAAACAGAATCTTCCTATTTGTTAACCGAATTTACTACGTTGTCTGGTTAATACTTTTTCATCTACTAATTCAAATATACCAGAGATCTTATCATCTGCTTAAATGTTCATGAATTAATTTCCATTCATTTTCTACGAAGGTAAAAACATTTGTTGCTCTGCCGCTCCCGGAAATATATTCGCCATTAAGATAGCCATTATAGTGATATGTATAAATACATGTTGCCACTGTTTGATCAACAGCAATCCATTGAATATCAGTCGCTGAATATACTTCATCTTTAATGACACGCCAAGTATGATTAAAGTATTTGCCGATTTCCTTAATAGTAGTACAGCTGCGATCTGTAAACCAATAAATGGCATCAGGATGTAACAGCAACTTCACGTTATCGAAATCATGTGTATTAGTCGCATCGATGTATTCTTTTAGAGCATTCTTATAGCTCATGGATCATCCCCCCTGTTTGTTTGATTACTCACACCGTTTGATTATATCAATTGATTTTAAATTTTTATATTTTTTTATAAATTCAATTTATCAGTGTGTTCGCTTCGTTTGAATAAAATAAATAAAAAGAAGCTAAAGAAAACTGATTTGTTTTCTTTAGCTTCTTTATTGTTCAAGGAATAAATCCTTTAAAATTTACTCATATTATTTACCAATGAACATTTGAGTCCAGTAGTTACCGTTTTCTACGTGACCAACACCTAGGTGAGTGTAGTTAGCATTTAGAATATTTTCACGGTGACCTTGGCTGTTCATCCATGCTTGTACCACTTCTTCTGGTGAACGTTGACCCATAGCGATATTCTCACCAGCAGAAGAGTAAGAGATACCGAATTGTTTCATCATATCAAATGGTGAACCGTAAGTTGGGCTGTTATGGTCGAAATATCCTTTAGATTGCATGTCGCGTGATTTTTCACGAGCTACTTTGCTAAGTTCTACATCAAGCTTTAATGCAGGTACGCCATTTTTCTCACGCTCTTTGTTAGTAAGATCTAATACTTGCTGTTCAAATGCACTTACTTCTGAAGATGCATTTTCAGCTGGTTTTTCTTCATCTTTAGTTACTTCTTGCTCAGGAGCTGGTGCTGGAGCAGCTTCTTCTTCTTTAGGTTGCTCAGGAGCTGGTGCTGGTTGCTCAGCTGGTTGCTCTGGCTTTGCTTGCTGCTCAGCAGGAGCTTCTTTTTGTTGTTCTTGAGCTGGTTGTTCAGCTTGAGCTTTTTTCGAAGCTAATGCTTCTTTAGCTTTAGCTTGAGCATTTTTAATAATGTCTTCAGCTTGATCCCAATTCACATTATATTTAGTCATGCAATCTTGCATCACTTTATTGATATTTTCTTGATTCATATTAGAAGAGTTATAGACAAATACTTTAGAATCTACTTTTGCCTGTGCAGGAGATGCAGCCTCCGCTTTGTCCATACCCGGTGTTGACATTAGTAATGCAGCTGCAGCAGCTACAGAAAAAATAACTTTCTTACTCATAATTGTATTTCCTCCCTATGACTTGTTTTTTTTGTGATTTTGTTGCTGGCCTTGCTGTGACTAAATCATATCAT
Organism: Cytobacillus horneckiae; assembly: GCF_002835735.1. Lineage (GTDB taxonomy): Bacteria > Bacillota > Bacilli > Bacillales > Cytobacillaceae > Cytobacillus > Cytobacillus horneckiae. The sequence goes on along the minus strand of NZ_PISD01000008.1, from coordinate 130,343 downwards.
AGGGTTTTTTGTAATATTTCTGGGAGAATATGCTTAATTACTCATTTCGTAACGATCTTTCTATTTAATTGGGTTGTGAAAAATAAGTAAAACCTATTCTTATAGGATTTTCACATAGGAAAATATGAATAGGATAATTTATACAACACTGGAAATCTATTAAGGTACTTTCCATTTATACACTAAAATAATAGCATTGACATGTTTTTGAGATACGGTTTACTTTTACGTTTATTACACACTGGTAACAAAAATGATAGGCATATAGCAACAATGATGATTATCTTTCAACAGTGATGATTATAAAAAAAGAAGCAGCGATAACTGCTTCTTTACTCAATAATAATGGGTAGATAAATTCTAACGGTGGTGCCTTTTCCAAGTGTACTTTCTATTGTTAATTCGCCTTCATGAAGATTAACCAGCTTCTCTGCAATGGCCAAACCTAGTCCAGTGCCCCCGTCTGCTCGTGTTCTTGCTTTATTTACACGATAGAACCTTTGCTTTATTTTATCCAAATCCTCTGCTGGAATGCCTATGCCTGAATCGACCAACTCGATGCAGCATCCTTCTTCCGTTTCATATAAATGAAGTGAGAGTGAACCTGATTCAGTATAACGAAGCGCATTATCCATGATGTTTTGTATAATCTGCTCTAATCTGCCTTCATCTGCATTAATAATAATCTCTGGATCAAGGTCATATTCTAGCTCTAGCCCTTTTTCTTTAATTCTCGGCAAATATTTTTGCAGCGAGTCCTCAATCAATTGAGCAAGCGGAATAGGCATTTTCACTAATTGATATTCCTCTGTTTCCAATTTAGAAAGATCAAGCAAATCACCTACAAGCCTTTCCATTCTGCCAGCTTCCCGATAGATTAACTCTAAATACTTCTGATAATCTTCCTCATTTTTTACTAATCCAATCTTTAATGCTTCACTATAGCCTTTAACATAACTTATCGGTGTTCTCAGTTCATGGGATACATTCGCAAGAAACTCCCGCTTCCGTTCATCTTCTTGTCTTATAGAATCTGCCATTGTATTGAAAGCGTTAGCTAGCTGTCCAATTTCGTCTTGGGATTGATTTTTTATACTTACTTCATAATCCCCTTTCGATACTTGTTCAGCGGCGCGTTTCATTTCTAAAAGCGGACTTGTCATTTTCTTTACTAATGCTGTACCTGAAATCATAGCCACAATGAGAAACAGAAAAGCGGCGATCATCCAAAGATACGCAAAGTCTTTTGTAATATCAGATATTTTTTCTAATGGAAGATATAAATAAATGATTCCTTCTAATCGACTTTCATCTAGCAATGGCACGATGACGGCCATAATTCTGCCGTTAAATCTGTCCTCATAGCCTGACTTGAAGATCGGGTTTCCTTTAAGCAATTCGTCGCGTTCTGCCCCATTAATCAATGAATCATAATTCATTTGAAAAGGAAAACATGCACTTAGTTCACGCGGATTGTTAACGATAAATACATCCGTTTCCGATTTGGTATTATACCAGGCCACATGGCCTTTAAATTCATCTGTTAGCGGACCATCATGATAATCAGAAGCAAGCGCAAGCCCTTCTTCTAACAGTGATTCCTCCACATTTTCAACATAAAGCTTTTCATAAAATAAGTATGATAATGCATAAGAATAAAGAATCGTAATAAAAATGGCAGCTGTTACAGTTAGCCATAGCTTCTTAGCTAATGTATCAGTTAAAAATTTCATTGATCTGGTACCTCTAGCTTATACCCTACACCCCAAACGGTTTGTATGTAGTCTGCTATTCCGAGCTTCATTCTTAATGTTTTTATATGTGTATCTACTGTCCTTAAGCTTCCCTCATATTCCATTCCCCATACATGCTCAAGTAGCTGCTCTCTTGAAAGCGCCTGGTTCACGTGATCAATTAAAAACAATAGCATTTCAAACTCCTTTAAGGTTAAAGGGATTTTCTTGCCGTCTACTGTCACCTTTCTTGCTTTCTTATCAACTAATAGCTTTCCTATTTTCAATTGATCGGTTTCTTGTTTAGTAATGCCGCTTCTTCTTAATACAGCGTGAATTCTCGCTACAAGCTCTCCTGGGCTGAGCGGCTTGACAATGTAGTCATCTCCGCCGAGCTGGAGACCCTTAACTTTATCCCATTCCTCTCCTTTTGCTGAAAGAAATATAATAGGGATATCTGATGTTGCCCGGATATTTTTACACACCTCATAGCCATCTTCATTTGGCATCATAATGTCCAGTATGACTAAATCTATCGATTCATCTTGTAAAATTTGATAACCTTCTTCACCACTTGAAGCTGTTTGACAATGGAAGCCAGAGTTTTCTAGATACATTTCTGTAAGATGCCTCATATCTGCTTCATCATCAATAATAAGTATATTAATGTTTGTCATCTTTATTTCTCCCTTAATACAATTTGGAAAGGGCCTTCCCCAACTTTCACCCGCTTATCTACTGTAAGCGTATCCTCATTAATAAATTGGATATCTGAACTGTCATAGCCGGCAACTAATAATTCTTCACCAGCTAATTCAATATTGAAGGGATTAGCCGTAACAGTCACCGAATCGGCTACTTTCCCCTCCTTATCAACTTTATATAAAGTATTGGATCCATGGCTGACAATATAGATCCAATCGTCTTTTTGCACAAAATCGACCGGCATGGTTGGAACAGAAATTTTCGTTTTCAGCTCTCCAGTCTTTGTACCATACACATGAACATTCTTTTCAATATCTATCCCTTCTCCATGACCGCCAACCCAGAGTTCGTTTTGTTCTTCCAATAATAGCGCACCTGATGCATAAGGATTAATCGTAAAACCTTCTAAACGTTCTTTCTTATTTGCGTCTATTTTGGTCAATTCTTCATGGTCAAAGCTTAATACATAAAGAAGTCCTTCTTTTTCAGATAGCGTCATTGTATATGGATTTGCTTCAGTATCTACTGTTGCATGCTCGCTCCCCGATAAATCAAAGAATCGTATTGAATCCTGGTTTTCATCGGCAAAAGCCAGTTCATCTTTATTAATGAGAAGTCCATTGACGATACCCTCACCAACATCCCAATGATCAATCATCGTACCTTTTGATAAAGAGAACAGGTCGATTGTATCTATATCCTTTCCGTATAAAAGGAAAGTATCACCATCAGGAAAAATAACTCCGCCGGTATAAGGCTTCTCTAGCGTCCATTGTGCCATTTTTTCCTGTTTATCAATATCAATAAACGATACAGACATGTCCTTTATATTTATCGTCGCTGCGACATTGGCTTTTTCCGCTATTGGTTCATATTCCTCCTGCTGACATCCTGCTAGAAGGCAAATATAAGCAAAGACAATTAGTAGCTTATATATTGTTGGCATTTCCCATCTCCTCACGTAACAATTCTTCATAAGGATATACCATTTTTGTGATAATTCTGTGAAAGAATCACTTGATTGACTCATAAATTTCAATATGTTTTTCTATCAGTTTCAGCTTCATTTCTCCATTAAGATTTGAATCGCTTATTCGCTTGACTGCCAAGTATAATTTATCTGCTGGCGGTTTCCTAATTCTCGGATGGGAATTTTCATCTTTAAGTTCTCTAGAAATTGCATCTATAAGAATTGCTTCCGAATTTTCAGCTGTTTCTCCTAACTGCCTATTTTTCCATAGAGAACGATACCCATTTAATAGATCTTGATTCATATTTGCGCCCACTTAGTCAGCCCCCTTTCGTAGCCACTTCCATTATGCCATACATACACTGTATACATAAATATAGTTTATTTGCGAAAAATAAGATAACTAATTATGAAAGGAGACAGAAAATGAGTGCACCTTATTGCTGTCCAAATTGCAGAACGAATAGAACGCGATTCAATATAATTGAGCAGGTTCCAAAATCAGTCAAGCTTGATCCTCAAACAGGAAATGTCCTTGAGGAATATGGCGAAGAAAACCTTACTGCATTTCATATGAAATATAACGGGCCTGATGTTAGAATCCAGTGCGGTGCTTGTGGATTAGTAGAAGATGAGAAAACTTTTATCAAATTTGGAGAAAAAGGAAAAGCTTGAGGCGTAAGCCATTCAAGCTTTTTTCTTTGAGAATTTATTTTTTTCCATGAACGTGACAGCGTCCACTTTCCAAGGACCCATTGGAGACATTCGAACAACCCTTATGCTGCCTCTGTATATTTTCTTTCCTTTGTTTTTAATATACCATTCAACTTCAACTGGGATATCTAATACCCATCTTTCATCCATTTGCTGCTTCCATTTTTTATTCACTGAAGCTAAGTTTGCATTTTCTATCATGCTCATCTCTTTTAAAGACATTTCTCTTAAAGAGACACTGGATACAACGAAGGGATCCTGCTGCTTAAGGCCTGCAATAAAAGCACTAATCACTTTATCAGGGTTTGCTGTAGCTGTATATTCATCAAGTTTTCCAGCCGCCTTCAATATCATTAACTTATGTGACAAATCCATTGAGTTTGTTCGATGTGTTGTACTCCCATAAAAATGAATGCAAAAATGGCCGGGAAAATTATTTGCTAATGCCCCTGCACCATGAGGCATTCCGTGCATGGAGGCAGCTATCCATTCTCCATCACTTATAATGATAATCGCTCTTCTTTTCCAGCTCCATTTGCCATTATATATTTTTTTCATTATTTTTGTATCATCTTCTGTTAACGGCTGAACATCTGCATGGTCACGCCCTGCCCGTCGCTGCACATTGAACTTCATCCCTGTTTCAACATCAAGAACGGTGAATTTAACAAACTTCGGCAGGATTTTATTCACTTCTTTCCAATGCAGCATTTCAATCGGCATGCCGATTTCATCCTCAGCTGCTTTTGTTATGCTGGGATTAAAGATAAAGCAAAAAGATGCAAGAACAACTAATAGTACTTTTTTCATTTAAATCACTCGATTTCATAAGGTTTTTAAGTGCTATTCCATAAAAAAAGTTTTCCATGAAATGAGAATTGTATGCTTGGAAAATGCTGTTTTTTAGAGGAGAAAGGGAATTTTATTTATTGAGGGAAAGGTCTATCTATTTTTGGGGCTGTGTATAGTTTTCTTTTTACAAGGGGAATAAACGCTCTTTTGTTCACCTGAAGTGCTCGGATTCTTCTTCCTTCAGGTGAATAAACGCTCTTTGTTCACCTGAAGTGCTCGGGTTCTTGTTCCTTCAGGTAAATAAACGCACTTTATTCACCTGAAGCGCTCCGATTCTTCTTCCTTCAGGCGAATAAACGCACTTTATTCACCTGAAGCGCTCCGATTCTTCTTCCTTCAGAGGAATAAACGCTCTTTGTTCACCTGAAGCGCTCCGATTCTTCTTCCTTCAGAGGAATAAACCACTTTGTTCACCTGAAGCGCTCCGATTCTTCTTCCTTCAGGCGAATAAACGTCTTTGTTCACCTGAAGCGCTCCGATTCTTCTTCCTTCAGGCGAATAAACGCACTTTATTCACCTGAAGCGCTCCGATTCTTCTTCCTTCAGAGGAATAAACGCTCTTTGTTCACCTGAAGCGCTCTGCTTTCTTTTCAATTGGCACATTTACAGCATTAGCTGAATCGAAAAAAAACAGTCCAACAGCGACTCAATCGGCTGTTGGACTGTTTATTATTTTTCCAAGTGGTTTAAGCTTTGTTCAATGATATTCCAGTCAATTTGTTCTCCGATGAAAACCATGTTAAGTGGAATATTCATATTCTCCTGGAGATAGATAGGCATTCCATAAGAGAATTGAAATAAAGACGGATATTTTGCATAATCAAATTTAATGTAGCCTTTTATTCTGTACATGGTGTCAGGCAAATTACGTAAAAAGTCCTCAAATGCTTCTTTATTTACCGGTTTTTTAAATTGATAAACAAACGTGCTTAATGATAGATCCAGCCCTATTTTTGTAGATTGCTTTTTTTCTTTGCCGTTCATGGATAAACCTCTAATTTTTTCAAGTGGCGCTTTTGCATAGGATGTCAGTATAGCAAAGGCATGCTGATTGAGAGATTGAATTTCCCCGCTCACTTTTGCTTGCTCCATATCTGATAATTCATCTGTTTTATTTATTAGTAATAAATCTGCATGACGTACTTGTTCGATTAGAAGTTGCTGTATTTGCGGAGTTAATGAATGGCGATTAAGCCATCTTACACCATCTACTACTGAAATGATGCCTTTCACTTCGATTTTTTCCGCAAATAATGGTGAGAGTATGGCGTCAAGCACTTCAACCGGATGTGCTGCACCAGTTGCTTCAATATAAATGACCTCAGGCTTTTCAATTGTTAGGAGCCCTTGAAGCTGGCCTTCCAGTTTATCTTGAATTGTACAGCATATACAGCCGTCTAATAATTCTTTTAGCGGCACGTCTTCATCTACTGCATCAGAATCAATCGATACTTTACCTAATTCATTCATCATTACCGCTACTTTACGTCCCTGCTGCTTTTCATCAGCAAGGAGCTGCTTTAATAATGTAGTTTTGCCACTCCCTAAAAAACCTGACAAAATATATATTTCCGTCTTCATTCAGTTTCTCCCTCTTTCACCCAAGTCCAACAGCATGTCATCTAAAATACAATGCAGCTTTTTTTCTATATTCTCTATTGAATCATCTGTAATATATCCAACTGTTTGAAATAACTCATTCTTGCATTTCCATATTGGAATATAGTCATTAGGGAAATATTCGTCATCATTTTCAATTCCCACTTCAATGAATGATTCGTAATCTCCCTCATAGACATCTTCATTACATGCAGATTTTCCTTTTTTACAACGAATGAGTTCGATGACTAAATTTTCTATTTCTGCATATTGTACAGATAGTTTATCAACAAGGTTTTCGCATTTTTTTTCAAGGCTGGCAACTTCCTGTTTTGTCTGCTCATCTAACTGAACAATTTGTCTCAGGAGAAATCACCTCTTTCAATCACTCATTTTAAAGGATAAATCACATGCTTACAACCGATTTGATTTCAGCCATTCACTTCAATACTCTCTTCACCTTGGAAAAATTCTTTTAGTGCAGAAATATTTTCTGCAAAGTCTAATTGCAGGACTGCACCGGCGTGATTAGACATTTTATCTGTAAAAGAATTTTCAACTGGAATTCTCATTGATTCCACTTCTGTTACCGGGTTAAGGATAAAGGCAGTAGCCAGTGCAAGCACTTCATCCACCTGTAAATCAGTATCAATGTCATTCATTACTTTTTTGATCAATTCCGGTGACTTTGCAATGCCTTCGACTGAGGTTAAACTACTTTTCATTTCATTTTTTATAAGCTCCAACACTTCCCGCTGCCGGTCGACTCTGCCAAAATCACTCTGATCATCATGACGAAATCTTACATAGGCTAATAATTCTTCCCCGTGCAATTTTTGCTTACCGGAAGCTAAATTTAAATTCATATCATCAATCATCGCTTCTGTAACTTCTACTTCTAACCCGTCCGGTGCCAATGTATCCAATACTTCTACAAAGCCATTAAAATCTATGACAGCTGTATGGTCAATTTTGATTTCGAAGTTTTGTTCGATTGTTTCCTTTAATAAATCTGCACCGCCTATGTAATATGCGTGATTCAATTTACTATATGTTTTATCGTAATCCGGGATCTTTACATAACTGTCCCTCATTAAAGATACAAGCTTAATCGCCTCTCCTGAAGGCTCATATCTTGCAAGCATAATGGCATCAGATCGTGAATCCTTTTCACCTCTGGAATCGACACCAATTAGCAGGAAGTTCTTTGCCTCTTTTGCTGCTTCTTTTCTACTATTCTTTTCCGTACTCTCATGTTTATCAGAAAGACCGGAAGAACACCCAGCAAGCATTAATATCAGCATTACAACGATTGTCTTTTTTAGCATACTTACACCTCTTCCACAGACTTTATCATCATTGTAGGATTGGAAAAGGACAATTATACAAAAAGAGAGGAAGTTTCTTAAAAACTGCCTCTCATTCATTGGTTTAAAAGAATTCACACCGATTTTCCTGTTAACTCGGTTATTTGATTTACTTTGCTGCCAGCTGAAAAGAATAGTATACTGCTCAAGCATATGACAGAAATTACAACAAACGTCAAGACACCGCCAATTTGACTAAATAATACGCCGCCAAAAATAGGACCGGCAAAGCTGCCTAAATTTCTAAATTGCGAAGCACCGAAATAAGTTCCTCGCAAATGATCTGCTGCAAGCTGATCAATCAATAAACTGCTCGTTGGAAAGGATAGAATTTCCCCAAATGTAAATAAAACCATTCCAAAAATTGCGACTAGCCATGTTGTCGCGAATCCAAAGCAAAGCAGTCCGGCAATAGTAAATATGGAACCTGCTATCATCAGCTTCATTGGCCTGTAGCGTTCCATTAAATGTGAAGCAGGCATTTGCAAAAAGATGACCATTATCGCATTTAAGGATAGCAAAATCGAATAAATCATTACACCATTTTCTAGCCTATTATCGAAATGCTGCGGTAGATTGGACTCCATTTGCGAATACCCGACAGCAATCATCATTCCTCCTAGAATGAAATATAATAGCGCCCGGTCTTTCCTAACAATTTGAAAAGCAGCGGATAATGTGGTTTTATTGTTCACACCATTCGTTGATTTTACTTTTTTTATCATAATAAAAAGAATAATCATATAGAGAAAATAGATTGATCCGGTTATATAAAAAGTCATATTTGCATTCGTCATTGCTAGAAAAGCTCCAATTAAAGGGCCGACTGAAGCACCGATATTAATCGCTACATAACGCAGTGAATATACCTTCATCCGCATCTCTTTGCTTGTTAAATCCCCCATCAACGCCTGTGCAGTCGGTTCAAAGAAAGAATTGCATAAACCTAATAAAGCATTTAACAGCAAAAACCACCACTGATGCTCTGCTATGGCAAAACCAAAATAACCGAGAGCGGTCCCTAATAGGGCAATCATCATAATAGGCTTTCTGCCGTAACGGTCAGACAGATGTCCGCCAATAAAACCGCCAATGGTGCTCATTAAAGGACTCATTCCAATAGTTATTCCGATAAAAATAGGGTGAAGATCTTGTCTTGCAAGGTATATCGCTAGAAACGGCATCGTCATGAATGCCGCACCTCTTGACAGCACGGTTCCAATTAATAACACCCAAACGGTTTGATGAAACTGTTGAAAATAAGAAAGTATATTCACTCTCATGATGCTAATGCCCTCGCTGTCCTTTGATTTTTGTTCCTCTTACAAGTAAGAAATAAATTGCTATCGCTCCGATTTCTGCCGCCGCAATGACAATCCCCATTGGCAATGCGGTATTCTCTCCCCCCATGCCAACAAGAGGGGCAACAAGACCTCCTAATAAAAATGTCATTAATCCTATTAATGCAGATGCACTTCCAGCATTCCTCCCCTGGCTTTCCATTGCAAGCGAGAAAGTTGCTGTATTGACAATACCAACTGACGATACAACAAAGAATAATGGTATTAATACACCAAATAGTCCGGTTTCAAAGAAAATATTCACGAGCAAGCTCATTCCGCCAACTGCCGCGATGGAAAGGCCGATAATAAGCAATTTAGTCTCACTTACCTTTCCAGCAAGTCTTCCAGTTAATTGGCTCCCGATAATAATGCCAAGTCCATTAATTGCAAAGCAAAGACTAAACATTTGCGGGGAAAGATTAAAAATATTTTGCAGAACAAATGGCGAGCCAGCAATATAGGCAAACATCGCAGCTCCGACTAAACCTTGGGCAAGCGCATAGCCCATAAATTCTTTATTTCTTATTATTTTGTTAAACGTAACGAAGGTTGATTTTATCCCGCCTTGCATTCTTCTCTCGATAGGCAAGCTTTCATTTAAGAAAAAAAGGACGAGGAGTAAGCTGGCTGCTCCTAATAAAGTAAGCGCAAGAAATACGCCGCGCCATGAAGTAAATGATAAGAGCTGTCCGCCTATTACCGGAGCAATGATAGGAGCTGCCCCATTAATCAATGTAAGCAGGGCAAAAAATTTTGTTAATTCAGGTCCGGCATATAAATCTCGCACAATCGCCCTAGAAATAACGATTCCAACAGCCCCCGCGGTTCCCTGAATGAAACGAAGAATGATAAATGATTGTATGGTCGGCGCCAATATACAAAAAATAGAAACGGCTATATATAATATAAGTCCAAATAATAATGGTTTTTTTCTCCCTACAATATCGCTTATCGGACCTGCAAAAATTTGCCCAATCGCAAGCCCAAGCATACATGCAGTCAAGCTCAATTGCGCATAGGATGCGGTGGTATGTAAATTGTCTGCCAATATAGGCAGAGCTGGCAAATACATATCAAGTGAAAAAGGTCCAAAGGCTGATAGTGTACCTAATATTATCGCTAGTAATAATCGCTTTGATTTCTTTGTTTCATTTAAGGTGATGCTTTGTTGTAATTGGTTCATATTTTTCCTTCTCTCTACTTCATCTGAATCAGAATATTGCTAATTTACCACATCCTTTCGGAAAAATCATTAGTATTTCAGAAAATATTTTGAGTAGCGAAACTTTATACTACATTCCTGTCAATTCGCTTTTGCTATCTGTTCAATCACTTTTTTTCCGATAGAGCTTGATGCTTTAAAAAAGAAGATAGAAAACGGCCAATGCTATACTGACAATTTTTCCAATTGGAGAGGTGTCATCTACTCCTGGAGGAGATAGGCGCGAAAGTTGAAGCGGTTCGACGCTCTAATTGCGGAGAAAACGAGCGGTGTCCCAAACCGATCATTTTTACTTTGAAATGGGTTTCTCTACAGTCTAAAAAAAACTGCCAGTAGTTATACTGACAGTTTTTCGTTTATTTCATTTTTTCTTGAAGCACTTCTACTGCTTTTTTAATTTGAGTATCATTTTCGATGACTTGCTTTCGCAATTCTTCCATTAGTTTCAATGTGGATTCGCCGGAGAGAACACCTGTTGATTCTAACTCCGCTTCCTCTTGAAATGCCTTTACTGCTTCTTCCGTTTTTTCATCAAAGAAGCCATCCACTCTGCCAGGATCATGTCCAACAGCTTTCAGCATTTCCTGTGCAACCTTCACTTGATTAGATGAAGAAGAAAGCTTTAATTCTGCTTCCGGATTGAGGAAAGGAAGTGATGCATAATCTGGAAGTGATACTTTATGGTCTGGTGTGATTCCTTCACTATGAATCCAATTGCCATCAGGAGTCAGCCATTTTTCAGTCGTAAACTTCATATTGGATCCATCGCTAAAGTCCTGTGCACGCTGCACTGTTCCTTTACCGAATGATTTTTCTCCAACTAGTTCAATTCCTGCAGATTCCTGTACTGCAGCCGCAAGTATTTCGGACGCACTTGCACTGCCTTTATCAATGACAACAACAAGCGGAATATCTTTGTTTTCCTTGTTGACTGATTGAACAGCTTCTTTATTACCATTTCGATCTTCGATTTGGAACAGTATTTCACCTTCAGGAACAAATAAACTGGAAATTTCTATCGCTTGGTCCAATAGCCCGCCTGGATTTTGACGGAGATCAAGCACTAGCCCTTTCATTCCTTCTTTTTTCAGTTCATTTAATGTATCGACAAGCTCCTGTGCTGTATTTTCTGAGAAAGAAGTGATTTGCACTTTGGCTATGTCATCCTCAATCATCTCGCCATAAACTGTTTCAATCGGAATCGTATCGCGTGTAATCGTCATTTTGACCGACTCTTCTGTGCCTGGACGAAGGACTTCCAGTTCAACGTCTGTTCCTTTCTCACCTCTAATGAGTAAGACTGCTTCCGATGAACTCATCCCTTGAAGACTTTCGCCATCCACTGACATTACTTTATCATTTGGCTGTAATCCAGCTTTTTCAGCTGGAGAGCCTTTTAAAGGAGAAACAATGACAATATGGCCTTCCTGCTCAGAAATTTCAGCTCCGATTCCTTCAAATGAAGAGGCGATGCTGTCATGGAAGTTTTTAGCTTCATCGACATTCATGTAATCTGAATAAGGATCATCCAATGCATCAAGCATTCCATTGATTGCTCCATTCATAAGATCATCTTTGTCTACCTTCTCGTAATAATTATTGTTTAACGTATCATATGCCATATAAAGTTTATTAAATTCACTTCTTTCGTTAGTGCCGACATTTACTGCTTTTTCATCCCCAAAGGAAAGAGCAAGGGTTGTAATTCCTGCAGTAATAAAGACAACGAAAAATAATAGCATGATAAAGGGAAATTTCTTCATACGTATAAAACCAGGTTGCTTTTCTGTAGATTCTTGATTTAAATCCTCGTTTGACAAATCTTTCACCACTTTCATGACCGTAGGATTGTTTATAATCCTTTACTGATTAGAATAACATTTTTACTAGATAATTAACAAAGAAAAAAAGACCTAAAGGAATGGGTTTCTCAAGTTATTAAAAAACCAACATCGATGCTAAATGAAAAACTTACCAGCATATGAACAAATTATAACTCATTTTAATTATAAATAGGAAAAATAAAAAAGCACTCATTTTTATGTTAAGTGCTTTTTTATATTCTATACCGTTTTTTTCTCTCATAAGATTTATTTATACCTAAGAACCTTATAACGACCAAGAAAGGAGCCTGGTCATGATTATTGGTATTCTTTTATGGTTAAGCTTTGCTTTTTCTATTATTTTTTTCATATCAGGTATAATAAACCGCTCTTGGAAACAGGAGCTGCTCAGCGCAGTTTTGTTTTTACCGCTTAGTTATTACCTTTTTTCTATTGACAATCTTTTTAAGTATTTGTGGATTCTTCCTATTTTCCCATTATGGGCAAGTTTCTATTTCCGGCTTTATAAGAAAGCTCTCAGCTAGATTTTTTTTACCGCATCAAAATATTCCTCAAGAGTTAAATCCTTTTCAAAGATAACCGTTGCTGCATCAACGCCGATGTAGCGGAAGTGCCATGGTTCAAATTGATAACCTGTCACTTCTTCTTTCCCTTTTGGATATCTAAGAATAAAACCGTAATGGTGAGCATTATCTTTTAGCCATTTGCCTTCAGGAGCGTTTTCAAACTTCTCTGTCAAGGTATAGTCAACTGTTGCACTTGATATATCCATAGATAAGCCTGTTTGATGTTCACTGCTGCCTGGAAAAGCAACTGCCTGTACTGCCTTCTCCTCGCCTACCCGGTTCACTTCAGCGCTAAATACTGCATCTTGACGTTCATAAGAGCGGTATCCGGAAACAGCGAATAAATCAATGCCGTCCTTTTTAGCCGCTGCGAACATTTTTTCTAAGCCTTCAGCTGCCTCTTTTCTTAAGTAGCTTTTTTCAACTTCCTCGTCACCGAATGAAAAAGCGACATCAGGACGAACTAAATCATCTGGTGCATAATCTGATGGCAGGCTGAATTGTTTATTCACAAGCGCCATAATGTTACTTGGATTTTGAATGATATTTAATTCATCTACAACTTTAATGTCATTAAAATAAGCTGCCTCTAATGACATATCGTTTTCTTCTTCCATCGTGTTTGATGCTATTTCCGATTCTTCATTAGTTTCATGATTATCTTCTTCATTTTGACTTGGCTGTTCATTTTGCTCCGTTGTATCTGAGCCATTATGATCAGCATTTGATAAGAATGGGATTTTTTCTAAATATGGATCTAATTGACTGCAGCCGCTAAGGATTATACTTGCCGCGACCGTACCGATAATTACTTTTTTCATCGTTTAACTCACCTATCTCTATTGCTTTACATTTCACAACCTATCATATCATTTTATAATATGAAATGCGAAAATGAACTCATTTAGTTAAAAATTCCCATAATAAAAACACCAAAAGAGGCAGCCATCTGACTGCCTCTTTATCTTTTTATTCTTGGATTGCTGCTTCTAGCGCCACTTCAATCATTTCATTAAACGTCGTTTGTCTTTCTTCTGATGTCGTTTCTTCACCTGTAAGAATATGATCGCTGACAGTAAGAACTGACAGTGCTTTACGAGAGAATTTTGCAGCTAATGTATACAATGCTGCTGTTTCCATTTCAATGGCAAGAATTTGATATTGCGCCCATTTTTCGTGTTCTGCATTATCATTATAAAACGTATCTGCTGTGAAAACATTGCCGACTTTTAAATTCAATCCTTTTTCAACACCGCTATCATAGGCTTTTCTAAGTAAATCAAAATCTGCTGCTGGCGCATAATCGACGCCGCCAAATGTGAGGCGATTCATTTGCGAATCAGTGGATGCTGTCATTGCAAGGATGACATCACGTACCTTTACATCCTTTTGAATCGCACCGCAAGTACCTACTCTAATTAGATTTTGGACGTTATAGCTGTTCATTAGCTCGTTAACATATATTGAAATGGATGGCACACCCATCCCTGTACCTTGTACAGAAATTCTTTTCCCTTTATATGTACCAGTATAGCCGAACATGTTTCTTACTTCATTATAGCATTTTGCATCCTCTAAAAATGTTTCAGCAATATATTTTGCACGCAGCGGATCTCCAGGTAAAAGGACCGTTTCTGCAATTTCATTTTCTTTGGCACCAATATGTACACTCATTGTTATTACCTCCCACATGATATAGACTGCTTATGTTTACTTAATATACCATAATAAAAACGGCCTAGAAAACTAAACCGCTATTATCAGTAAATCATGTGATTGTTTTTTCGTCAAATATAGACAAGAAAAGCGCAAGCGCCTTGCTCATTCACCCCCGACAAGTATAAGACGAGCCTTACGGAAAGGTGTTCTTTACCTTTCTGGGAGGATTGGCTTATGACCTCGAGGGAGTAGGCGCTGGAGCTAGACCATTTTTCTAACTCGAAAAAATTGATGCTTTATTATCCTTTTATTTAAAATACATATGAAAGGATGAACTTACCTAATATGGATGCGATTAATTTTTTTCCAGCCTCCAGATTTCAGCTGATAATAGAACTGCCCTCTTCTCCCTTCATCAATATATAAAATATCACCTGTTGAAAGAAATCTTCCGGAAAAATCACATGGCATTCTATCTGGTACATTGAATTGGCTAAAGACAGACGTTAAACATTCCTCATGATTCATCCCTTTAATCGATAGACGATATACCTGGCGATAACCTTTATTCTCTCTAAATACCGGTGTTTGGAAAATGGTGACATCATATTCTTTTTTTCTACTTCCTGTTAATTCCTTAAGCATTCATCATTCCTCCAACCAACATATTCGTGTAATTTATAATAGATTAATTGGCGATTTTTCTTGTCGTTTCCTTCGTTGAAAAATTACTAGTTTTGTCGATTAGAGAAAAAAATTCGTTTGAAAACGCTTACATTTTATAAAGCTTAGTCATATAATGCTATAACTACTCCATTTATTAGACAAAAGGCGAGGTGAATATTTTGAATGACAACGATTTATTTATAAAAAGGCGCTTCTCACTCCTCATTATCTTTAGTCTCCTTATAGCCAACATTCTGATTTTATTTCTGCCGCTTCAAGCTTTTGAGGCAATTGCGCATCGAGGGGCCTCAAAAGAAGCGCCAGAAAATACAATGGCAGCATTTGAAAGAGCAGCGGAGCTGAAATATGATTTTATTGAACTCGATATCCAGCTTAGTAAAGATGGTGAATTGGTCGTTATTCATGACGCGACTGTCAATCGAACGACAAATGGAACTGGCAGCATAAAAGATATGACCTTGGCTGATATACAAGCTTTAGACGCCGGTTCATGGTTTTCATCATCATTTAAAGGTGAAAAAATCCCCTTATTACAAGAAGTTTTAGACAGGTTTGGCGGAGAAATAGGACTGCTCATTGAAATTAAATACCCTGATTTATATCCTGAAATATCAGAAACGCTATCCACTGTCTTGACTGCCTATGTTGAAAAGGGACTCCCGCGAAAGTTATTAAAAGTCCAATCCTTTAATATCCATGAGGTTGAAAAATTTCATCAACTATCCCCTAACATTTCAACAGGATTGCTGCTGAATCATCCCCTCGACTTATTTCAGCTTACTAGCTATAGACATTTTGCCAGCTTTCTTTCCATAAATTATTATAGCCTTACGAACAATTTTATTAAGCAAGCAGAGTTCTATGGATATGACATTTATTCATGGACAATTAAGGATCAGTTTCAATTTTATAGCATGCAAAAAATCGGAGTTCATGGCATAATTTCTGATGAACCAATGAAACATGAGAATTCACATTTATATGCATTCATCAGGCCATTTATAAAAGGTCAGGAATTGCTGCGCACCTTCTTTGTATAATTTGAAAAACACGTCAGAAAAAAGTTCTGACGTGTTTTCTTTGATCGTGGTACGTATCTGCTATGAAATGTTAATATTAAATATACTGTGAAATAACAGATTGTAATTTCGATGACATGTTTGGTATATCATCACTTGTAACTTTAATCGTAATTGTTGATTCATCCATTGAAAGCGCCTCTGAAAGGAAGCCTCTTAATCCTCTCGCTCGACGATCTACTTGAAGGAATAAATCCGCTGCGTTGTCAGATTCAAGGAAGAATACAACTTCTAATTCATCGAGCCTTCCTCGAAATTGGCCCGATACTGCAACAAATTCAAATTCTTGTACAAAAGGGAGACGGCGGCGCATCCACTTTGGCGCTTCCTCACATTCTACCTCCCTCATCCTAAACCCCAAATCATTAATAGAATGCAAGACAGATTCCATTAATTTGTTAGGTGCTACCTTCATGCTATCATTATCTGATGGGTCAAAAGCTTTTTTTATATCTAGCTCAGTTGATACCCATACTCTTGATTTTCCTATAGTCACAGGCGTATCTAGTGGTAAGTTAAATGCAAATGGAATGTCCTTTGCTTCATTGGCTTTGATGATAAAAGACTCCGCTAAGCGAAAGCGGGCGACTTCCCCGTTAACTGAATATTTGTGATCATCCTTTTCTGTTTCATAGGATGTTTGAACTTTAAGATAAATATCATCAATTTCCTGATCGATTTTCCCGCCTCTTACTTCAACAATACCTTCCAGTTTGCTACCGGGATAAACAGCACCAGAATGTAATTTAGTATCTACCTTTGCTGCACCAATACCAACACTTGCCAACACCTTATTAAACAAGGCCATTTCATTTTCCTCCTTATGACCGCAGTCATACTAATTTATTCTTCTAGAGTATATACGGAGGAACTTGGTTGAAGTTTCAACTTTTATTATAAAACGAATAAAAAATGACGGAACCCCGTCATTTTAAAGTGTAGACAAATATAAAAATGAGCAAACTTCTGCTATAAGGGATCCGCCTGCTCCTGTAGGAGTTGCCGTAAAGCTGACTCCTACAGCCTGACAGTCCCCCGTAAAATTCTTCTGAAATAGATGCATTTCTTTTTTTATGGTTTACATGAGTTTTTCTACAATCTTAAATCATTTTTATTCATCATCTAATTCCTCGTCAATAATACATTTTTTCAATAAGTAGTCAAATGTGATGTCTGCTAACTCGTCAACTTCACTCTCATTAGGAACGAAACCCCGCTTCATCAGCTCATGAAAGAAAAATTCAGCAATCTCCTCTGTATCAATAAATACCTCTATTTCCCTCACACGCGTCTCCCCCTTTGTACAAAATGTATGTGTTTAATACACCATTCATGCAAGAGAAAGTAAATATAGTAGCAAAAGTTAAGAAAAGCTAAACTGCTGGAAATCCTTTCAACTCATCTCTTTGTACTTTGAATGAGAGAGTGAATTTTTTGTAAGTAAATGAAAAAAAAAAGAAGCATGTTTTTAAGTAGAGGACCATATTTATAAACTATCAAATACATCTACCAATCGAAAATGAAGGGGAGAAGCTCATATGAAATCAATCACTACTCTATCAAACTTCTTTATTAATAGCGTCAACAATGAAAATAGTAGTTTACTTAAGTTTTTTGAAATGGCATTGAACAAATTATTTATTATCACAATGCTATTCGGAATACCGGCAACTGTGCTTGCACTTATTCAATTGATTTTTTCTCACTAGAAGATGCGCTTCCTTCGTTTTTATTGACCAATTGCTTCAACTTGCGAATGATAATTTTCATTACCTTTTTATATTCTTCATCACCAAATAGGACATACAAAATTTCATAATCATTATAAATATCAAGGAGGCCATCGATGAGTGCTTTTTTTTCTTTCACAGTTTCTAGCAGCTCTTTCTCCGCTTCACGGAAAGAGTAACTGTTTTTTTTCAGTTCCTGGATTTTTGCTTTCTTGTTAATTAAATACAGGAGGCCGAGTTTTTCGATAAAAGCATCCGCACTATCGGCATCTGCAAGTAAAGTCAGCTCTTCCTCTCCAGCTTCAAGCCATTCACCATCACTAATTCTTGAAAGTTCATAAATCACATCTTCCCATGCATCTTCTTTATAGCGCCATATTTCAGTGCGAAAGCCCACGATTTTAAATAACTCCGTACCATAGCCTTTGACCTGGACAAGATCACCAAAAAAGTATTTGTATTCTATGTCAATTTGCTCCTTTTCAATAAGCTCCCCTTCATATTCTGATAGATGCTGAAGGCTGGATTCTAAATATAATCCTTCGCTTTTATTTACTTCATAGACATACATATCATCTAACCACTTTACATCAGTGACTTTTCCTACCGTCCCGTAAATTGTGATCACGACAGTATCACCGATCTTGTATTTAGGTTTTTTTCGATTAACCATAACCCCCATCCTTTCAATGATTGTCGTGATTATTGATTACGTTATTATATGCATTGTCACGTTGATTCGCTCTTACTCAGGGCAGTCCAAATTAGAAATATAACGGAGGAAAAGCAAATGTGCATTCTGCTTCCCCACCAGCAAAACCATCACTCTTCATTCAAAAGAACGATGGTGACTTTGACGGCATAGTTACTACTTCTGTGTTAATCGAATTTTTTAAAAAAGGCTTTATAATCAATTAGTTAAAGCTATGCTTAAATAAAATGGCGCTGTTTAATTTTTTTAACGGATGATCGCCCCTCACGCCATGCTTTCCATTAAAAAACATGAGTTACTTTTAAATGGCGAAACAAAAAACGATTCAAAAGCCTTCGCCAGAGAGGGCTTTTGAATCGTTTAAATTAACTTTCTGCCATTAAATACTCATCCCATGCTTCATCAAATATGGTCATGCTTTCTAAATAATTTGTATTTAACTCCAAATAAGAGCTGATTTCATGATAATCCTTTGATGTTTTAGGAAAACTATGATCTTTGAAAGCATCATTAGCAAAGCTGCTAATTTTATCTGGTGGTTCTGGATGGCGATATTTCATTAAAAAATGGTAAAAGGACTTTGACATGGAACCGACTTCCTTTATGATAAAATGATACTTTTCATCATGAAGGATGGATGAAAATAAATCAAGAATTCTCTCCTGCTTTAACTTAAAAAGTCGAAATAGTTTCTTTTTAACAATTTTGGCTGTGCCATTAAGTCCACATAAGATATTGCCTTGCCAATCTCCTTCGTATTAATCAAAAACAATTGATCTTCAATGTCTTTTACCATTTCTTCTGTTTGATATTCCATCTTGCATGAATGACAAATAATTGATGGAGTCTCAATAATCTCTATTGCCCGCGTTCCATCCGGCAGCTCCCAATACACGCTCTTTTTTGCTTCTCCTACCTCATCACTTTCACACCAAGCACAAGATTTTGCCAATTTGATCACCTCATTCATTTGTAGCAGCAGATTCAGAGTTTGCTCTTTTTAATTGTTCTGCTTTATATTTTTTCTCTTTTAATTCATCACGTTTTTCGCGCTTATCCTTAAGCGATGCATGGGCAGGATCATGATCATAATTATCACGTCTATTTAACCGCGATAAACCTTCAGGTACAAGATTAAATGCTTCATCATTCATCAATCCAGCAATGCCAACCTTTGATTTCATCGAATCCATATCACCATATATGCCTTGGAAATAATCATCCGCTCTGCCTGGCACATAACTTTCCGGCTCTGGATAGGTTGTAATTACACCTTCAAAGTTACGTAGCACAACCTTTTCTGCACTTTGGGAAATTAAATAGTTTGGCTGCAAAGAAATTTTCCCTCCCCCTCCTGGAGCATCTACGACGAACGTTGGAACCGCATAACCTGAAGTGTGCCCCCGCAATCCTTCAATAATCTCCAGCCCTTTAGAAACAGGGGCTCGGAAATGTCCAATCCCTTCTGATAAATCACATTGATAAATATAATAAGGCCTGACACGGATTTTAACGAGATCATGCATCAGCTTTTTCATTATCGGAACACTATCATTAATGCCCGCAAGAATAACTGATTGATTCCCTACCGGCACACCGGCATTGGCCAGCATCTCACATGCCTTCTTTGATTCCTCAGTAATTTCAATCGAAGTATTGAAATGAGTATTTAGCCAAACTGGATGATATTTTTTCAAAATATTGCATAAATTTTCTGTAATCCTCTGCGGGAAGACGACTGGCGCTCTTGTACCAATTCGGATAATTTCTACATGGTCTATTTCACGGAGGTTTTTCAAAATATATTCTACTATATTATCGTTTATTAAAAGGCCGTCTCCTCCTGAAATTAATACATCCCGCACTTCAGGTGTTTGTCTAATATATTCAATCGCAGCATCCAATTGCTTTTTCGGCACACCCATCCCTATTTGTCCTGAAAATCTTCTTCTTGTACAGTACCGGCAATACATTGAGCATTGATTGGTTACAAGAAATAAAACACGATCAGGATAACGGTGTGTCAAACCAGCTACAGGCGAATCTTCATCCTCATGAAGCGGATCCTCTAAATCATATTTCGTTTTATGGATTTCTTCTGATATAGGTACAGATTGCATCCGAATTGGACAACGCGGATCATCTGGGTTCATTAAGGAGGCATAGTAAGGCGTAATATTTAAAGGAATCGTTTTAGTGGATATTTTCACTCCTTCTTCTTCCTCTGGAGTGAGATTAATCACTTTCTTTAAATCATCTAATGTTCTAATTGTATTAGTTAATTGCCAAAGCCAATCATTCCATTTTTCTTCTGGTACATCCTTCCAAAGCTCGATATCTTTCCAATGCCGATCCGGCTTATACAAAAATGATTTCACATGTATTCCCCCTCAAAAGTAGTCATCAAGTATTAACATGCAATTACTGTGCCAAATAAGTATATGAATACGATAAGATATGCACGTTCGCGCTTCTATGTACTTCGAGAGCGTCATTCTATCATAAACATAAAAAAAATGCCGATTATTCGGCATTCACTGTTTCTATTTTTTGCAGTTTATATTGTAAAGTTTGTCTAGGTATGCCTAAAAGCTTTGCTGCCTTTAAAATATTTCCTTCAGAATCTTGCATGGCTCCATCGATTAATTCCTTTTCGAGACTGGATAGTGCTTCTCTTAATGATCGTTCGACTTTCTTTTTGTCTGTTTGCCGTCGATCCTTTGCTGAAATCTGTTTTAACATTAATGGCAAGTCTTCTTCACAAAGAATGTCTGATTCGCATACGTTCATCATGTATTCAATCGTATGCTTTAACTCGCGCACATTTCCAGGCCACTTATATTGTAAAAACAACCCTTTTACTCCTTCATCCAATCCTGCAATTGATTTATGGAATTGTTGATTGTAGCTAGTAATAAATTGATCTGCTAAAAATAGAATATCTTCCTTTCTGTCTCTAAGCGGCAATAGCTCAAAAGTTAAAACATTCAGCCTGTAAAATAAATCCGTTCTTATTTTCTGTCTCTCCATTGCCAGCTGAGGATGAATATTCATTGCAGCAATCACACGAAAGTTGACATAAGAGCTTGTCGTACTGCCAATTCTTCTAACCTGGCCATCCTCTAATACACGCAAAAGCTTCGCTTGCAGTTCAATTGGCATAGCGTGTATTTCATCAAGGAATAAAGTGCCTCCATCTGCTAGTTCAAATAATCCAGGTCTATCCAATGCGCCTGTATAGCTTCCTTTTGTTGTTCCAAATAGGACACTTTCTAATAAGGATTCAGGAATGGCTGCACAATTTTGTGCAATGAAGGGGGCATCGGGCCGCAATGATGCATGATGAATTCCTTGAACAAACAGTTCCTTGCCTGAACCGCTCTCGCCAAACACTAATATAGGAGATTCTGATTTTGCCAGCTTTTTCGCTTCTTCCTTAATCCCTTTCATTTTTTCACTCTTTGTTAAAAGGCTTTCAAGCGTATACTGAATGGTGGGACGTGAGGACTTCTTTTGTTTATTTGGCTTATTTACCATATTCCGTAAATCAAGCAAACTTTCACTTAAGAGCTTTAAACGTGAATAATCTTTGGCTATTTCTACTGCACCTGCAATTTGACCATCCACAATAATCGGTAAAGTCGTATTTATCGTTTCAATTTTATCACCGTGAATATTCACATAGCTTTGGGTTTCATTGAAAATCGGCTTATTCGTTTTCATTACTTTTAACAGTGTACTAGTTTGCTCACTCAATGAAGGAAACACCGTTAATAGCGGTTTTCCTATTACTTCATTTACATTTAAGCCGTCATGCTTAGCGGCAATATCATTGTAATAAATGGTATGCCCTTTTAAATCGACAACATGAATGCCTTCATCAATGCCATTTAAAATCGCTGCAAGAATTTCCTTTGAAATCCCATGGTCGTGAATCAACCTCATTCCCCCTCTATCTCACTGATGGTTGATTTAGTGCTGAAAGTTCGTCGATTGACTGCCTAATATTCGGCATTATGTGGAAATAGATGGTTGTGATAAGTTTTTCACCCATACATTCATATCTTCCAGCTTATCAAAAATATAACAGTTATTAGCAAGCCTTCCTCTATAATTGTATCCTAGCTGATGAAGGGCTGCATTCATACCAAAGGATAATGCTCTTGCAATGGAATAAGCACAATATATCCCTTGCTGCTTCAAATCCGCTTCAAGCTGCTGTAATAATACTTTCATTAAGCCATGCTTCCTGTGCTCGACTAATGTTGCACAGTCTGTTAATTCTGCGTTCTTATAAAATCCATTCACTTCAGCTGAAGCAGCGCTAACAATCTCACTGTCATAAAAGTACCCATAATAAATAGTCCCTTCCTGCAAGGTCTTCTTTATATATTGAGGGTCATGCAGCGGTGTTGGATAAATTTGAAAAACCTTTTTATAAAGGGCTGCTAACTGCTCAACTTCATCAGTCGTTATTTTTCGTAAAAGATAATGCTCTGGAGGCTGTTCAATATGTACTTCTCTTTGAAGCTGAACAACTTTCTCTACAATCGAATCCTCTGTTGTCCATTGCGTACTGTTTCTCCTTTCTGGTTGATAATATTTGCAGAAGAAATACATATCTGACCCTAAGAAGTAGCGATCAATTACTGCCTCACAAAGGAACCCTTTCTCCAAAAGATTGGAAAAATCCTCCCTTTTTGCTTTAATTATCACTTTTTCAGCCTGATTCTTTTCTGCCAGCACCTCAACTTCAGAAAGCGCATGATTTAAATGGCCATTCACATCATCAATGCGCAACCTCTTATTATAGCCATCTATTGTTAAAACCATATTAAAATCGGATTGATTAATTGTTGTCACTTTTCCTCCCTCATTTCCTTTAATAGATGAATTGAATAGCCCCGTAAAAAAAGCAAGCGATCAGCTGTAGAGAAACATAATAAAATAAGATGGAAGGGTTTGAGATTTTCCGAGGGTTACTGCTTCGTCGCTACACGCCTTTAGCTGTCTCGCCTGTCTCGCGCCTCCCATTTCATTATTACTATCTCAACACTCTGATAGCCCAGTAATCGTACTGGGCTATCTAACTTAATTAAGATGGAAACTGACAAGCTTCAGCTCTGTCATTTCTTCGATTGCATATTTAATTCCTTCTCTTCCTGTTCCGCTTTGTTTTACGCCTCCATATGGCATATGGTCTACTCGGAAGGTTGGAAAGTCATTTATCATCACACCGCCAACATGAAGCGTATTGGCTGCATGGAAGGCCTTTGGCAAATCATTTGTAAAGACTCCTGCTTGTAATCCATATTTCGAATCGTTTACCGAATGCAGGGCGGTATCAAAATCTTTAAATGAATTAATATGAACAACAGGCGCAAAAGCCTCCTCACAGGATATTTTCTCTGATAAATCCACATTTAAGAGGACAGTTGGATGAAGTACTCCTTCTGTTGATTTTCCTCCAAGTGCAAGTTCCGCTCCATTTTTCACCGCTTCATCAATCCAGCTCTGAGCTCTGTCCACATCCGCTTGCGAAATTAAGGCTGACACATCGGTTGTTTCATCTAATGGGTCTCCTAATTTCAGCTTTTTCGCTTCTTCTACAAAATTTTCTACGAAGGTTGAGAAAACTGCTTCATGAACAAATATGCGCTGCACTGAGATGCATACCTGTCCTTGAAAATTAAACGCGCCTGCTACGATGCGAGGGACAATTTTTCTCACATCGGTGTTCTCATCAATGACAACGGCTGAATTAGAGCCTAATTCTAGTGTCACTCTTTTTAAGCCTGCGTTTTCTCTTATCGATTTACCAACTTCAGGACTGCCTGTAAAAGTGATCATTGCAACGCGATCATCTGATATTAATACATCCCCAACCGTGCTGCCGCTCCCAGTAACAATGTTTAATGCCCCGCTAGGCAAACCGGCTTCAGCGAATAACTCCGCAATTTTATATGAGGATAACGGGGTTTGGCTTGCTGGCTTAAGAACAACAGCATTGCCAGCTGCGATAGCCGGACCAACTTTATGGGCAACAAGATTCATAGGAAAATTAAACGGAGTGATTGCGCCGATTACTCCTAACGGCTCACGCACTGTATACGCAACCCTGCCTTCTCCACCTGGTGCACCATCCATAGGAATTGTTTCTCCATTAATTTTTCTCGCTTCCTGGGATGCAAATTGATACGTCAGGATTGTTCTGTCTACTTCTGTTAACGCCGCTTTCAACGGTTTGGCTGCTTCGCGGGCAATAATTTTAGCGCATTCTGTCCGCTTCTCTTTTAATAATTCAACAACGCGCTCCAATATTTCTGCCCGTTTATATGCAGGTAGAGATCTCATCTCCTTTGCAGCAGATTCAGCAGCATCAATCGCCTTTTTCACATCTTCTGCTGAAGCCTGTGCGATGTCTGCAAGTACTTCATGACTGTACGGACTTTTTAAACTTTTATAAGCTTGTGACTCTTCAAATTTTCCATTGATCCATAGTTTTTGCTGCATTTTCTGTAACCCCTCCTATTAGATTATATGTGGCGTTTAACCACTGCTGCTGTACAACCAGGCGCTTTTATTTTGCTTTCAATGGTACTTTTTCTAGAGATCCTCTTAGCTGTCAAGTAATCCCCGATTGTATACACTTTCTATTCTAAGGAAAATAACTGGAAAAATCATTTAAAACAACTTATTACTCTTTATATACTTCGCACCAATTCATTATCGTTAACGCAATGATTTCGGCTGTATCAAAAACGTCATTTAAATGAATATACTCATTGACGTCATGTGCGGATGCCGTTACACCAGGGCCGATAATGACAGCAGGAGTATTGCCTACATTGCTGAGAATCCCCCCATCCGTTCCCCACGGCGAAGCTTCAATCACAGCTTTTTCATTTTTTACTTTCTCAAAAGATGACGAAACTGAAGCGATTAAAGGGTGATCTAAATCCAAATTTCCTGGCTGCCAGCGCCCTCCAAACCATTCTATTGTTGGATGATGATTGCTTAGCCATTCATCCAGTTTGCACACTTCCTTTACACAATCCTCAAGCTCTTTTTCTACATCCTTCATTTGCTCATGGGGAGCAACCCCTATTCTTCCTTCTATAACGGCAATGTCAGGTACAGATGATGGCCATTGTCCACTTTGAATCTTTCCAATATTTAATGGAACGGGAATCGGGATATTATCATATAAAGGGTCATCGATGCGTGCATTTCTTACACTCTCTAACTCTTGCAGCTGGCGAATGATCATTATTCCTTTTTCAATCGCATTAACGCCTTCATAACGTGTGCCGCCGTGCGCAGATCGGCCTTTTACAGTAATTCTAAACCACATTGATCCTTGCTGTTTCGGAAAAATCTTCATATTCGTCGGTTCAGGGATGATTGCACCATCAGCCTTATATCCTCTAAGGACAGCGGCTAATGTCCCTGCTCCCCCGCTTTCTTCCTCAATGACGCTTTGAAAAATCACATCTCCCTTCAGTTTGATGCCAGAGGATACAATTGCTTCTATCGCTAATAAAAGAGCGACTGTTCCTCCCTTCATATCTGTCGTTCCACGGCCAAATAATTTGCCATTTTCTATATGACCACTAAAGGGATCGTGCAGCCAGTCATTTTCATCGCCTTCCGGAACCACATCAATATGACCGTTTAGTATTAAAGATTTCCCTTCTCCTTTGCCTTTCAACACTGCAACTACATTAGGATTCCCTGAGTAATCTTTTCTGTCTGAACAATAGGCAGAATGATTGATAAGGTCCTCATCGCCAATCTCCCAAATATCTAAATTCAATCCAAGCTTCCTGCATTTTTCAATAATAATTGCCTGCGCTCCGCTTTCCTGTCCTCGAGTGCTATTTTCTTGCACTAGTCTTTGCAAAAAACGGGTACCTTTGCTTTGGTGTTCATATAACCAATCCTTAATTTTCAATTCATCGCTCATCAAAATCAGCTCCTTAAAATATTTTATCGATGAGACCATAGAACCTGCATATCAAGAAAAACATATAATTAACACAGATTAACGGGCAGTAAGCTGCTTTAGTAAAAATAACTTTCCGTATGCTAGACTAATATAATGAGCCTTTAGCGCGGGAAGGTGTTTTCATTTCATTTTATCCTCCAATTATTTATGTAATTTCGAGAATATGAAAGATTGGCAAACTAAGAGAAAGTCAGTTGATTACTTACTTTAACTCGGCAGTTCGTTTTAGTAATGACGTCTTCTACCGAATGAGGCAAGAAAACCTCGGCTAATTCGAGCCCATTTTTCCCTACTGTGAAAACAGCCATATCAGTAATAATCATATCTACACATTTAGCGGATGTTAAAGGCAATGAGCACTCTTCAACAATTTTTGATTCTCCAAACTTATCTGTTTGATTCATTACCACAACGACCTTTTTAGCTTTTTGCGCAAGCTCCATTGCCCCTCCCATACCAGGAACTTTCTTCCCAGGTACAATCCAATTGGCCAAGTCTCCTTTTTCACTCACCTGTAATGAACCGAGTATTGTCATATCGACCCTGCCTCTGCGGATCATTCCAAAGGCCAATGTGCTGTCACAATATGAACCACCTTCTATTAACGAAACGGGAAATCCTCCTGCATTGCATAGATTTTCATCTTCATCGCCAGCTTTCGGATTTGGCCCCATTCCAGTAATCCCATTTTCAGCATGAAACATGACGTGCAGGCCTGCAGGCAAATGATTGGGCACAAGTGAAGGAATACCTATGCCTAAATTAACAACCATTCCCTGTTTGATTTCTGCTGCAGCACGCTTTGCCATTTTATGTCTCATTTCTATTCCCATGCCCATTTCCAATTCACCCCTTGAGAAGGTACAATGTAATCGACAAACACGCCAGGTGTAACAATTTCTTCAGGATTTAAACTGCCTAAAGGAACGATTTCCTCTACTTCTGCAATCGTAATCTCCCCTGCCATTGCGCAAACAGGATTTGTGTTGCGTGCACTTTTATCATAAATTAAATTTCCATATGGATCTGCCTTCTTCGCATATACAATGGAAACCTCAGCAGTTAGTGCTGCTTCAATTAAATATTGCTTGTCATCAATTGTGCAAATCTGTTTTCCGTTCGTAACAATTTCGTTATCCATTCCAATATCAGATAAAATGGCTGGAATCCCCATTCCTCCAGCACGAATTCTTTCTGCTAAAATACCTTGTGGACAAAATTCTACCTTCATTTTTCCAGCAGTCATCAGCTCACCTGCAACTGGGTTTGAGCCAATATGTGAAGTTGTAATTTGCTTTGCCCGCCCTTGGCTGACAATTTGGCCAATTCCTATATGAGGAAACCCAGTGTCATTGCCAATTAAAATTAAATCCTTTACACCCATCTGTAAAATGGCATCTATAAGAGTCGGCGGCGAACCGACACCGCCAAAGCCGCCATACATTAATGTCATTCCGTCGTGAAAGAAATCTAGCAGTTTTTCAACTGTCGTGATTTTTTGAAAACGATTATCCATCCGTATCATCCTCAACTGTGAAATTTTTTGCATATTGTACGTAATATTGTTGAAAAGTCCGTTCTAATCTTCCAATCAAATCATCCATTTCTTTTACAGTTATTGTTAATGGCGGTGCAATCATCACGGCATCTCCATTGATTCCATCTGTACCCGCACCAGCAGGATAGACTAGTATTCCATTCTCCTGAGCTACACTTATAAGTGTTTCAGTCAGCTTCATCCGCCTTGGAAAAGGCTCTTTTTTTATCGGGTCCTGGACAAATTCCAAGCCAATCATTAACCCCCTACCGCGCACATCACCTATAAATGGGTAAACCTTTTGCAAATACATTAATTTATTTTTTAAATAATTGCCTTTTTCCTCAACTTCAGGAATAATTTTATTTTTTTCTAAATATTCTATGACAGCAAGTGATACTGCACATGCTTGCGGGTTAGCACTTAATGTATGACCGCCCATTATCGTTTTAGATCCATTTAAAATCGGTTCCATGACATGGTCTCCTACTAAGGCAGCGGCAATTGGCGTATATCCAGCACCCATGCCTTTGCCTAGTGTGACGATGTCTGGTTCCACATCCCATTGTTCACAGGCAAGCATCGTTCCAGTCCGACCAAATCCGGTCATGACTTCATCTGCAATGAACAATATATTATGTCTTTCACAAATTTCCTTAATCACTTTGTAATATTCTTTAGGAGGCGTTATCGCACCGCCTGCTGCTCCAATCACTGGCTCTGCGATAAAAGCGGCAATATGGTCTGCACCAATTCTTTTAATAATGGCTTCTAATTCATGTGCGCATAAATAGCCGCAATCAGGTGCTTCTTTATTATATGGACAGCGATAGCAATAAGGCGGCTGAATGACCGGGAAGTCCTCCAATAAAGGAATAAAGCGGGCTCTTCTGCCAGTGTGTCCTGACATCGATAGTGCTCCTAATGTAATTCCGTGATAACTCATCCACCTTGATAGCACCTTTGTTTTTGTATACACACCTTTTTCCTGCCAATATTGAATTGCTATTTTCATCGCAGTTTCTGTTGCTTCTGAGCCGCTATTAACAAAAAAGCACCAGTTTAGATTGGCGATTGAAAGGTTAGCAATTTTACGAGCAAGCTTTTCTGCCGGTTCACTTGTAAATTGCGAACGATAGACGAAAGACACCTTCTTCGCCTGTTCCTCCATCGCATCAATAATTTCTTGGACACCATGTCCGATATTTGCTGTAATCGCACCAGATGATGCATCAAGATACTCTTTCCCTTCTGCATCATACAAATACACACCTTTTCCATAATCAATCAGCGGGTACTCCGCATCTAAAACCGGCTTGATTAAAAAGGTTCGATCCATCACGATCCCTCCATCTCTAAATAAACGCAAAAAATGCGCATATCATAAAGAAAACCCGCATTACAGCGAGCCCCAAATGAGGCGAAGACAGCGGCATTGTTGCCTTATTTAGTTAGAACTAATGACAACTTCGTCTGTCTCTAATCACCATGCTGCCATTTCAACCATTCTTTACAATGAGAAAATACGAGACCTTTTTGTATGTGCAGAAGAAGGAAAACGTTCGTAAATCTCTCCTTTTTTACTGTAATGGCTCTGTACAATCTAGATAGAGTCCATTTAATTCAATTGTATGAATGATTATTGTAAAACTTTCTTAAAGATTGAAAAAAGACTTGAATGTGATGTTCCAATGGTCTGTAAAGAGGACTTTGAAGGAGACGAAAGTGGAGAACGCACATGCGGTAGCTGGTTGTTTGTGAGTAGCGGTCTTAAGGATTTGCACAAGATTTAAAGTGTTAAAGTGACCTTCCTATGAAAAAAAACAAGCCTCCAGATAATTTTGGAGACCTGCTTGTCTTAATCATTTTTAGCCAACAAATGACATAGTGCTTCCTCGTTTTCAGCCATTTCTTGAAAATATTCATCCTCATCATTCGCAAAGACATATTTAAGGACATTCCTTGCTTCGCTCCCACGATCCAGAATTGCTAGACTGCACGCTTTGAAATAGTGGGCAGCTAGTAGATCAGGATGACGGTGAATCACATGCTCAAATAGCTCTAATGCCTGCATCGGCAGCCCCGCGTGATTATATGCTACACCCAATTCCAATCTTACTGCCACATCTTCAGGGAAAATTTCTAGACCTGTTAGCATTATTTTAATTGCTTCTTCATACATGCCACCTATATTAAGCAATCGTCCTAACTCAAAATATGCCTCTACTTTGGAAGCATTCAAGTATAGCACTTTTCTGTAGCATTTTTCGGCCGCATTCATCTTTTGCAATCCGCTGAATGCCCTTCCTTTTATTAGTAATGCTTCTACATATACTCTACTATCACTGCTAATACGTTTAAGTTCATTAATGCTTTTCTCATAATTGGATATATCCGCTGTAATTTCTGCCTTTTTTAAATAAAGCTGTCCTAGATGGAGCGACAAATCCGGTCCCCATGAGTGATCAATAGCTTTTTTTAATATCTTTTCGGCGTTATCATTCATTTCTGCGGTTTCATAAAATGAAGCAAGCTCTATGACTGCAGTATGGTTATCCTGGCAGAATTTTATTGCTTTTTCATAAAAGGCTACGATTGTACCATAAATTAAGATATGCTTTGTTTTTTCCTTCCACTTTCCAAACATTTTTCCCAATTGAAAACCTGGCTGCTTATCTGGTATAACCTGTTCATCTAAATATGACTGAAGGACCCTCGCAGCTAACAAATACACT
The DNA here is from genome assembly GCF_002835735.1 of Cytobacillus horneckiae. Lineage (GTDB taxonomy): Bacteria > Bacillota > Bacilli > Bacillales > Cytobacillaceae > Cytobacillus > Cytobacillus horneckiae. The sequence continues at coordinate 99,281 of NZ_PISD01000008.1, read as the reverse complement.
TCGCCCGGTTGATTTAAACCCTTTGCCAACTTTTCAACCTCATCCCCTAATTTCAGCCATTTGCCGCTCGACTTATATAAAAGAATGAGCGTGTGGTAAAGCTCCTCATCATCAGGATATTTAGCTAGAAGAGGCAACAATAAATTTTTTGCTTCCTTATATTTCTGCTGTTTTATTAGCAACTTAATCTGACATAATTTTATATGGGCATTATCAGGACTTAATTCCAATGCTTTTTCTATCATAAGGAAAGCTAGTTTTTCATCGCCTAATTCACTATAGCCAATCGCAAGGCTTTCCAGCCTCCATAATTCATCCACATTCCCTTGCCGTGCTTCTAGTTGTCTGATGCTGTCTATTACCTCAGCATCAGATAGCTGAGAAAAAAAGTATTCCATATTCACGGATAATGGTGATAGCTCGATTAACCGTTGCATATTTCTCTTCTCCTCCAGTTTGTCATCGCAAATTTCTGCGATTTTTGCAAGACAGGAAATGCTTCCAGCAATATTCGGATCTATTTGGAGGCTGTGCTGAAGTGCTTCAGCTGCCAATTGATATTGTCTCATCTCAAAATAGGTCATTCCTAAACGATAAAATGGCAAATACGTTTCTTCAATTTCGATGGCTTCGTTGTATAATCTGATGGCATCAGCATATAAACCATCGATTTCATATAAAATACCCGCTTGACAATGGAATAAATTAGTAAAATTAGTCGGGGTAACGAACTGCATCAAGTAGGTTCTTGCCTCTGCAACATAAGGGGAATCCATCGCCAAATCAGTATATATATCGATCGCTTCCTCTACATTTATGTCTAATGTCGGGATGCATGATTCAATATATGATAAGCCCTCTCTAATCAAATCTTCGTTTTGCTGATTTTTACCGATTTCACCGAGTAATTTTCCGCCATTAATTAAAAACTCCTCATCGCAGTCGAATTTGCTGTGAAAGTTTCTAATCATTTCTACTACATCATTTTCTGCACCATTACTTTTAACCACTTGTGCATATCCAATAACCGGGAACGCTTCATTAGGAGTTTTTTTTATGCAATTCAAATAAAGATTTTCCGCTTTATCCCATGCATCTATACTTTGATATAAATTTCCTAAATGATAATATAGCTGGTTAGGATCATCCGAACATTGTTCTATCCCTTGAAGGAGTATAGATATCGCCTTTTGTTCTTCTCCGTGGTTAACGTATAGGTTTGATAAAGCAATGTATACATCTGCAAAGTTTGAATCTAATGCCGCACACACTAAATAGCCTCGTTCAGCCCTTTTCATTTTCCCTTTCATTTCATCGATTCTTGCTCTTTCAAACCATGACTGGCTATCTTTTTTATTTTCTTTAATCAATCCATCAAAAACCGTTCGTGCCTCAGCACTTTTATTTTGTTCAAAAAGAATGAGCCCATGATTATACCTAGTGAACCGGTCATGTGAAAAATATTGGATGGCAATATTTGAAAATTTCCTCGCCTCAGTCAAGTTTCCTGCATAGTAGTAAGAAATAGCAATAAAGCTCCATAATTGCATTTGATCTGGATCGAGCTGCAGCGATTGCTTATATGAAGCTATCGCCTCACGGTAATTATTTTGATGAAGGTAAATTTGGCCGCACAAGAAATGAAAATATGGACTATATGTTTTTCTTTTAATTGTCTGAAGGTATGATTCTGCCAATTCCAACATATCAAAACGAATAAATGATTCGACCGCATGAAGGATATAATATTCATCATCTTGATAAATTTCCATCACCTTGAAAGCACACTCTTGAATAAATTCCTTATTTTCAGAATCAAAAAGTGTGTTCATTATATATATCGGTGTATAATCGTACTTCATATTATTTTTCATAAAATCCAGGAACTCACCCTCATGCCCTTCATCTGTTTCCAATAGATCAGTGATTCTATGCAATTCTCTAAAGTATTGGTCTTCATCATTGTCTAGAAATTGCAATAAGTGAGATTCTTCTTCTGGCACAATAGCAATGGACATAAAGGCAGTATGTGCCTGCTTTTTATTGAACTCTTCATATTCGACATACAATGTTTCAATAATATTAGGATCCTGGATATGATAAATCGAGAAGCGATTATCATATCCTTTTAATATTTGTACATGTGAGTAATTTTCCATATCCACACTTAAAAGCACAGGAACGGAAAGGTCAATTAGTTTACGATAAAGGATGTTATTACCAAAAAAATATTTACAATGATAGCCTTGATTCTCCAAGAAATTTACAGTAGTTGATAATTTAGAGCCGGTTACATCAAAAATATGTTCGGCAATTTCCTTTTGTGTTTTTCGGGAATGATAATATGCCGTTATCATTTCCAAGCTGGCTGGCACACAAAAATTGCTTTCTTGAATAACTGGTGATATCGTTAAAAATTTCATACTGTGATTGAGTCCATGGAAATTCAAGAATGGATTGCTTTTTATATTTTTATTAGCAAGCAATTGTTTGAGCTCAATCAGCTTATTTTCTCTATACAATGATAGTGATTGCAAGAATACAAAATATTCTTGGAAAAAATGATGTGGTGTTAGCTCATTTAATTGTTTAATTTCCCATTTCATATTTTCCCAATCTTCCATCTCTGCGTGACGTTTAATTTTGCTAAGCATCAACCCTGGTGTTTGCGGAAATTGTTTTAAACCATCCTGTATCCATTTATATGCTTCGTTATAATCTCCTGATGTTGCATAAAAATCAGATAAAATCCAGTAACAATAAGCGCCATATTCATTATGAGCCATTCCGGAAATAAGCACTTTCTCCGCTCTGGCTTTTTCACCTATTTGCCAATAAATATATCCTATCTTATCTAATGGGGGATCATTAGTCATACTTAATAATACATCTAGCTTTTCCTTTACTTCACTCAATCTTTTCAGCTCGAGTAAGCAGTGAATTTCACATATTTTTGCTTTAATAACAAGCTTTTCATCTAGCTCTTCCTGCTGTTTATTTTGCAGATCAAGGTTGAGCATTTCCATTGCCTCAATTGCTTTGTTCTCGCCAATCAGCTCTTCACAATACCAAATAGCTGTTTGCAAATGCTGGTATCGTCGATGAGTATAGCGGGCAAGAAAACCCGAATGCTTATACATGAGTCCTTCGTCAAGAAGCCTAATAAGCAATTGATAATCTTCAATTGTTCCTATTGATTCTAATAAAGCCTTGATCTCAGATAGCCTCATTTTTTTTATTAAATCTATTTCAGAAATAATTATTTTTAATGCTTGGCTATGTTCACTTTTATTTTCTAAATGCTTTACTTGACTAATCATTGTCATCATTGCACCTCAGGTTGAATTATATCCCCCTTATCATAACTGCTTAATGAAGAATATTCTATATGTAATTCATTTTAAATATAAACGGCTCAACTGTTAAAGTTCCTAAAAAAAAACCTAAACGAATTGCTTCATTTAGGTCTTTGATCAATAAATATTTCTGTTTCTCCTTGCTTTGCAAGTATTGATACATGTCCGCCAAGTGGAATCGTTGCTATGGGCTGTACATGACCAAAGTTAACATTGGCGATAATTGGCACGCCTTTTAATTCTTTCTTTGAAGCAATGATTTTTCTTAGTGCTGCCTCTGTGATTTGCGAATTGTCCTGAAATCTTCCAATTAGAATGCCTCTAATTGCATCAGCATCTGGCTGATGTAGAAGGGATTGGAGATTACGGTCAAATGTTAACGCATGTGATTCCTCATCATCTTCAATAAAGAGAATGCAATCCTTCAATGAAGGCATAAACTCAGTCCCTTGAAGAAGATTAATCGTACTTAAGTTACCGCCAATTAATGTCCCTTCTGCTTCACCTTCCTGTAAAACCATATACTTTCCATCTTCATTAAATGTACGATCCTCTTGATTTAAGTACCATGGATCATCGCTCCAGTGCGTTGAAGCTTCAACTTCATATGGTTCGTCAGTTGTCACCGCTTCTAAAAAACCAGCTAATGTGTAATCAAACCCGTGTTTAACACCGAAGCTGGAAAAATGCGGGCCTGAATATGTAATTAGCCCGGTCTTACTGTAGATGGCATTACTTAAAGCAGTGATATCACTATATCCGCAAAATATCTTCGGGTTCTTCTTTATTAGGCTAAAATCAATTGAGGTTAATATTTGATTTACATTATATCCGCCGGTGACCGTCATTACTCCCTTTACATTCGGATCAGTAAAGGCATCATGTAAATCCTCAACCCGCTCTTCTATTGTAGAACTAAAAAACTCGTCATGCGCTTCAACATTTTTCCCATATGTAACGATAAAGCCTAAGCTATTTAAACGATCTTCAGCAATTCTGACTTGTTCAGATTTCATAATCACCATGCTTCTTGAAGGAGCAATGATTCTTATTTCATCTCCTGGCTTTAACCTATCCGCTAGCATTTCATTCACCTCTTGATTGAAATAAGTATAATTTTATCCAAAAAATTAGCTATAGTCGATACTCACATTGATAAAAATAAAAAAGAAAGGCATTTAGCCTTTCCTTCTATATCTTACCAGTCACCACAGCCACACCAGCTGGCGCCGATGATAATTAACAAAATAAATAAGACAACAATTAGTGCAAAACCACTAAAAGGACTTCCACAGCAACCTCCACCGCCATATGCTCCAGCTACTGGGTAGTTGTGATAAGGTTGTGCACAAGGATCGCATCCATATCCGTAATTCATAAAATTCCACTCCTCGTTTTTATTAGGCATTTTCAAGATATCTTATGAAGTAGGTTCTTGTCCCGCATGTGTTTTCGCCTATTTTTTAAAATAGAAATGATTTTATTGTAAATAATGCTAGACGTACAGCGCTTTCATTGCATACAATTCATTTATGGAATGTTCCTTCTATCGTTAGGTAACGATAAGGATAATGAGTTAAAGGAGATTATGGAAATGATTAAAAGACCACTTCTGGTTTCAATGAGCGCTCTCCTTTTGCTTGGGTTCCTCTTTCTCGTTTTTCAGTTTTCAAAGGCTGAAGGCGCCGATCAATCTAAAACGGTATATGAAAAAATAACTAATGGTGAAAATATAAATTATTTAATCATCGGGGACAGCATTGGCCGAGGTTCAGGCGCATCAACAAAACAGGAAACATGGTTTAGAAAGTGGGAACAACAGCTTAAGAATGAATATGGAGTAACAGCAAAGCGGCATCTAATTGTACAAAGCGGGGCTACTGCATTTGAAGGCTTAAATAAGCTAGTTCATACCGAATATTTAGGGCCAATGGATATGACCTTTATCGTTTTTGGCGAAAATGATCGTAAATATATGGATGAAGCACAATTTGCCTACTTCTATGAAGCGCTCATACGAAAAACAAAAAGCGTCTATCCTGATAGCGAGATCATTACACTTACAGAAAGTCCTTTAGATAACAAAGCATTTTCAGAAGCGATTGCATCCATATCTGCCCATTATCATGCGAAGAATATTGATTTAAGACCGGCATTTGCCGAATCAAAATTATCCACTTATGAATTAACAACTGATCTAATTCACCCAAATGATAAGGGATATACGATATATGCAGATACTATTTTTCAAGCAACAAAAGATTTAGCAGCTGCAAACGAAGACATAGCAAATATGGCAATCCCTCTTCTAGAGAAAACAGATATTGATTTGCAGCAAACATCTGCCTATACGAAAGCCAGTCATTTATTTACTAATGAATATTGGTCGAGTGACATTCCGGGAGATTCTATAGAATTTACATATACTGGAACTTTCCTTGGCGTCAAAGTTAAGAGTAATGAATATGGTGGAATGGTGGATGTATTCATTGATGGTAAACCGATACGAACCCTCTCGACATGGTGGCCATTAGAGAAAGAAAGACATTTATATGTAACTAGCGGACTGGAAAACAAAGTTCACCATGTTCAATTTGTTGTATCAGATCGTAAATCTATCTACAATGTGACAAATAAAGCGCAAGTTCAGCTATCAGCCATCATAACAGAAAAGCAATAAAGACGGTTTCCGAAAAAGTGACCAATTCTTTATTGCTTCTTTTTTACAAACAAATTTTGTATATCTTTTAGGCTTTTTTCATATGGTTTGTAGCAAAATAAATAGCCTTCTAATCATAGTGTATTCATTTCCCAGGACATATATTAATGCTTATCCGCCCTCAATTTATTAGTGATTGCCAATCCGCCATTTGTGAGTAAACGAACAAGAGTCTGTTCATCATATTCTTCATATCTAGGAGAAGGAATCGTAATCGATATGCTTGCTAAGATTTCATTAAATGGATTGAAAATAGGCGCACTAATTGAAACTGCTCCTTTTACTCTTTCTCCATTACTAAATGCATATCCCTGTTCCCTAATCGCCACTAGCTCATCATGAAGTTTTATTTTATTTACAATTGTATTCTCAGCTAGTTGATCAAGACTTGTTCTGTCTATATATTCCTTCTGTGACTGCATTGGATAAAAGGCCAACAAGACTTTTGCTGAAGCCCCAGCATACAATGGCGACTCCTGACCAACGTAAATCATTGTTTGAAGTTCATAGCTGCTTGACAAATTTTCAATGCACTTTCGCTTTTGATTTTCAATTACATTTAAGCTTATATTTTCTCCAGTATTTACTCTTATTTCTTCCATTACAGGCAGCGCAATAGATAAAAGACTCGTATTTTTCTCCACTAAGTTGCCTAAAAATAATAATTCCAACCCTAACTGATATTTTTTGGTTTCTTCGTTTTTATGCAGCATGCCTTCAAAAACCATTGTATTTAGTAACCTTTGCAAACTTGATTTGCTTAAACCGGTACGAGTATGAAGTTCTGTTAAAGAGAGCGTTTTATTCTCAACAGAAAAGGACCTAAGTATTTGAAATGCTCTATGTAGAGTTTGCATAGAATAATTTTTCTTAAATTTGTCATTATCCATCTATTTAACCCCTTCTTAAAGAGATACCTTGAATACACAATTTTAAAACTATTATAAATCTACCATCTCAGCATAAATTAAACAAGAATATCCAGTACAAAAATCCATTGCAGCTTAATTTTATTTGGCTGCTTACCTCTCCGGGCGCTCCAAACGAATTTTTCGCTTTAACATGGCCGTAGTATAAAAAAAGAGTGCTAAACTAAGTTAGCACTCTTATTTTCGAAACTATTATTTCAATATATTTAATCTAATGTTTTATCAAACAGCTTAAAATACTTACCATAGCCTTCTTCTTCTAATTTTTCAACCGGAATAAACCTTAATGCCGCAGAATTAATGCAATATCGCAATCCCGAAGGTCCTGGACCATCATTAAAAACATGACCTAAGTGAGAATCGGCTGTTTTGCTGCGCACTTCGGTACGAACCATAAAATGGCTGTAATCCTCTTTCTCCAGAACTTCCTCTTCAACAATAGGTCTCGTAAAGCTTGGCCAGCCGCAGCCTGCATCATATTTGTCTGTCGAGCTGAACAAAGGCTTTCCAGATACGATATCAACATAGATACCATCTTTAAACTCATTCCAATATTCATTATGAAATGGGGGTTCTGTGCCATTATTCTGAGTGACCTCGTATTGCATAGGATTGAGTTTTTTCTTAAGTTCTTCGCTATTACTCATTATTTATTCCCCCAATGTTTTTTAATGAAAGCCGCTCTGCCGGAACCTTGATGATAGGCATTATAGCGAAGGGGGCTTTTCTTATAATAATCTTGATGATAGTCTTCAGCAGGATAAAAGGTATCAGCTGGCAATATCTTCGTTGCAATCGGCTTCGTGAAAGGACCATTTTCTGCTAGATCCTGTTTAGACTGTTCCGCTTGCTCTTTCTGTTTTTCATTATAGTAAAATATTGCAGTTTGATAAGATTGTCCGCGATCATAAAATTGTCCGCCTTCATCTGTTGGATCAATTTGCTGCCAATAAACTTGCAAAAGTTTTTCATATGGGAAGACTTCAGGATTGAATTTTATTTGCACAGCTTCATAATGGCCTGTCTTTTCAGAACAAACTTCTTCATAAGTAGGATTTTCTTTGCTTCCTCCTGTATAGCCCGAAGTCACTTCAATAATTCCCGGCTGTTCATCAAATGGTTTTACCATGCACCAGAAGCATCCGCCGGCAAATGCAGCGAGCTCATATTTTTTTCTTCCATTACAAACACCTCACAATTAATAAGCAACCTTATCTTTCCTAATAAATTCAGCTTCTATTTCTAAGATAAAGAAAAAAGAGGCAAGATGCAAACTTTAGAGGTCAGCACTGTCTATCCATAAATCTAAAAAGCCTCTTACAATGAAGAGGCTTTTGGAACTATATTTTATTTGCGCGCAGCTTTGCTTATTTTTTTCCAATGCTTTCTTTCTTCCGACTGCTTTTTCAAGTCCTGTCTTCTTTCTAAATAGGCGAGTTCTTTTAATAGTTTTTTGTAGCTTATTAACCTTGCTTCTTCAAGCAATCCTGCTGCAATCATCTCTTTCACTGCACAGCCGGGTTCGTTATGATGTGTGCAATCTCTAAATTTACAATTGTCCGCAAATCCTTCAATATCAGCAAAGCTTTCAGATACTCCTTTATCCGAATCCCACAGCTGAAGCTCCCTCATACCTGGAGTATCTATCATTACTGCTCCATTTGGTAAAAGAATTAATTCCCGGTGAGTTGTCGTATGTCTCCCCTTGGCGTCATCTTCTCTTATTTGATGCACTTTTTGCTTCTCATATCCTAATAGATAATTTGTTAATGTAGACTTGCCGACACCTGATGATCCTAATAAAGCTATCGTATCGCCTGCTTTTAAATAAGTGGCAATAGATTCCATGCCTACTTCATTCAACACGCTTATAGGAATAACAGGAACACCCATTGCCACACTCTCCACTAAAGCTAATTGCTGCTCTACATCCGCACATAAGTCTACTTTAGTTAAGATGATGACCGGATTTGCTCCACTTTCCCACGCAAGCAGTAAATATCGTTCAATTCTTCGCAAATTTAAATCATCATTTAAAGAATTTACAAGAAAAACCGTATCCACATTCGCAGCTACAATTTGTTCTTCTGTATTAATTCCAGCTATTTTTCTTGAGAATTTGCTTTTCCTTTTTAAAATTGCATGAATAACGCCTTTCTCTTCACCTTGCATTCGCTGCAAAACGACCCAATCTCCAACAGCTGGATAATCTTCTCTGTTAGCTGCCTGGAAATCAAGCTTTCCAGATACTTCACATAGCAATTCTCCCTCATCAGTCCATACCCGGTAATATCTTTTATGTTCAAGTGAAATTCTGCCCGCAATATAATCATTCATTTCAAACGCTTGTAATTGCTCTTGAAAAAACTCATTAAATCCAAATTGGTTAATATTCAAATGTCCATCCTCCAAAATTATTTCATCCATTTATTTGTACACAAAAAAGCCATAGGCACACAGCCCATGACTTTAGGAATGAAGATTGTCAGGAAAACACATTTGAAGCTTATGCAATCATATCCGTGTGGGCTGTGTATTTATTTGAGATTGTTGTTGATAATTTATTTAAGTTTCCCATTATACATCACCCCGCCTTTTTAAGATTATTCTAATTATATCCTCTTATGACAGAAAAGTAAATACTTTCTATCTATTTTTTCCATACACCATCATCTGTTCCTTGCATATAATGCAATACATTTTAATACAGGGGCTGGCGAAAATGGCTAAAGAGCAAAACACGTCTAACTATATCAATAAAGCTTTAACATATGACATGATTTCACAATACTATAAATATATAGATCCTAATATACATATTTATTATTATCAAAAGCACTTGCAGTACATACATTTGGTCCATCAGTCTATGAGGATACGTAATGATCCAGCCAAAGAACTGCAAAGAATGAATAAAGGGAAACTTCGTATTTTCCATGGTTCTCCAAATGCCGGTGAAGTTGATATATACTTGAACGGACTGCGAATATTCAAGGAACTGCCCTATAAAGAGATGAGTAATTACTTATCCTTACTAGAAGGAAAATATCAATTGGACATTTACCCTGCCAATACGATGGTCTCCTCTATCCTAAGCCGTAAAATCATCATTGAGGCAGGTGCATTTCATTCAGCGGCATTTTCAGGTGAATCCAATGATAGCGCCTTTGCTATCTTTAAGGATGATTTAACTATTCCACGAGGAGAAAGCAAAATGCAATTTATTCATTTGGCAGCAGATTGTCCTCCACTTGGCGTTTCTTTAGATAATGGAGAAACTGTTTTCTCAGCTACAGACTATCGTGGCAATAGCGGCTTTCTCGCTCTTTCCCCGATGGTTTTAAACCTGAATATTATCGAGAATGAGAGTGGTAACGTGCTGCTTGCTTTACGAGAAATGACCGTTAAACCACAGACTGCATTTTCTCTCATTGTTACAGGATCGATTACAGGCACCCCGCCATTAGAAGTTTTAGTTATAGAAAATTAATACCGTCCAAAAAAAAAAAAAAATGGCCATCAATGTATAATGGCCATTTCTTTTTATTTTACTGGAACCATGAGTGTAAAGTCTATATCATCATTTTCTAAATCAAATTGATCTACTTTTACTTTAACATCACTTTTTAATTTCATTTCGGTTAATGCGACATAAATTCTTTCTTCATTTGGTTGGATGACTACCCAATCAGGTATATGATAATTATCACTTATGAGCTTCATTACAAAAGAAATTGGTAAATTCATTTGCCCAACAGATATCCCTTTTTGCTGCAGCATGATATCTCCATTTTCCATTGCTGCTGGCTCAAATGATAGCTTTAATTGAAGGTTTTGACTAAAGACTGGCAGTGTTCCATATAAATTCACTTCATCATCTAAAATAACTTGATAATCGATGGCACCATCAAGAATTTCTTCTTCTAAGTAATGATTAATTAGCATGTTTAAATCATTCTTATTTGTTGATACTTTGAAGGGAGCATAGTCAGCCTCGTTCAAATTAGCACCATTGTATTGATCGTCTTTAGGTGGGATACTCATCATAACTAATAAACTGACGAGTACAACTACTATCGCCCCTAACAAAACGAAGAAAAGAGTTTTCCACTTATTTCCTTTCAATTATTTTCCCCCTTACCGGACTATCGTCTGTCTCTGTAATAATTCTTCAAGTCCATCTTCCTGTATCCTTTCATAAATCCTTCCAGCAATTAATTCATATCCGCGATCATTAGGATGAAAGTAATCCGTATACAATAGGTTCTCGTCTGATTGTTCAAAGATATCGGCAATATCCACAAAATAAGTGTTCTCATATTCAGCGAGAATATTTTTGCTCGATTCATTCCATTCATCCATAATCATACTCATTTCTGTTATTTCAGAAAACCATTCAAGGAAAGGATTATATAGGCCTACCAACAAGACGGTACTATCTGGATTTCCCTTTCGAATGCTATTTAAAACATCTCTAAGATTTTCTTCGAAAACAAGCTGCTCTTTATTAAATGCATCTAAGTTTAAGCGAGTGAAGTTTTCTCGAACAACCTTCATAATATCGTTGCCGCCTATTGTAATTATCACCATATCTGCTTCTGAAATTGACTCCATCACATCTTCAGATTTCAGTTTTTTAATCAATTGGTTAGAACGATTCCCTCTTACGCCATAATTAAGAAATTCTGCGCTTGTAACCCCTTTATGATTACTTAACAGCTGCTCAAGATAAGGAATATATCCTCCTTGTTCTGTCGTATCCCCTACACCTTGAGTTAGCGAATCCCCAACAGAAACAACCTTTAAATCGATTGGGAAAAACCCTGGTGGAATTTTATCCTTCTCATTGATTTCACTTTTCTTTTCAGAGACGGCTTCTCCCTTCTGACTGGAAGAAATCACACTGCAGCCTGCCAACATCATTGCAAAAAGTAATAAGGTGAGTTTTATTTTCATCTTCTATCACCTGCTTTTATTATGTATCCATATTATATCATGCCCACAAAAATACTAAAAAAAAGAACATTATTTATCTTTAACCATTCATTATAGTTACGAAACAAAGAGGAAATTTAACAATCGAAACTATGGTAATCTCGATTCGTTTGTCATATTAACTGCCGTTTATAGTGACGAGCTTAGCTTTTCTTCTCCTGTTTTTCATTTTAATTGCACAATAAAGTGACAAACTTCGCCTCTTTTCTGCTAATTGTCACTTTAATTGCTATTACCCTTTAAAAAAGGAAATAGACCTTATTCAGGTCTATTGTAATGTTTTTATATCCTTAATAATTTGTTCAAAAGGCACATCTGTCACACCATCATAATCCTTCATTACTTTACCTTCTTGATCTACTAAATAATAGGTTGTGTAATGCAGAACTTGATCGCTGTTGTCAGGTTTTTTTACTAAAGATTTAAATGAATCGGCAGCAAATTTCTCTATCTCCTCTTGTTCATAGCCAGTGAGAAAGCTCCAATTTCCAAAATCGGCATTATATCGCTCGCCATACTCTTTTAACACTTCCGGTGAATCTACTGTTGGATCAACGCTGAAAGAAACAAACTCAACATTCTCTATTCCTTCTTCTTCAACCATATCCTGTAACTGACTCATATTAGAGGTCATAGGCATACAAACATCTGCACAATTTGTAAAAATAAAATCGGCAACCCATACTTTTCCTTCTAGATCTTTTAAACCGACTGATTCATTGTCTTGATTAGTAAAAGTAAAATCGCCTACAGTATAATTAAGAGGATTCTCTATTCCTTTTTGCCCACAGGCAGAAAGAACAACTGCTGCAGCAATGATCAGTACCCAAAAACTTTTCTTCAATTTATTCACCTGCTTACTAATAATAAACACCACTTTTTTCAACATTATGTATATTCTCTATTTCCATATGCTGCATGTTAATATTAACAAACGTTATTGATGGAAGAAAGAAAAAATTTTGACAAAGATGTGAACTTAAAATTCATTTTTATTAAGTTCACATCCGGAACCTAAAAATAACCTTCTCATTTATACAAATTTGAAAATGAGAAGGCTGTAGTCTTCATTCAAATGAAAACGAATACAATTACTATTCTATATGGTAGCAAAAACCGATTGCGCCAGGTCCTGTATGCGTACTAATAATCGGCGTTGTGTCTTCAACCGTTACATGCAGAAACCCTGTTAATTCTTCAATCGAATGTTTTAGTTTATTTGCTAGCTCTAATCCATTTGCATGGGTAATTCCTACGCTTTTAATGGTTTTACCTTTTGCATCTTCGACAAATTGCTTTGCTAAATATTTAACGACTTGTGTATGGCTTCTTACTTTTGATACTGGCGTATAAACACCATCATCAAGTGATGCAATAGGTTTAATGTTTAGTAGAGACCCGATTAAGCCTTTACCTTTCCCAATCCGGCCGCCTTTAATTAAGTTTTCCAGTGTGTCAACGACTACATACAATTTCGTATTTTTTTGAATATCCTTGACTCTTTGTATAATCTCATCAAGTGGTTTGCCTTCTTCAGCCATGATTGCAGCTTCGATTACTTGAAATGCTAACGCTTTTGAAATGTAGCGAGAATCAATTACGGATACTTTTGCTTTTGCCATGCCTGCTGCACTTTCAGCAGATTGGACAGTTCCGCTCATTCCACCGGTCATATGGATAGATAAAATTTCTTCAAAGCCTTCATCATATAATTGATCATATTTTTCAACAAACACGCCAGCTGATGGCTGGGAGCTTTTTGGCAACTCATCTGAATCTTTCATCAATTTAATAAATTCCCGCGGAGTGATATCCACTCGGTCATGGTAGGTTTGTCCATTAATATGGATGGATAATGGCACTACCGTAATATTAAACTTTTCAATTATTTCACTTGATAAATCAGCAGTAGAATCTGTCACTATTTTAATCTTACTCATTCATTCACGTCCCTATAATAGCAATTCAACACTATTATACATGGTTCTGCTTATGAATAAAAGAAATTACAGTTTCTTAGTCCTTTTCATGAGCAAATGCCAAAAAAAATAGACTCCATTTAATGGAGTCTATTCATTATGCGTTGCTTTTAAGTTTTGGCGCTTGAAATATTTGGTCATAATCTGGCCATCGCATCACTTTCTTAAGATGCTCTTTGAAGGAATAGGTACTACCGTTATCCTGAGCATGAAAGACTGCTGTGATAAATTTTTGTAAACGGACTTGCACTTGAAAAAAATAAGGACTCTCTTTATTTAACAATGGTATATCAATAATTTTAACCTTCTGTCCAACAGCATTTTTGAACTCTAGGCTTTTGAATATCAAAATATCAATCCTCTTTTTCACCCGTTTAAATATATTATACCTCATAGCAATGACAAATTGTGTATATATTTGTCACCAATACAAAAATATTCATCATTTCATTATATACTGGTTCCTTTTGCTTCTCCGCTGCTGTTTTCTTTTCTCAGCTTACGTCTATAAACAACTTTTGACAGATTGATGCTGATTTCATAAAGAACGAGTAAAGGAATACTTACAATGATATCAGACATTAAATCTGGCGGTGAAATTAAAACAGATATCACTATTAACACAAAATAAGCATACTTCCTTATGCTTGTCAGTACATAAGGATTAATAATCCCTAATGATGTCAAAAACATGGCAACGACTGGCAATTCAAATAATATTCCAAAAGGCAAAGTCATGTGAAAAATAAATTTGAAGTATTTATCAACTGTAAAGCTTAATTCCATCATTCCAGAACTTAGGCCAGTTAAGAAGTTAAACATCGTCGGCAAGATGACAAAATAACCAAAACATAGACCGACAATAAACAGAACAAACAGGGCAGGAATGTAGGCTAATGTGACCTTTCTTTCTTTAGGAACGAGCCCAGGCTTTACAAATTGCCATATTTGTAAAGCGACTACTGGAATTGTACCCGCAAATGAAATGACCGTTGCAATCGTAAAGTAGACCCAAATGATATCACTCGGTCCTAATACAATCAGCTGCTCCTCTAAGTCTCTGACAAACCATCTATAAATATCATCAACAAAAATAAAGCCGACAATAAAAAACAAAATAAATGCAACGACACAAATAATAAGTCTTTTTCTTAACTCCTCTAAATGATCAATATAATTTAATTCTTTTTCTTTCATATCCGTCTCCTGCCAATTACTTGATCTTTGGCCCGCAGGCAATCTTAATTGTCTTATAATAAATAATAGAAATAGAAAAAGTGCAAGATGAAACGCCTTAAAATTGGGTGAATCAGCCAATCATTAGCGAAACATGCCTTTCGACTTAGCTGCTATTCGCAGACTGTCAAAGGCATGCAGTTTATCTTACACCTTATTTAACTACTTTTTTCTTCTTATCATCTTCAATATCTTCTATTACATCACTAGTCAAGTCGCGAGTAGATTTTTTAAACTCTCTCAGTGTATCTCCCATAGCACGTCCAATTTCAGGCAATTTCTTTGGACCAAAAATAATTAGTGCCAATACTAAAATTAATATTAGGCCTGGAATCCCGATGTTAGATAGCATAAAAACATCCCCTTAAAGTGACTTTAAACCATATTCATTATAGGCTTAATGGAAACGGATAGTCAAATCAAATTATTAAAATGATTTGACTACTTTTTATAAACCTATACTAATAAATGAAAAAGATTTTCATCATTATTAATCTCTTGATACGAGAATCCTTTATGATTCATTCGTTCAATTAGTCCGCTATAATCATCTTTATGCTTCAACTCAATTCCTACCAGGGCAGGGCCGCTTCCTTTATTGTTTTTCTTCGTATATTCAAACCTTACAATATCATCAGTCGGTCCCAATACCTCATCTAAAAACTCTCTTAAGGCACCCGCACGCTGTGGGAAGTTTACTATAAAATAATATAATAGCCCTTCAAATAATAAGGAACGCTCTTTAATTTCTTGCATTCTCTCAATGTCATTATTACCGCCGCTTATTACACAAACGACATTCTTCCCTTTTAGCTCTTCCTTATATAAATCCAAGGCTGCGATTGGAAGCGCTCCAGCTGGTTCAGCAACGATTGCATGCTCATTATATAAATCCAGTATTGTCGTACAAACCTTTCCTTCAGGCACACTAATAATATCTTCAACATGTCGTTTGCATATCTCAAAGGTCATGTCGCCAACACGTTTTACCGCAGCTCCATCAATGAATTTATCAATTTCTTCCAACGAGACTACTTCATCTAATCGAATAGATTCCTTCATTGACGATGCACCCTCAGGTTCTACGCCAATCATTTTGGTTATTGGCGAAATACTTTTTATATATGTAGACAGCCCTGCCATTAGACCACCCCCGCCTATGCTAGCAAACACGTAATCAAGCGGTTCATCGCAATCATTTAATATTTCAACAGCCACTGTTCCTTGACCGGCGATGACATGTTCATCTTCAAATGGATGAATAAATGCTCTTCCTTCTGCATCACAGCATTTTTGTGCCTCATAAAAAGAATCATCAAATGTATCTCCGACTAAGATAATTTCAATCGAATTTTTTCCGAACAGCTCCACTTGGCTTACCTTTTGTCTCGGAGTGGTTGCCGGCATAAATATTTTTCCATGGACTCCCAATTTGCTGCAGGCATAAGCAACTCCCTGGGCATGGTTGCCTGCACTTGCACATACTACACCGTTCTTTAACTTTTCTTCTTCAACAGAAATCAAAGAATAATAGGCGCCCCTTAACTTAAAAGAGCGTACATGCTGAAGGTCTTCTCTTTTTAAGTAAACATTGCATCCGTATTTCTCTGATAAGCGATTATTTCTTTGCAGCGGTGTATGGGCAACAATATCTTTAAGATGCTGATAAGCGATTAAAATATCTTCCAATTGCACCATTCTTTCTTTCACTGCTTTTTGTCCCATCTGTCATCCTCATCCCTTTGCCTGTTTAATTTGTACATTATAACATGAGAATGGACGATTACCATTATATTTTTTAAAAATTATTATTTTTTAAAACAATCAATTATATCATTGCAGTTAGCTCGCCATCTGCTCAAATGTACCATTATGAGTAAGTAAAGTGAAACTTCCATCAGTAGGGGTTTTTCTTCATCCCCACAGATGGTTAGTTTGGATCCGCAGGTCGTGGCGTTTTAGTCTGAGTGCTAATCATCGGGCATTTACGGGCAGGGCAGTTATCACTCACCTAAGCCTCTAAACTTTGAGGTGGAGGACTTACTTTCCGTTGATCTACGATAAATAAAACCGCCCGTTCAGTTCGAGCAGGCGATTTTCTAAAAATCAAGTTACATCATGGACAAGGAATGTCGCGATTTCTGGGAAGAATGATAATAATACGATGAAGAGTGCCAATATAATAATATATGGGACCACTCCTTTAACAATTTCACTAATAGTATTGTTCCTATCAAGCCCTTTTAAAACGAATAAATTCAGCCCAACTGGAGGAGTAATTAGAGCTAGCTCCATATTTATAACCATAATAATCGCAAACCAGATTGGATCAAAGCCAAGCGCCATAATAATTGGGTAAAGAATTGGCAGGGTAATAACCAATATCGAAATTGTCTCAAGGAACATCCCCAAAATTAAGAGTGCGACATTAATTAAGATAAAAATAACCCAAGGAGAAATATTATGTTCTGTTGCATATCCAGTAATTGTTTGTGGGATTTGCAGCACTGTCATAATATATCCAAGCAACATCGCACCGACAATAATAAGAAGAATCATTGCATTCGTTTTTACTGTGGAAATAATAATTTGTTTGAAGCTGTTCATATTCAAGTTTCGATAAATTAAAGCCGCAATGAGAAAGCTGGCTACTACACCTACAGCTGCAGCTTCTGTTGGAGTAAATAAACCCGTATATATGCCACCAATGACAATCAACGGCAATAACAGCCCCCATATCGCTTTCCTCGAAGCTTCAAAGCGCTCTGGCCACGTAGCAGGTGCATCTTTCATTTTGCGAAACTGGTAGGATGAAAACAGCATAAAAATCAATGTTAATAGAATACCAGGTATCACTCCAGCAATAAATAACTTTCCGATAGATTCCCCAGTTACAGAACCGTATATAATCATCGGCACGCTTGGCGGAATAAGAATTCCGAGCGTACCGCCTGCCGCCAAGAGGCCAAGCACATTTCTTTTATTATATCCGCGCTTCACCATCTCAGGTAATGCTACCGCACCAACTGTCACCGCTGTCGCGACACTTGAGCCGGATATCGCTGAGAATATTGCACAGCAAAATAATGTTGCGATAGCCAAGCCTCCGGGAAAATGCCGAAACCACCTGCTGGCCATCTCATACAAATCTTTTCCGACACCGCATACTAATAATATTTGACTCATTAATACATACATCGGCAAGGAAGTTAGTGAGAAATCATCTAGCGCTTTATAGGATATAATCGGAATTTGCATAAATGCGAAGGTACCTCCATTAAAGAAATACATTCCTGCAATCGCAATTAAAGAAAGTGAAAAAGCGACAGGCAGCCCGATTAGCAGCAGTGCACCTAGACCTCCAGCAAAGAAAAAGTTCAAATATGTTCACCGCCTTCATGAATTCCGCCATCAATTATTTGCATAATAAAAGCAAGACATAATAGGATGCCTCCGATTGGCAAAAATAGTTCAGGCAAATACATTGGTATTCGGAGCAAAGAAGCCGATTTTATGCCTAATTCATATGTTTTTGCGACATGATGAAACCCGTAGAAGGTAAAAATAATGCTAAAGACTAAACCTAATGCGTTAGATAAATAAGCAAGAACGGTCTTGTAACGGTCATTTACATTATTCACTAGCAAATCGACCGTTATATGTGAGTAGTTTCTAACCCCATATGCACTTCCTAAAAAGCAGCTTCCAATTATGGCGTATATAGATAGTTCAGTTGCCCAGATTGTCGGTTGCCCGAAAATGACCCTTGAAATTATTTCATAAAAAATCATCAATGTTGTTAGTATTATAAACAGACCAGATAAATAAGCACCTGCATTTATTAGACGATCGGTAAATTGATACATTTTTTTCATATTACCTTCCTCCTAATCTACCATCTCTAATAACTCTTCTCCAAGGTCACCGGCATTTTCTGCAAAAGCATTCCAAGCAGGCCGTGCAGCTTCCTTCCACAGCGGAATATCCTCTTCAGGAACAACATAGACCTCCATTCCTTTATCTGCTAACTGCTTAGCTGTTTCACTATCCTCGATTTCGGCTTGTGAACGAATCCATTCTTCTGTGTCCTTCGCTGTCTCCATTAAAAGTGTCTGACTTTTTTCAGGCAGTCGATTCCAAAAATCATTATTTACCGCTAATAAAAATTGTAAGTAGGCATAGTTATTAATTGTTAAATATTTTGTCACTTCATCATACTTTCTTTGAACCATTGCAGTTGTACCTGATGTAGCTCCATCTACAGTATGTCTTTGCAATGCCATATACACCTCTCCGCCACCCATAAAAACAGGAGATGCGCCATAGGCTTTTATCATTTCGGAAGGGATATCGCCTATGCTGCGAATCTTCAGTCCGTTAAAATCTTCAGGAGATTCTAATGGTCGCTTATTATTGGCAAATTGGGCAAAGCCGTAATCTGCGAACATTAATACTTTTGCCCCCTTTTCTTCCATTGCGTCTCTCAGCTTGTCGCCCAACTCTCCATTTAAGGCTTTTCCAGCCTCTTCATAGGTAGTAAATACATATGGTACATCAAAAATCCCCATTGCCGGCACCGTACTTGCCCATAAAGTAGAAGAATTCACACCCATTTCTACACCGCCGGTAAGAATAGATTGGTTCATATCTTTATCACTGAGCAGCTGTCCTGCCGGAAAGACTTGAATCTCTATCGCTCCGCCTGATTTTTCCATGACATCTTTCGCAAATTGTTCTACACCCTTTGCTACATGGTGGTCCTGCGGCAAGTTATAGGCGAGACGAATCGTTGCTTTCTCATAGCCGGCACTATTTTCTTCACCAGCTGAATTTGAGCTGCTTTCTTTACCGCAAGCTGTCATAGCTAAACAAATAATTAGCATCAACATCATTAACCCTTTAGTCTTCATCCGTCTTTCCCTCCCAATTAAGAAAACGCTTACAAAACTATAAATCTCCTACAGCACTCCGTTTTTTTTCAGTTGAATGATTTTTTCTTGGCTAAAATTGAGATAGTCTCGCAAAATCTCTTCTGTATGTTCTCCAAG
The DNA here is from genome assembly GCF_002835735.1 of Cytobacillus horneckiae. Lineage (GTDB taxonomy): Bacteria > Bacillota > Bacilli > Bacillales > Cytobacillaceae > Cytobacillus > Cytobacillus horneckiae. Next base: position 79,019 of record NZ_PISD01000008.1, on the reverse strand, counting down.
TGTTGGTCCTACCCATTCTATTTTTCCCGGCGTTTCCGTTAGCTTTGGTACGATTCCGGGAACTAATACTTTCTCTCCGTCTGGCAAAGTTACTTTTTGAAGCATGCCTCTGGAATGATACTGCTCATCCTTTACAATCTCTTTTATGCCATAGATAGGTGCTACAGGAACAGATGCTTGATCTAATATATTTTGTGCTTCAGTTAAAGAATGCTGCATCGTCCAATCCTCAATGACTTGATCAATAAACTCAACATTATCTGCTCTTCCTTGATTAGTGGAATATACTGGGTCCTTAGCTAAGTCTTCTCTTCCAATTGCTGTCATTAACCTTTCGAAAATACGATCTCCATTGCCGCCAATGACAATGTAGCTGCCATCGCCGCATTTATATGAATTTGAAGGTGCAATTCCTGGCAAAGTACTCCCTGTACGCTCTCGCACTGAACCTGTTAAATCATATTCAGGCAGAATTCCCTCAAGCAGACTAAAAACAGACTCATATAGAGCAACATCCACAATTTGACCTGTTGGATTTTTCGAATGATCACGCGCATAAATGGCCATCAATGTGCCAATAACTGCATATAGTCCTGCTACGATATCACCTAGCGCAATTCCAACCCTTACTGGGGGCAGGTCAGGATATCCTGTTAAATAGCGGAGGCCTCCGATTGCTTCGGCCACGCTGCCAAAGCCTGCTTTCTCACGATACGGTCCAGTTTGACCGTATCCTGAAATCCTTGACATGATAATATCCGGATTGACTTTTTTTAACTCATCTAACCCTAATCCCCACTTCTCCAATGTCCCAGGTTTGAAGTTTTCCAGTACAACATCGACATGCGCGGCCACCTGCTTTATGATTTCCTGCCCTTCCTCTTCACGCAAATTTACGGTGATTGATTTCTTATTTCTCGATTGAACATACCACCAGAGGGAGGTATCATGATGCATGACACGCCAGTTTCTTAATGGATCTCCCTTAGACGGCTCTTCCACCTTAATAACTTCAGCTCCAAATTCCGAAAATATTTTTCCTGCATAAGGAGCTGCAACTAAATTCCCCAATTCTAAAACGGTAATTCCTTCAAGTGGTTTTTTTTTATTCATCGCTCTCCCCCGCTGTTATATGGCTTTGTTTCATGAAAATTTGAAAATCGTTTTCTATATGCTTTTTCATCCATTCATGTGCTTTGTTGGAGTCCTGATTTAAAATAAATTCGTAGATAATCTGGTGCTCGTGCAATGCATGATTCATATGATGAGGGTTTTCATCTAAAATGGACTGCCGATAAAAACTATTGATGCCTCTAAATTGAGTAATCAGTGAAATTAAAAATGGATTTCCGCTCGCCTTTACAATTGATTCATGAAAATTTACATTTATTTCATGTATCATCTTTTTATTCGCCTGACTTGATCGTGCTGCCATTTGTTCAAGATTTAGCTGTATTTGCTCGAGCTGCTCCTCTGTTCGGCGCTTAGCAGCATAGAAGGCAGCAAGCGGTTCCATTTCAACTCTGCACTCATATAACAGTCGAAAATCATCAATAGAAGGCTTTACAACATTAACCCCACCAGAAGGATGGACATGCAATAATCCATCCTTCTCCAACATTCTTATCGCTTCTCGAATCGGACTGCGGCTAATATGGAGTTCTTCGGCAATCTTTCCTTCGATCAATCTCTCACCAGGCTTTAAGTTTCCGACTATTATTTCATCCTTTAGATAGGCATATACTTGTTCTTTTAAGGTTTTTCCCTTTTGAATTAACCGAGCGATTGCTTTCACCTCCTCAACTTGGTCGACGGTATACCAATTTTCTTTTTATATAATAATCAAAATATTCTTAAAATATAACCACTTCTTTAAAGGATCAAAAAAAAAAAAAAAACAGCTATTCTTTATGAATAGCTGTTTTATAGATGAATTAATTTCTTTCGTATATTTTAAACTCATAATCATAAGGGTTCTTTTCGTCCTTAATCCCTTTTTCATTTGAAATGTTTTTCCACTGACTTACATCAATTTCTGGAAAATAAGTATCGCCATCAAATTCTTCATGGATGACAGTCATATAGAGCCTATCTGCATATGGCAGGACAGCCTCATAAATTTCAGCTCCGCCGATTACAAATACCTCTTCATGTTTTTCTTGACTGTATGTGATTAATTGATGAATGGAGTTTAACACTGTTGCTCCAGAAGGAGAAAACTCTGTATTCCTTGTAATCACAATATTTTCTCTTCCTGGCAACGGTTTTCCAAGAGATAGCCATGTTTTGCGGCCCATTGCCACTGGATGGCCAAGCGTTGTTCTTTTAAAAAACTTTAAATCTTCAGGCAGATGCCATGGAAGCTTATTGTTCTTCCCGATTACTCTGTTTTCACCCATTGCCCAGATTAAGGAAATCATACACTGACAACTCCTTTAATATGCGGATGTGGGTCATATGATACTAATTCAAAATCGTCAAAACTAAAGCTAAAGATATCTTTAACTTCCGGATTCATTTTCAGTTTCGGTAATGGACGAGGGTCTCTTGTTAATTGGAGATTCACTTGTTCAATATGGTTTTGATAAATATGAACATCGCCAAATGAATGAACAAATTCACCGACTTCGAGATCACATACTTGTGCAATCATATGCGTTAAAATTGCATAAGACGCTATATTAAATGGCACACCGAGAAAAACATCTGCAGATCTTTGGTATAATTGGCACGATAATTTACCATCTGCTACATAGAACTGAAATAAACAATGGCAAGGAGAAAGAGCCATTTTATCTAAATCACCAACATTCCAGGCATTTATAATAAGACGTCTGGAATCCGGATTGGTTTTTATTTGATGAATTAGCTCGGAAATCTGGTCAATCGTTTGACCGTCTGCTCCAGTCCATGATCTCCATTGATGGCCATATACAGGACCTAAATCGCCGTTCTCATCCGCCCACTCATTCCAAATTCTCACGCCATTATCTTGAAGATATTTAACATTTGTATCTCCATTTAAGAACCAGAGCAACTCATGAATAATTGATTTTAAATGCAATTTTTTCGTTGTTACAAGTGGAAAGCCTTCTTGTAAATCAAAACGCATTTGGTAGCCAAATGTGCTGATTGTTCCTGTCCCTGTTCGATCTTCCTTTTTTACTCCATTTTGTAAAACATGCTCACATAGCTGTAGGTATTGTTTCATCATTTACACAACCTTTACTAAAAGTACTTGTTTGTTAAAAGTTTAACTTAATTAACCTAATAACGTAAATAACCTTATCCAATTTGATGATTATTTAAATTGCTTACTGTAGATTTTTTATGAAGTTAAACGTTTTTGGTGCATTTTCATACAGATGGCTCCTGCTCGCAGCGTTGTAAAAATAAAGCGCAAATGATTCTGCAAAGTATTCTTCTGGGAACGTTGCAAAATAAGCATGGCCAGGAAACAGCAATCCATGCTCTTCCTTCCAGATTGATTGAAATTGATGATTATATCTGATTTCCTTATAAACATGGCGTTCAATTGAATGAGCAAGTTCATGAAGTTCCAGGTTGACAGAACCATGCCCCATGCCTTTCTCACTAAATCCAATCTTCACTAATACCGTTTTCCCGCCACCTATTCCAGGCACTTCATCCCATGTAAGAGCAGATTCATATCCTCTCGGAATAATTCCCGCAAGATGGCGTGCAGTCGAATTTTCAGTTAATCTGCCAGAGAATAATTTAACTTTAATATTTTCATCTACTACTTTTGCCAGAAGCTCTTGTGGCAAATGGTCAATTGTGCTCACAATTTTTGCCGCTTCCTCTTCATCAAATGCATCTACCGGTAGCAGTATAATATTTCCGATTTCTTTAGCTGAACGTAAAACAGCATCTGATTTCAATATGGACGATACAGGAAAATCCTTATAGCGTACAGCGCCAATATCCGCTTGTGAACTACCCATCAACGCAAGAGAAGCAGTTAATATACTTAAGATCGATATCATTTTTTTCATTCCTGCTGCACTCCCCTTCGCTGATTTTCCTATGTAATTATTATTCTATAAAATTATAACATAGGAAAATGCGATTTCGGGAAATGGAAAAATATTATAAACGCAAAAAAAAAACTAGCTATTTAAGCAAATAGCTAGCCTTTCAAATCTTATGCGTAGGAACGAACAATTTCGCTTAAGCCAGGTGCTGTCGTGCCAGTTCCAACAGCTGCAAACTTCCAATCATTGCCGTGGCGGTAAATTTCGCCGACAACAAGACTCGTTTTGCCGCTATAATCTTCTGTTAAATTAAATTGAATCATTTCTTGTTTATTTGCTGAATTAACTATACGGATAAATGCGTTTTGTATCATGCCGAAATGCTGATTACGTTTAACACAATCATAAATATTAACGACAAAAACAAGCTTTTGAATATGTGCAGGCACTCTACTCAAATCTATTAAAATTTGTTCATCATCACCATCACCATCACCAGTTAAATTATCACCAGTATGTTGAATGCTTCCATCATTGCTCTTTAAATTACCAAAATAGACAACATCTTTATTGCTTTTTAATTTATCTCCCTCGCCAAGCAAGAGCACAGAAGCATCACAGTCAACATTTTGACCGCCTCCGCCTCCGAATATTGAGCTTAAAAAGCCGCCGCCACCTTTTGCTTGTACAGGATCCCAGCCTAAACCGACCATTATTTTTGATAAGCCAGGATTTCCTTTTGTTAAATCTACTCTTTGTCCTTTTTGCAGATTAATAGCCATCCTCATTCCACCTCATCTATTTTTTTCTCTTATTATCCTTGATTCTTCATTTTTCTAAAGTTATCTTGAAGCTGTTCCAATTTTTTTGTTCCTTCTTCACGAAGGCGGCGATTTTCATCTTCTATTGATTTCGTTTCTTGCATGCCTTTCATGATAATATCCCAGGACTGCTCAATCGTTTCAATTTTAATGCTCGGCCCTCCGGCTAAGCGCGCGATATCAGTACTTTGCTGAGAAATATTTTGAGCGTTCTTTAAGAGCATTTCATTTGTTCTGCGATCAAGCTCACTCATTGAATCGGCAACAAGCTTTTGACGTTTTGCTGCCATCGCTTGAATCAGACCATTTTTAAAGATCGGAATCGTTGTGACGAATGCAGAATTGATCTTCCCAATCAGCTTCGTGTTTCCTCTTTGCAGCATTCGGATTTGCGGAGCTGTCTGCAAGGAAACCATTTTTGCCATCTCTAAATCATAAACCCTTTGATCTAACAGTTCGACTGCATTCCTTAATGTATCCAGCTGCATAGTAGCCATTTGATCTCCTGCAGCTGCACGTGATTCCAGCTGAGGCAACTGATTTGCTTTTAGTTCATCTGACTTTAATTGGCCAGCAACAGCATATTTCTCCAGCGAAATATAGAACTCATAGTTCTCCTCATACATGCGGTCAAGTGTTGTTGTAGCTTCAACCATTTCACTTTGATATTTAGAAATCTCAATATAAATTTTATCAATTTCCTGACCCATTGTTTGATATTTGCCAAACAATTTCTCTACAAGCTTTTCTCCTTTTTTAAATAATTTGCCAAACAATCCCGGTTTTTCTTTTTCAAAATCCTTGGCATCAAACTTATCCATAATTTTTCCAAGCTGATTGAGAAGCTCCCCAGAATCTTCTACCTTCGTCGTTCTCATATTGCTTAGGATTTGATCGGAAAAACGAGAAATTTGCTCAGCCGGTTCTTTACCAAATTCAAGTATTTGTATTTGATCTCTTTCGTCAATCGATTTAGCTAATGATTGAACTTCAGTATTTTGACGAAGTGCCAGCTTTATTTCACTTGCACTTGCTTCTGTCAGCTTATCTTCAGGATTTGTTTTCATTAATTCTATATTTGTTTCTGCAGTATTCATCTACCTGACTCCTTTAAAATTTTTTAAATATTTTCGTTATCGCGTTTTTAAGGATGGAAGGTTCTTTATAGTTTTGTTCAAATACAACGTCCTCCAGCCAATGAGTATCATATAGCCGTTCATCAAGATAATTCTCCACATCATTATGGCCAGCAGGATTATAAATGATGATATCCACTCCAAATTGATTTAGTAACAGCAGCAACACAGCATCCGTTCTAGCCATTATACCGTCCAACTCATTATTGTAAATGATGAATTTAGGGACTTCCTGTGAGTAATCAAACTTTTGAAATAGCTGAATCATTTTTGGCGGAATTTGCATGCTTTGAGCAAATAAATAAGTTTTCAAATCCTCTTCTGTCTCGCTGCTCAGCGCCTTTAACAACGGCTTTTCACACATATGCCTAATTGCCATGGCAATTCCATTTTGCAAACCATTTGGTAAATGATTAAATTTCCAATAATGTGCCGCAAGCATTTTTTGCGGGTCTGGCAAGCCATCCCTATCAAGAGAGTTCCGATAGTGATACCTAAAGTCATTGTTGATGCTGTTTGAAAAAGGGAACCGCTGTACCATTAAGCAATTTTCATATTCTACAATTGTATGTAATCGGTCCCAATACTCTTTACGATTTTTACTCACACCTTGAATTTTAGAAAAAATGGCAGGAATCTTCACAGTTCCATCTTTTACTTCAAAATTGGGGCGAATCATCGCTTTTTCTTTAAGTAGAAGAAACAGTTCGTCGTACGTTGTTTTTAATGTTACCGATTCAGGAGTGTAGTCTCTTAGCTGCCACGGCTTATATAAGCCTGACCCTTCATGATTCAATATGGTTTCAATCTCTCTTGAAGCTCTATAGGCAACAGTTGCCTGCCTCCGCCTTCTCTCTGTTGGAAAAGGGTCAGCTTCCTTTTTATTTGGAAAAACATGCAGAAGCGAGTTTTCCATGGTTAGCATTGAATCGGAAAAGACATCTTTACCATTAGGAGAAACCACAATTAAATCACAGCCAAGCCTTTGTAAATAAAATAAAAAATAAAAATGAGTTTTTTTGAAATGGCCATACCATAGGAACTTCGGCAATGCATGATCAAGATTCGCTGATGTTAACTGTTCACCAAGATGGTTTTGTGACCATTTAATTGTATCCGTTAAAACTCTGCGTAATTCGTGGCTTTTCAGCCCCCCTGCCTCTTTATCTTCAAATAGTTTTAACATATCCATAAGCGCTTCTCTAATTTTTCTGTGAATGCCTGGATTATCGGACTTTAACAATAATCCATCTCCTTCTAGAAAAGCAACAAAGCGATTAATAGATAAATTTTGTTCACTATTAATATTCAACACTTTTTGAATGGATTGAAAATGTTTATTATCCATTGTTTTATCTAAATGATCTTCACTTAACAATTCAACGAAATTCACCTCATTATTAACGAGATCAAATAATGCATTAAAGTATTCATCCTCATCAAAAGGAAGGCCTAACAATCTGACATTTACTTGACTAAAGTGTAATGTACGATCTTTTACTTCGAACATCGGTCTTTTACTATTAGGCATATCCAGCTGTTGTCGATATGTTTCGAATGTAACTGGCATAAGATGATTTTTCAAATGACTATATGGAGCGTTCATAATCTTATCCCTTCCCTTTTAAAGCGAAAGATTTTCTTTGCAATTGACATTTGTATAAAAAATGGCAATTAAGAAAAGCTTATAATATTACAATAGTTCCCTTAATCATATCATACGAATTAACTAATTTCTTCTTTGTTTAATAATACGTTTTAACGATTGAAAAGGTTTCAAGCTTTTCACCAATCTCCTCACGCATGCATATAGTTTCAATATCTAATATTGGCTTGCCGGAGAAAAGGATGGATTATATTATGAGGTTATTATATAAAAGATCAAAGCTCCCTAATATTGAATACGAATTAGAGGAACTGCAGTCTGTATTAAGTTCTTATTTCTTTGTTTTTTTTGATTTGTTTTTTTGGTCGTTATTTATCTCTTTATTTTCTTTAACTGTTCACCAATCGGTGTTCACATTTTTCATCGTTTTCGGAGGATTTTTCCTATTCGGTATTGCACTATTCATTTTGCTTCATGTACTGATTGCTGACTCTGAAAAGCGATAAGCTGTTCTATCCTGCCAAGCATTTCCTCTGTTGCCTTAAACCCTTTTTCATTCGTCAATTGATAGGCTTTGTTTAAATGAGGATGATTGGCCAATTCTCCATGACTTGGAACAAAGGAAAAATCACACGCCTTTAAAAAGTCATGGTCCAGCAATGAATCGCCGGCACCGAAGGAAATGTCGATATTTTCTCTTTCCTTTATAAAATTTACCGCTTCCCCTTTACTAACTGAATAAGGAATAAAATATAGCTTTCTTCCCTGCAGAGATGTACGCCATCCGATATTATTTGCCATACTTGAAGCTTCTTCTAGCTGATGTTCCGCTAATCTTTCATCTAACAAATAATAAAAAAATAAATCATCCGCATCTTTTTGCCTTCCGTTAATCGTTAGCGGCTGCACCGCAAGCTTTATTTCCTGAATACTTGCACTCTCTTTCTTCATTCTATTTATCACAGTTTCCTGCCATTCCTTAAGTATGTCTCCTTTATAGAAAATATTTGCCCCATTTGTAGTAATTGCATATTTTAAAGGAATCCTTAAATTAATCCGATTAAACTGTTCAGGCGTTCGCGTAGTAACTGGAACGAATAGTGCCTGTTTAGCAATATGATGCAATGCTTCTATTGATTTATTTGTCATATAAGCCATCACTTGTCCGTCTTTATATTCCACAGAAGTAAGAAATGCATGCTTATCCTCATTAAATTCTGCTATCGCACGTTTTGAATAAATCAACGTCCTATCTAAATCTGCTGCAAATAAATTCTTCATCAGCTATTCACCTTTTTAATCAAGCCGCAGCATGTATAAGACATGTCTGGATAGTGCACAATTTCGACTCCACGCTCCCCAGCAAGCGCCTTTATATGACGGACATATGGGCTATTTTCATCCTTCATCAAGATCTTCCATGGAACTCTTCTAAGCAATACTCTAGTTGTCTCACCCACGCCAGGTTTAACATAATGAGAAGATTCGATGGAAAAATCATGTTGAATTTTTTTCACTTCTTCCATACCTTTGAATGATATGATTTGTTCAGCATTGATTAGATTCTCAGCCCCTTCTTCTGCTAGCTCATAGACGCCAGAAAATTCTTGTGTAATGATATCTAGAAACTCATTCGAAACATCATTTTTTTGTAAATTCTTATAAAATTTTGCGCCATGAAAATCGTGCTCAGAAATCATCCTGTCATTTAATACTGTACGGCTAATTAAACCTGAGACCGTTGAATTTAAACACGCGCTCGGGATAAGAAAGTCTTCCCTTGTCCCAAAAAGAGACGTACAATTTCCAGGATCAGCAAGCACAGCTAAAGTATCATCAAGCAATATTTTATGTTTTTCATAGAAACGATTGCATGCTTTAGTTAGCTCTATTGAAATAGCCCCTTTTCCGGTCCAGCCATCAACAAATTGTATGTTCTTTCCAGCATGTTTCTTTAAAATATATAATAAGGCATTTTCATCAATTCCTCTATCTCTAATAATAGAAAGACTGTAATGTGGAATGTCAATTTTATACTTTGCTGCAATATACCTCTTGATCATGATGCCAATAGGCGTCCCTGCTCGTGCTAATGAAACTAACACCGTGTCTTTACCTTTCAGCCTGTAAATCTGCTCAGAAACGATTCCAGTACATAAGGCTACTTTCAGCTTATATTCATGAAGTGTTTCATAAAACAGCTGAAGATACCCAGCAGGCGGCTGATATTCAATCGGCAACGATTCGCTATAATGCTGACCAGCTTGAATCGCTTTTTCTCTTTGCTCTGTTGCCCCTTCTAGATTGTAATCACTTAAATCCTTAAGCAGGAATACAACGTCATCCCTGTCATAAGATCCGAATTTTTGCTTTCCGATTGTATTCATTGTGCCGGTCCCCCTGTAAAATAAACCAGATTAATTTTACCGATAAATGTATGGGCCAGTTCCTCCAATAAAGGGGAAAGGGATCTTTTTGATATGAATCTCTCAAAAAAAATAAAAATGTCTTCATACTCGTGAGGAGGAATATTATAAACAAAATGACTGATTTCTTCATCTTCTGGATTAGGATAGGATAATCCAAATCTAGCACCATATCCTGCCTTATCTTCAATGTAGATGGGGCTTCTCGTCGTGCTTTGATAATATACGTCGTCTCCCATCATTGCCGCCAGTTTCATCGGCACATACATGAATTCACCTGTACCAAGACATAGCGTCTTTCCACCGTTTCTTCGCCCTTTTAATGTTGCTGCGATTTCAGTTAATTTTTCATGTATCATTTGATTCTCAGAGGAATGGAGCCCAAACCGTCCAGTTTCATATAAATATGGAATATTATTTTCCTGTCCACTAAGTGATTCAGAGGAATACTTCACGTTACTCAGTAAATGAGGAAACTCGGACTCGATAAATATTTCTTCTATTAACTGAGAGGTAGCTGGCTCATTGCATGAGGAGTGGTGATTTTTTACTGGCGGCTCACCGTCAACTTTTATCGTTCCGCTAAGCAGGCTTACATTGTTGATGGTTATATCTAATTCTTTTTCGAGTGATGTAAATTGATGTTTATGTTCCATTGTTCGCCAATCTAAGATTGAAACAACTGTATACGATTGGCGCGGATACTTGTCATGCAGCGACCGTATGATATTGATTGCTGTTTTCCCCGTCGTGATTTCATCATCCACTAAGATGATTTCTCTTTGATTATTTAATAATTTCTCATTTACATATGAACGGTGAGATGTGGCATGGGAATGCTCTTCTTCAAAATTTATAATCGACGGCAAACCCTTTATATTTTCTCTTGTTGTATGAAAAAAGTCAGCATGGTGGAATGATTGATAAAATGAGTGGCCTAATGCAGTAGCAGTTTCTGCAAATCCTATGATGACAGGATGGACCTCTTCATCTATAAAAGGTGAGTCCTTCAATTTAACATTATCCTTCAAAAGAGACTGTATGAATAGTTCCTTTCTGTCTGTATCTTTGTTATGCACTGCCTCCATATAACGGCTTGCTAAAATGAGTCCGATCGCCAATCCCTTTTGCGGTTGAATCGGAACATGCTTGCCTAAAACATTACTAACAAAAAGGAAGGATCGCTTCTTATTTATTCGTGCAGCCATTTTAAAAAGTCGCGCAGGATCAATACCATATGGATTTTCGTTAATTTGAATATGAACTTTCATTTGATTGAGAATGTCCAGTGTATATAACTGATTGTAGTAAGTCGATGTTTGTGTATTCATCATGAAGCACCCCATAAATTCTCGATTTTAATATCATTCTATTTGCCCAATAAAAATGCGGTTTAATTTCATTCATTTTATTTTGAAAAGCACTTTTTAACACGCCTTTTTCACCATTGGCCTGTTCTATAATATTTGCGGCATCTAGATATTCCTCATACGAGACTGCATTTAACGCCTGAACCGGTTTAATATGTGTAGGATGAATAATCGTTTTTCCGGTAATGCCATTCGTTATATCCATAAGAATCTCTTTTATTAAACCGTCCATTTGATTATTAATTAATTCCGAACGAATATTTACACCTGCTTCACCATAATGCTCTCTAAAAGGTGTTCTTCTTAATTGGGGCTTCAATATTCTTTCTTTTGAAGCAAAATGCTCCCAAACCGGACCAGAAACTACATAAGGTTGATCTGACCTTAGAAAAACATTCAAGATGTCAGCAATGCAATCATTAAGAATAGCGATATCATAAACCGTTGTATCGGTATTTCTTCTAATGCCATATAATCCACAAAAGTCGGTTGCGCCAATCCTCACATTTAAAATGATATCGTAAAACTCATCCAGTATCGATTTTATATGTATGAGTTCTTTCATTCTAGTTTCTTTATAAATAACGTTTCTTGTTTCTAAGATGGGCATCGCATATAGAGGATAGCCCTCCATTTTCAGCTCCATTAGTTGAGATAGGATTGATTTTCCTGTGGAAGCGGAAAATTTCGGAATGACTACACCAGTTAGTAAGCTCCACTCTTCACCCAATTTCTGGCGCAATCTTAATAATTGTCTGCCATCTCTTATGCGGATAAATAATAACGGCAGCTCCTCAATCGTAATGAAGCCTTTTTCAATATCTAAAACAAGCTTTTTTAATTCACTTTGTAATAGATTCTCAGCTACTTCCACCTCATTGTCACCAATGGCGTCTTCTAGACAAATGACAATTGATGTTAATCCAGCATGTTTTTTTGTCACTAAATCCTGTTGGATGTTCGGCCTTGTTGCTGGCATATATAGAGTCGCGCCCAATGCATAAGCTAATAGCTCTTTACCAGCATGCTTATCAAATGATTCAGGCTCCTTAAAAAACAGCTTCTCCTTGTCTTCAGCCGAAAGATCAACGAATAATTTCACGTACTCCCCTCCTAATGAACCATTTATTACCTGAAAAACATATCCTTTAGTATAAAAGAAAAGGGAGTGACAATTGTCAGTTCCCTTTTCCATAAGATGTTCCTATTAAATGCCTGTTGCTTCTTTTTTCTTGTTTCTTGCATGAATGATAAATGTAATTGCAAATACAATAACAAGGACAATAAAGAAATAAATATGATCAATATGAACGCCTGCAGCACTTAATAGCATTTTAAGTGCAATTAATAAAATGAGCACATAAGAACTTGTTTCTAATTCAGGTACACGGTCGATTAATTTTAAGAATACCCCTGCTACTCCACGCATCATAATGATACCTAACATGCCACCAACTAGAAGCACCCAGATTTCTTGGCTGACACCAAGAGCTGCCAGAATACTATCTATTGAGAAGGCAATGTCCATTAATTCAATGGCAACAACCGTTCCCCAAAAGGTTCCGAATAAACGAATGAGAAGGCCTCTTTGATTAATTCCTTTAAGTGCTTCTTCGTCTTCTGCTGCTTCTGCTTTCTTCTTATCGATGAAATATTTTATCGCTAGCCATGCTAGATATCCGGCTCCTAATACTTTAATCCACCAGAATTTAATTAAATAAACACCGACACCAATAGCTAGAAAACGGAAGAAATAAGCGCCTGCTAATCCATAAAATAATGCTTTTTTCCTTTGTTCAAGCGGAAGATGCTTAACCATCACTGCTAACACTAGCGCATTATCTGCTGATAGCAGCCCTTCCAAAATAACCAAGGTCCCGATCAATAACCAGTTTTCTGGCTTAGATAGGGCCTCGACCCACATATCCCAATTAAAAAACTGGGAATAAGTATGAATAATACCATCAATTATTGCCATGCGTGTAAGTTCCTCCTGAGCTCACGATTATTTATTTTTACTGAGACAGTTGTCTCGAACATCTATATCAATATACCAAGTTTTGGCTGCCTTTCATACAACTTTTTTTTCGCGAATGTGCAAAAATACTATCTACAGAATGGCAAACCACCCTTTTTTCATATTATATGTATTTTAAGCGAAGCCACTTTTGAAATTGATATATTTGATAAGTAATATACGGAATGGAAAATAAAAAGTTTCACTACTCAAGAAAAACTTTCTTCACTTATTAACTCATCCATTTTGGAGGAGTATTTTTATCCCAATATATAGACCCTAAATTATGATGTTCCTGAAATTGGTCATAATAAGTATGATAATGGAAATTAAACCAATGCCCTTGTTGCGGCGGGTTGTCCCTTCTTACATGGAAGCGAATAACATCTTGATTTTTTGTCTCATCCGCAATATGGAAAATTCTTTCAGATAGTCCAGCAGTTGCAGTTTCAGAGATTTTTAAGTTTACTAGTCTTTCCTGTGGATATTGAACAGCAACTTCTTCAATCGCCTTTTCAATATTTGGCAGAATGACTTCACTAAACTCTTCTTCTATTACTGGCTTAATCTTCATTCCAAATTTATCGAATGAATGCTGCTCTGCACTTTTTACCATTTGACTAATAAATGCCTCCTTGGAAATATAAGGTTCAACTTCTTCGATCTCATTTTCCGATTGATGATCAGCAAAGATTGTCTTCTTTGGTGACTTATCTGATTGCTGATTTTCGTGTAAGAAATCCTGTGATGGGGTAACCATTCCAAATGTCAAAATGGTTACCATAACAACTATTGATTTGCGCAGCCACTTAGGCATATAAGTCACCCCCTTAACGAATTAGCTTGATACCTTTGCTATAATCCCGCTTTCTTTAATTCTCTCAATTACTTCACTTAGCGTATCTTCTGTCTGCACGATACCCATTCTCACGTAGCCCTCTCCCCATTCGCCAAAGGCATTTCCTGGAGTAACGACAACATTTGCTTTTTCAATTAAATCCAGTGCGAACTGTTTTGATTGATAGCCCTCTGGAAGTCTCGCCCAAACAAACATAGACCCTTTCGGCATATCAACTTCCCAGCCGATTTCATTCAGCCCGTTTACAAATAAATCTCTTCTTGTTTTATATGCATGCCGTAGATTCTCCAAAAAATCCGATTCATCAGTTAACGCTTTCGCAGCAGCAAGCTGGATTGGATAAAAGACACCATAATCCAAATTGGATTTTAAGTTGCTTAATAGAGAAATCACTTCTTTATTACCAGCTGCATAAGCAACTCGACAGCCAGCCATATTGAAGCTTTTTGATAAGGAATTCATTTCAATGCCGACATCGATCGCTCCTTCAACTGATAGAAAGCTGATCGGCCTTTCCTCAAAATATAATTCTGAGTAGGCAAAATCGTGTAGAATAACGATATTATGCTCTTTTGCAAAGTTAATTGCCTCTTTAAAAAACGCTGCGGATGCAAGCGCAGGAACCGGATTACCGGGATAGTTAAGCACCATTAATTTCGCTTTTGCACACACCTCTGCTGGGATGTCTTCAAACCTTGGCAAAAAGTCATTCTCAACTTTTAAAGGCATGGGATATAATTGCCCGCCTGCTAAATTCACCCCGGCTTCATATGCTGTATAGCCTGGATCAGGCACGAGGACAATATCTCCTGGATCACATAAAACCATTGGCAGATGCACGAGCCCATCCTGTGAACCCATTAATAGAGAAACTTCCTTTTTTGAATCAAGCCTCACATCATAATTGCGGCGATAATACTTCGCTACGGCTTCATGAAATTCATTAACACCTTTTAAGGTATAACCATACAAACTTGGATTTCCGGCCATTTCGCTCATTGCATCTGTAATAAAAGCTGGTGGAGGAAGATCAGGACTACCTACACTTAGGTCAATCATTGAAATACCTTTTGAAATTTTTGAATGTTTAATCTCTGCTAGTTCTGAAAAGATGCTTTCCTGAAAGGATTGCATTCTCGATGCCATTTTTATATTCATGTTCGATTCCTCACAATTCTCTCTCTTATTCATCTATTCTACCATATTTTATCTAAAATATAGTATGATTAATGTATGTTTTTTGGGGCATATATACTGTAAAGGATGGTGAAGAATGTGGATACAAGCTGGTTAGTTGTTGCTGGAAGTCTTTTATTGCTTGCATACTTTATTTATCTGTCATTTGCTGATTAAGTTAGACATCTTTTGGATTCACCAAGTCATTTCCTTGAGTGGTTTTAATTACTTATATGATGATAACGAGCATTTATCAAAGCTCATTTCAGTTCGATTTGGAGTGTTTTGCTTCAAAAAATTCTATACCCTTCTTTTCGAAGCTAAAATGATTCAGCCTGTAGAGAAACTCATATTAAAACAATATGAGTTTCGGAGGCTTTCCGCGGGGCTAGAGGACAACTCTTCAAATCCAAATATATTTTCTTATTAACACTTTCGAAGGCATTCTGGGAATGAAGCTTAAATAGCGTCATTCTTTTTTTATTATTCCATAATGGAATTTAGCTGATTTTCTTTTTATTACTTCAAACGGAAATTTTTCAAATCTGCTGCTGCGAAAATGATCCTTTAAGACAACACGCTCTTTTGCTACGCGCATTGCTTCCCGCATCATGCTTTCTGTTAAGCCTTCTTGAACCGCATAGCTTCTTAAAGCATGAATTCCTTCAGATTCGGTAATCGTTGTTTCAAACATAGGATCGAAGTATACACAATCATAACTGAGATCAGGCAATTGCTGCAAATATGAAAGGGAAAGTGCGTTCATCACATTCACTCTTCTCAAAGCTTGATTCATGCTTTCATTTCCACAATCCCATGTTTGCAGCCCTTCTGAAACTATATAAGCAATCACTTTATTCCCTTCTATTCCTGTTACTAGCCCTTGCGCTCCCACTGCATAACTGGCAACAATACTATCTGAGGCGAGACCTAAAGTACAATCCAACAGACTCTTCCCCTTTTTTAAACCTGAGGCTTCAATGAATGGATCATACCCGCCGCTTTCTAAGCGCTTCAACCGGAACATTCCAGAACTCGGATGAAAAAAGAACGGCTGCTGCTCTCTCCTAGCATACAATTCAAGACGGTTTTTTCCTACGACAAGGCAGTCTGAATCCTGTTGTCTTTGCAGCTCCAGAATCGAATCTTTTCTGCGCGCTATATACTGGACGTTAAATGATTGTGCGATTTCCTTTGCTTCATTTATTTTCTCTCCATTTGTTCTTCCTGATGTCGTTACAAACATATTAACACCTACTTCGTTCAATTCGACTGATGATAGTTTATCATAGAATCGCTTTTATTGAACAAAAAAACAGCTAAGAAAATACTCTTAGCTGATTTCGTTTTTATAAGTTTTTGTCAAATGAATCAAGCAAGTTGTTCATAATTTCTTCCATTGAATGATCTTCAATATCATGACGTGGAATAAAGTGAACAACTTCTTTGCCTTTAAGTAGCGCCATCGATGGAGAAGATGGCTCAATTCCTACAAAATACTCTCTCATTTTTGCAGTTGCCTCTTTATCTTGACCGGCAAATACCGTTACAAGGTTAGCAGGTTTCTTTTCAGCATTCATCACCGCTTGAGTAACCGCTGGTCTAGCTAATCCTGCCGCACAGCCACATACAGAGTTAATAACAACTAATGTTGTCTCTTCTGCTTTTTCCATATACTGTTCAACTTCTTCATCTGTTGTCAGCTCCTGAAAGCCAGCTTGAACTAGCTCCGCACGCATCGGTTTTACTACTTGCTTCATATATTCATCATAAGCCATTGACATCGTCATCAACCTCCCTTTCTAGCTTTTGCACTGTTAGCATACTACAATTGAAGCTTGCTTTGCAATTACATCGAACAGGGGAGCAAATATCTGAGGATTAAACCTCAGATAATAATTCTTTTTTGTTAGATTGTAAACCTGCTTTTTCATCATCAAAGTAATCTGTTACAGCACCCTTAGAGGCACATGATACGACCCGAGCATACTTCGCTAATGCGCCTCGTCTTGGCAATGCTGGAGGTGTCCATGCCTCGCGTCGTTTAGCGAATTCCTCTTCTGATAACGCAACTGAAATTTCTTTTGTTTCACTATCAATTGTCACACTGTCTCCTGACTGGACCAGTGCAATCGGACCGCCAACCTGCGCTTCTGGTGCAATATGGCCGATTACAAAGCCGTGCGAGCCACCAGAAAAACGGCCATCTGTTAATAAGGCTACTGTTTCACCTAGCCCCTTACCAACTAAGATTCCTGAGATGGAAAGCATCTCCGGCATACCCGGCCCGCCTTTTGGCCCTTCATATCTAATGATTAACACGTCGCCGTCTTTAATTTCTCCATTTATCACCGCTTCTGTAGCTGTTTCTTCATCGTTGAATACTTTTGCTGGACCTGTCATTCGTTTAACTTTCAATCCCGATACCTTTGCCACTGCTCCATTTGGTGCAAGGTTTCCTTTTAAAACAACCAATGGGCCAGTTTCTCTTAACGGCTCGCTAACTGGACGAATAATTTCCTGGCCTTCCTGCAGTTCAGCCGTTTCTTCTAAGTTTTCTGCGAGTGTTTTACCAGTTACAGTTAGGCAATCACCATGCAGCAAGCCTTCCTTAAGCAGCATTTTCATAACAGATTGAACACCGCCAATATTATGAAGATCCTGCATTACATATTTACCGCTTGGTTTTAAATCAGCTAAATGTGGCACTTTTTCTTGCAATCGGTTAAAGTCATCAAGTGACAAATCTACTTCAGCCGCATGAGCAATGGCCATCAAATGTAGAACAGCATTTGTGGAACCGCCAAGTGCGTAAACGACAGTAATGGCATTTTCAAAAGCTTTTTTAGTTAATATATCACGTGGCTTTATATCTTGCTCCATTAGGCGATATACCGCTTTGCCAGCTTCATGGCAGTCATTGCGCTTCTCATCTGTTTCAGCTGGGTTCGAGGAGCTGCCTGGCAAGCTCATGCCAAGCGCTTCAATTGCACTCGCCATTGTATTCGCTGTATACATTCCTCCGCAGGAGCCTGAACCTGGACAAGCATGACATTCTATTTTCGTTAATTCTTGCTTGTCAATACTGCCGCCGTTATATTGGCCAACACCTTCAAAAACAGAAACGATATCAATATCTTCTCCTTTTAATTTACCAGGCTTAATTGTCCCTCCATAAACAAATAACGAAGGCAAGTTCATTCTAGCAATGGCAATCATGCAGCCCGGCATATTTTTATCACAGCCTCCGATGGCAACATATCCGTCAAGACATTCCGCCCCGACAACTGTTTCAATAGAATCAGCAATTAAATCACGGCTTGGCAAAGAATAGCGCATCCCTTCAGTTCCCATGGAAATTCCATCTGAAACTGTAATCGTATTGAAAATCATCGGTGCCCCGCCGGCAATCCGAGCTCCTTCCTTGGCTTTAACCGCGAGCTCATTAATATGTATATTACATGGTGTAACCTCACTCCATGTGCTTGCAATCCCAATCATAGGCTTCTTGAAATCCTCATCAGTAAAACCTACCGCTCTTAGCATAGCCCGGTTTGGTGCTCTTTTTTCATCTTCACTTATTGCATAGCTGCGTGTTCTCAAATCTTTCGACATGATCTGTTCCTCCCCCGGAATATTTTCTTTCAAATATAGACCTTTATTACGTGATTTGCAATAATTTTCGCTAAATTTGTATTATTTTTTACTTTAAAACGGTAAAACGTCTTATTGTAAAAGGATTTATCGGCGTTGTCATATGCTGAATAGGTTGATACGATTGGAGAAAGAGTTTTAGTTTAGTCGAAACTTGTATTTGATTTTATTCGGCAATTGGCGGCGATTGACGTTCTGTTCAGCGGAATAATTGCCGTTTTATTCTGCGATTGGGAGCGATTGTGTTCGGTTCAGTGGAATCAATTGCGGTTTATTACGCGATTGGGAACGATTGATGCTCGGTTCAGCGGAATAATTGGGGTTATTACGCGATTGGGAGTGATGTATGCTCGGTTCAGTGGAATATACACTTTTTTTCATAAATAATATATCCATACAGTAAAAAACCCCGCAGTTTGCCTGCAGGGCTTCATGATGATTTAGTTTTTTCTTGATTCGGTCATTTGTTTCCAAACAGAGCCTTTTGCTTCTTCGCCTTGTTCGATTCGTTCGATAGCCAGTTTAATTTGCAGGCTTACTTCGAACTCATCATCATTCTCGGCAGCTTTCAATGCTGGCAAAGCGGTTTCGTCGCCGACTTCATATAAAAACATGGCGGCTCTCCAGCGAACGAGTTTGCTTTTATCAGCTAGTGCTTCCATCATTTCTGGCATCGCCTCTTTAAAGCCTAAATCAGATAAACAGTCGCCTGCAGTACGTCTTACCGTAACTGTTTTATCTTTTAAAGCTTTATAAAGATATGGAAGAACTTTAGGATCTTCTATCATTCCTAAATAAACTGTTGATAATCTTCTAATTGAAGCTTTTTCATCTTCCAGTGCTTTATCAAGCAGGGGCAAATCCTCCAAAGTGGGATCGTCCATTTGTTCAAGCTTTTGATAACGTATGCGCCAGTCTTCGTCTTCTAAGTCTTGAGGAGTTAATTTTAACCGCTGCTTTTGCTTAGTTTCTTCAGCAATTTCCGGATTGTTTGCTGCTTGAACTAAGCTTTTTACCCGAGTTTCCGGATAAGCGGCTAACAATTCATCGATCACTTCTTTACCTACTTGATCAAACTCTCCATATCTTACGCCAAGCTCTTTCCACTTTCTGACCATGACCACATTATCATCAGGGTTTTGCGACTCGGCTACTGCTTTGACATACATGTCAGGTAAACCGAAGCGTTTCTCTTCTGTTCCATCGGTTAATTTAACTTGCATAGGAATACCTTTATATATTTGCACAAAAGCTTGCACTTCTCCAAAGTGCTCATCTATTTCACTACGGGCTTGGCTTTCTTCTCCATCTTCGCCAAAAGCACTTCTCACTTGGGGAAGGAGCTCTTTCCAATCGTATCTGGCATTTCTTTCAACTGCCAGGAAGTCAGCAACGTGATAAACACCTTTTATTCCTTCAATTTCTAGAATATCTTTAATGACTTGCGGCGCACCTTCACAGTTATCCGCTTTATAGTTATTGCTTGTACCCATCGGCAATTCCTTATCTAGGATTACCTTCATCGTATTCGGACTAGGGGTAGGCTCTATCGCTTTTATTATCACTGTTCTCACCCTTTACTACATATGTTCAAAGATAGTCTTATTTTAACATACCGGTTGCGTTGTATCATTTAATCAGCTTATTTTAAGCATCTGCCAGATCTGATAGATAACTCCAGCGCTCGATTAAATGTTCCAATTCTTCATTCAGCTTTGTTTGCTCATCCATTAATGCTTGCGCTTTTTCAAAATCACTGCCGATATTCTCCATTTCAGCTGCGATTTCTTCGAGCCTCTCCTCAGCAGAAGATATTTTCTCATCAATCTGTTCCCATTCACGTGATTCATTATAGGACATTCTTTTTTTCTTTTGCTTCGGCTGGTTTGCCGGTTTAGGCTGGACACTTTTCTCAGCAGTTTGCGAGTCGGTCTTTTCCTTCTCCAGATAATCCGTATAGTTCCCGAAAAATGATGAAATCTTACCACCGCCATGTAATATTAAAAGCTGGCCTGCCACTTTATCGAGGAAATACCGGTCATGGGAAACGGTAATGACTACTCCGGGAAAATCATCTAAGTAATCCTCTAGAACAGTAAGAGTCTGTGTATCCAGATTATTTGTCGGCTCATCTAGCAAAAGAACATTTGGAGAAGACATTAAAATCTTCAATAAATATAATCTTCGTTTTTCTCCTCCTGACAGCTTTCTTATTAATGTGCCGTGTGTATAAGGAGGAAAGAGGAAGCGTTCGAGCATTTGCGCTGCAGAGATTGTTTTTCCATCTGATGTTTCAACTACTTCAGCCGTCTCTTTTAAATACTCGATCATTCGCTTATTATCATCCATATCTTCACTTTCTTGCGTGTAATAAGCAATCTTGACTGTTTGTCCAATAATTCTTTCACCGGAATCCAGCGGAATTTTCCCTGCTAATATATTCAATAAAGTAGATTTGCCTGATCCATTTCGGCCGATGATGCCTATTCGATCTCCAGGCTTAATCAATAAATCATAATCTTCGAGGATCGTTTGGTTTTGATACGCTTTATTGGCATCCTTTAACTCAAACACCTGCTTGCCTAATCGGCTTCCGCTTAAAGACATATCAAGCTTTTCCGCTTGCTTCACGTTTGCGAGGCGATCATCTAATTGTTCGAATCTGTCAATTCTAGCTTTTTGTTTCGTCGTTCTCGCCTTCGCACCACGACGGATCCATTCTAATTCTCTTCGGTATAGGTTTCTTTGTTTATCGATTGTAGCGGCCATATTCTCTTCACGAACTGCTTTCGCTTCTAAAAATGCCGCATAATTCCCTTTATAGCTATACAGCTCGCCGGAATCAAGCTCAAACATCCGGTTAGTGACACGATCTAGAAAATAGCGATCATGGGTTACTAGCAATAACGCACCGCTGTATCTTGACAGGTAATCCTCAAGCCATTTCACCGATTCATAATCAAGATGATTTGTAGGCTCATCAAGAATAAGAAGATCAGCCGATTGGATCAAGCTTTGAGCAAGCGCAACCCGCTTTTTCTGTCCACCAGACAATTCGCCAATTCTTTTATTCACATCGGTAATGCCCAATTTTGTTAGAATTGTTTTCGCATTCGTACTTGCTTCCCAGCCATTTGATGCATCCAATTTTTTTTGCAGTTCAAATAGCTTTTCTTGTATGCTCTTTTGATCTGGATTTGTGTTAAGCTCAATTAAAGTTTGTTCATATTCTCTCAGCAAAACAAGGATTGGCGCTTCCCCGGCAAAAACCTGTTCCAGCACAGTTAAGCTTTCTTCCAATTGAGGTTCCTGTTCAGAGTAAGCAATCGAATAATCTTTTGGAGCAATAATCTCGCCGGAATCAGGTGTATCTATTCCTGCAACAATTTTTAATAGCGAGGATTTACCTGTACCGTTTACACCAATTAACCCTACACGATCCTTTTCGGCGATCGTGAAGGAAATGCCGGTGAATAATTCCTTTTCTCCATATGTTTTTGCTATATTCTCAAGTGTGATCATATTCATTTTTGACCATTCCATTCTTTAAAAAATTCGTCTAAAAAAGCTTCCATAAACAGATGGCGGTCATTCGCCAGCCTCTTTGCTGTATTTGTATGAAGCAAATCTTTTAGCTTTAAAAGTTTTTCATAAAAATGATTAATTGCAGAAGACTTCCCTGTCCGGTACTCTGCTTCATTCATTGCAGTTCTCACTGGAAGATCCGGATTATATATCTCTTGACCTGATGCTCCTGAATAAGCGAAAGCTCTAGCAATCCCTATCGCACCCATTGCGTCCAGTCGGTCTGCATCTTGAACGATTTGTGCCTCAATGCTTAGCTTAGAATAAGCCTTGCCACCTTTAAAGGAAACTGTTGAAATACAAGATATAATTTCCTGTTTTACCTTTTGCTCAAGATGGAGGGATTCAAGAAAATTATTTAGCCGCTGATCCCCTTCCTCTTTCGATTGGTTCAGCTTTTCATCAGGAATATCGTGTAATAATGCAGACATTTCAATAATAAATTTGTTACCGCTCTGCTCTTGCTCCTTTATGTAAAGTGCTGAATTTCTCACCCTGCTGATATGATGCCAATCATGGCCGGTTGTATCCTGATTGTGGAATGTTTTCACAAACTGTTCAGCTCTTTTTATATATTGCTTTTCATTCATCATGAACACCTGCTTATTGTTTCTAACACCTAATTGTAACATGAAGAATATTTTCATTAAATCTTAATAATGCAGAAAAAAGCGCCGTTGACAAATTGACCGAACGAAATTTCAATGGAATTTAGAGAGACTTACCGCTCGACTCCTCCGGGAGAGAAGCGAAAATCCGAGCTTCTTTTTTAAAAAGAATGAGTTTGTCTGCAGCCTAGATTAGACTGCGGACAAACTCATATCATTTTTAACATCAAGCAACCTGGTTAAACCACTGATTATTCGATTACCTTGCTTAATTGCTTTAAAGTTTCGCGCATATGCTCAACCATCACAAGTAAATCATCCATTTGGTCTTCATAGATAAGACGGTTAAATGAAACAGTCATTTCATTTTCAACTTCATGTTTATCTTTCGTATTATATTTTATGATTTGGTTCACAGTTCTAGATACTCCCCAAATGTTAGAGACCACTGCTTTCGTGCTTTCCATTAGTTTCATGTCATCTTTATGCTTCAAGACAAAGCGGAGGAACAGCTTGCAGCCCGCTTCATTTTCATTGCTATGTACAGGTAAAAGCTCGGCAGCTAATTGTTTTAAATCAGCTTTTAACACAATCTGACAATATAGTCTCTCATCACTTTCTATAAACGTTAATTCATACTGACGAGACAACTTCGATGTATTCACAATATCGTTTCTATCAATAATACTAATTTCTCCAATTAAATCATAATCATATAAATGCCCTTCTAGTACGACCTTCATATTTTCAAAAGCTGTTGGATCAAACATTGCTTCATTCCCTCTTTAAGAAAAGCGCAAGCGCCTTGCTCACTCACGACAAGCACGAGCCTTACGTGAAGGCGTTCTTTACCTTTCTAGGGTATCGGCTTGTGACCTTGAGGGGATGGCGCTTGAGCTAGACAGTTTTCGAATTTCAAAGTTATGCTTTGGTATCCTTTTAAAAAAGGCGTTCGCCGAGTACTTTTAGCGAATGCCTTCTTTTTAATATAGTTATTGTTAGTTAAAATAATCCAATGGCATTTCCATTTTCATCTACATCCATTTTCATCGCGGCAGGGGCTTTTGGCAAGCCTGGCATCGTCATGACATCTCCTGTCAATGCAACGATAAATCCTGCACCAATAGAAGGCTTAAGTTCTCTTATAGTAATTGAAAAGTCTTCCGGTCTTCCAAGCTTTGCAGGATCATCAGATAATGAATATTGCGTTTTCGCCATACAGATCGGTAAGCTGCTCCATCCTTGGGCAGTAAAATCCTGCATTTGCTTTCTTGCTTTTGCGGTAAAATCAACTTGTCCAGCACCGTAAACCTTTTTTGCTATTGCGTTAATTTTCTCCTCTAATGAATCCTTAATATTATATAACGCCTCAAAATTAGATTGTTTATTGTCAATCAATTTCAAAACCTTTTCTGCGAGTAAAATGCCGCCTTCTCCACCATGCTCCCATACTTCTGTCATTGCATAAGGAATTTGATATTGGTCGCATAATGCCGACAATACCTTTAATTCGTTGTCTGTATCATGAACAAACCGGTTAATTGCGACAACAAACGGCAAACCAAAGCTTTCGATTGTTTCAACATGCTTTTTCAAGTTTGCAAATCCAGTTGTCAATGCCTCAATATCTTCGGTTGCTAATTGATCTTTTCTAAGTCCGCCATGCATTTTTAAAGCGCGAACTGTTGCCACGATAACAACTGCTTCTGGTTTAATTCCTGCGCTTCTAGCTTTAATATGAAGGAATTTTTCCGCTCCTAAATCTGCGCCAAAACCAGCTTCGGTCACTACATAATCCGCCAGCTTAGCCGCAGCTTTCGTAGCTATGACGCTGTTGCAGCCATGCGCAATATTTGCAAACGGACCGCCATGTATGAGAGCTGGCGTATGCTCCAGCGTTTGGACTATGTTAGGCTTCACAGCTTCTTTTAAAAGTAATGCAAGCGCTCCTTCTGCACCAAGATCAGAAACTGTGACAGGCTGACGATCAATATTATAAGCAATGACCATCTTACCTAATTTTTTCTTAAGATCCTGTAAATCATTTGCCAAGCATAAAACAGCCATTACTTCAGAAGCAACAGTGATATCAAATCCATCCTCCCTTGGCACTCCCTGAACAGGGCCTCCAAGACCGATGATCACTTTTCGTAGCGCACGGTCATTTAAATCCAGTACCCTTTTCCAAACAATCCTTCGCTGGTCAATTTTCAGCTCGTTCCCCTGCTGAAGATGATTATCGATTAATGCTGCTAATGCATTGTTTGCCGTTGTAATCGCATGGATATCACCAGTAAAATGAAGATTAATATCCTCCATCGGCAATACTTGAGCGTAACCGCCGCCGGTTGCACCGCCTTTTACTCCCATCGTAGGACCAAGAGATGGTTCACGCATGGCAATCATCGCATTTTTACCTAATCTATTTAGCGCATCACCTAATCCGACTGTCACTGTAGATTTCCCTTCGCCAGCAGGTGTAGGATTAATCGCAGTGACTAAAATGACTTTGCCGTTCTCATTTCTATTTATTCGACTTAAAGCTTCATTTGATAACTTCGCTTTATATTTTCCAAATAACTCTAAATCATCTGGCATTAATCCGACCTTTTCACCAATTTCCATAATTGGCTTCATGGTTGCTGCCTGGGCAATTTCTATATCAGATTTTACAGAGTTTGCATTCATGTTGGTTTATCCTCCTATGTAGACAAATCAATTTCATACCATTACCTATTGTATCATTTCCTAATGATAAAAAAGCGATATTATTATGCTTAAATTCGGAAATTATTAAACAAATTTAAGATTTAATCATTGCCCAATAAGTTAAACGTCTTTATAATGAATTTATCCCGCTTTAACGGGCAGTAAGACTCTTAACGAGAAGACTTTGGAAATGAATCAAAAAGGATAAGTGGGAGATCAACTGCCCGTAAAAGTCCGATTGGTTCAACTAACCATCAGTGGGGGATGAAGGAAACCCCCCACTGATGGAAGTTTCACTTTATTGAAAGTTCGCACTAGGAGATGATCATTTGCCTATCACCATTCCGCAGGGGCTTCCGGCAAGGGAGATTTTGGAGGATGAAAATATATTTATAATGGATGAAAATCGTGCACAATGCCAAGATATCCGCCCTTTAAATATTCTTATTTTAAATTTGATGCCACAAAAGGAAAAAACAGAAGCGCATCTATTAAGATTGCTTGGAAACACACCGCTTCAAGTCAATATTACCTTTTTGAAAACAGAGACACATCAATCTAAAAATACAAGTCCGCTTCATCTCGAACAATTTTATACCACCTTTACGAAAATAAAAGATCGTAAATTTGATGGAATGATTATTACAGGCGCTCCTGTTGAGCTTCTTCAATTTGAACAAGTTGATTACTGGGATGAGCTTATGGCTATTATGGAATGGACGAAGAGCCATGTCACTTCTACTTTACACATATGCTGGGGAGCTCAGGCTGCTCTTTATCATCACTTTGGCATTGATAAGTATCCATTATCTGATAAATGCTTTGGCGTATTTGACCATAAAGTCCATGACTGGTCTGAGAAATTATTGCGGGGCTTTGATGATTTTTATACTGCGCCGCATTCCAGACATACCGATGTATCGTTGGCAATGCTGACAAATCATCCTGAAATCAAGGTTCTATCAACTTCGGATGAAGCTGGTGCATTTATCATGAGTGCAAATAATGGCAAACAAATTATGATTACAGGCCATCTTGAATATGAAGCTATGACACTTGCAGAGGAATACTATCGTGATCACAGCAAAGGTTTGGCTATTAAACTCCCAAACCACTATTTCCCTAATGATGATCCGGAGAAGACGCCTCGCAATACATGGCGCTCTCATGCTCACCTGCTTTTCTCTAACTGGTTAAACTACTATGTGTATCAGGAAACACCTTTTGAATGGGACTAACTTATACAATGAAAGCAGTGAAGTAGCTCTTCACTGCTTTTTTGATTACTTATTTATGAATCGTTAGAAAAATAACCTTCCTCAAACGGCTGGACGACAACAAAGCCGTCACCTGTAAATTTCATTTGCAGCGAGTCGCCGCTGCCTCTACCTACAAATGTCTTAAGAGATACATCTGCGACAAATTCAGGCTGAAGATTGCCTGACCAGGCAACTGTTGCATTTGGATCAGTGTATACGGGCTGATTTGGCGAAACCACTAATGTTAAAGGCTCATAATGCGACGTGATTGCAACCATTCCATACCCTTCCAAACGAATATTAAATAGCCCGCCTGATAACATGCCAGCAATTTTTCTCATGAGTTTAATATCCCATTTAAGCGAAGGCTCAAAAGCTAACAGGTCATTGCCACTAACATAAAATGCTTCTCCAGCTAGCCGGATAATTGAAATTTTCTTGCCTTGATCTGCAACGTATAGCTTTCCATTCCCAGTAGCCTTCATTAGTGCTGAGCCTTCGCCGGAAAATGCTCTTTTGAACATTTTTCCTAAGCCATGTTCCAAAATACCTTCACGCGCAAATTTTATGTTCCCTTGATAGGAAATCATCGCACCAGACTTTGCCCAAATTTGATCCGTTAAATTAATCTCTAGCAGTCTCGGTGTTTCTAATTCAAATAATCCTTCCCCTTTATCTTCCTGCCTTGTTGCATCAACAAATTCTTCCAATGAATAGCGGTTCATAGCCTCACCCCTCTATTTTTTAATATAAACACCCACATAAATGACAAAGACTGTTTTAATTCAAGTGGCAACGCACCTTTTGGCAGAAGGTCTGCTGCCTTTTTATATACACCCAATTCATCGACTTTTTCAAACCCTAGCGCTAGTGAAATCTTTTCAAATTCCCATGGCATCATTGTGTTGCATATCACTTTTTTCCCTAATAACCGTGAATAGCTATTTTCCCTTGGTCCGGCAGTTGGGCCTAAAATGCCAATACAAGCATATGCATCTCGCTTCAGCACCCTTTTTACTTCTTCAAGTACGCGATAAGGATCCTCTGTCCATTCAAGCGAATTTATTGCCAAGATACCATCAAAGCAATCATCCGCAAAAGGCAGGGAAGCAATATCACCTTTTAAAAACGTACTTGTATATCCTTCATTAATCGCTTTAGCTTTTTCTATCATTTCTTCCGCTACATCAATTCCGGTGACATCCATATTCGCTTTCGCTAGCTTAAGAGCGCCATAACCGTCCCCGCACCCTAAATCACACACTTTGCTATGCGGTTTTAAGTATTTTAAGAAAAGTGGAGTAATATCCTTTCTGCTGCCGGCTTCCCACATTTCCCTTGATCTTGCATTCCAGCCATCTGCCCTTTCATCCCATTGTTTTTCTGCTGCCTTTGACCAATCAAACTGTGTCATTCAACTTCACCCTTTATGTATTTTCCCGTTTTTATATGTACGATATTTATAAAGAAAAAGTTTCACATTTATAAAGTGAAACTTCAATCAGTTGGGGTTTTCCTTCATCCCACACCTATGCTTCTTCGATCCCTCTAAACTTTTAGGTCGGGCTTACTGCCCGTTAATCTGTGATAAAAATACCTTTTTTGTCAAACCATAAACATAGACAAAACAATAACAGAGCTATCCATTAAGCCATGTGACTAGTTGGACAGCTCTGTTATTATTCTTCATTATTCTTTTGAACAATTCTTAACGCTTCTATTCTCGATTTATCTTCTTCAAAATATTGGACTAAATCTCCAATCCGATCAATCGCATCCCAGCTGAGGTGATGCTCTATTCCTTCGACATCTTCATAAATATGCTCATCTTTTACACCGATAATTTTAAGCATTTGTTCCAATAACTCATGTCGATAAACTAGCCTCTTGCCAATTTTCTTCCCTTTTGCAGTAAGAACAAGGCCCCGGTATTTCTCATATACGAGATATTCGTCTTTATCCAGTTTTTGAACCATTTTCGTAACCGAAGATGGATGGACTGATAGCGCTTCCGCAATATCCGATACTCGGGCATAACCTTTTTCTTCTATCAACAAGTAAATTTGTTCAATATAATCTTCCATACTTGGTGTTGGCATGAGGACCCTCCCATAAAGAAAAGCATAAGTACCAACCTGAAATGGTAAAACATAAGACGGAAGGGTTCTTTCCCCAATGTTTTATCCTATTGGTACCTTTGCTAAACATATCTTATTTCTAAAATAGGCTAAACCTATCATTAATCACATTCATTCACTTGGTTTTTAACCATCATTAAAAATGATACTATAATTCACTGAAGGAGACAAGGTAGACTTGGGAACTATGGTAAAAATTGCTTGTCCGGGAAATGAAATTTCAACTTTTTTTCTTTTCTATCCCATGTAAGCTGGGCTGAAAATGATTTGTCTTTGCTCTTAAAGCCTTCAATCATGTCTGTTTTTCCGTCTTTTAGCAGTTGTTTAATCAGTTTTTGAGTAATGCTTTTACCCATCATTTTTTTTGATAATGTAAAGCGGCAATTCGCGTTTTTATAATTTGAACAACCATAAAACTCGCCTTTATCCATTACTTTTCCATCACATAACATGCAACTGCCCAAATAGGTTGTTCGTTTCTTTTTATATTCCCTAGGTGTGAAATTCTCTTGATCTTCTATGGAAAATGACCAAGCCTCCGCATTTTGCCCTGTTGATTGTACAAGATATGATATCATCTTATTCGTTTGATCCATAAATTGTTTAGGTGAAGCCGTTCCTTCAGAAATCTCTTTTAACCGTCTCTCCCATTTAGCGGTCATTTCCGGTGAAGCTAAAATTTCTTCACCGATTGCACCTATCAAAATTTTTGCCTTAGATGTTGCAAAAACAACATTTTTACGAATTTCAATGTATTTGCGATCTTTTAACATTGTGATAATGCCGGCTCTAGTTGCTTCCGTACCTAATCCTTCCGTCTTCATCAACACTTTTTCAAGCTCTTTATCTTCTATATATTTTCCAGCTGTTTTCATGAGTGTAATAAGCTGTCCTTCAGTATAGCGTTTAGGTGGCTGTGTTTTACTTTCTTTAACATCCACTTTATCAGTATTGCCGACTTCCCCAACGGTCAAAATAGGAAGAATGTCTTCCTTATCCTTTTCAACTTGAGGAATCACCTTTCTAAACCCTTCTTCCAGCTGTACTTTCCCTTTTGAAATAAATACAGCTCTGCCATCCACTTTTGTTTTAACTGTTGTATACTCTGTCACCGCTTTTTCATAATGTGCAGCGATTAAGCTTTTCGCAACCATATCATATATTTTTTTCTCGTCTGCAGACAGCTTATCTAATCGAGGCACTTGTTCTGTCGGAATAATTGCGTAATGATCAGTTACCTTTTTCTCATTCACATAACGTTTATTTTGCTGAATGGACTCAATCGGCATCGGAAAAAAGCTTGCATAGTCCGCTTGCTGTGATAATTTATTCAGTATAAGTGAAAAACTTTCCGCTTCCCCTGGGGTCACATGTCTTGAATCCGAACGAGGATACGACACCATCCCTTTCTGGTAAAGCTGCTGAAGAACATCCAACGTTTTTTTAGGTGGGAATTTATATCGGCGGTTAGCATCAGCCTGCAGCGCAGACAGATTATAAAAGAGGGGAGGTAAATATTCTTTTTTCTCACTTTGTACCTCAGCTACTTCTGCCTGTTTCCCATTGCAAAAGGCTGCAATTTTTTCTGCAAGTTCTTTTGTTTTAATCCTTGTTTCCCCGTTGTTTTCCCATTTCCCAGTATATTTTTTGCCTTGAACTGAGAATTTGGCAAGCACTTCCCAAAACGGCTCTGATACAAATTGATCAATTTCATTTTCCCGCTTTACAATGAGCGCAAGTGTCGGTGTCTGTACTCTTCCAACTGAAAATACGTCTGAGAATCCCTTTTGCTGCAGCAGTAAGCTATATAACCTTGATGCATTCATGCCTACAATCCAATCAGCACAGGCTCTCGTATATGCTTCATAATATAAATTACGGGTTTTCTCCTCTTCCAATAAATTCAAAAATCCTTCCTTAATGGCATGCGGTGTTAAGGAAGAAATCCACATTCTTTTCATTGGAAGGCGACAATTGGTTAATCTTAATATATTCCGAATGATTAATTCCCCTTCTCGCCCTGCATCCCCTGCATGAATGACTTTTGTCAGTCCGGGCGTAGCTAGAAGCTTTTTTATCACATGAAATTGTTTCGCTTTGTCTTTTGTCACTTCGTATGTAAACTGCTGCGGAATCATCGGCAATGTTTCAAGCGACCATTTCTTCCACTTCGCTTCATATTTTTCCGGAGAGGAAAGCTGGCACAGATGACCGACTGCCCAAGTCACATACGCTCCATCCTGAAACACATCATTTGGCAGAATCTCGACATATCCTTGATGCTTCTTTATTTTAAAAATGGACGCAAGCGTCAAGCCTTGGTCCGGCTTTTCTGCAATGATTAATGCAAGTCCCATTTATGGTTAGCCCTCCTCTATAAATGTCTATTTATCAATGTTTTATTTAATTGTTGGATGATTAAGGTCGATTATCGGTAAAAACACAAATCTTTATCCAGAGCTCCTTATATTATATAGCAGAGTTTCGCGTTATGTAAGTACGTTCATTTTGTAGCTCGATTTATGAATGAAAAGATAGAGCTGTCCAGATTATATCGGTAAATGAGCTGGTTGCATTTGGAAGAATAGACCGATTACCGGTGATGACGATGAAAACTGATTATATGAGAAGGCCAGTTTCTGTTTGACTGCACCTCATTTTGGTTCCAGTTACACGTACTATGACCATTTTTTGCGGGACCGCACCTTATTTTGGTTCCAGTTATACAATCTATAACCAGTTTCTGTTTGACTGCACCCCATTTTGGTTCCAGTTACACTTTCTATGACCCTTTTCTGCGCGAACGCACCTCATTTTGGTTCCAGTTACACTTTCTATGACCATTTCCTGCGCGACTGCACCCCTTTTTGGTTCCAGTTACACTTTCTATGACCATTTTCTACCCGAACGCACTCATTTTGGTTCCAGTTATACTATCTATGACCCTTTTCTGCGCGACCGCACCTCATTTTGGTCCCAGTACACCAAATTTTGGTTTCCCTATATCAATAAAAGGATTAAGCTAAAATTAAAAGGACTGAGTCTGGTAAAATACCAAACTCAGTCTACTGTTGCATAAATAATATATCTTCAGCTCGCAGCGACGAAGCGGCTTAACGCTCCCATCGCTCAGGAAGCGAAAGGTATGCGTCTGAAAATCCGATTCTCTATAGCTGAGCTTAACCAGCTGTGATTAGATGATTGCAAAGTGTTCGTTTTTCAAATCAGTTATAAACATATGACCCGGAGCATGGGTGATCATTATTTCCGGCTTTACGTTCATGGCAACTGCTTGTGGTGTCACACCACACGCCCAAAAAACAGGTACTTCGCCGTCTTTTATCGTTACTGGGTCTCCAAATTCAGGTTGATGGATGTTTTTAATTCCAATTGCTCTTGGATTGCCGATATGAATCGGCGCACCATGGACAGATGGGAAGCGGCTCGTTACTTGAACGGCCCTGATTGCATCCTTTTCAGACATAGGTCTCATGCTGACTACCATAGGACCTTCAAATGCCCCCGCTTTTACACAAGGGATATTTGTTTGATACATTGGCACATTGCAATTTTCTTCAATATGTCTGATTGGCACACCGTTAGTTAGTAGAGCATCCTCAAACGTAAAGCTGCAGCCGATTAAAAATCCGACCATATTGTCATCCCACACATCCGTTACATCTGTTTTTTCTTCAACAAATTCACCATGCCTGTAGATTCTATATTTAGGAATATCGGTTTTTATATTTCCTGTAGGAGCAGCCAGTTCAGGTATGCCTGAACCAGGCTCTGTAACGTCAATAATTGGACAAGGCTTTGGGTTACGCTGACAAAATAGCAAAAAATCAAAAGCTAGCTCTTTAGGAATAACTGCTAGATTCGCTTGGATAAATCCATTTGAAACGCCTGAAGTGGGCTTTAGCCATTCTCCTTTGCGAATCATATCCCTCGCTAAGTCAGGGCTATATAATGCGGGAGCAGACATTGTTATTTCCTCCAATCTATTCGAATAATTGCGGAATGCCATTAAATAATGTATATCCTCCCATTATGGCCATTGCAATGACGATTATGATTCCGAAAATCGTCATCCAAACAGGGTGCTTATAGTCACCGACAATTTTCACTTTATGTGCAGCCACAAGCATAACACCAAGTGCGACTGGCAAGATTAAACCATTTACTGATCCAACCAACACTAGAATCTTAACCGGCTGGCCGATAGATACAAATATAATTGTTGATACTGCAATGAAACCAACAATAAACCATTTTGCATTTTTATCAATAAACGAACTAAAGGTACGAATAAACGAAACGGACGTATAAGCTGCTCCTACTACAGATGTTACGGCTGCAGCCCACATAATCACACCAAAAATTTTATAGCCAACATTGCCAGCAGCATGTTGGAAAACTGATGCAGCTGGGTTATCAGGGTTAAGTGCCAGCCCTTGGGAAACAATTCCTAATGCAGCAAGGAATAAGAATATCCTCATGATGGATGCAATACCAATTGCACTCACTGAACTTTTCGTAACTTGCGGAAGCGCTGATTTTCCTTTAATTCCAGCATCTAATAATCGGTGACCACCAGCAAAAGTAATATAACCGCCGACAGTTCCGCCAACTAAAGTAACTATGGCTAAAAGATCAATAGTATCCGGAACAAATGATTTAACGACTGCTTCACCATAAGGAGGCTGAGCAGTAAACATGACATACACCATTAAAGCGATCATGACAAAGCCCATTACTTGTGCGAAACGGTCCATTACTTTACCTGCTTCTCGCACTAAAAAGATACATATTGCAACAATACCACTCAATAGAGCCCCAAGCTCGGGAGATACACCAAATAATACATTTGTTCCTAATCCAGCTCCGGCAATATTTCCGATATTAAAGGCCAGGCCTCCCATTACGATGAGAGCTGCCAAAAAATAGCCTAGACCAGGGAGAACTTCATTTGCTATGTCTTGTGCTTTTTTCTCTGAAACCGCAAGAATTCGCCAAATATTTGTTTGGGCACCAATATCAATAATAATGGATATTAAAATAACAAAGCCAAAGCTCGCTAAAAGCTTGTCAGTGAATACAGTTGTCTGTGTTAGAAATCCCGGTCCAATGGCGGACGTTGCCATCAAGAACGCGGCACCTAAAATAATGCTTCTAGTTGATTGAGTTTTCATAAATGCCCCCTGATTTTATGGTTGTTTTATAGAAAGTCACCGATTTTAGCGACCTTAATATTTGCTCTCTGCAATGCTGTTAAAATATATTTAGCAAATTCCAGCGCGTTTGCACCGTCGCCGTGAATGCATACGGTATCTGCCTTGATGGAAACATCTACTCCTTGAAGTGATAATACTTGTCCCTCTTTCACCATTCGAATGACTTGATTGACCGCTGTTTCGTGATTCTTTATAAGCGCGTTCTCTTCACGTCTAGAGGTTAATGTGCCATCCGCCTGATAAGTACGGTCAGAAAAAACTTCACTGGCTGAACGTATGCCAATCTTCTCTCCTGCTTTTACTAATTCTCCACCTGCCAGTCCAAAGAGAATAAGTTCCGGATCCACTTTATAGACAGCCTCAGCAATTGCTTCAGAAAGAGGTGCATCTTTTGCAGCCATATTAAAGAGTGCACCATGCGGTTTCACATGCTGGAGCTTGCCTCCTTCAGATTTCACAAAAGCCGATAGCGCACCAATTTGATAGACTACTAAGTCATATGCCTCCATCGGAGTTACTTTCATTTCTCTTCTTCCAAAGCCTACTAAGTCCTGGAAACCAGGGTGTGCGCCAATCGCTACATTTTTATCTAAAGCGAGGCGCACTGTTTTCCTCATCGTTGCGGGGTCGCCTGCATGGAACCCGCAGGCAATATTTGCGCTTGTCACATAATCTAGAATCTCCTCATCACGCCCCATCTTATAAGCGCCAAAGCTCTCTCCCATATCACAATTCAAATCAATGATCGCCATCTCTAACTCCTCCTATGCAAATTTATGTTTGATTCCAACTTTCAGCTCCTGAAGCACCTTCTCTTTTTCAAGAATTAAACGCTGAGCTTCATCATGAGTGATTTCTGTAAAATGAAGTGTATCTCCCGGCTTTGCCTGTGCAAGAAAAGGTAAATCAACTGATGCAATTTGAGCAATCTTTGGATACCCACCGGTCGTTTGTCTATCAGCGAGCAATATAATGGGGTCTCCTCCGGGCGGAACTTGAATGGTGCCAAATGCGACTGCTTCAGAAATCATTTCCTCAGGTTTTTCCAAAGCAAGGGCTGGCCCTGTTAGCCGATAGCCCATGCGGTCAGATTGCGATGAAACTTCAAAGCCTTCTTCATACAATTTTTGTTGGCTCTGTTTCGTAAACAAATGGTAATGCCTACCCTTTAACACTCTTATAGACTTTCTTTTTTGATATATAGGAATGAGGCTAGCATCTACCGCCCATCTCCCTGAAACGAAATCGGAGGATAATTGAGGCTGATAGAAATGGATCATCTTTACGGCTATGCTACTTGGATTTCCTATATGAATAGCATCATGTTTCTTTAATGCCCGTCCCTCATTTCCGCCGATTTTCGCTCGTAAATAGGTTGACTTGCTCCCCATGATAAATGGCACCGAAAATCCACCTGCTGCTGCAAGATAAGCACGACAGCCTGCTTGGCACTTGCCAAATGAGAGTACACTGCCTTTTTTTACAAAGATTGGTTTCCACGTCCCTATCGCCTTGCCATTAATAGCCGGCGAAAGATCTCCCCCGGTAATTGCGATTAATGTATTTTCATGAAATTGTATAGTCGGTCCTATTAAAGTCATTTCGATTGTTGATTCGCTTTCCTTATTGCCGACTAGAAGATTAGCCACTCGATGAGCGATTTGATCCATAACCCCGCTTGCAATCACACCATATTTTTGAAATCCGTACCTGCCCAAATCTTGAATGCTCGTTAGAAGGCCGGGTTTAATGATGGTTATCATTGTTATCATTCTCCCATTCTTTATATTCTTCAAGACTAATAGGGAAAAATTGTACTTTATCTCCGGCATGCAATAGACTTGGTATTTCATCGTCAGGCCGGAAAAGCTCAATCGGCGTACGGCCAATGAGCTGCCATCCACCTGGCGTTTCAATTGGATATACACCCGTTTGCATACCTGCAATACCAACCGTTCTAGCCGGAATTTTTAATCGCGGTGTATCCCTTCGCGGCGCAGCAATGCTTTCTGACATTCCCCCGATAAAAGGAAAACCAGGCGCAAACCCTATCATAAAAACAGAATAATCCCCACCTGCATGAATATGGATTACTTCATCTGTTGTCAGTCCATTTATCTTTGCTACTGTTTCTAGATCAGGACCGAATTCTCCACCGTAGCAAACAGGAATTTTGATCACACGTGGTTCAGCTGCTTTATTGCCCGTTATTGTCTTAAGCAAGTCATCAATTAATTTGCAAGCATATTCATATGGCAAGACTTGATGATTGCAAAGTCTTGCTAGCATCACAGGTTCATAAAAAATTGTAATTGTCGTAAAAGCAGGGATATATTCTATTATCCAAGAGGGTGCTTCAGCATCTAAATAAGCTGTCACTAAATGAATTTTTTTTTGAATGTCATTTGAGATTTCATCGCCAAGCTCAATAATGACAGCTTGATCACCTAACGGCTGCAGTGTATATTCCATTCATTTACCTCCATACAAAACTATAATGATAAAATTAATTTCTTATATTCCTATAACTGTTAAATAACGTATTTCATTTACAATCAAGAGAAATCTTTTAGTTATTATAAAAATCTATTAATTATAAATATTAATTATATAGTTTTTTTTATAAAAACAATAGCTTTAAATGAATTTTTTTTATTTATATAAATAAAAACTTATAATCATGCTTATATTATTGGGATAAAAAAAGAACTTCGCCAAGTTTAGCTGGCAAAGTTCTTTGATCTTATTTTCCAATCTGTTCATGCAGTTTTTTCTGCGGGAGCCTCTTAGAAAGAATGCCTTTAGATGGCGAGAATAGAAATACAAGCAAAAATATGATTCCATTCATCATTGCCATACAACCTGAGATAGATGCATCAATATATGATGCAGCATAATAGCCTACCACGGCAGCTATAACACCGAATACAGCGCTTAATAACAGCATGACACTTAATTTATTTGTCAATAGATACGCTGATGCCCCAGGTGCAATCAGCATAGCAACAACAAGGATTGCGCCAACACTGTCAAATGAGGCTACTGTCGTA
The DNA here is from genome assembly GCF_002835735.1 of Cytobacillus horneckiae. GTDB lineage: Bacteria > Bacillota > Bacilli > Bacillales > Cytobacillaceae > Cytobacillus > Cytobacillus horneckiae. The sequence goes on along the minus strand of NZ_PISD01000008.1, from coordinate 41,376 downwards.
ATGGATACCATCCCCATTAATAAATAGTGGATCAATAACACCGGAATACCGATTGCAGCAGCCATTTGCGGATCAAAAGAAGTAATCTTGAATTCCTTATAAAAAAGAACGATGATGACTAAATTAATGATCAATACTGATGCGAGCATGAGAAATGCTTTCGGTAATGGCGGTAGGAATCCTATTTGCACAAGATCAAATGGGACAAAGGCAATTTCGCCCATTAAAGCATGGTCCACATCAAGGTGAACATTATCAGCAAATATGGTTATTAAAATAACACCTATTGCAAATAAGAAAGTAAACACAACACCAATGGAGGCATCTTCCTGTATTCCGGAGCTATGAAGCAATTGTACGAAAACTGCTGTTAACAACCCCACTGCTGCGGCACCGATTAACATATACAGGCCGTTCATGCTTTGGCTTATAAGAAAGGCAAGAACAATTCCTAGGAGTACAGTATGGCTAATCGCATCGGCAAGCATAGAAAGCTTTCTTAAAATTAAAAAGCAGCCTACCACTCCACAAGTAATTCCAGCCATTGAACCGATGATTAGAATCCACGCTTCATAACTCATGACACCCTCCCCTTTGTTCCAGCTTCATTTAATTGTTTATAATAAATTTTCTGCTTGATTTTCTTCGCAATGATTCCTCTTTCCGGTGCAAATAGCATAGAAATTACGAAAATAGCGGTTGCTGTTACAACAATAAATGGACCTGTCGGCAATCCTTGCCCTAGTGCGCTTATCATCGTCCCGACGACACCTGAAAACGCTCCAAACATTCCCGAAATCACTATCATTTTGCTGAGCGAATTTGTCCAATAACGTGCTGCAATGGCTGGTGTAATTAGAAGTGCAGCCATCAAGATGACGCCAACTGCCTGGATGCCAACTACAACGACACCTACAAGCAATGATATAAACAAAAAGTTTAAAAATCCAATAGGCAATCCGAGGCCCTTTGCGAATTCTGGATCAAATGTGATCACTTTAAATTCTTTAAATAATATCGCGGTGATGAACACTAATATGGCTGCAGCACCAGCCATTACTTTGACATCACTGCCGACAATTGAGGCAGCCTGCCCAAAAATAAATGCATCCAAACCGCTTTTATTTCCTGAAGGTAGCTGCTGTACTTTTGTTAATAGTACAATACCAAACCCAAAGAAAACAGATAAAATCAAACAGATTGCTGTATCTTCCTTTATGATTGTCGAAGATACGATGTATTGAATACAGTAGGCTGACAGTAGCCCTGTAATCGTTGCGCCAATTAGGAGAACAATCAATGACCTCTCACCTGTTAATAAAAACGCAATGCATATTCCAGGTAAAGCCGCATGGGCAACAGCATCGCCAATCAAGCTTTGTTTTCTTAATAGGGCAAAGCTGCCCAAAACACCGCTAGCTAGCCCTAATAAAAGGGTCCCGACCAAAACCCATTGCGTATTTGCATCACTAAGCATCAGCATAATGCTATTCATTTCAATCACCTCATTTTTGTTCAACCATCATTTTACCTTGCTCTAAGAAGGCAAGTTTCCCACCGTATGTTTGATGCAAATTTTCCATAGTAAATACTTGTTCAGTTGGACCTGAGGCGATGGTCTCAACATTTAATAATAGGCAATCATCAAAATAATCTTTAACTGTTTGTAAATCATGATGGACGACAAGGACTGTTTTCCCTTGGCTTTTCAGCTCATTAAGAAGATCAATTATCGCTCTCTCTGTTGCTGCATCCACACCAACAAAAGGTTCATCCATGAAATACACTTTAGCATCCTGCGCTAAAGCTCTTGCAAGGAAAACACGTTGCTGCTGGCCTCCGGATAATTGGCTTATTTGGCGGTCAGCATACCCCTCCATGCCAACTTTCTCCAAACACTCTCTTGCAATCTGGTTATCTTGTTTACTTGGTCGCTTAAACCATCCAACATGCCCATATCTTCCCATAAGCACAACATCTAAGGCACTTGTAGGAAAATCCCAATCTACTGAACCTCTTTGTGGAACATATCCAACAATTCTATCCTTTGCCCGATACTTTTTATTGTATATTTTCACTTCACCGGATGCCTTTGGAATGAGACCGAGAACAGCTTTAATCAAGGTCGATTTGCCGGCACCGTTTGGTCCTATGATTCCGATTAACTTCCCTTCAGGTACTGTAAAGGTGACATTTTTCAGCACCGCCTTTTTTTGATAAGCGACTGTTAAGTTTTTCACATCTACTGGATTCAACATAACCACTCCTAAAACTAATATCGAGGTGACTAAGCATCTTGGTTATAAACCGATGCTAGAGCCACCTCACTTTGTTACTTTAATGCTTTTGTAACCGTATCTATATTATGCTTATACATTCCGATATAGGTGCCTTCCTCTGTTCCTTCTTCGCCCATTGCGTCAGAGTATAGTTCGCCGCCAATGCCCACTTCATGCCCCTTTTGCTGAGCTCCTTCTATCACTGCATTGATTGATCGTTCTGAAATACTTGATTCTACAAATACTGCTTTAATCTCCCTGTTTACAAGTGTATCTACTAGATGTTGAACATCTCCTAATCCATATTCTGCATCTGTGCTTAACCCTTGTAGTCCTAACACTTCCATCTCATAAGCTGCGCCGAAATATCCAAATGCATCATGTGCGGTTACAAGTACACGCTGATCTTCCGGAATCGTTTTCAGCTGCTCACTTGCATAAACTTTAAGATCATCTAACTTCTTAAAATATTCGTCTGCATTTTTCTCATAGTACTCTTTGTTAGCTGGATCTGCCTCAATGAGTCCAGATTTAACCTCTTCCAAAGCATGCTTCCATAAATCGATATCGAACCAAACGTGGGGGTCCACTGCGTTTTTATCATCTTCATCATCTAACAAGTCTTCTTCTTTAATGGATTCGGAAATCGCATATGTTGGTTTTTGATCATTCATTTTATCCAAAATATCGTGCATCTTGCCTTCCAAATTTAAACCGTTATAAAAAATCACATCTGCATCTTGTAATTTAGCGATATCACTTTGGGTCGCTTTATACAAATGGGGGTCAGTTCCCGGACCCATCAAACTTTGAACTTCAACCATCTCGCCGCCAATATTGTTAACTCCGTCCGCGATTTGCGCGATCGTTGTTGTTACTTTTAGTTTTTCATTTTCATTATTTGCCGATGAGCTTTCATTAGAACAAGCTGTTAATAAAAGTAAAGGCAAAATTGTAAAGAGAACAAACCATTTTTTCATTTCATTACCATCTCCTCAAAAGATAGTCCTTTAAAGTGAGTATATGCACCTTTTTTTGAATGATGCATATATGTTACCTTCGGACATGTTTTTTATACCGAGCAATAAAAGTTTCCCTTGTGCAACATTTTATACTTAATAAAAAAATTCGTCAACATATTTTATATAGAAATTTTGAAACAAAAAAAGAAGCTAATCATATTTAGCTTCGCAGAGTGTTGAGAAAGTAAAAAATAAGTTCAGAGAGATGTCCCTCGGATCCTGATGGAGATGCGAGTCATTCAAAAGACAAGCAGAAATAAGTGACAAAGCAGCTCGACGCAATCGTCAGCATTTCCCTAATAAAGGAAATTCCATTCACTACCCATCATGCTGTGAAATATTGAATCCGTCATATGAGTACCAGTCCTCTTTTGGAATGACATTGGAGACGGTTAATATAAATGAAGGTATTGTTTCTATATTAAAAACGATGATGCCTTGTTCATTGTCTAAAATAATAAATGAATCTCCATGCGAGTAATGGATAAGCTCTTTTCCCATTTGAATGATTGCTTTACATATCCTTTGCCTCTCTTGTTTTTCAATTATTACATTGACTGAAAATCGAAGAATCCATTCATGATGATTGATTGAGAATCGATACATATTCTCACCCTTTCTTCAATTTACATATAATTATGAAAAATAACGATAATTATGTACGCTTTTCATTATCCAGTCATTTGGAAAAAAGCAGAAAATTATGATACTAGAAATCCTCTTTATTATAATTTTTACAATATTTATAGAAAAAACATTCAGATTTCTTGACTGAATGATGTCGTTATTGTATATTATAAACATCATTTAACAGAATATATTTCCTATATTCCATAATAATATTGCAGTATGTTTATGTTGGATGAAAATTTTTTCTGAAGGCAAATGGTCTTCAAAGGTTTAGGAGGATAAGTTAATATGCAAAACGGTAAAGTAAAATGGTTTAACAATGAAAAAGGTTTCGGTTTTATCGAAGTTGAAGGTGGAGACGATGTATTCGTACACTTCACAGCTATCACTGGCGAAGGCTTCAAATCTTTAGAAGAAGGTCAAGAAGTTTCTTTTGAAATCGTTGAAGGAAACCGCGGACCACAAGCTGCAAACGTTGTAAAACTTTAATCCTATAATAAACAAGGCTGGCAAATGCCAGCCTTTTATTTGTTTAATTTAGCTCTTTACCAATTGATTTTATTTTTAAGCCGACTGTACACTGAGTAATACAAAACCGATGGGCAAAATTTCTTCCTTTTTCTTTGCGGTGGTATTTATATAAAAAGCATTCGTCACAATATTGATCCATTATGCTCTCTACTTCCTGCACTATTTTTTTCTTCTCCATTACCGACTCCCTTTCCTTATAACAACTGCATTTTACTATGAATCCTCTTTCCTTCTAAGCTTTGAGCAGCTAGCTTATGCGCTTCCTTATTATCATTTCTCGGAATAGGTGTAAACGTCGCGTGAATTCTTAATGCCTCGATTTTTTCTTCTATTTTGTCCAGCCAATTACTCAAGGTTTCTTCATAGCAAGGCCACTCTCCTGCAATCTGCTTTAAAACCCCTTGGGCATCTCCTTTAAATTCACAAGTCATACGTCCAATTCCTAATTCTTCTAATAAACCGACAGCAAAATACATCGCTGCATATTCCGCTTCATTATTTGATTCAAGCTCATGGAAAACTTCATTTGCTCGAATTCTAAACTTTTTCTTTCCTTGTTTATAATAGACAACCGCTCCAAGTCCTGATTGTTGATTCGTATTATTATAACCGCCATCAAAGAAAACAATTATATCATGAGGCTCTTCTTCAATTTCAGTAAGAAGCTTCTTCATTTCCTTTAAAGTCCATGAGGTTCCTGTTTCGTCGTAGTATATAAGCTCCTTTGATTTGCCTGACATTTCGATATCTTCCCCAAGGAGAATAGCTAACTCCCCATCTATCCAGTCAGAAGAAACACTAATTTCTTCTTTTCCTTTTAGTTTATAATTCCATTCCAGTTTATATTTCATGTTTTTACAACCTTCCTAAATGTATAATTATGTACCGCATCTTTTTATAATTATGATACACTTACTTTTAGTTTATTTCCTTCATGATATGTAGAAAACAATTAAATTATATATGAATAAGGAGGCTGACAATGATTGAAGTGTATATAGATGGAGCAAGTGCAGGCAACCCTGGTCCTAGCGGTGCCGGTATTTTTATAAAAATCAACGGAGAAGTAGAACGTCACTCCATTCCACTTGGAATAATGGAAAATCACGAAGCGGAATATCGCGCACTCATTCATGGACTTCATATTTGTATTGACAAAGGATATAAAACCGCATCTTTTCGCACAGATTCACAGGCTGTCAATTCTGCAGTTGAAAAGGAATTTGCAAAGAATAAAAAGTTTGCTCCACTCCTTTCAGAAGCATTGACTCTTAGTCAGCAGCTAGATCTATTTTTTATGAAGTGGATACCAAGTTCTGAAAATAAAGCAGCAGATGAACTGGCTCGAGCAGCCATCAGAAAAAACCGATAGAAAAGGAATCATACAATGAATAAATCGAAACTTCTAGCTGATATCAGCCTTCTATTTATTGCCTTTACTTGGGGAGTCACCTTTGTCCTTGTACAAAATGCGATTGCATTTCTTGAACCATTCTCTTTTAACGGGTTTCGCTTTTTTATTGCAGCCATCCTTTTAGGCAGCTTTTTAATCATCTTCCAAAAAGGACAACTAAAGCAATTAAATATAAAAATATTACTTGCCGGTATTTTAATCGGCGTATGGTTATTTATCGGCTATGCATTTCAAACATTGGGGCTTTTATATACTTCTTCATCAAAGGCTGGATTCATCACTGGTTTAAGCGTCATACTTGTGCCGCTTATTGCCCTGCTATTTTTAAAAGTAAGATTACGCTTAAACGCAATAATCGGCGTGAGCATTGCAACAATAGGATTATATTTATTAACTATGACTGATATGGTTTCTCTTAATAAAGGCGATGCTTTTGTATTTGTGTGCGCTTTTGGTTTTGCTTTACATATTATTTTTACTGGCAAATACGCTTCTAAATACCCAGCCTTGCTATTAACAGTCATTCAAGTTACAACCGTCGCTGTGTTATCGACCACCTTTGCATTCTTATTGGAAGATTGGCAAGCAGCTGTGCGGCAAGAGATTTTATTTTCCAGTGAGGTAATCATGGCACTCATCATTACTTCCGTTTTTGCAACAGCTCTTGCCTTCTTAGCACAAACCTATTTTCAAAAATACACTTCTCCTACAAGGGTCGCTCTCATATTTGCCATGGAGCCAGTATTTGCCGCCATCACAGGCTTTGCTTGGGCAGGTGACCGCCTTTCGTATAGTGCTGTTTTAGGATGTGCTTTTATTTTTATCGGAATGGTTCTTGCAGAATTGCCTTCTAGAAAAAGGATATCAGCTATCTGAGTTAGAAAAAGACGTGTATAACATTACACGTCTTAGCCTGATGGCAAATTGCCTATGAATGGAGTTTCCGAATGCTTATACGGATACTGTTTGTCACTTTAATTATTAGTTAAAATAACAGATTGTTCTTTGCTGGTCTTGTTTGTCACTTTAAACTTCAGTTAAAATGACGAATTACTCTATGCTGGTACTGTTTGTCACTTTAAATCCCAATTAAAGTGACAAATCGCTCTTCTCGGGCATTATTCATCACTTTAAACCTCAGTTAAAATGACGAATCACTCTAACTGCGCCATATTTGTCACTATAAAACATTAATCAAATAACCTTTAGCTTTGTAAGCAGCTTTTTATATTGAAATCAGCAATGTTTCCTTCGCATATTTAATGGCAGCTTTACGGCCAATAATTTTATTTGACATCAGATTTTCCAAAAACGAAACGTAAAAACTTCCATCAAAAGTCTTCTGTGCTTTTAAGGTCACTTCAATGGCCACGTTCACAAGCTCATCTGGGGCGTTCGTATAATGCTTCCCAAAGTATATAAACCCTACGCTATCCTCTTCGAATTGAAAGCCTTTCCCCTGTAAATGGAGTAAAAATTCCTCTACCGTTTTCACAGATTGCCCCATTCCTCTCCTCAACAATCATTTTGGTCTAATTTTATCGTATTATTCGACAACTTTCCACCTTTTTTCTCCTTCTAAAGACTTAGATTCTATGTGAAATATTCTAACTTGGCTTCCGGAAAAAACTTCTCCATATAACTGTATAAATGCGCTTTCATCTTCTCTTCTTCATCCTTTTGATAAATATATTTACCTATGCCATATTTCCCCCATTTATTTCTTCTTTTTTCTTCGTCTAGTTCCAGCTTAGTCATCGGATAATTCTTCTCTATTACCCTTTTCGCCGGCTTAGTAAAACGATGTTGGATAAATTCAAATGTTAAATCTTTCTTTGCTTCAGGAGGCAGCTCTGCTTCAAGGCGCTCAAACATTTGATAATATCCTTCTTCCCAGCCTTCATGCAAATAAATCGGCGCAACAATGAATCCTAAAGGGTAGCCAGCTCTGGCAACCTTGCCTGCGGCTTCAATTCTTTTCACTAATGGGGAAGTACCTGGTTCAAAGTTTTTAATGACATAATCCGCATTGACACTAAAACGAAACCTCGTCTTACCGTTATGCTTTGCATCTAGCAAATGGTCTACATGATGGAACTTCGTTACAAAACGCAGCTTCCCATATTCGGTTTCTCCAAAATGTTCAATTGCTCGTTTCAATGTATGGGTAATATGATCAATTCCTACAATATCAGATGTACATGAAGCTTCAAATCTTGTCATTTCCGGTGCACGTTCAGTCATGTACTGATCTGCGGCCTCCAATATTTCATCTACATTAACATAGGTGCGAATATATGGCTTGCTTCCCATTGTCGTTTGAAGATAGCAATAATGACAATGCCCCATGCAGCCTGTTGCAAATGGGATGGCATACTCTGCCGAAGGTTTAGAAGTATCAAATTTCAATGTTTTCCTGATTCCTACAACTAACGTGGATTTAGCTACGCGATATTTCTGAAAATCATTATCGCCTGGCAAGTTTCTGACTTGGTTATGAGATGTCGTATAGCGTATTTCCACATCCAACTTTTCAAACTTTTCTTTTAAAGCTTGACCTAATGGGTATTCGAGCGCTTTAGGCTCAATATAGACTAATTTCGGATTAAAGGGCTTCAATCGTTCAACATCCCTTCAGTCACATCACCATAATAGTATGAATATGCCTCATTCGCTTCTTCTTCAGAAGTGTATATCGCCATATCATTCGATAATGGATAATATGTTTCGTATAAAAATAGCGCTAACTCACCAGGATTTTCAGGATTGTTGACGACTGCAGCTGCTTGGATGTTCGCCACATCCTGAGTATGGGGGTTTCTATAAAATACATAAACAATGTCTCCAGCATGGTAATCCATCTTGCCACCTCTATTCTTTTAATAATTAAATTTTGTGTAAATGTATTCGATAATATAATTCTTTTTTTATGGAAAAATAGAAGGATTGACTTAAGGTCATAATAAAATGTGCGAAAAAATACGAAATGGAGAGAATGCTATGGATAATCAATATCAAACAAATGGTGAGAATTCATTAATTAGATTTAAAGAAGGGCTAGGCGAACTTTCAACAACGTTGCCAGATTTTGCGGAGAAATTTAATTCTTTTACAGAAGAGTGTTTTAAAGAAGGATCACTATCGCAAAAACAAAAGCAATTAATTGCTTTAGGCATCAGTATCCAGGCACAGGATGAATACTGCATGATTTACCATACAAAGGGATGCCTTGACCAAGGCTGCACCGAACAAGAAATTTTGGAAGCTGTTGCAGTCAGTGCAGCGTTTGGCGGAGGAGCTGCTCTTAGCCAAGGTGTGACAGTTGTTCGGGATTGTATGAAGGAATTCGGTACTCTTCATTAAGGAAGGTGGACTCAAATGGATAAGGAAGATTTAAAAAAACTCGTTCAAAAGATTATTTCCAATCACCAAATCGGCGTTCTTTCATCAGTAGAAAATAGCAAGCCGCATGTGCGCTACATGACATTCTTTATGAAAGACTTTATTCTTTATACACCAACGAAAAAGAATACAGAGAAAATAGAAGAAATTAAAAATAACCCTCATGTAGCAGCCTTATTAGGCTATGTAGAAAAAGGCTCTAATGATGAATATGTAGAAGTTACTGGGATTTGCAGTATAAGTGAAGACAAAGATTTAAAGGAAGAATTTTGGAACGATTCTTTTCACAACTGGTTTAACGGAGCAGATGATCCTAATTATGTTTTAATGGAAATAAAGCCTGAGGCAGCGAGAATTTTAAATAGCGAGCATATGAAGACAATGGAAATAACCCTCTAAAAAATAAGAGGCCCGCTGCTTAAATGAAAGCAGCGGACCTCTTCCACATCGTTAAACGATTACTTTGCTGTTGCTTAAAAACTTACTCATCCCGCGAAGCTCTACTTCTGTAAATTTTTTCATCACTTTGTCGATATTCATATTAAAAATGGAATCACTTAATGAACATGTGACTGGAACATCACATTTAATTTCAGCGAGCTGCCTGCTTAAATGAAGCATGTCTAAATCTTGTTCGATTTTAGTTTTTTGTCCTTTTGTAAGCTGCTCTATGTTTTCAAGAACGCCTTCAATATGCTCATACGTTTGTAGCAGTTTTAATGCTGTTTTTTCACCGATGCCCTTTACACCAGGATAATTATCACTCGTATCGCCCATAAACGCTTTCAGATCAATCATCTGTTTCGGTGTGATCCCTTTTTCTTCAAAAAAGGTATGCTGTGTATGAACGAAGTAATTACCGAACCCTTTTTTCAATAGGATAACCGATATATCGTCCTCTAGTAATTGGAGAATGTCCTGGTCACCAGTAAGTATCATTACTTCTGTTTCATGCTTCATTGCTTTGGCAATGGTGCCGATGCAATCATCTGCTTCATATCCTTGCAGACCAATATTTGGAATATCAAAGCATTCGACAACTTCTTTTACTAGATCGAATTGAGGAACTAGCTCAATCGGCGCTTCAGGCCTATTTGATTTATAGCCGTCATACATATCGGTTCTAAACGTTTTGCTTCCCATATCCCAGCATACAGCAACATGGGTTGGCTGAAAGTGGTTCACCGCAGTCAAAAAGTGTTTAACAAACCCATAAACACCGTTCGTAGGCACCCCTTTTGAATTTATCATAAATTGCCCTGTCACGGCCGTAGCGAAATAGGCTCTAAATAGCAGTGCCATTCCATCAACTAATAGTAGCTTCGATTCCTTCTCGTTCAAAATATTTCCTCCTCGCATTTCACTAAAAAACTTGACGCATGCCAAGTGACATTTAAATAGATTTCAATAAAATCCCTATTTGCTAGAAATATTATAACATGAAAAGCTGAGAATTGATGAATGGAGAAACACCTTACAAAAACTCCCTTATTGAACGGGCATGGGGTATTAGCTAGTGACAAAAAAAAGGCCACCCGTAAGAATAAAACTCCGGCTGACTTCCTAAATGGACAAACTCTTTATGGCGCATCCTGTTTTTTTTCATATCCACTATTTGTTTTACGAATCATAAAGTTGTTTTCGTAGGATTGACTCATTATGCAGGACATTGGATAGCCGCAAATTCCTGTATCTTAAAAGGATATAAAACTTCTACCACTTTCCAATCAAATAATTGGCATCGCTCTGGAGCCTGTTATACGCTTCCTGAGCAATCATCCCTTCTTCTTTATAATGATTTAGTAAAAATTTAAAGCCTTCAGTATGCTTGACAACTTTCGCGCCATTCTCCTGCTTTTCAAAACGTTCTACAACAGTCAAATGAGTCGCTAATGACCTGGCTACAGTATCGCTCTCGAACATGCCCTCTTTAGTGAAGCGCGTAACAAGGTCTTTCATGTCAGATGCACTTTCAGTCCAATATTTCGGCAGGCTTAGAAAGTCATCACCGTTGAGACGATTGATAGAATCATCTGCCATGCGAGAGGCAATGCCCCATAACCCGTTCTCCACGCGATCGATCAATTCTTGATCATAGCCAAATGCAGGTTGTTGACCGGGCATTTCGAACAGAACAGTTGCCGTTCCATTTAGTGCAAATGACGACCTAGCCTGACCAGGTAAATCACGTTCCTCCGGGTGTATATACTGGGACACACCAGGCTCCTCATTGTCCGACAATTCCTTCACACCAAGAGCAGCGGCTAATGCGTAGCGCTTGGACTTATCTTGATCCAATTTCGGCCAATCAGCGTATTTTTGGCTGTCGTCTGGACCTAGCGGCGGGTAGTCTATCGCAATCGTGACATCCTCACCCGTTTTATTGGTCTTTGTCGTACCCATGTGATGAAGGTCGACAAAAGCTTCTACTTCACCGAACTCATCCTTTAAATCAAGATATAAGTCTCTAAGGATTTGTGACTCATTCGTTAGGAAAAAGCCAAGATCAGCACTAGTGCCAGGCAAATCCTCAAGCAATGGTTCGTAGTTCAAATCCGGGTTGAAATCTCTGTTAATATCAAAGCCGCGGTTTCTTGCATGATAGTACCAGGCAGGTTCAGCACCTTCAAGTAGTGGATAAGTTGCAACAACCTCGTCCCATGGAAATACGTTTTGCCGTTGAGTTAACTCGGCACCATCAACGTTAAGGCGCGGCACGGCAACTATGGTTACCTCATCACGGATAGATTGAGCAAGGGGGCTATCGCTCGTTCCTAGGGTCTCGAACATCTGCATAAGTGCCTCTGGTCCGCTCTTCTCGTTACCGTGTATGTTACCATTTATCAGCAACAGTTGGTCACCTGTCCCTACACGGGCAGCGTGGATTTCACGTCCTTGGCGTGACTGCCCGATCACTTCGACCTCGACCTTGCCGGAACTGGCCTCCTTAATTTGATTTAGCTTTTGTACCAGTTCTACGTAACTCATCCAATCCTTCTCCACATGGTTGCTATTCCCCTCGACTTGAGCAGCCAGTCCGCTTACCGGGATTAGCAATAACGTTACCATTGCAGCAAATGCCATCATTTTTTTCAAAAGATTTTTTCTCATAATAGCCTCCTTAAATATGAAAATATTAATTAGCACAACTTCTTCACTAATTGGCGGATCAGCCACCTCCTTATTTTTTTGTGTAAGCTTTCTATCTATTTGAATAAGGAAATAACCCTATAACAAATACTAGATTTCATTTGATATCAAAAAATACAGTATATTCTGAATATTACTCTACTTATCATAACTTTAAATCATTAACTTTTGCCAAAAAAAATATAAAATCCTACGTTTTCCTCAGTTAGTTGTTTTTATCATTTTTTTTAAATTAGGAAGAAACTCACCAGAAACAGTCAGAAGGCACCATTCAATTGACTATAAGTATTGGGTAACGTAATAATGTCTTTCCAGAAGAAAGCTATCGTTCTTCTATCAATTTGTCGGTGGAGGCTTTTTATTGATAGGTATTATCACAAATAAATGTTTACAATTTACAAATCGTTATGATATTCTCTTGAAAAATTCAAATATTATCCAAAACAGGGGGGATAAAATTGAAGAAAAAAAAGCATCTATATAAAATTATAGGCGGGATATTAGCTTTTGCAGTAGTCATTGGAAGCGGAGCGCTATGGATTCAAGGAATCAACGGAGAATATGAAGCAGCATTCGCAAAAGAGCAAGAGGAAAAAGAAACACTAAAAAAGGAAATAGATGGACTTAAAACTGAATTAAAAAAGAAAGAATTTGAATCAATTATTGATGAAGAAATGGGAGAAGAAAATGTTGTGCATTCTAGGTGGATTGATGAATGGAAAAGCGGAGAAAGACCATTTCATGAAAATTTAGTACGAGAAGTTATACAACAAATGTCTCATCAAAAGGTGATTGCGGATCAAAAAGAAGGATCAATTATGATTACGCAAGAAAGAATAGAAACACTCATTAGAATGGTAGAAGAAAACAAAAATGGATACGAAACTGCAGATCAATATTTATCAATTTTAAACAGATGGAAAGAAGGAAATTTCAATTTAGTTGATAATGATCACAACGAGATGTGGAGGCTGCAAGAACGTTGGGAAGGGAGAGCAACTGGGATCGCCAGTGAAGAACAAGAAAAAGATTATCTCGTTAAAATGTTTGGTGTAGGAGAAGAGCGTAATTAAAAGCTGTCACTAGCAGTAATAGGGATGTTACCATACTAAAAAATTCTTAAAATACAATTACCCCCGTCTTGCTTTAGATGGGGGTAAAAATAAATGAAGCTTTAGCAAGTAAAATCGTAAACATCTCACAATTACGCTTTTTAACACTTAAGGTTAAAATTAAGTAAGAAAACCTTCAGCCTCTTTCGTGTATGACCTTACCTCGTTCAATTTTCCTTCTTTTAATTTTACAACCCACTCAGGGTCAGCCAGCAGTGCCCGACCTACGGCTACATAGTCATAGTAACCTGCTCTAACTTTGTCATCGACAATTTTTAGGTTTTTTTCAATCGTGACAGTCCCATTATCCTGATTACTGAGGTATGCACGATTAATTCCGATTGACCCAACAGCAATAGTCGGCTTTTTAGTAAGTTTTTTCGTCCATCCTGCTAAATTTAAAGCCGGATCTTCATCCTCAAATTCAGGCTCCCATATTCTTCTAGTGGAACAGTGAAAGATATCAACCCCAGCATCTACTAAAGGTGTAAGTATTTCTGCAAGCTCCTTTGAATTATTGGCAAGCTTCGCATGGTAATCCGTTGACTTCCACTGTGAAAAACGGAAAACAATTGGAAAATCACGGCCCACTTCTTTTCTACATGCTCTCACAATTTCTGCTGCAAAGGTTGAACGCTCACTGCGATGTCCACCAAACTCATCACTGCGCTTATTTGTCACTTCCCATAAAAATTGGTCAATTAAATAACCGTGTGCACCATGGAGTTCAATACCATCAAATCCGATTCGCTTTGCATTTGCCGCAGCTTCTGCATAGGCATTGATCATTTCTTTCACTTCAAGATTCGATAAAGCTTTAATCTTGTCATTTTTCTTTCCTTTTAAAGTAATACCTGAAGGACTTACAGGGGGTGAGTCAACATTTGGAGCACTGCCAGCTTTTCGCGCTGCCCCCACATGCCATAATTGCGGAATGATTTTACCTCCTGCTTGATGGACATCATTAACCACTTTAGACCATGCCTTTAATGCTTTCTCACCGTAAAAATGTGGAATATCAGGGTGTGCTACGGCTGCTGGGTGATTAATCGCCGTCCCCTCTGTTATAATCAGACCAACACCATTCTCTGCTCTTTTGCGGTAATATTCAGCAACATTTTCACCAGGTATTCCATCCGGTGAAAAACCTCGTGTCATTGGTGCCATCACAATTCTGCTAGAGAGCACACCTTTACCAAAAGGTACAGATTCCAATAAGCTATTTCCTGCAATTTTTTCTACCACATTTATCACTCCTCTCTTCTATTCTACAAGTTTACTCTCTAAACTCAAAAGAATAACTCTGAATTGATAGAAAATTCAACAAAAACCAACATACAAAGAAAGGAGTAAATAAATTATTTACTCTGCGGCTGACCTTCATTAAAAGCTTCTAGACATTTTTTACATATACACTGTTTTCCTTTACTTTCTTCAGGTACTTTATTTAATAGTTCCTTTGGAAATCCACCTACTTCGAAACACCAGCAAGGATGTTCATTATCTACCATACAACGATTTTGTTCACCACAAATAGGACAATGCTGATTTGTCATACAATCCTCCCTAAAACGAAATCTACTGTTATAGTTTATCATGTTATGTATGAATGGGATTGATAGATAAAATACTTGTATACCCGATTACAACGGACCTTTAGCCTTGGCTTCATGCCATAAAAAGTTTTTTCTAGTATTAACACAGAGGCAAAATAACATTCTATTGTTTTTTCTCGCCATCTATTAACTGTTTTAACTTGAATTTTTTTAAGTTGTCTCTTTAGTAAAATTACTTCGGTGCTTTTCTAGCGAATCAATATCCATTAGTATCATTTTACTGTGCTGTAAGCTCTCCATTTTCTGCTTGTGACGGGTAATTTTATTAATTAGTGTAATTACATTTACATATACATGATGGCAATTCTACTCCGTTTTCCATAGACGACTAACAAGTTGTAGCCATTGTTCCCTATTCATAGCTGTATTCGCATATGGTTATCCCCCACCTAAGCTTCTTCGATTCCTCTAAACTTTGAGGTGGGGTCTTACTCTCTGTTAGCTGTCTTATTGGATTCGGCCTGTCCACTCTGTAAAGTCTTTTTTGATAAAATTAGTAAACTTCTACCTGCCCCATCATACCGTTATCTTCATGTTCTAAAATATGACAGTGATACATATAGGTGCCTTCTTCAGGAAAGGTGACGAGCAGTTTGACACGTTCGCCCGGTTCAATGAGTACACTGTCTTTCAGGCCTTGCTCATTCGGTGCCGGTTCCTTTCCGTCCCGTGATATGATTTTGAACTGAGTGCCATGGATATGGAATGGATGAATCATCCCACCCATATTATCGGGTTTATTATAGATTTCCCATACTTCCGGGACGCCTTTCTTCTGTCTCAAATCAATCCGTTCAGGGTCGAATTTCTTGCCATTGATTGTGACCATGTCCATCATTCCAAACAATTCAATCTGTTTAGAGATTGGGAGGTCTTTCTCCTTTTCCGTCAGGAAGGGTTCATCGGATGTCCATGATTCAACGGATTTTCTCGTTGCTTCACCCTCAAAAGCCAAATCAAATGGAAGCAGAATCGTTCCTTCTTCATCGGTTATAGCAACAGTCTCATTGGAATCCATTTCGGAGAAATCAATCAGGATTTCTGAACGTTCTGAAGCAGATAGTGTAATCTCATCCGTTTTAACTGGCTCTTCCAATAACCCGCCATCCGAAGCAATTTGAGTGAATGAGGCACCATTGCTCAATCGTAAAGTATAATTTCGTGCGTTTGCACCGTTAAGGATTCGAAAACGCATCACCGGTTGAGTCACTGTCAGTTTCGGATTGACTGTGCCATTTACGAGTGACACATCACCGATGGTTCCATCGCTATTCATCAGTTCATCATAATTCAGTTGAAGGTTCTTATCAAAAATACGGTCCTGAAAAATGAGTGGTATGTCATCCAATCCGTAGCTTGTCGGAAGGCCCGCAGAATCCTGATCCGCTCCTTCCACATAGAGCATCCCAGCAAGTCCTTTGAATACTTGTTCAGAGGTCTTCTTATGCGCGTGCGGATGGTACCATAGTGTTGCTGCAGGTTGATTAGCCTTTAAGGTAACGACCTTGCTTTCACCTGGCTTGATTTCATCATGCGGACCACCATCTTCAGATCCCGGTACTTCAAGGCCGTGCCAGTGGAAAGTCGTTGGTTCGTTCAACTCATTCCGGACCTTTACTTTGACGGTCTCCCCTTCCTTCAGCCGTACAGTTGGTCCCAACAGATTGCCATTGTATCCGTAGGTTTTGGTTATGGAGCCATCAAAGAATTGCGTCGTGCCCTCTTGTGCGACTACCTCATATTCGAAGTCAGAGTCAGTCTGTTTATCCAATAGAGGCGGAATGACCAACTCTTGAGTTCCTTCGGAGGCTTGAAGAGGAGTGACATTATCATGGTCCATGTGCCCCTCCATACCTTCCATGGCCCCATGCTCCATCGTTTCTCCTTCTGATTGTTGTTCTTTTACGGAATTTGTGCAGCCCGTCAATATGAATAACATGGCTGCTCCTGCCAATATATTTCTTTTCATTTTCTTGTTCCTCCCTTGTTAGTAATCGCAATGCAGATGAAAATCCCACCATATTCTTTTAATATTTTCACCCTTTGATATACAGCAGAATGATCCAAGGAGATATCCTCTGAATTCCTCTTTTGTTAGCGCCTACATATAGCCGATTTCTGGTTCAACTCGAAGCTTACCGATGTGACTGGTTACGATAAACCGAAGTCAGTTGACAAAAAAGCAACACCCCTTTGATGCGAGGAACAAATAACATGGAGAGTTGCAGCAGGCTATAAAACAATACTTTGAAGGTTCACTGAGAAATAAAAACAGCTACCTCCTTTCATTGCCATCCATTTCTCTTAATAATCATAGTTAACAAATATCGAGAAATGATGCAAAAATGCCCTTTAATCTTTTTCCACCAAACCAACACCCCCCATTTCATAATGGGGGGTGTTTACAGCTTAAACAGTCAAAGCAGTCTGTTTTTGCTAAATATATATAATGAAATCCACCTAATTAAGCAGCAAATTTACGACATTCTTCTGCGCATTTAAAGCAAGCTTCAGCACATTTCTGACAATGTTCATGATGATGATTTTTACACTCATTTCCACAAGCCTCGCAAATTTCAGCACATAATATACAAATTTGATTAACAAATGGACTATTGGATTGCATAGATTTTACTGCGAGGGCACAAATATCTGCACATTCCCTATCCAAGCGGATACAAGATACCATCATTTTTAAGTCTTCTTCCTTTAAACAACTATCATAGCAAATATTACATGCCTCCATACATTCTAAACAAGATTTGATACACTGTTCTAAAGATTGTTGTTTTTCCATAATATATCCTCCTTGTTTTTGGTCTACAATTATATCCTACCCTTGTCAATGTTGAATAAACTGCATAAAAAATGCACATTTGCATGGTGCTAAACTCTAATCAATAGTCTCACTTCACCAAAACCATGAACTAATGAACGTTATTTCATAAGTTTTTTCGTTCACTTATCATTTAAGCTACTCTAAAAAAGGAAGAACCCTCGTTCTAGTCCTTTTAAGAGTATCCTATTATCTCACTCCTCCCATAAAGACGAATAATAAAAAAATTGATTCAATTCAAATACATGCGTAAGCTGACAAAGAATACTAACGTTAACATAAAAGAACTGCAGTTGCCTGCAGCTCTATCAGATAGATATAATTCTTCTGTAACCATACTGTCTACACATTAAACTTAGCGGAGAGAATACTTTATAATTAACTTCTATAAGATATTTTAACTTTAGGAGCAAATATATAAGTATGACTCCAAAAGAAATTTTTATCATTAAGCTACGTGCGGGCTTTTACGGGCAATTATCCCCCCGCCAAAATTTCTTCGATTCCTCTAAACTTTTAGATACAGGCTTACTGCCCGTTAATCTACGATAAAACTTATTTAATCCCGGTCAAATAGAGACACTCCTGAGATACCAGGATTTGTCATTTCATAAGGATTTAAAATAAGGTCCAGTTCTTCTTCGGTTAATACATCATACTTCAGGCATAGTTCACGTACGGATTTCCCCTCCATAATCGCTTCCCTTGCGATACGTGCTGCCACTTCATATCCAATATGCGGATTGACTGCAGTAATAATCCCTGCACTATTTTCCACATAATCTTTTAGACGATCCTCGTTAGCTTCAATCCCTGCCAGACAATAGTCTGTAAAGGCACGAAAGGCATTGTTCATAATACTGATTGATTGAAGCAAGTTGAACACAAGGACAGGCTCCATAACATTTAGTTCAAGCTGCCCCGCTTCAGAAGCAAGGCATATGGTATGATCATTGCCAATGACTTGGAATGCTACTTGATTAATCATTTCAGGCATAACTGGATTGACTTTCCCTGGCATAATAGATGAGCCTGGCTGACGAGCAGGCAAGCTAATTTCCGCAAGACCTGCGCGAGGACCCGATGCCATTAAACGCAAGTCATTCGCGATTTTAGACATATTCATCATGCATACTTTTAATGCAGCAGAGACTTCTGTATAAGCGTCTGTATTTTGTGTTGCATCAACGAGATGCTCTGCCCCAACGAGTGGAAGACCACTAATATTCGCCAAATGCTTAACGACATTTTCAATATAACGAGGGTCTGCATTCAATCCTGTTCCCACAGCTGTTGCGCCCATATTTATTTCATATAAATGCTGGCGAGATTGTTGTATCCGTTTAATATCGCGCGCTATTACACGGCTATATGCTTCAAACTCTTGACCAAGACGGATTGGAACCGCATCTTGGAGATGTGTCCTACCCATTTTAATGACATGGTCGAATTGTTGTGCTTTTTTCTTAAAAGTTGCAAGCATATCTTGCATCGTATTTAATAATTTTTCGAGTAAATTAAGTGTGGCGATATGAATGGCAGTCGGGAAAACATCGTTTGTTGATTGTGACATGTTCACATGACTATTTGGACTTAAATGGAGAGCATAGTCTCCTTTATTTTCCCCAAGTAATTCTAAAGCGCGATTTGCAATGACTTCGTTTGCATTCATATTCATGGATGTACCTGCACCACCTTGGATTGGATCCACGATAAAATGGTCATGCCATTTGCCAGCAATCACTTCGTCTGCTGCCTGAATGATCACCTTACCAAGTCCTTCATACAATCTCTTAGTATCCATATTGGCTAATGCAGCTGCTTTTTTAACAATTGCCAACGCTTTAATTAAATCTTCATGAATACGATAGCCTGTTATTGGAAAGTTTTCGACTGCACGTAAAGTTTGGACCCCGTAATATGCATCTAAAGGTACTTCCTTTGATCCTAAGAAATCGCTTTCAATCCTTACCTTATCATTTAACATTTTAATTTCGCCTCGCCTATCTTCTACATTTATGAAGGTAAAACTGTTATAAAGAAAAATATCATTTCTCCTTATTTATGAACCTTCTGATTAAGCTTCTCCTAAATGAGATACCTCCTAAATAATAGCACAATCTTTTTTTCTCCGAAAGGCTAAGAGGTGATCGAGCTACAACTGGTTCAACTAAACTTATTCCTAAAACAAGAAACTAAGAGCCTACAACTAAAATCCGTAGCAGTCATTTTACTCTTTTTTATTCTACTATAATAAATACCGTTAAATAATTTAGCAGCCTCATTTCCTGATAATAAAGGAGCACCGCTAATATAATAAGCTACACACTAACTAGTAAATATACTAGTGATTCTTATTGTACACTTTGACGGTTTTAACTCTATAATAATGGCGGTCACCTGACACTGTTTATGACATAAAAAAAAGCGTTCCTTCGTAATGAAGAAACGCCAGCGATAATCTGAAGAAAAGGAGCTTCTGTTTTTTTATGCATGTCCCCCGTTAGTAATAGAAAAGTGTACCCTTCAGCAAAAAGCCAAAGAGCATGCTTTTGTATGCAGTATTTCTCTTTTCTTAATTCGTAATGCGTAAGACTGTTATACGATAGGCTGATTATACATTAACAATCACTTTTTATTTTTCCAATTAAGAGTATCGCCTTACATCTTACAGGAGGTCGAATGAACGCAAAGGATGACTTAAAGATTGATTAATTTGTTTTCTTATCTAATAACTTATGCGATCCGTCACAGTTGGGCAGCTTTTGAGATAGTCCACAAGTGCAATCATTTAATCCCTTTCCAGCGAGAATTTTCTGCATATATTTTTCAATTCTTGAGTCTCGAGTTTTAGATTGTTTCGGTTGAGAAAAATAAAGAATGTAAGCTCTTTGCCGTCCCGGCGTCAGTGCTTCAAAAGCTGTTTTCAAGGCAGGGATTTCTTCGAATTTATTTTGAAGTTCTTCCGGAATGATCATTTCTTTATGCTTTTTTTTCACTTCCAAACCAGCTTTTTCAACTTCAATGGCTTCATATATATAGGCTTTCAAGATGGGTTCCAGTTCAACTATTTCTTGAACATTGGTGAACCGAATCTGGCGTGCCGCCTGCACATTCTCCGTTTGTTGGATTAGAATTCCATTGGGGTCCTTTAACCATTCACCTTTATGAAACAGTAGTGCACAGTATTCTTTAAATCCATGTATTAAAACTATGTTTTTTTTCTCAAACGTGTAACAAGGATGCATCCACTTAAATTCTTCAGTCAGCTCACATTCAAGAACGATATTTCTCAAGTTCTCAAATTCTTCCTTCCACTTTTTAGTTTCACTTAAAAATTCATCCACCTTAGGATTCAATCTACTATTTGTCATTTTGGAACACACCTCTTTACTTTTATCAATCAGCTGACAGGCAAATATTTTCCAAATATATTCTGCCACATGAATATTTATCATTTTCAATATCCCACTTAGAAAGCATGCTTCGTCTTTCAGTAAAAAGGCATCTTGATTTATTCCCTCTTAAACAAAAAAATTAGTCTTTCACTATAAACAGCTCAGTATAGGATCTAGGATGTTACGATGCAAAGCTGATCAAGTATAACTGTTCTTATAGTAATTTTTTTAATTCATCTACCATACTTGACCAGCCATATTTCGCACCATTGAACGCTTGATTTTCTTTTGCGAATCCTGATTGTTCAAGATGTAAGTAGGTTGTTTCACCCTCCTGTTTTAATGTCCATGTGACGATTGTGTTTATCGGGCCACCTACCCACGTATAAGATAACTTATAAGGCTTGTCAACTACCAATACTTCACTATTTACAATTAAACCTATTTCTTCATTTCGAAATTGACATTTGTATCCTACGATTGGTTTAAAGTTATTTTCCATTACCCATTGTGCAAGAGTATCTGAATGGGTTAAGGCGTTCCATACCTTATTGATAGGACTTTTAAATTGAAAATCTAATAATAAATCCGCCATTATTTATTCCTCCAATATATTCTTTAGTAATATCGCTCTTTCATTCCAAAACTTCTCATAAAATGATAACCAATCTTTAACTTCCTGTAAGGGAGCTGCATTTAGTCGATACCTTGTTTCTCTGCCTATTTTACGGTTAGTTACTAAATCAGCTTCCTTAAGAATAGCCAAGTGTTTAGAAACAGCCGTACGCCCTATTTGAAAATGAGGAGTTAGTTCGTAAAGGGGTAACTCCTCTGAATCTGCCAACAAACGTATTAATTTACGTCTTGTTGGATCTGCAATGGCTATATAAACATCACGCTCTTGGTAAGTATTGCTCAAAATCCTTCCCCCCTCTTATATATTAGTCACCATTTAGTGTCATAATTATATGACACTTTCCGGTGTCCAGTCAACATCTGGGTATTAGTATAGTTTTCTAAATACAAAGTTACGCTTTCGTTATTTGAAAATGAATTTTTATTTACAAATATTAGATTATTGCTACCTAACCTGTCGAATGCGAAAAGAGCAATCTCAGTTTTATAATCGTTCTGGTTTCCCTTCATCCCCACTGATTGTTAGTTGAACCAATCGGGCTTTTACGGGCAGTTAGCCACCACCCATGCTTCTTCGATTCCTCTAAACTTGAAGTGGGGGCTTACTGCCTGTTAATCTGGATAAAAAAAACACTAACAAAAATGAATGCATCAGATTTGTTAGTGTTTATAAAATTTTATTATGAAGCTTGTTTAATGTTTTCTTTTAATGGTGGGTTAAATTGACCTTCCCACTTAGCAACAACAATCGCTGCAAGTGAGTTCCCTACCACGTTAACTGCGGTGCGACCCATATCAAGAATACGATCGATACCAGCAATAAACGCTAACCCTTCAGCAGGTAATCCAATCGTACTAAATGTAGCTAGTAATACAACAAAGGATACGCCTGGTACGCCAGCCATTCCTTTAGATGTAACCATTAAAACTAACATTAAAGTAATTTGTTGTCCGATGCTTAGTTCAATACCAAACATTTGTGCAATAAATAATGATGCAATTGCTTGATATAAAACCGACCCATCTAGGTTAAAAGAATAACCCGTTGGGATAACGAAGGAAGCAATGTGTTTCGGGCTTCCCGCTCTCTCCATTTTGTCCATAATTCTTGGAAGCACTGTTTCCGAACTCGCTGTTGAAAATGCCAATATTAGCTCTTCTTTAATCATCTTTAATAATGTAAAGATGTTAAATCCAACTATTTTAGCCATTAAACCTAATATGACAATAACAAAAAATATCATTGACCCATATACAGTAAGAGCTAACTTACCTAAAGGAATCAGTGATGCAAAACCGTACTTAGAGATTGTTACACCAATTAATGCAAACACGCCAATTGGTGCATATTTCATGAATAGGTTTGTGACATAGAACATAGCCTTTGCCATGCCGTCGAAGAATCTCAGTACTGGTTTTCCTTTCTCACCAATTGCTGCAATTCCGAGACCAAATACAACAGCAAAGAAAATGATCGCTAACATATCGCCTTCAACCATCGCTTGTACCGGATTTGTAGGTACGATATGCAACATTGTATCCACTATAGACTTGCCTTCTTGCTCTTCATTTGTTTGGACATAGCTTGAAATATCATCTTGCTGCAGGCTTTCCATATTTAGACCAGCACCAGGCTGAATGACATTACCAGCAATGAGGCCAACTACGATTGCAACCATTGTCATACCAATAAAATATGCTAATGATTTACCACCAAGCTTACCAACTGATTTCAAATCCCCCACACCAGCAATTGCAACAATAATCGTTGAGAGTACAATTGGCACAACAATCATTTTAATCAAACGAATAAATAGATCACCAAATGGTTGTAACACACTTTGTGCTGTTTCACTTCCGTAGAAAATACCGCCAACTATAATACCTAAAATTAGACCAATAAAAATTTGATTAGCTAGACTTAATTTAAATTTTTTCATCAATTACCCTACCTTCATTTAAGTTAGACATATGTTCTTAGGCAAGGAAAACAAAGATGATTTGAATACAAACGAGAATTGACCAAAAAAAAGACACCGATTGTGTCAATTCACACTATATCATTTACTCTTTTGTTTCCTTAAACGCTGACGAGGTTAGCTTTCGGGTTAGGGCTATGGGAAACAGTAAGCCCTTCCATTTAAGGATTCACCCCAAGCGGAAAGTTCCGCCGTAAATATTGGGTCCCCCGTTCTTATAAAAGATTAAGCGATGTAACATAGATTGCTATATTCTTATATTATTAATAGATTATTACTTAAAACACTAAGTACTATCGTGAGAAAATTTAATCTATTATAGTTACAATTCCCCCCTTCCATTCTTTAGCATCTTCCTTCTTCAACTAATTATGCATGTAGCTAAATAGCTACATTCATCCATTAGTGGAAGAATACATACATAGATGCGATTATCTTGCTAAACCTCTATGATTAGTAAAAGTTTTTTGTTAGAAAATTTCAGCAAAACAAAAAAACTCTAACGTTTCAGTTTTTAGCAAAAAACTGATTAAAAGGGGCTTAATTATAACCAATACGTTACAGTTATTTAGTAGTATATATTATACTAAAAAAGAAATCAATTAAATATTTATACTCAATTTAAAGTTATTATACAAAAAAATTGGATGTTTGTGTTAAGTTTTTTAAAATTAAAACTATATAACTATAATATTGTAAAACTCTTCTGAAATTTCCATCTAAATGATGCTCATTTATCACAATAAAAAAAATGCATTTCTCGTCTAAAAGAAATGCTCTTAAGTACTTTCCTCTAGAGTGTTACTTGACATCTAATAGGAATTTGAATAAACGTAAAGTAAGGTAATATCAATGTGTAATCAATTTATTTCATATCTAATAACTTATGTAATCCGTCACAATTGGGAGGCTTTTGAAATAGTTCATAAGTGCAATCATTCAATCCCTATCCATCAATAATTACCTTATTATCCAATTATTTGCATAATCATTTCAAATTGTTTAGGTTAGAAAAATAAAAGGATGTTAATACTTCCTCTTTCAAAACTATCTAATTAAACAAAAAGATCAAGTGGAACAAGGTGACCATAACCAACTGATTGCTGCTACGATTTTATATCATTTATTGCAGCCTTAGAGGCCATAGGATCCTGTATCATCCACCTTTTCCCCAACAACATACTTTCGATGTATGTCCAAATTAGAACTGCATATAAAGGACTAGCAGAAAAGATACTACAAGTTTATTGGTAATTATTTCAATCACGTTATCAACTCATTTATTCAGGTTAACAATTTTTTTTAATGAAATTTTCGATTAATTATAGGCAATCAATCATTCTTTTTTAAATTTAAAATTGACTAACGGAAAATCGTACCATCAAAAAGGCTGTGAGCTCAATTTTAATTAATTCTCAAATATGGTTTGATATCCTTCTTCAGCTTAATTGCTGCTTTAGTCCAATATTAAAATAGGTTTCAGCAGCAAAAAACAAGCTGTCCTTTGAAGCTTTAACCTCCTGCTTTTGCCATCAGAGCATGCAGTTCCTTAAAAACCATTCCTAATCTAAAGAAAAAACGGATTGACTTTAATGCTTAAAAGCGTTTAAGATGTAAAGAACATTAAAATATTAAATGCCTTGAAGGATTTGAAGTAGTGACATCTTCCCTGTTAAAGAGAGCTAGTGGTGCTGAGAGCTAGTACAAAAGATATCATGAATTACGTTTCCAGAGCTTCTAACTTTTTTAAGTTAGACGGTTTTACCGTTATTCAATGAGTGGTAAGTAGTGTACATTTACTTACAAACAGGGTGGTACCGCGAAATTAATTCGTCCCTGCTAAATAATTTTATTTAGCAGGTTTTTTCGCGTCTAATTACTTTATCGATTAAAAGCGTTTAATTATAAAAGGAGTAGGTAATATGAAAACAGTCATTCAAGAACCCTTTATACCTCAACACCTGAGACCATTTGTTGCAGAGCAGCATTACAATTTATACAGTCCAATAGACCACGCCGTTTGGCGTTATGTTATGAGGCAGAATCATCATTTTCTTAAAGGTGTTGCACATGAAGCATTTACAGATGGATTAACATCATCTGGGATTAATATTGATACGATTCCTGAAGTTGAAGAAATGAGGAACAGGTTAAGTAGTATTGGGTGGTCAGCTGTCATAGTTGATGGACTTATTCCTGGAACCGCATTTTTTGACTTTCAAGCCCATGGAATCCTCCCAATAGCAACCGATATTCGAAAGAAAACGAATATTGAATACACACCGGCACCTGATATTATCCACGAAGCTGCAGGCCATGCTCCTATTTTATTTGATGAATTGTACTCAGAGTTTGTAAAGATCATTGGAAACATCGGAGCAAATGCCTTCGCTTCAAAAGAAGAACATAAAATATTTGAAGCAACAAGAGAATTATCTATTGTGATGGAGAAAGATACTTCAACTGAAGAAGATATTAGATTAGCAAAGGAAAAATTGAAAAAAGCACAGCAACTAATAACGGGCATTTCTGAAGCAGAACTGATCTCTAGAATCTTTTGGTGGACAGTCGAATTTGGACTAATTGGTGATGTTAACAATCCTAATATTTTCGGGGCAGGGTTACTATCTTCTGTTGGAGAAAGTAAGCATAGCTTATCTGATAAAGTTAAAAAGCGGCGTTTTACGATTGAAGATGCGATTTCAACAGAATACGATGTCACTTCAATGCAAAATCAATTATTTGTCGCTGAAAGTTTTGAACAATTGATTAAAGACGTAACTGCATTTAGTCAGAAGATGGCATTTAGAAAAGGTGGAACAGAAGGTATTGAAAAAGCGATACAATCTGGTCAGCTAGCACATTTAGAGTTTGATTCTGGCATACAGTTATCTGGCGTTTTTTCAGAGGTCATGAAGGATGACAACGGAGAAGCGATTTTTGTTAAAACATCTGGGCCAAGTGCACTTTCTATTCAAAACAATGAGATTGTAGGACATGGTGTTTCTACTCATCATGATGGATTTAGTGCACCTATTGGAAATTTAACAGGCGGCCTTTCATTAGAAAATAAAACTGAACAGGAATTAAAAGCGTTAGGAATAGAATTCAATAAAATCGCTCAATTCACTTTTGAAAGTGGAATCGAAGTAGCTGGCCATGTTACTGATTTTGTCTTTAATCACGACAAGGTTGTTCTAATTACGCTAGAAGAATGTCTTGTAAAGTATAATGAACAAATATTATTTGATACCAGTTGGGGAACATACGATTTAATTGTAGGAACAAAGGTATTATCAGCTCGTCCAACCGTAGCTGACTTTGCTAATTTTCATGGAGAAGCAACGCTTGAAGAAGTAGAAACTGTAGAAGCTCCACCATTAAATTCCTTAGAACAAATATACGCTGATGTGAGGACTATCCTTAATCAAAAAATGCCTTCTATTCATGAGATTGAACTATTAACTGACCGCATTTTAAATGAGTTCCCTGATGAATGGCTAGTACAATTAGAGCTATTAGAGATTGCAGTAAAACAACAATTAATACCTCTAAAATCAAAGCTATCAAAACAATTGGCTCATACAAGCGAGACACACATTCAATCTAATCTTATTCAAAATGGGCTGAAAGTAATTTTAGAAAAATAGAGGAACACCTTTGTTAGTGCTTGAGTTATCCAAAATACAAACCAGTCATAGATCTTACCCCATGGAATGAAGGTGGCCTCACAAACTTAAACTTCTGTTGTGTAAAATATATAGAAGAGTTATATTTTATAAAATTTGTAAGGACTATTTAATAATAAGGCACTTCTTCATAAAGAAGAAATGCCTTTATTTTTAACATATTCACAGCTCTACTTTACTTTGTTTGATCCTATTCAAGTACTACATTTCCTGTTTGACTTTATAATTTGCATGAATGAACCTTATAGTAAAGCGGCATTTGTATAGAAGGTAATATACACTAATAACGGGTTATTTGTTTGGTGCTATTTACTCCCCTATGAGTGCTACAAAAATAAAAGCTCCTGATGTACCAAGCTCTTATTCCGGTATAAAAACATCATAGTATAATAACTCAGACTTTTTCTAGTTGAATATTTTTTCTTTTTCTTCTTCAAAACATTGTATCCCCTCGAGCTTCAATATTTATTAGTATTTTTTAATGCTGATTAATTTTTATAAAATCGTAAATATATCCTCTTACAGATTCCATTTTTAAGTCCATCTCATTTCAATTAGATTAGGCTATAAACACAGTTATTGCTTCCATCATCTAACAATCTTAACTCTAATAGTTTGAAATTATGCGAGATGTACAGCTACTGAGATACGATGTTTAATAAGTCTAATCGAATAACTATTGCTATAACAGTTATTAATATAAGCATTTCACTAATTGTTAAAATAGATTGTTTAGGATTTTGAGAATATTTCCATTCAAATAGTGCACGTATTGAATAATCTAGTACAGCAAAAAGGGTGGCTGTTTTTTTTGTGCGACTGGTTTATATGGTTATATGAGAAAAAACTTCTTTTCTCTCTCTCAATATTAAATATTTTGCTTAAAGTTGTTTTAACAAATGATATGAAGATAAAAACTAGCAATACATATAATAAGAAATTAAGCCAAAACATCATATCCCCCTTTATACCAAAGCCTAATAATCACTTTTTTACAATATAATACCATGTAATAGCTCAAATCGGGGCTATACTATGCAACATATTCAGCAAGGGAAGAATTCAAAAAATATTGACAAAAAATCCATAGAAGCTATACAATTATTGAGAATGATTATCGTTATTAACTACATAAGCACGATATCAAACACATCATATAAAGATAAGAAAGGATACGAACATGAATACAAAGAGGACGATTTTATTTCTATTTTTACTTGTTTCAACTGCCATGTTTGCACTAATTGGTTGTTCAAACCAGTTATCGACATCAAATGATGCTGAATCGAAAGAGAAAGAGACTTCTGCTTCTAAAGAAGCAGACTCCGAATATCCCATTGTGATTGAGCATGCTTTTGGCGAAACGGTCATTGAGGAAAAACCGGAGCGAGTAGCTACCGTTCAATGGGCAAACCACGATGTTGTACTTGCTTTAGGTGTAGTACCGGTAGGTTTCTCTGCTGCGAACTTTGGAGTGGAGGATGATAGTGGGCTTTTGCCTTGGACAGCTCAGAAGCTGGAGGAGCTTGGTGTAGACAAACCTAATGTGTTTCAAGATACGGACGGACTTGACTTTGAAGCCATCTCAGACAGCAATCCTGATGTAATTCTTGCCTCTTATTCCGGAATAACAAAGGAAGACTATGATATTCTAAGCCAAATCGCACCGGTTGTAGCTTATCCAACCTCACCTTGGACAACTTCATGGCGCGAGCAAGTGATGCTTAATGCAACAGGAATGGGCATGAAAGCAGATGGCGAACAGCTCATTAAAGATACAGAGAGCCTAATTAAAGAACAAACAGAAAAACACCCTGAAATGCAAGGCAAAAAAGTAGCATGGGTGAATTTCTCAGCGACTGATATGTCTGGCCTGCATCTTTATACACCTGCTGATCCTCGTGTTTCTTTTCTAAAAGAATTAGGGATGGATTACCCTGAAATCATTACAGACATGATAGAAAATGATACTGATTACTCATTACAATTAAGTGCAGAGAACGCTGATGTGCTCAGCGATGCAGATATAATCATTGGGTATGGGGACGATAGTTTATATGAAGCAGTTAAAGCGGATTCACGTCTCGGTCAAATTAAGGCCATTGAAAGAGGTTCTGTCGTTTTCATAGGCAATAATTCAACTCTAGCAGCTGCTGGAACACCTAATCCACTTGCAATCTCTTATACTATTGATGAGTACGTTGAATTAATCGCAAATGCAATTGATAAAATTGATGAATAATGTTTTTAAAAAGCCCAAAAAGCAAAGCATGTATTTGCCAAAGCATTTTACTAAAGTACTAGTTATTTCTTTAGTTTTACTTTGCATATGCATGCTGGCCTCCTTGGCCTTAGGATCTCGATTAGTCGTATGGGATGAACTAATAGCCGGTTTGTTTCACCCAGAAATTGAATCATACGGAGCGAGTGTAGTCCGCGAACGGATTCCAAGAACCGTTTTTAGTTTATTTTGCGGTGCTGCCCTTGGTATTTCTGGAGCGCTTATGCAGTCAGTCACCAGAAACCCCATTGCTGATCCAAGTATATTAGGTGTAAATACAGGTGCGGCATTGTTTGTAGTATGCGGCATTGCGTTTTTGAACATCAGCACAGCCTCTCATTATATATGGTTAGCAATTGTAGGAGCGATGCTTACGGCAATTTTTGTTTACGGAATTGGATCTATGGGGCGTGCTGGTGCTACGCCTCTTAAGCTTGTTTTAGCCGGAGCAGCCACAAGCGCAGCTCTTTCCTCATTAGTCAGCGCCATTATGCTATCGCGTTCCTACGTTATGGATCAATTCAGATTTTGGCAAGTGGGCAGTGTCGGCTCGGCCAACTGGAATGCCATTCTCACCTTCCTCCCGTTTCTAGTCATTGGTATCGTGTTGGCGATTATGTCAGCCTCGGCTCTCAATGCTTTGGCATTAGGTGATGATGTAGCTACAGGACAGGGAGTTCGTACTGGGATTCTAAGGATTGTTGCGGCTTTTGCAGGTGTTATATTATGCGGAGCTGCAACTGCACTGGCGGGTCCAATTGCTTTTGTTGGGCTATTAGCCACTCACGTGATACGGCTCATACTTGGTCCCGATCTTCGCTTTGTCATCCCGATGTCAGCTATTTCAGGCGCCATCATATTGACGATATCCGATGTTAGCGGCAGGCTGATTGGCAGCCCCGGTGAGCTCGAAGCCGGTGTTGTGACAGCGTTTATAGGGGCTCCTTTATTAATAGTACTAGCAATAAAAATGAAAGTGCGTTCATTATGAATAATACTAATTTAGTTTCAGTAATTAAAGATGGCAGACGTCAAAGGCGTCGTCGATGGATGATTGTTAATGCTTTGCTGGTGGTACTTGCCTGCATACTTAGTTTCGCAATGCTAATGCTGGGAAGCACAATTTACCCCGTTCAAGATGTGATGAGGTCACTGATGGGAGAATCACTTAATGGCGTGTCTTTTGCGGTGAACACAATACGGTTACCTAGATTGGTTGCAGGTCTGTTTGCTGGCCTGGCGTTTGGGATTGCTGGTAATACGTTTCAAACGATGCTGCGCAACCCGCTAGCAAACCCTGATATACTCGGGATCACCGCGGGTTCAAGTGTTGCAGCTCTGTTTTGTATTCTCATTTTGCATACAAGCAATATGGCCGTTTCTATTGCATCGGTAATTGCTGGACTTATTACAGCCGTACTTATTTTTGTCTTCTCGAAAGGTAAATCGTTTTCTGTCGGGCGTTTAATTCTCGTTGGGATTGGTATACAAGCGATGCTTAGCGCCATGATTTCCTATCTGCTGATGGTAGGTGCACAAGAAGATATTCCTACCGCACTCAGATGGCTTAGCGGTAGCCTTAATGGAGCTCAAATGCCAGCTCTCCTGCCAATGATCATTACGGTGTTGCTCTGTGCCCCGATTGTAATTGTGCTAGGAAAACACTTAAGTATATTGGAGCTAGGAGAACAATCTGCCACCTCACTAGGACTGAATACAAGCTTGACTAGATTATTACTAATATTAAGTTCAGTCTTTATGGTTGCTATTGCAACCTCCGCCACTGGCCCAATCGCATTTGTGGCTTTCCTTTCGGGACCGATCGCAAAACGATTAGTTGGAGTTGGTTATTCAAACGTTATTCCCGCTGGTCTTGTTGGTGTAAATTTAGTTTTAGCAGCAGATTTAATTGGGCAATTTGCTTTTGAAGTTAGATATCCAGTCGGCATCATTACTGGCTTGCTTGGGGCGCCATATTTGCTCTACTTACTTATCCGCATGAATCGAAAGGGTAGTTTATAATGAAACCAACACATAAGTTCCAAACCGAAGAAATTGTAGCCGGATACGATAATAAAACGATTCTCCATAGTATAAACGTTGAAATTCCTAGTAATCGAATGAACGTGATTATTGGGGCAAACGCATGCGGAAAGTCCACATTGCTCAAAACGATGGCAAGATTAATTAAGCCACAATCAGGAAATGTTATTTTAGATGGGAAAGCAATTGACAAAATTCCACCAAAAAAGCTAGCGCGAGTTTTAGGGATTCTCCCTCAGTCACCGCTTGTTCCTGAAGGCATTACAGTCACTGACTTAGTCGGACGAGGAAGGTATCCGCATCAATCCTTGTTCAGCAGTTGGACGAAAAAAGATTATGAGGCTGTTGCCGAAGCAATGGAAATCATGGATATCACAGACCTTGCTAATCGAAATATTGATGAGCTTTCCGGCGGACAAAGACAGCGCGTCTGGATTGCAATGGCACTGACGCAGCAAACAGACATATTATTTCTGGATGAACCGACCACATTTCTAGATATTGCCTATCAGGTTGAAATACTAGACTTGCTGACAGACCTTAATCGAAAATACGGAACGACCATTGTCATGGTTCTTCATGATATAAATTTGTCCGCACGATACGCAGATCATATTTTTGCACTCCGAAAAGGAAAGCTCATTGCTGAAGGAAACCCGTCCAAAGTAATTACAAGCAAACTAGTTAAGGAAGTTTTTGGGCTTGATTGCACTGTGATAGAAGATCCCATTTCGCAATCTCCTTTAGTAATACCAAAAGGACGTTATCACAGTCA
Organism: Cytobacillus horneckiae; assembly: GCF_002835735.1. Taxonomy (GTDB): domain Bacteria; phylum Bacillota; class Bacilli; order Bacillales; family Cytobacillaceae; genus Cytobacillus; species Cytobacillus horneckiae. Next base: position 8,583 of record NZ_PISD01000008.1, on the reverse strand, counting down.
TGAGAAAAGCACTCGTTAAATGAAGACGGCAACCTTATTTTTCCAGCTAGTTTGAGAATATGAAAATATAAGATGCCCCTCCCCTTAAATTGTGAATGATGAGGAAGGGGGGCAAATTTCTTTATACTAATGAGTAATTATTCTGCCAATCGGTGCGGCAACTATCACCCATATAGCATTAAACTTAACAAACAATTCCTCACTTACTCCATCCGGTGCATCTTAATAATCTAACAGGCGTCCATCATCATTCCATTGGCCGAATATTTTATTTTTCTTAGTATTTGCGATAAATTTGTCTAGTCTGCTATTAAATAATAGTTGCTGATTTTTATTGCTTTGTATCGTATCAATCCGCACTCTTTTATAAAGAGCTGGAAAAGCCAAAAAATTCTCATATACTTCCCTGTCCATTTTTAGCCTTTGCTCTATAACCCTATCTATTTTAAAAGAATTATGATCCATTTCAGGAAGTACTCTCCTTCCTTCGTCTGTCATAAACTTCTAGGAGACAGTCTCTCGCGCCAGTTTGGTTTCAGATAGTTTCCCATCAATCCAGCCAAAGCACAAAGCTTCTTCAACCGCGTCCAAATACAGCAGAGTATCAGGAATTGGCGTTACACTAACTACCACCCAACAATATTTCTTATTTCTACCATTTCTATGAAGCCGAGTCCTCAAATCGGCTTTCGATTTTACCCGAATAAGATTTTCAATTTCCATTGATAATAATCCATCTCCTTTCTAACGATGAATATAAATCTATGTCAATATTTAATATATGAGCAAGGATACATGATAAAAAAAGCACCTTAGTTCGCGTATAAACTTTACCAAAAATGAACAATCAATAGAAAGGTCGATTTCTCTGTTCTTAGAAATATCGACCTATTAAAATCAAATAATTTAAAGCAAAATCCTGTGCATAACCAAGGCTATATCTCGAATTCCAAACTGATGCATTAGATAATACTGATGACCTTATTTCATTAAATCGAGGCTCTCTCTTCCGTAGGACAGAAAACTGCACTGATTATTTCATTGCCTCATCCTCTTTTAGCATCAGGCATTAAATGGATTCATCACATTCCTGATACCAAAAAAGAGAATAGTCATTCATGATGGATGCTCGGCCCAACTGACGCAACATTGTAGAAACATTGCCTCTGTGATAGGTCCCGTGATTAACTAGATGCATTACAATTTCCGAAAAGCGTGTTTCACGAATTCCGGTGAATGGGTTATCAAGCAAAATGGTTTGCTCCAAATCGGCCTTGCTTCGGAACCATTCTCTGTATTGTTCGGATAATTGGGTAAAGATATGGTCGTATTCATCGACAGTATTCATGATGCGTTCATTCAGCGGTATGCATGCTTTCAGCGCCTCTGGCATTTCAGTGCCTATTAAAACAAGATACCACATCTTATCAACTGCATAGATATGACTAAGGGCATGGGCGATAGTAGGAAATGAACTGTTCACTTCTTGGCTTAGCACAGAGGACGGAAGTTCCTTCATTCTCCCTAGTATCGTTTGGTTGGCCCATATGTGGTAGTTATACATTTCTACTGGATAATTCTTCATTCGTATCTTCTCCTTTTGACTTTATGATTTTGTTCCTATATTTATAATAAAAAAAGATATATGACAACAGTCTGTCATACATCTTCATAAAGTTTGAGCGCATTTTGAAGTTGATCTTTGATGATTACACGGAGTGGTAGGGGCTCCAGAACTTCGGCCCCACTTCCAAAGCTTAGCAGAATGGACCAGAGCCACCGGGCTTCCAATGGCTTATAAACAGGAATTCGCATCGTCATACTTCCATCAGCATGAAATTGCTTTTCAACTAGGTGAAATTGATCCATCGCTTCCGCCAAAGCCTCCGTCCTTACCCGAATCACTACATCCTCCGTCTGATCTTTCCATGATAAGGCAACCTCTTCTAACGGTACCTCTTGATGTGGTTGAAAAGTATCCTGTGTAACGAACAAATTCAGCAGCCGAGACAACCGGAACTCCCGATATTCTCGCCGTGTTCGGCATAACCCATAAATGTACCAATTACGATATTTAAAATGAAGTCTCAGCGGTTCCATTTCACGGATCGACCGCTCATTCTTTGCATTGATATAATCAAAGCGGACGATATTTCGCTCACTAATGGCTGTGCGTAAATAACGAAGCGCTTCTGGCTCCGTGCTTCGGGTTTCCAAATCCACAGACAGACTCGTGACGTGATGCTCCGGACCAATAGCCTGCAGTCTTTCAATGGTCCCCTGTGCACGCTCGTCTTTAAAGACAGTGGATAGGCTTCTAAGAACAGTAATCAAGGAATTGATATCGTAAGAACCAAGCAGGCTTTTATCCATTTTATACCCTTCCATCATGCTATATCCGCCATTAGTTCCCTGGTACGATACGACCGGAAATCCCGCAGCACAAATCACTTCGATATCCCGATAGATGGTTCTTGGGGAAACTTGAAACTCTTCAGCCAGCATGGAGGCAGACAAAACTTCGTGATTCAGCAGCTTGTAGATGATAGAAATCAATCGCTCCAATTTCATATGTATCCCCGCCTGTTCATCCAATTCTATTATTGCTCAAATTATATCACAGATCTTTTTCTAGATAATTTTAGAATAAACTGCTTGTTGTGTCGTAGTCAGCTGAACTTTTTTGCCCTAGTGGAGGAGCTCGCTTCGCCTGACTCCGCTAGATGTAGACTTAGTCCTTAAACAAATTGCTCAACTATGGTTAATGTTTCCTTTATAGCTTTAGACAGCCATAAGGATAAAGTGAAACTTCAATCAGTGGGGGTTTTCACTGATTGTTAGTTGAACCAATCGGGCTTTTACGGACAGTTAGCCTCCACCTTTGCTTCTTCGTTTCCTCTAAACTTTGAGGTAAGGGTCATACTGTCGTAAATTAAATAAGAAATGCGCCCCCACTTTTATAGAGACGCACTTCAAAAAATTGTACAATTAGCAATAAAATACTTTTCTTCGACTAAGTACGCTCCACACATCGAATGAAGTATTAATTAGACTATCTTTAGCCTAAGTTTTTTTTATTTTTTTGTCCCAACCGGATTGTCACCGTAAGAGATCCAATCGCTGAAGCTTCCCGGATAAAGTTTTACGTTTTTAAAGCCCGCTTCCTTTAATGCCAAAAAATTTGGAGAAGCGGTCACACCTGAACCGCAGTACACGATCAAAGGGGTATTTTTATCATATTCGGAAAATCTATTAGATTGCTCTTCTCCTGATTTAAACCGCCCTTCAGAAAGGGCGTCTGTCCATACTTTATTCACCGCACCAGGAATATGGCCCGCTTTTTTATCGATGGGTTCATTGATCCCCTTGTATCGCTGCTCTTCTCTGGAATCAATTAAAATAGCTTCAGCTGTTTCGTTTGAGGAGACTTCTTTTACTTCCTCATATGATGCACAAATATCATTTACAACTTGTACCTGATAATTCGATTCATCATATGCAGGGATGATATCGTCAACTGGATAACCGTGTTTTAGCCATTCTTTATAGCCCCCATCTAAAACATACACTTTCTCATGTCCTACATATTTTAATAGCCACCAAAAACGTGAGGCAAATGAAGCTTCTCCGCCGTCATATACCACAATGGTTGTACCATTGGAAATTCCAGCCTTCTGTAGTGAGGCAGTTAGCTGCTCGACAGATGGAAGGGGATGACGGCCACCATGTATTGAGACTGTGCCTGACAAATCCTCTTCAAGATGAAAATACACGGCGCCGGGAATATGGTCTTGCCTATACTTTTCTTGCCCTTCTGCACGATTTGCCAAATTAAAGCGGCAATCAACTACTCTAATTTCTTCAATATGTTCCTTCACCCATGCGGCATCAACTAGATTCTTCATCAATGTCCTCCTCCATCCGTTTACGCATCAAATTTTTCACATGTTCTTTCGGTGTCCAGCAATTAAACTTATAGTTCGGCTTTGTTTCATAGCCTAACCGATCACAAAAATAAAACATGCGATTTTCTTTTTTTACCGCTAGGAAGTTTACACAGGTTGCACATACATGGAAACGATCCGTATCCATTCTGTACACTCCTTCCATTATTTAGTAAGCTTTCAAGCGTTCTTCTAATGAAATAATCGTTTCAATTGGGAAGTCAGCCGTTAATGCAGCTGTCATTCCTTCATAATATTCATCCAATTGCTGGACGAATGAGGCGATTAATCTTTCATGTTCTTGTTTCAGCATGCTTTCATAGTAATCCTTTAAAAGGATATTGGCTTTTTGCAAATAATCATCAGCAGGCTGCTGTAGCGCTTTTTCGAGCTCCTCAGCCAGCAATCTTCTTTCGTTTTTCTCAAAAAATGCTTTCGGATTTTTGAAGAAAGACATGGCTTTTTTGAAATTTGCTCTATTTTCGTTGATAAATGCTGTCTCAAATTCAAGCACATCCACTTGGATAACCTCGTGGTTGCTAAAAGTAATCTGACGGTTGACTTCTTGCACAATATTCGTTAATCGCTCATAGGCCTGCTGCTGTTGTTTGCCAATATAAACCTCAAGACGCAGCGTCGTTGCCCGCAGCTCTTGTGCAAAATCAAAGCCAAAGCTTTGTAAAAAGTCATTTAATGCCACTTGCAATGCTTTCTTTAAATCTCTGCCATCATCTTTCAGCTGTGCAGGGTTGAAGGCTTCTTTAAGAAAATCGCCAAAACGTAAAAACACACGCTGTTTAATGTAAAAAACGAGTTCATCCGCTTCTTGATGAAGGCTTTGAACAAGTAAATTCACATCATCTTTCTGGATTAATTGCTTCACTTCATCTTGCTCTAATAATAACTGTCTTCTTTTCGCTTCTTTTTCTTCTTTGCTTTCTTGAGAAGAGATAATAAAGGCTTGCAGCTGAGAAAGCACACGCTGCCATTCAAGCTCAGCAGCAGATACAGATATAGACATTAAGTCTTGATTAATAAAGGAATAGAAGCTGTTTTCAAATGCTTGAATGCCCGATTGTCCGCTTGCCTTGCCCAATTTTTCCTGGAGCGCTTGTAAACTTGACAGTCCGAATAAGCTGGGCTTTCTTATACCATATTGAATTAACTGTTCATTCACATATTGTAATACGTCGTTTTTTTCATCATCATTATTTGCTAAATCAATCGCATTTACGACAAAAAACATTTTATCGAGCTCGAATGAATCTTTCACACGACCTAACTGGATTAAAAATTCACGATCTGCTTTTGAAAAAGCATGATTATAATAGGTGACAAATAAAATCGCATCTGAATTTTTAATATAATCAAACGCAACACCAGTATGGCGGGCATTGATTGAATCTGCACCCGGCGTGTCAACAAGAGTGATGCCTTTTCTAGTTAACGCACAATCATAGTACACTTCAATCATCTCAACAAAGCATGACTTTTCCTCTTTGGCAACATAGTCTGTGAATTGCTTGAGGTCTGTTACAATCACTGTACCGAGCGTATCCTTAAAATCATCATAGCCTCTAGAAAACGCTGCTAAAAAGGCATAGTGCGTTTTTTCATTTGCATCAAAATCGTGTTTGCCCTCAAGAATGCTTTTTATTTTCGCCTTCGCTTCATCAAAGCTTGCAGCCTGCTTGTTAAAAACGCTCAAGGAGCGATTAAGATCTGCAAACATAACAGCGGATTCCTTCACATAGACGCGCACAGTTCCATGCTGATTATTATCAGTTACTGGCATTATTTTATTTATTGCAGCGGTTGTAGGATTGGGAGACACAGGTAATAGCTTCTCCCCAATTAATGCATTAGCAAACGATGATTTACCCGCACTGAAAGCACCAAATAAGGCAACAGTAAATTGACGATTCTCCAGTCTATCTGCCTTCTCAATCAGCTCCTCAGAAATCTTTTTAAAGCCTGGAATACCACTAATTGATTTTGAAGTGAATCTTAATTTGCTAATTAAGTGAGCTGTTGTTTCTTCATTCACTCCTCCGGCAGCTGCGGCTTCCTCTATTGTGTCATCGCTGATTACATTTGTGGTTTGTTCAATTGTCTCTTCTTCCCCTTGACGAACGATATCTACTTCTTCCGCTGTGTCTAAAAGCAGCTGCTCCATTTCTCTCTTATACAAATCATGCTGATAATTTCCTGTTAAAAATTGCTGTAATTCAACTTTGTATTTTTCAAGTTTTTGTGCTAGTTCGTTGAGCTTCACTATTGCATCAGCATATTGTTCAAGTTTCTCAAGCTGCTGCTGAATTTTTAATTGCTCCGTTTTTTTCTTATCTTTTAAAATGGACATAAACTTTTCTTTTAAAGGAGCTAAGGTCGTTTTCGTTATTCTCTTAACCGCTTCCGACACATCATTTGTATATTGCAGGACATAATCACCAGAAAGTCTAGCCCCATCTTTAACTGTGTCAGACAACACTTTAGAATCTACTTTTATTTCCAAATTTTGCGCAGACGCAATGAGAGCAGGATCATGTATTTCATGTTCCTTAAACTTATTTAGGAATAATTCCTTCATATGCCATACAATCTGGGATTGTACCTTTTCAGTAAAATCCTCATATAAACTTTGGAGGCGGGATTGTCTCTCTTGTTCTGTTTTTGCCTTAGCAAAAAACAGACCCATTTTGAAATCTGATTGTCGTGATGCCAAATAGCTTTCAGCAAGTTCTCTCGTTTGAAAAGGCATTAAATAAGCATTCTTTAAAATTTCATCAATATCATTATTCAACCCAATTTCCGTTTGATCGATGAGGCGCTTAATCTCCAGCAATTCGGATTGCAAGTTTTTCACATTTTCAAATACGAGCGCGCGCTCATCCTCCGATAAAACGCTCACAATCGATTCGTATTTTTCCGCTTTTTCCACCTGCTGTTCTTCCAAATAAACATGATGCTCTTCTGTCAGTTTGTTCAATGAATGATAAACAGACTGCGGCAGCAGCTCTTCCTTGTTATTTATCATTTCTTGCATAAATGTTTGCAACGCAGAAAATTCATTATGACGATGGTCTTTCTGTTTTAATGAAGTGTAAAAAATCCGTTCTGGGTTGACTCCCCAAGAGGCAAATGAATCACGAACACTCTCTGTAAATTGTGAAAAACTTAACTCGTCATCACGATGTTTATCAATTTGGTTAATGATCAAATAAACCTTCTTCCCAGCAGCAGTCAATTCCTTTGTAAAAAGGAAGTTTAACTCTGATTGAACATGGTTATAATCCATCACATAAAATACGAGATCAGCAAGGTGAAGAGCGGATTCCGTCGCTATCCGGTGAGCATCATCAGTAGAATCAATGCCTGGTGTATCCATAATGACAGTATTTAACGGCAATGTTGTATGAGAATGGCTAATTTCTACTGTTCGAATTTGGTCGCCATCTTTACTATATTTCTTTATCCGTTCGTAATCATATGGCGCCGGATACAATTTTGGCCTTCCTTCTTTAAAGAAAACCTTTGCATAATCATCCCCTGCTTTAACTCTTACAAGATTGGCGCTTGTTGGAATAGGACTGGACGGCAATAAATCATCGCCGACAATCTGATTAATCATACTGGATTTCCCCGCAGAAAAATGGCCGCAAAAGGCGATCGAAAATTCTGAATCACGCAATTTCAAAACGAGATCCTTTGCCCTTTCAGCAGCCTGATTATCGCCATTCTTCACAAAAAAAGTATGCAAGGCAGTCGCCCTTTGCAATAATTCGATACGATCTATCTGTTGTTCCACTGTTTGAACCATAAAAAAATCCCCTTGTCCCATCAATTTACTACTTATTCTATCCGATTTTCGCATGATTTCCTATATAGGTACTAATATATTATAAAACTTTGATAATCGGAACACCGAAATGCGGGACGGTTGTCTAGAGAGCTACCCTCTATAGTTGCTGCGCGCAATGACTTTATGTGACTTTGCTAAAAATATAGTCTATAGAGTTCGCCAAACCTCTTAAGTGAAAAATCATATTTTTCCCCTTCGCTTGATTTGAGGCGAGTATAGATGATTAAAGCCAGTGCTGCCTATCGCTAATTTTGATGCCATATAAAGTGCCGGTACTATAAACGGTGAATAATCAAGTTTATAACATGTATAGGTAAAGCTCGTGAGTTAACATACAATTCATTTTTAAAAATAAATACACCACTTGCCTAAATCACTTTTGTTCAATAAGATATATGCAATATCGCTATTGGAGTATTGCCTCTTTTTACATATTAAACATTAAGTATTATTCTTTTTCCAATCAAAGGGTGTGTTTGCCCAACGAAAAAACATAATCATTAAGAACATTATAAAGCAAATTATTATGTTCTCTATCCAGGCTATCTCCTTATTAGAAATGAAATGCCAGACAGTTGATACTAAAAAATATATTAATGGGAATCTTATACTTTCCTTAAACATTGACCTCTCCCTTCATTTTACTAAGTATTTCTTTTATTCATGGAAAACCAATTCTCTAATTATATCATAGAGATTTAATACCGTATTTCTATTAAACGCTTGATAGCGCTGCGTTTGTTCTTTTGACGAATGAAAATAAAAAAAAGAAAAACA